>CAZLJQ010000031.1:0-64313 GCA_964559875.1 uncultured Acidobacteriaceae bacterium
GTTCAACTCCCCTCGCCTCCACCAAATACTTTCGATAGGACAAAACAACACAACCGAATACTTCATCGCGCTAGATACGTGCCGAACAGTTGCACTGTGAGTATCCTGAACGCGATCAACCCCGCGGTCACGCTTCGATGCTTAGGCTGGTTAGCCGAATCTGCGGTAATGGAAGGTGAATGGCCGAATTGGGGGCTTTCAGCACCTCCAACCATGCCTTAGCTTCCTCACGGAGCGACGCGACTTCCACGCTTTCAAAGAGCGCTGGGTAGGGCTCTAACTTCCGCAGAGCGGCCTTCAGCAAAGACACGGCACCTCGCGAGTTGTTTCGCTGAAGATGATGGAATGCCGCCGCCATTTGAATTAACGCCTGCAGAAAGGATTTTTCCGGCTCCTGGCACTTCAGCCATACGCCCTCCCAATGCTCGTGCGCCAAGAAGAATTCCTGACGTCGATAGCACCGAAGTCCGTCGGCGAGTGCAGGGTGATTCCAGTCAAGCCTCATGGTGTGCGCCCGTGGCGAACGAAGTTTAAGGTTACCATTCTCGCCGCCGATCCACTCGGTTCGTGTGGGCGAAGACACAGTCTGAATTTTTCGTCCGCGACATGCGCCGGGAGAGCCCCACAATTCACGGCAGCGGGGTTGACTTCAACAAAGCAACGGAGGTTATCAGGCAGCTTATGGATGCGTTGGTACGTGAACCGTGACGTAGCACTTGTGTATTGCGGACCTGATTCCTAGAATTGACTGAATAGCCGAAATCAGGAACTGACGAAGTTCAATGACGGACAAGAGCGCCATGAGTCCCAACTCGCCAACGCACGGTTTTGCTCACAGAACCCTGTCCAACGGAATCACTGTCTCGACTTGCCAACTTTGCATGAAAACGATTGGTAGTCCCACGCCTGCCAGTCTGAAAATGGCTGAAGAAAATCATCTTCATCTGTGTGCCGGTGTTCCCCACTCCCGCAAGACATAGATTGCGGAGAATTCCAGAACGATTGCCCTTGACAAGGCGTCACTTCCGCGCAAGAATTCTGACCGTTAGTCGTATATGAGTAATGACCGACTATGAATAGCAGTCATCATCCTCTTTCCGGCACTTTCGTCGAAGCGCTCGCCTCCGAGGACCTTCCTCACTTGCAAGGTATGGGAAGGCGCCAACGCCGCGCCGCCGAAACGCGCCTGCGTTTGTTCCGCTGTGCGCTTCAGCTGTTTGCCGAGCGCGGCTCTTCCAATGTCACGGTGGAAGACATCACCGAAGCCGCAGACGTGGGAAAAGGAACCTTCTTCAACTATTTCGAGAGCAAAGATCATGTGATGAGCGTGATGGCTGAAATTCAGCTTGGCAAGGTAAGAGAAGCCGTGGCGCTGGCCGACTCCGGCAAACAGACGATCTGCTCGGTGTTGCATGGCCTGTTCCTGCGCGTCGCCGAAGAACCAGGGCGCAGCCCCGACCTTGCCCGCGCCGTGGTCTCCTCCTTTTTGGCAAGTGAGGGCGTTCGTCAACTTATCGACCACAAGTTGTCCGAAGGCCGCAAGATGATCTGCCAGATCGTATCCGCAGGACAAAAGCGGAAGGAGATTGCCCTGCGCCTGAAAAAAGAAAAGGTTGCGATTCAATTCCAACAGGCGGTGATGGGAACGCTCCTGCTTTGGTCGCTGCAGGGCAAGCCTGCGCTTGAGACCTGGATCGAAGAGAGCTTTCAATACTTTTGGAGAGCAATCGCCATCTCCAGCTAAGAGTAAGAACAATGAAATGCAATTTTCGCGCTGTTGTGATCATGTTGCTGGCAGGCCTGATGTGCAGTGCGTTCAGCACAGCTCAGGAACTAACGCCTTACCGCCTCACATTACGGGAAGCTATTCAGAAGGCGCTGCAAGCCAACCTCAGCGTGCTTGTGGCCGACACCCGGGTTGAGGAAGCCGAGGGCACTCGTGTGCGCCGCCTATCGGCTGCACTGCTTCCGCAGGCAAAGGTGCAAAGCTATGCCAACTACCAGAACCGCTCGCTCATCGCTTTTGGAATCATGCTTCCTGGCGCCCCCGCGGTGATTGGACCATTTTCCAATTACGATTTTCGCCTCTACGCGAATCAGAACATCGTTGATCTTCAGAGTTATCGCGGGTGGAAGGCCAGTGAACACGCCCTTGATGCCAGCAAAATGGATTACCAGGATGCGCGGGATCTCATCATCCGCTCGGTTGCAAGCTTATATCTCAATGCTCAATCCGCCGCGGCGCGTGCGGATGCCGCGCAATCTCGAGTGACTGACTCGGATGTTCTATTCAAGCTTGCAAAAGACAGACATGATGCTGGGACCGCGACAGGCGTGGACGTGCTGCGCTCACAGGTGCAGCTTGCGAATGACAAGCAGGCTCTGCTGGTTGCGCAGAACCAGTACAAACAAGCGCTGCTCGCACTCGCACGCAACCTGGGCATGAGTCCAGGCACGCCTTTGGAACTCGCCGAGCCACTTCGGTATCAGGCCGTGATTCAGCCTCGGGCTGAAAACCTGGTACCTGCTGCACTCCTCGCCCGCCCGGACTATTTGTCGCTTGCCAGGCAGCGCGAGGGATTGGTCGAGCAGCAACGCGCCAGCCGTGCCCGCTACTATCCGAAGCTGAGCGTCAACGGAAACTATGGCGAACTTGGCCGCAGCATTGGGGGCGTGCAGGGCATTGGCTTGATTCAAGGCCAGATTGATTTCACGGTCTTTGACCGCGATCGCAATGGCGAGGCGCAGGAACTTGCCAGCCGGGTTCACCGCATTGACCATCAAATCGCAGATTTGCGCCGCGGCATCGAGGAGGACATTCGCGAGGCGCTGCTGAATCTTGAATCCGCGGCTGAGCAGGTCACTGTCGCTAAAGAAGGGCAGGAGCTCGCGCGGCGCGAACTCGAACTTGCGCAGGATCGCTTCCAGTCGGGCACAACCAATAACGTTGAGGTGGTCACTGCACAGGACGAACTCGCCCGCGCAGAGGAGAACTACATTCTTGCCGTTTCCAGTCATGCTGACGCAAAGTTCGCGCTCGCGCGAGCCGTGGGGGACACGGAAAATAACATTGGACAGTATCTGGGGAATCCGTAAACGTGAGGCTTGAATTATGAAACGACGACTACCTGTTCTGATCCTGCTGGCTGCGGCGATCGCGGCAGGCGTTTACTTTTATCCGCGCTTTGCGAAGAAGAAGGAACCCGAGAATCGGATCACGCTCTCCGGCAATATAGAAGCACACGAGAGCCTGGTGGGCTTCAAGGTTCAGGGACGCATCGTCGATCTGCCGATCGAGGAGGGCCAGTCGGTTGAGCAAGGCGCGTTGCTTGCGCGCCTGGATGACGCCGATTACAAGCAGAAGGTTCGGATCGACGAAGCCGCGGTCCACGTGAGCGAATCGAACCTTGCGCTGCGGCTTGCTGGAACTCGCGTGCAGGAAGTGAAGGCATCGCAGCAAAGCTTGCTCGATGCAGAGGCCGATTTGCGGCAGAAGAAGCTCGACGATGATCGCGCCCAGCGTCTCTTCAGCAAAGATGAAGTCTCAGCCCAGGACCGCGACCTTGCTGATACCGCGTTGCAACGCGCGCAAGCAACATTCCGAGGAGCCGAGCAGCGTTATAACGAGGCGGTTGAAGGCAGCCGCAAAGAAGACATTGTGATCGCCCGCGCCAACCTGAAAGAAGCCCATGCGAATCGGGGTCTGTCGCAAGTCAACTTAGGCTACACAACACTCCGCGCCCCTTCCAACGGTGTGATTACCGTGAGGCAGGCTGAACTCGGAGAAGTGGTCGCTCCCGGAACTCCGGTGGTCACACTCGCCGACCTCGATCATATCTGGCTGCGCGCGTATATCGCGGAAACCGATCTGGGCCGCATCCACTGGGGCCAGGAAGCAACCATCACCACCGATACCTATCCGGGCAAGCAGTACCACGGACGTATCTCATTCATCTCATCGAGCGCCGAATTCACACCCAAGAGCGTTCAAACCTACAAAGAGCGCGTCACTCTTGTTTATCGCATCAAGATCGACATCGACAATCCCAATCACGAACTTAAACCCGGCATGCCGGCTGACGCTCACATCGACCTGGCCGCAGCGGGCAAGCAGGATGTTGCGCCGCAGAGTAATAAATAGTGACGGAGCAACTTCAATTCGCAATTATGGTCGAGGGGCTTACGAAGAGCTTTCCGGGCGTACTTGCGGTCGATCACCTGAGCTTCGAGGTGAGTTCCGGAGAAATCTTTGGCCTGGTAGGTCCTGATGGGGCCGGGAAGACAACCACGCTCCGTATGCTCGCGGGCATCATGCCGGCCGATGAAGGGAAAGCTGAGGTTGGTGGCTTCGATGTCATCCACAATCCCGAAGACGCCAAGCACAACCTCAGCTATATGCCACAACGCTTCGGGCTTTATGAAGACCTCACGGTCGATGAAAATATTCGCTTCTACAGTGACCTGTTCGGAGTAAGAAAAGCTGAGCGCGAAGAGCGCTGCACACAACTGTTACAGGCAGCCGGCATGAAAGAGTTTCGCAAGCGTATCGCAGGGAAACTTTCCGGCGGCATGAAGCAAAAACTCGGATTGGTCTGCGCGCTGATTCACCGCCCCAAGGTGATCTTGCTGGATGAGCCGACGACAGGTGTCGATCCGGTTTCGCGGCGTGACTTCTGGCGCATTCTTTACGAACTGGCTTCGGAGGGCGTGGCGATACTCACCTCCACCGCATATCTCGACGAGGCTGAACGCTGCCATCGCGTCGCATTACTGCATCAGGGTAAGTTGCTCTTCTGCGACACGCCAGCAAATCTGAAGGCCAAGCTGGGCAAGGGCGTGTTGTCGATCACCTCATCTGAACCTCGCAGATTGCGTGGTGAACTCAAAGACGCAGCCGGAATCTCCAGCCTGGTATTGACCGGCGACGGCATACATGTGGTGGTTGACGATGCAGAACGCCGTATCCCCGAATTCGAAGTCCGGCTGAACAGCGCACACGTTCCATTCGACACGATTCAACAGGTCACGCCGACGATTGAGGATCTCTTCGTTGATGCGGTCAGTAGTGGAGCGACAGCCGATGCCTGACGACAACAGCTCCGTCGTAATTGAGAACCTGCTGAAGCAGTTTGGTGATTTTGTTGCGGTCGACCGCATCAATCTCGAGATCCACAAGGGCGAAGTGTTTGGTTTTCTCGGACCGAACGGCGCAGGCAAGTCCACAACCATCCGCATGCTCTGCGGTCTGCTGACACCTACATCCGGACGCGCGCAGGTTGCAGGGTACGACGTCGGACGTGAGCCGGAATCCGTGCGCCAGAACATTGGCTACATGTCTCAGAAATTTTCTCTCTACAACGATCTCAAGGTGATCGAAAATATACGCCTGTTCGCCGGGCTTTACAGTGTGCCTTCGAATCAACTGAAGGGGCGAATTGAATGGGCGCTGGAGATGGCGAGCCTCAAAGGACGGGAAAATCTAATCACTGGTACGCTTCCGGGAGGGTGGAAGCAACGCCTTGCATTGGGCTGCGCAGTGTTGCACAAACCTCCAGTTATTTTTTTGGATGAGCCCACGTCCGGAGTCGATCCGATCTCACGGCGGCAGTTCTGGGACCTGATTCACCAGATGGCGGAAGAGGGCGTGACCGTATTTGTGACCACGCATTACATGGAAGAGGCAGAGTACTGCAATCGCCTTGCACTGATCTTTCGTGGCAGGATTGTCGCCCTGGGCACACCTTCAGAGCTGAAACAGAAATCGATGAAAGGCGAGCTACTTCTGGTGGAGTGCGACCCGCTGGGCAAGGCAGTGGAAGTTTTGCAATCCGCTCCGGATGTGATGGATGCAGCGGTCTTCGGGAACGCTCTGCACCTAGTGGTGCGTGACGCTACGGCGGCGGCCCCACAAATTGAGAAGTATCTCTCGGAGCACAGTATTACTGTTAGCCATATCGAGAAGATACGCCCCAGCCTGGAAGACGTTTTCGTTTCCCTCACAACCGCGAGCGATTCAGGAAAGGAATGGAAGGCATGAGCTTCACTCGCTTCCTCGCCGTGGCGCGAAAAGAAGTTGTGCAGATACTCCGCGACTCGCGCAGCCTGATTATCGTACTGATTATGCCGGTGATTCTGGTGCTGCTGTTTGGATACGGCGTCAATCTCGACCTGAAGGGACTGCCTATTTACGTATATGACCGCGACGGAAGCCAACAGAGTCAGGGTCTGCTAAAGCGCTTCCAAGCCAGTGCGTACTTCGACGTTGTGCGGGTTGTGGGCGACTATCCCGCGCTTACCCGATCGCTGGACGACGGCCACGCAAAAATGGGGATTGTTATCCCGTGGGATTTCTCGCAACGCGTGCACGACGGCCGCCCGGTGCAGGTTCAGGCGCTGGTTGATGGCTCTGACGACAACACCGCCAATGTCTCGATTGGTTATGCCCAGGCTGTTGTTCAGGGCTATTCTTCGGACATTCAACTCGACTGGCTTCGCAGCCATGGCCAACTTGTCCAACCTGCTGCCGTCAGCGTTGAAACTCGCACCTGGTACAACGAAGATCTTGAAAGCAGCGCCTTCATCGTTCCCGGCGTACTTGCCCTGGTCATGTCCGTGATTGGGGCATTTCTTACGTCGCTCACTATTGCGCGCGAATGGGAACGCGGCACCATGGAGCAATTGATCTCAACTCCTGTGGCGCCGGCTGAGATCATGCTGGGCAAGCTGGCGCCCTATTTTGTGATTGGAATGTTCGACGTCATCGTCTGCGCCCTGATCGCCATCTACTGGTTTCAAATTCCCTTCCGGGGTTCCTTTGTAACCTTGCTGGTAAGCTCCGCCATGTTTATGGTGGTCGTGCTGTCGCTTGGCTTCTTTATTTCCGTGATCGCAAAGAATCAGCTTGCGGCAAGCCAAATCGCGCTACTCATCACCTTCCTTCCGGCTTTCTTGCTATCCGGATTTCTCTATGCGATTGAACAAATGCCCACCGTTCTGCAGTGGATCACCCGCATCCTGCCAGCCCGGTACTACGTCTCGGTGCTGAAGAAGATCTTCCTCAAGGGAACACCCGCGGCATTGCTCTACACCGACTTGGTTCCTTTGGCCGTGTTCACAATCGTTCTGGCACTGCTCGCCACCCGTGCATTTCACAAGAGGCTGGCGTAAAGGAGAGGATGAGCTATGCTGGCGCGCCTTAAGCAGATGTTGATCAAAGAGTTCATTCAGGTCTTCCGCGATAAGCGTACCCGCTTTGTGCTGTTTGGCCCGCCGATCATCCAGATGCTGGTCTTTGGATATGCGGCGACTTTCGAGATCTATCATGTTCCAACGGTTGTGCTCGATCTCGACCATAGCCAGGAGAGTCGCGAACTGATCTCCCGTTTTACTTCCAGTCCTTATTTCGACGTGCAAAGACAATTGACGGACTACCGGCAGGTCGGCGATCTCATCGACCAAGGAAAGGCGACGGTTGGTCTCGAGATTCATGCCGGATTCGCACAAAACCTGCGCAAAGGGCAGACCGCGCCGCTGCAGGTGATTGTCGATGCGACCAATTCAAACACTGCCCTGATCGCTTCCGGGTACGTCTCGCAGATCGCACTCGGCTTTGCCCAGGACTACCAGAAAGACCGCATCTACCGCATCTCGCCGCAGATGTTGGAAGAAATGCCCTCGGTACAACTCGAGCAGCGGCCCTGGTACAATCCAGATCTGAGAAGCCGCTGGTTTTTCGTGCCTGGAATTATCGGAAGTCTTACGCTTGTGCTGGTGGTTACGTTGACGGCCTTTGCCGTGGTTCGCGAACGCGAGATTGGAACTCTCGAGCAGATCATGGTGACGCCGATTCGCCCGGCGGAGTTTATCCTCGGCAAGACGCTTCCCTTCTTTCTGATTGGTCTTTTCGATGTTGTGCTAATTGGGAGCGTAGGAACGTTGTGGTTCCAGGTTCCATTTCGCGGTCAGATTCTGGTTTTGTTAACAGGGGCGATTCTTTTCTTGCTGTGCATGTTGGGCGTGGGTCTGTTGATCTCGACCGTCTCGTCCACTCAGCAACAAGCGATGGTAACGTCCTTCTTTTTTATTATGCCGGCTATAACTTTCTCTGGCTTCGGATTCCCCATCAGCACCATGCCGCAGTGGCTGCAATATCTTACCTATCTCAGCCCACTACGCTATTTTCTGGTTGTGCTCCGCGGCACGTATCTGAAAGGTGTGGGCATGGAAATCCTCTGGCCTCAGATGTTGGCCATGGCCGCACTGGGAATCGGTTTACTCACGACCGCCGTGCTTCGTTTCCACAAAGCCCTTGATTGAGTGTATTGCCCCGATGCGGTGGCTCAAGCCACCAGCAAGACCGTCCCAATACCACCCTCTTCCGCAGCGGCTTGAGCTTCGCCCGCGTTGCTCCGAGAACCGACGCAAACACTCCTCCCTGCTTCACCTTGGCGATTAACTTTTCGGCGGTCTTGCCGTGGACTTTGGCATCCGCAGCTACGACTTGGCCTATGCGCCGATGGAAGCAAACTGGGCGGCAGCCTCGCTCGAACCTTGGTCAATGTTGCCAGAGTATTTTTGCGGTTTCCAGCGGGATTGTTACACCTTCATAGTTGGGGATCAGTCGTGCCGTATAGTCCGTTGCGGGGCGAGTGGTTGGAACCCGCGCGCCATAGAGGTGAGGGGCGGCTGTTCCGGCAGGCTGACTGATGCGTTTCATCTCGTGGCAGACAACGGGATCACCGTTAGCTCCGTTGGCGAATAGTTCAACTCGAACCGCGTTGGGATCAAGATCATCGAGATACACCTGAAGCTCAAAGATGTGCTGCCCGCTTTGGGTTTCCACCTTTAGTGAGCCGAAACGCAGACGCGGCCATTTCTGTTCCAAGGAATGCTGCCAATCAACAATTTGCTTGCCGACCGCGCCTTTGTTTGCGGCACGCCCACGATAGGCGGATGCGGCCGGAAGATAGTGTTGATCGGTATATTCACGCACCGCACGATCGGCGGAGAAGCGTGGTGTCAGTTGCGCCATGCTTTCCCTCATCCGCCGGATCCACGCGGTTGGAATACCATTTTCGTCGCGAGCATAGAACTCTGGAACTACCTCTCGTTCCAGAAGTGTGTACAGGGCCTCGGCTTCGGCAGCATCCCAGGCGGGATCGTCGTCGTGTTCCTGGCCATCTCCCAGCGCCCACCCGACTTCAGGCGTATAGGCCTCTGCCCACCAGCCATCCAACTCGGATAGATTGATGCCTCCATTGACGAGCACCTTCATGCCACTGGTTCCGCACGCCTCCCAGGGGCGGCGTGGCGTGTTGATCCAGACATCGACTCCCTCGACCAGATGTTCGGTCACCAGCATGTCGTAGTCGCTCAGAAAGATGATGTGGGGACGGACCTCTGGCTGGCGGATGAAATTGATCCATTCATGGATCAAGGCCTGCCCTGGCCTGTCCTCCGGATGAGCTTTTCCGGCGATGATGAGTTGCACGGGACGCTGCGGGTTTTTCAATAAACGAAGAAGGCGCTGGCGATCGTGCAGCAGCAAGTTCGGTCTTTTGTAGGTCGCGAAACGTCGCGCAAAGCCGAGCGTCAGGGCATTGGGATCAAAGAGATGCTTTGAGGATTCGACCGACTCAGCTAATGAGCCAGACGCGGCAAGCTGACGGGACAACCGTTCGCGAGCGAACTCCAAAAGAGACTTGCTGGCGGTGGAACGAAATTGCCAGAGCTTGGCGTCAGATAGATGGAGAATGTCCTGCTGCATGGTTTCTGCCGCTCCCAGCCAGCGCTCCTTTCCACAGCTTTCCGTCCAAAGATCGTCGGCGGACGCCGAATCCCAGGTGGGCATGTGGACTCCGTTGGTGACGTATCCGACCGGAACTTCGTCCTCCGGCCATCGCGGAAAGAGAGGCAGAAGGAGATTCCGGCTAACCTTGCCATGCAAGCGGCTCACCCCATTCACCGCCCCACTTCCTCGGATTGCCAGAAACGCCATGTTGAAACTCTCCGAAGAATCGAAGGGGTTCTGGCGGCCCATGGCCAGCAAATCAACCAGTGCAATGCCGAGCCTCTGTTCGGCATAACGACCGAGGTATTGTTCGATAAGCACGGGTGCAAAACGGTCAAAGCCCGCGGCCACGGCAGTGTGGGTGGTAAAGAGATTCCCCACGCGCGTGACCGCGAGTGCGACTTCGAAGGGCTGACCTGTCTCTTCCATGAAATTGCGGGCACGTTCCAGGACGGCAAACGCGGCGTGTCCTTCATTGAGGTGGCAAACCTCCGGCTGGAGGCCGAGCGCGCGGAGTAGCCGCCATCCGCCGATGCCCAGCAGCAGTTCCTGCGTGAGGCGCAGTTCCGGTCCGCCGCCATAGAGTTCGCTGGTAATTCCTCGATGAGCGGGGAAGTTCGCCGCGTCATTGCTGTCAAGCAGGTAAAGCTTTACCCTGCCGACCTGGACCTGCCAGGCGCGCAGCCAGACCGAATATCCAGGCAACGCAACCTCCAACCGCAGCCACTCCCCATCGGGCTGACGTACGGGCGTGATCGGCAACTGTCCGGGATCGTTGTATGGGTAAAGGGCCTGTTGGTCGCCATTTCTGTCGATCGTCTGGCGAAAATAGCCTTGCTGGTAGAGCAGTCCCACGCCGACGACAGGCACGCCCAGATCGCTGGCGGCTTTGAGTTGATCTCCGGCAACATTCCCAAGCCCGCCCGAGTAAATGGGCAGGGCTTCGCTCAACATGAACTCCATGCTGAAATATGCGATGCAGGTCTGCAGAGCCTCTGGATGATTCTGCTGAAACCAGGCCGGAGCTTTCGCTGCCCGGTGGCTGGCGTCGATCAAAGCATCCACTTTGTTCCGGAACACAGGATCGGCCAACACACGTTCGATCTGGTCGCGCGAGACCGTCTGCAGCACGACCCATGGGTTATGTGTGATCTCCCAAAGCTCGGGGTCGAGGTGCCGCCACACGTCGTCGGTGGCATGATTCCACGACCAACGCATATCCAGGGCAAGTTCTGCCAGAGAGTCGAAGCCCTCGATCTCAGTAGGCAGAAGGTTGTAAATCGGATGACTCGCGCGAGATTGACCGCTCATGATTTCTCCATTCTCTGCTCGCTGGCAAGAGATCACAAAGCGACTCAGTCATCTCTTTAGGCCGGACATGTTGGCCAGCACATCGAAGACAACCGCGAAGTCTTCCTTGACGAGGCCCATGCCACGAGCCGCGGTGAGGAACTCATTGGTCAAGGATGTTGTCGGCAAAGGAACGTCAAGTTCACGGCCCATTTCAAGGGCCATCAACAAGTCTTTTTGCATCATGTTGACGTTGAACCAAGCTTCGGCAGGGAGCTCAAGAACAAATGGACCGCGATACTTGACCATTGGGGATGCGATGACGCTGTGAGTCAATACGTCTACGGCTACCTCGCGCGCAATGCCGGATTTCTCGGCGAGCAGCACGCCCTCGGAGAAGGCTAGCATCTGCACAGCCAGGCTCAGGTTGGTGGCGATCTTCAGGACAAGCGCGAGGCCGTTGTCGCCGACATGAGTTACCTTTGGCCCAATATCTTCAAGAATCGATTTCACTTTTTCGAAGGTCTCGCGGCGGCCTCCCGCAATGACGGATAGGTTGCCTTCGCGCAAGGTGACGACACTGCCTGATACCGGACAATCGAGCATGTCGGCGCCCTTCTCGCGAACTTTTTCAGCCAGAGCACGGCTTGCGGCGGGACTCACGGTACTGATGTCGATAAGAATCTTGCCCGCTTGCAGACCTGCGAGTAGTCCGTCCGGGCCGTTGGCGGTTGCGGAGAGCGCTGAGTTGTCAGCGACCATGGAGAAGGTCACGCCGGAGGCTTCGACCACTTCACGAGGAGAATTTGCCCAGACCATGCCGCGTTCGATCAGCCATTCACCTTTCGATCGCGTGCGATTGTAGCCGGTGACGGCATGACCTTTCTTCAGGAGGCGATCCACCATCTCACCTCCCATGACACCTAGACCAACAAATCCGAGCTTCGCCATCTGTTGATACCTCTGAAGAATGCAGGCTAGAGAATCTGTGTTGAGACCAAGGTTAAGTTGCGGGCAGAAGTCTGATGTGCCATAGGCAGTCGGCGTACGGCACCCGCAGACCATGCGCGATCCGGTGAGCGCGCATCTCCAGAGCCTTACGCCACATTGAGGGATGATCCGAATCTGGCGGAGGTTGTGCCTCAAAGGAGCGTGCTGCAGAGGGCTAAGACGACCGGGCGCAGTTGGTGACTACGCCCGGTTTCATGCTTTGGAACTCTGGTGCGCTACCTACACGGATTCTTTTTCGCCTGGGCTGGAGCTACATAACAGGCTTCGTCGAAGTAAAGCTGACTGCCAACCTGCTGGTAGAGCATGATTGTGCTCTTGCCCGCGGCGGTTGGTTCAGAGGCAATTTTCTTGCTCGTGAATGGGACTTTGTCTGTTCCATTCAGCAGCGCTTCGTTCAATACACGTCCGGTCAGCTTGCCTTTCATGGGGAGCTTAAGCCCAAGGATGTGAGCCAAAGTGGGAGCAATGTCGGCATTGCCGACGGGAAACGAATCTACAAAATTGCTTTTGAAATCAGGGCCAAAGGCCACCATGGTGTTGAAGGTGTTGTCCCGTGCGAAGCTCCCATGCATGCCCTGCCCCTGCTGCAGAGTTGAGTCGGCGATCTGGATTCCGCTCTGGAGATCGCCCGGTGTGAGGTAGAAGGTTTTGAAGCTGACAGCAATGGCCGGCTTCGGCATTTTGGAAGCTCCGATTAGATTGATGGAGCTGAACGGAATGGCGCCGGGTATCTTCCCGTAGCTATCGTTGACGAAGATTGCGCCCACGTAATCCTGCTTGCTCAGGAATGCGACGATCTGTTGCACGCGCTGCTTACTTTGGTCAGGCACGTAGATGAGATCGGAGCCACCGTTGGCGGCAACAATGGCCTTTGCATCGCTCTTGTTGAGAATGTGGCCACTTCCGCCGATCAGTCCATTACCAGAACTCGGATGCTGGCGGGTGGCGGCGCTCTGCTGCGGAATCTTCGGATCTATTGGCGCATACACGGCTTGGCCAGTGCCGTCCTTAATCTGAGTATCCGGGTCAAAGAGAGGCATTTCCAGTGCATGAGCGAGGTCGATGGCAAGGAAGCCTGCGGGCAAGAAACCTGTGTTCACTTCCTGGCGGCCAGTGGAATCCTTGTAGGTGAAGTGCGCAGCGTAGCTGGCGGTGAAGGCATTCCCGGTTGCAGCGATCTCATGCTTGCTGATGGTGGCAAAACCATGGTCAGAGGTGACGAAGATGTCAGTATTGGCAGCTAGATTCGGATCACCGTTGATGTAGGCAAGTATCTGCTCGAGATTGCTGTCGGCATTCTTTACAGCTGCACGGGAGGTGGGACCATTGATGCCTGGGGTGAGCGAGTTAAGACTGTCGCCGCCGTTGTGCTGGGTACCGTCGGGGTCACGCGACCAGAAGACTATTGCGAACGGCTTCCCTTGCTGCACAAAGGTTGGCAGGATGGCTTTCGTAACGGCATCTGCAAAATACTTCTGCTGGCCCAGATTGGCATTCAGGGTGCCAGCGGTGACGTTATTGCCCGCAGGTTGGTTGCGAGCCACCGCAGTTGTCGGCAGTCCGGCCGCAGTTAAAGCGGCGGCGATGGCGGGCGGTAGGGGAACGCCGGAAGACTGGCCGGTTTTATCGTCAATCACGACGGTCTGGGGAACAGGAAACTGCTTGCTCACCGGCTTGAGCTGCGAAACATCCTGGATGGCAGCGGGACCCAGTTTACCGACGGCAGCAGTGGCATAGCCCGCGTTGCGGGCAGCCGCCAGCATGGTCTCTTCATTCAGGTAATTTCCTTCATAGTGATCGTCGAGATCGCTGAGGATCTGGTCGTCTTCGACGAATGGTGTGACGGTTCCGGTGGAGTTACCGAAGTTGCCGGTATTGAACATTGGGTATCCGGAATAAACATAGTTGCTAAAGTCGCCGGTATCCCCGAGATAGTGACCGGTAGCAATGGCCGAGGCGTTCGGCGTTGTAAAGGTGGGAAAGACGGAGTGGCTGTTCGCGAATTTGACACCCTTCTGTTGCAGGCCGAGGATCGTTGGCGCATCGAGCGAGTTCACGGAGCCCGCGCGCAGACCGTCGGCAACGAAGATGATGACATTTCTATGGTTTTTCCCGGCGGGTCGAGGAGCACTGGTTGCAGTGCTGGAAGCGGTGAATCCGCATAGAAGTGCAACGCACACTGCGATCTTCTGAACAGTCATGAATAAATCCTCTCTGGTTCAGCAATATACTTCGCAGTTTAGCTCTACATGTCACAAACAGGTAAAAATCATAAAGACAGTACTTTCCGTTGATCGAGGAGACAGAACAGATTGGCGAGGATGGGTAGTGCGGGCGCCGACGATGAGCGACGGCGCCCGGTTTTGTGTCCTAAGCGGTTTCAGGCTGGATTTCAGGCGGCGCGGGGGAAGTCATCTTTCTTGTCACGCTTGCTGGTTAACGATGCGCCAACCCGCTGCCCGGTTAAGAGACGGACCAGCGCGGTGAGAACTACAGCTCCCCCAATTGCGACCAGGATCGTATAGATCATTCCGCCCCGTCCGGCGAATCCCAACGCCTGCATGACCCAGCCACCGACCACGGCACCACAGATGCCAAAAATGAGGTCCATCACCACCCCATAGCCAGCTCCGCGCATGAGCTTTCCCGTGGCCCAGCCTGCAATTAATCCGACTATCGCCCACCAAACTAGATTCGTCATTGCCAACTCCTTCCTCTTATGGGATGCCAGGGGTTGGGCGGGGGTGCGTTCATGTGCGTCCGAAAAGCCGAGCTGAAGTGAAGTGGGGTGTTGCCCAAGGCAATTTGTCGCGTTGCGAGCTGGCAGACAACTCGCAACGCAAGCTGAATCGATTAGGGGCACGAGTCGAAAGACGTTCATTCGCCCTTCGACTCGCAATGAACTACGGCGTAAAGCTACTTTGTTTTCGCTGCGGCTGGCTCAAGAATCAGCTTCTGGACGCGCCAGTTCAACAGTTCACCAACGAAGAGTACATTTTCAGACGGACACGCAATTTCGTGAGCCCATCCAAATTGCTTCAACTGCCTTCCTCCCTGGCCGATGACACCGAGTACCTTTCCGTCCAGTGAGAGTTTGTAGATTCGCCCTGGATAGGCATCAGAGGCGTAGAGCACCTGATGCGGCGGAGGCGTAATGCAGACCGTCCACGGCGAACCAGGGGCAAAGGTTCCTTGTACGTCCGGACCGGGTTTATTCCCAAGCACGGGGTGAGTGTCAGGAGAAAAAGGAACATTGATTTTGATCTGGCGGAGGACGTTGCCCTCGGTGTCAAAGACCTGGATTCGCCCGTTGCCGCGATCTGCCACGTAGATGTGGTTCTCCGCATCGATGGCAATGCTATGAGGTGTGTTCAATTGCCCAGGTTGGCTGCCGGGGCCACCCCAGGATTTGATCCAGTTGCCGTTTTTGTCGACTTTGGCAATGCGTGAGTTGATGTAGCCGTCGCTGATGTAGGTGTTGTCGTCCGTATCCCAGGTCACGTCGGTTACTTGCCTGAATAGACCGTCAATCGCAGGCAGGGGAGGTTTGGGGTGCTTGAGAGGTGCGGTGTCTTCATCGGACGCTTCCTGCTTGCGCCCGAAGACCATCAGCACACGGCCTTCAGGACTGAACTTGACAACTATATCCGAGCCTTTGTCCGTGACCCAGATGTTGTCGTGCCGATCGATCTTGACGTCATGCGCGAAGGACCAAGCATAGAGGTTATGGCCGATTTCTCGGATATATTTGCCGTCGGCGTCGAACTCGAGCAGTTGCGCAGCGGCTGCCGCATAAGCGGGCCCGGTGGTGTTGCCGCGATGGAAGACAAAGATATGTCCCTTGGAATTGACGGCCACGCCAGAAACCTCACCGAGATACATGTTGGGAGGTAGCTTCAGAAAATCAGGCACCGAACGGAATGGAATCTCGGGGACTGATGAGCTTTGCGCCAAGGAAGAACCAGCCAGCGCAAGGAACAGCGCAAGCAAAGCGGTCACAGCGGTAATCAGACGTTTCATTCGGAGATCTCCTTATTCGTGTCCTTAACTTGTAGACTCGCTGCCGAACAGGCTGCACTTGACCTGTGGGTGCCGCGTTCGATCCAGTTGCGCCGGGAACCATATAAACCTCGCAATGATCGAACGTTCACAAGTCAAGTAAAGGAGTTTACAAGGTAAGTGCAGGGAAATCAGCCTAATTATGTTGGAAGGTCAGGCGCGGCAGAGTAAAGTGCCAAGGCGGAGCGGGGCTGAGGCAGCGGCGACGTGCTAGCGGAAAAACTTGACGTCGTGGTTGGCGGGAACAGAAACTCCCAGCGCGAACGCGAGAATGATGAGCGATACGATCAAAGCAATCAACATTTCCTCACCCCCGAAAACTGTCAGGGAACCCTGGTATTGCGTTCGATTCGCGGTTCGTGGCCGCGATTGTAGCACTGGATTCGATGCTCCTGGATCTAAAACTGCGATAAAAAGTACCTAAAGAGTAGATAAAAAAATATCAACTCGATAAGGCAGCGGCGCGAGAACTTTCAGTCAATAACGAAGCGGGTACGCCATCTTCTTCGCGGCGAAGGTTGGGAAAATGTAACCACGCCAGGTACGGTCGTAGCGAAAGCCGATGCGGAGCATGCGCCAGTTGCCGTGACCCTCGGACAAATTGAAGACCGCATAGGGAGGCCATGCAAGACCGAGGTTTGTGGCGTTTGACTTACCTATCAGAGCGAAATGCGGCTTGTGTTTTGATTTCCACGACAGGTGCCTCTGTAACCAGCAAACAACCGGCGCAAACTCTCGACGATCACTTCCCTGATTTACGCAGCCCTGATTGGCACCAGGAGCCGAGGGCTCCCGAGGGATGGTTATTGAGCCGGTTAGCTGCGCAGACGCCGCTCCAGCGGCAGAGGTGGGGTTACTCTGCGCCAGGATTCCGATTTCTAACAACAAAACAATGCAGGCATTCACGAAACACTAACTCCGGAGGTTAGATGCTGCCAGGTGCAAATCGGGCAGCTCTGATTTAACGAGGCAAATGACAGAACATCCAACCCTCGAATCGCGGTAGAATGCGGTTCGCTATCCGTCCGGGAGGCGGATCCGATATGCCTACTTATGACTATCTCTGCAAGGATTGCCACGAAGCGTTTGCAAAGACTCTGACATTGGCAGCGCACGACCGGGAGGCCATCGTTTGCCCGAAATGCGGCAGCAAAGATGTGAAACAGGAATTCACGGCTTTCTATCCCGTGACCTCAAAGAAGAGCGCGTAACTGGAGGATTTTTATCTCTGACGACCATTCAAAGATAGTTACTCGAAAAGTAAGAGTGCTGGATGCGCGCGTGGAAGGATCGCAAGGCGAAATTCCACGGCATCCGCGGGTTGAGCCGCTCACCTTGAAGCGCGTCCTCCGAAGAAGGTCGGCGAGGCTTAGCTGCGTCAGCGCGGATGCCTCACCGCTGGACGCGTTGAGGCTCATGATGGAAGACGATGTTAGAGCTGTTCCAGTGATGGATGGCGGCTGCATGATCGGTTTCCTTTCCGAGGGCGATTATGCCCGTAGCGTACTTCGGAAAACGGCGACGGCCCTGACAGTGCGCGAGGTGATGACGCCATGTGAAGTCTTCGCCAATGTCACAGATTCAGCGCAGCAGTGTTTGAGGCTGATGGAGGAGCATGGCTGGCGCTATCTTCCGGTTCAAGAGGCGAGAAAACCGATTGCGCTGTTGCCGCTCGAAGAGCTCCTCAACGAGATGGTCGGGTATCTTGCAAGGGTTATTCGAGAAAACGAACTGGATCAGCAGCTTGTTTTTCTTCGCGGAACGTATAGCTGCTGAGCGTATTCCAGCCAGCAGTTCGGAAGACGCTATGCAGCCTTGGTGGCCTGCGACTGCTGCTCGTATCCGATAAGAGCGTAATAGACGGCGCGGTCGAAGAAGCGGTCGAGCGTCTCCAGAAACTCCAATTCGCTATAGAGTTCCAGAGCCTTTTCAGCCCCACTCTCCTCGGAAACAAATTCCCGAAGCTGCGCCTTGGACATGCTGATCGCCCACGCCATCTGGCTGGCAGGAATCCCCTCGTGCGACCTGCTGACACCAATGTCTCTGAAGTGCCGTTCGACATCGCTGTCGGTTTTGGTGAGCAACCACTCTCCCAAGTGTGCGTAGAGCGATACGAGCGCAGCCCGAAGTTCATCCTCGCGGAGCTTGCGATATGCCGGTGTACGCTCTGACGTGAGCAGCTTTACCATAAGGCCTTCCGCAATATCCTTAGAGTGTTTCTCGATCAGCCGTACCAACTTGAGTCCGAGCATGGGGTCAACCTCTCGCTTGATTTGGATTCGCATGACGCTACAAAGGATATGTTTTTATTGTCTTCCAGAGCTGCGCAGTCGATGGCTCGGTTGGAACGGGCGAAGCTGTCAGGGCGAGATTTGTAAATACACTTTCCAGCTCTGGAGCAAGTGAAAAATCAACTTAGTTCCATTCCGGCTAGGCGTAGGTAATCTCCTGTATTCCAATGGCTTGCTCTGCCCAATACCTTCAAGAGTAAATCTTGCTTGATACAGGAATTTGAATGACGAAGCTTACGGCAATCATTCTCGCCGCGTTTGCATTGTGCTTGGGCAGCGCGTGCTCCAAAGGATTCCAATCGTCATCGGCACAGTCCACTGCATCGCCGACGACCACCCCCTCTGCGCCTGCGCCAACACCGACACCAACACCAACACCAACACCGACGCCGGCTCCAGCACCAACGCCAACCCCGACGCCAGCGCCCTCAACGACAGGGCTGCCCACTCCGCCATCCAACGCACAGGTATTCACGGCCTTGGAACAGAAAGCGGGATGGCAGTCATGCAACTCGCCGGCGTGCGCTGGTGGTAGTGGCAAGGGCGGATACTCGATGAACCAGAACCAGAGCACGCCCTCGATGGATGGCAGCAGCATGGAACTCTATAACTCCGGCGTATGGGCAAACTCGCTATGGTGGCAAAACGTGGGTGCTAGCAACAGCGTGACGAACCTACTTTGGGACTTCTATGCGCAAGTAGACGAGACCTCCTCAGCCCAGGCGCTCGAGTTCGACTCATTCCAGTTTGTAGACGGCTACTCCTATATGTTCGGAAGCCAGTGCGATCTGGGAGTTGGGAAGTGGGACGTGTGGTCTGCAAGCGATGACGCCTGGATACACACCAGCATTCCTTGTACAGCGTTCGCGCCCAACGTCTGGCACCATATTCAGTGGTACGTGCAACGGATAGCCGGCACGGAGAAGTACACGTTTGTAACTCTGGTGGTGGACGGCACGTCGTACTCCGTGAACCAAACCTACTCGGCGAAGTACGTTGGCTGGGCAGACAACGTAGGCGTTCAGTATCAACTGGACGTAAACGCCAAGGGAACCGGGTACCACGAATGGGTCGATGAATCGACGCTCACGATCTGGTAGTGGCGATCCGGTGCGGAATTCTTTAGGTGCTCTGCCCCCGCGCGAAATGGAGTGGCACCAGGCCGACACCATGAGAATTCCGTTGAGCCGAGGAGGGGTTATTCAGTAGCTCTTATCATCGAGCCATCGGCGCAATTACTGAAAAGCTGCGGTACAATTAAGGATTCCCGGCACTGCCTAGCTCTCCGTTGGGCCCGGTTTTTGGGCCTAGAGGCTAGGCAGTTTCGTACTTGCCCATTAGGCATCGCAGACGCACCGAGGAGGAATTCGCAATGAACGAAATACCTGCACCCGCCAGCCAACCAACGCGCCTCAGCGGCGCTGAGATCGTCTGGGCTACTCTTGAAGGCGAGGGTGTTCGCGAAGTATTTGGCTACCCCGGCGGCGCCGTGTTACCCATCTATCACGCATTGCGCAAGTACCCGATCCGGCATATCCTCGTTCGCCATGAGCAGGGCGCCGCCCACATGGCCGACGGATACGCTCGCGCCTCCGGTAGGGTTGGTGTGGCCATTGCCACCTCCGGCCCGGGCGCCACGAACCTGGTAACCGGCATCGCCACGGCCATGATGGACTCGGTGCCCGTGGTCTGCATCACGGCGCAGGTCCCTTCCAAACTGCTGGGCACCGATGCTTTCCAGGAAGTAGATATCACCGGAATTACACTACCGATCACAAAGCATAACTTTATCGTCACACGCGCAGAGGATGTTGCCCCGGTGCTGCGCCAAGCTTTTCTGATTGCCAGATCGGGCCGCCCCGGTCCAGTGCTGGTAGACATCACCAAGGACGCGCAACAGGGATTAGCGGATTACGACTTTGCCACCGCCGCTCCCTCGCCGCACCGCCCGCACCCCATGCTCCTGGTAGAACAGGAGGCGGTCAGCGAGGCGATCGAACTGATCCTCTCGGCCAAGCGCCCTATCATCCTGGCAGGTCACGGCGTTCTGGAATCCAAAGCCATGAGCCAACTGCGTACGCTGGCTGAGCGGTTGCAGATTCCGGTAGCCACGACGTTGCTCGGCATTGGAGGCTTCCCTGCCTCACACGAGCTGTCGCTCGGCATGATGGGCATGCACGGAGAACCGTGGGTGAACCAGGCGATCCAACAGAGCGATCTGCTGATCGCATGCGGAATGCGCTTCGATGACCGGGTTACCGGCGTTCTGGCCAGCTACGCGCCCAATGCGAAAAAGATTCACATCGAGATTGATCCGTCCGAGATCAACAAGAACGTCAAAGCTGACATTGCGTTGATCGGAGATCTGCGCGAGATTCTGGAAACCATACTGCCGCACATTGCCCCGCGGAAGGATTCGAGCTGGATTCGCGCGGTGAATTTGCTGAAAGGCGACGCGGCGGTTCGCGACATCAAGAACCTGCCGGATCTCGGGCACCTTTATGCTGCCCACGTCATCCACGACCTGTGGCGGGCCACCGACGGCAAAGGCATCGTCGTTACCGACGTTGGCCAGCACCAGATGTGGGAGGCGCAGTACTACAAGCATGAGTCACCACGCACCTTGATCACCTCCGGCGGACTGGGCACCATGGGATTCGGGCTCCCGGCGGCAATCGGGGCCAAGGTAGCCTGTCCGGATAAAGAGGTCTGGGCCATTTCCGGAGATGGCGGCTTCCAGATGACCTGCTCTGAGCTTTCCACAATCGTGCAGGAGCACCTCAACATCAACATCGCGGTCATCAACAACGGCTTTTTGGGCATGGTTCGGCAGTGGCAGGAGTTTATTTATGACGGCAACTATGCCTGTTCGCCGATCCTTTCGCCGGACTTTGTCAAAATTGCCGATGCCCACGGCATTCCCGGCGTTACTGTCCGCAAACGCTCCGAGGTTTTACCTGCGGTAGACGCCGCACGTCGCTGCAGCGGTCCGTATCTCATTAACTTTATGGTCGAAAAAGAGGATGCTGTCTACCCGATGATCGCTCCCGGCTCAGCGCTCGACGAAATGATCCGCCGTCCTTCGAACGGAAACTCTCCGTTGGTAGAGACACCGGAAAAGCCTTAATTGAGCGTTCGCTGACACGCTGCGTTGAAAGCGTAAATTTACTGAAAGGTCCGCTATGCTGCATACATTCGTCGCTTTGGTGGAAGATAAGCCCGGCGTGCTCACCCGCGTTGCCTCATTGTTCCGCCGCCTGAATATCAACATCATGTCGCTGACCGTGGGCTCCTCAGAGCGCACGGAAGTCTCGCGCATGACGATTGTTGCTGAAGCTCCGTCCGGTGCCGGCCATCGTATCAAGGCGTCGCTGTTCAAGCTTGAGAATGTCCTGGACGTGGATGATATCGGGCAGCTCTCCTGCGTCACCCGCGAGTTGGCCCTCATCAAGATCGCTGCGACACCGATGAGCCGTGGGCCTATCTTCCAGCTAGCTGAGGTATTCCGCGCCCGCGTTGTCGATCTGGCGCCTGAATCCCTCATGCTGGAAATCACCGGAGCCTCCTCCAAGATTGAAGGCCTGCTGCAGGTGCTGACCGAAGGAGAAACACAGATCCTCGAAGTCTCACGCACCGGCCGCATGGTAATGCGCCGCGGCCAACATACCTCACGCGTGCTTGATGCGATGCGCGTCTCCAGCCCGGAAGAGGAGCCGGTCATCCCGGTTACCGCCTCCGGCGCGGTCGGCGTCGAGCTGAACGATGGAGACCCCAACCACCCGCTCTGATCTCGGGGCAAACGGTAATGGGCGAGAAAAAGAAGGGGCTGGCGCAAATGCCAGCCCCTAAAGTTATATTCATTTGTAAATCTACCAGATGGTGAGATTCGCGTTGTCAACCCACTCATGATAGCCAGTGCCGCTGGCGTTGACATCGAGTTGCCATTGCACGCCGAGATTGTCTCCCCAACCCAAATACTTGGCGGGCTGTGTCTGGTTCAGGGTGTAGGGCACGCCGTCAACCACGAGAGTTTGGTAGGTGTAGGTGTGGTTGGTATGGTTGGTGGTCATGTACCACTGAATATGGTGCCACGTTCCGACCGCGAATTTCGGGCATGCAACGGTGGTGTGCAGCCAGTGCCCGGTGGCTTCGTCCCAGGTGTCCCACACACCGGCGCCGTAGTCGCACTGGGTGCCGATCATGTAGTTGTAGCCGCCGACGAACTGGAAGGCGTCATATTCCAGAGCCTGGGTCGCGCTCAAAGAGGCGCTGTCAACCTGAACATAGAAGTCCCAGAGGAAGTTCGTCACGCTATCGTTGGCGCCCAGGTGATTGTAAAAGAGGGCGTTGGCCCAGGAGCCATCATTGAAGAACTCCATGCTACGGCCGCTGAGCGAAGGCGACGTCTGGTTGAAGGCCTGCCAATATGCCCCTGCTCCGGTGCCTCCGGCGCAGGACGGCGAGTTGCAAGAGCTCCAGCCCGTAGTCAGCTGTTCAATGTTGCTGAAGACCTTAGCGGTCGAGGGCGGGGTGGGAAGTCCGGAGGCAACCGGAGTAGTAGGAGCCGTTGGCGGCGGAGTAGAACTGGCCACCGTGGCCGAAAGTGTCTGTGTTCCGTAGGCACCGCTGGTGTCCCAGGCCCGGACTACGAGCTGGTGGACACCGTTGGCGGCGTTTACGTTGGCACTAATGGTTGTAGTGGCGCCGCCGGTGTAAACGTTAACGCCATCCAGATAGACCTGCCAGCCTGTAATCGGATTTGAGTCCGATGCCGTGGCTTGCAGATGAATCGGCGACGTTGTGGTGGAGCTGGCCAGGGGAGCAGAAACCTGAATGGTTGGAGTCGCGGTTGCCAGAGGAGCAGCGCTGGCGACCGTGGTCGTGAGAGTCTTCGTCCCGTAGGCACCGGTTGAGTCCCAAGCCCGGATCACAAGTGAGTGGGCGCCGTTGGCGGCACTCAGGCTGGGGCTAATGGTGGTAGTGGCGCCACCGGTGTAGGCATCGGCTCCATCCAGATAGACCTGCCACCCCGTGATGGGGTGCGAGCTGGATGCCGTGGCCTGCACATGGATGGGTGAGCTGGAAGTGGCTAGGGGCGCAGAAACCTGAACCGTCACTTGAGCGATGCTGAAAGGCGCAAGCAAACAAACTGCGCCGAGCGCGAAGAGCTTCATTGGAACCTCGAAAAGGAAGAAGAAGTCCGCCAGCTCATTTCCGGGTTCATTCCGAGTAGCGGCTGACTGGTCCCAATATCGAGCAGCAAAGCCGGTTTCCAATACAGAAGAACGCCTGAGGTGATTAAGATAAGTTTCGTAGTAGGGGATATTTCAAAATCGCAAGGCCATGTCCTTGGGGTGGAGCCAACCGGAGATGCTGTCGCCGAGACGCAAAAAGGCGGACGTACAATTTGTGGCGCCGGAAGCGATGGAAGCGGGAGGGATGCTCCGCTATGGCAGGCGGACCAGGCAGGCTAAGTGGACGAGGGGGTCTCACTAAGAAGCGATGCTACCTTGGCGATCAAGATTCGAGGATGGATGGGTTTAGGCAGAATCTCAAAGGAATGCCCAGCCTCTCTTGCGACCTCCAGCAAAGGATAGTTCCCGGCGTTTCCTGAGATTAGCAGGATATGGCAACCGGGATGAGAGCTCCGGATGGTCTTTGCCAGTTCGATGCCGTCCATGCCGGGCATGACAACGTCGGTGATCACGAGAGCCGGACGTTCCGAGGCAACAAGTGCCAGCGCTTTCTTCCCGCTATATACCGCGGTTGCAATATAGCCCGCTTTGGAGAAGATAAGCGCGAGAGTATCCGCGATTGCCGGTTCGTCGTCCACAATCAGGATTTTCGCGCGCGTTCCAGTCATTCGTGAGTTTCCGCCTCTATGCTTGCGACTCTGTTGTAACCGGAGGAGCAATCTTCAGGAGCTTCGCTTTGCTAACACCTGTGCCGTCAGTGGCGTTCGAGCTCGGGGGAAGGCTCAATAGGCGCGACTTACGTCAGAAGTGCGAATCGCACTTCGATACCACCGGAATGGGAAAAAACCTCTATCTTGATGGAAACACTGTACCGTTGTGGACCGGCAAACACAAGGACCAACTCAGGAAACAGGAAAGGAGAACACTGGAAAGCCCCAATTTGGGGTTCGAGCGGCCAGCGAGGATAGGAGACTTTCGCGTGCCGGGGACGGCACGCCGCCGCAAAAAAAACAGCTCAAATAGAAGAACGAGCAACCTCCCGGCGCAAGCTGGCATCGAGTAAAATGAAAAACACCGGAGGGCGCTCGCGGTTCACCGCAGTAGATGGCTCCCAGCTAGAAACTCTTCCTGATTACATTGCCCTGATTCTCCCACGCACCAAAATCCCAGCGCCCGAGGTGTGTCTCCATCTGCCAGCACCGCGCTGGACCGGATGGAGGCAGGAACGCCGACAAGAGAACCCCTCGCCGGCGTTGAGAGTGAGAGAAGCGTGAAAGCCGCTAGGGCAGATGGTCGTAATAACACGACAGCGATGGCTGCGCTGGCGGATTCGTGGATGCAAGGTTTGGCGCGCTCCAGTCGAAAAACTCTGTCATGTCGATCTGCGCTGCGTCACGCGCGGTGAGAGAGGGCAAGCTGAAGCGGGTCTCAATGAACTTCAACAGTGCCGTGTTATCTGCATTGTTATGAGATACATACCCAGGAATGGTGAAGGGCGAGATCACCATCAGTGGGATGCGGAAACCAGTGGTATCAAAGTTACCCGTCGGATCGCCTGGCGCGAGATATGGCGGCTTGCCATCTGGGCTCGGCATGGAAACCGGCGGGACATGGTCATAGAATCCGCCGCCTTCGTCATAGGTGATGAAGAAGACCGAATGCGCCCATGATGGGCTGTCCATTAAGGCCTGAACCATCGACTCGGTATACTGTGCGCCTTTGTCGATAGGGTTCTGGGGATGCTCATCCGAGTACGACTCAGTGTAGCCGGACTCGATCCACGCAACTTGGGGAAGGGTTCCGTTTGCCGCATCCGTCGCGAAGGTTTTGGCGTCCGCAAAATGATCGACAAAGCCAAAAGCCCACGGGAAGTAGTTCTCATAGGTGTCCATCTTCGTCAGGTCGCCCGCCACGTAGTTGTCGGTTACATACACCTTCCAGGTGATGCCGTTCTCCTGCAGTAGTTGGAAGATGCTCTTGTCTGTTCCCATGTTGAGCGGTGGATGGGTGGGATCCCCGCTGCCGCCCGGGTACGCATATCCGTTTGAAGTGGCGGCAAGAGCATACATCCGGTTCGGCTGGGTGCGCGTCAGAGCAGGACTAAACCAGCGGTCCGAGGTCGCGAAGGTGGTTGCAGCCCAATAGTAGAAGGGCAAATCGGCGGCGGTGTAATAACCCATAGCGCGCATGCCGGCTACGTCGAATCCGCCCGAGGTTGGATCGTGATCGGCGTATCCTCCGGCCATGGCAGCAAATCCATTCATAGGGGGCGGCGTTCCCCAATGGCCTTCGTCTGGACTGTTGAGGTTGATCATGTTGTGCGACTCCTGCCATGAAGGAGTAAGGTCACCGATGCACTGGGTCAACATGTGGAAGGACGAGATGTTGCCGGTGCCATTCCAACTTGGATTGGAAACCTTTCCGGCGTTGCTCAGATCATCGACGGTGGCGGGCAAACCCAGCGAGCTGCGGTATTCATTGAGGTGCCCGAAGTACTCGTCGAAGCCGCGGTTCTCCTGCATCATGATGACGATGTTGTTCACCGCATTTATGGTGGCAGCCGGAGTCACGGTAACAGTGGCTTGCGCTGTCACAGTGCCGCCTGGGGCGGTGGCAGTCGCAGTGTAGATGGTTGTCGCAGATGGAGTCACGGTCTGTGTGCCCCCAGCCGCAGGCAGCGTGTAGGTTACGCTGTCGAGATTGTCGGAGATTACCGTCTGCGTCGCGTTGGTGGCGGCGACGGTGAGCGTGGCGGAAGTACCCTGGGTGATTGATGCTGGAATAGCCGTGATTGTGACCGTTGGGCTCGGAGCTGTCGTTATGGTAACGGTGGTCTGTGCGGTCGCCATTCCGCCGGTCCCGGTAGCAGTTGCGGTATAGGTTGTGGTTGCCGTCGGCGTTACTTTTTGCGTGCCCCCAGTCGCAGGCAGCGTGTAGGTTACGCTGTCGAGATTGTCAGAGATTACCGTCTGCGTTGCATTGGTAGCGACCACGGTAAGCGTGGCAGAACCACCCTGGGCAACTGACGCTGGAACAGCCGTGATCGTGACCGTTGGAGCAGGGCCTGTGGGCACAGTTATTGTAATGGTGGTTTGTGCTGTTGCCGTTCCGCCAGTGCCGGTAGCAGTTGCGGTATAGGTTGTGGTGGCTGTTGGCGTCACTGTCTGCGTTCCTCCAGCCGCAGGCAGCGTGTAGGTTACGCTGTCAAGGTTGTCGGAGATCACCGTCTGCGCCGCGTTTGTGGCGGCGACGGTGAGGGTTACGGAACTCCCCTTTGTGACTTGGGAGAATGAGGCAGTGAGGGTGACCGTGGGGCTGGCAGCATCAGGGGCTTTGGACGAGGCGGCAGTACCGGTGCCGCAGGAGGTGGTCCAAAGGGAAATGAGCGCTATACACGCGACACCAAGGCATGAAGTAGCCCGCGAGAAAACCTGAGCCGTTTTTCGCATCATCATGTTCGACATTCCTTCCATCCACCGCTGCCTGTCCGCGGGAACCTTTTGTTGATCCGTTGTTGACTTATTGCCCGTTATGCCATCCGAGTAGGAACTCGCGTTCGGCGTGACTCTTCACGCTCAGACCCGATACGATGCCCATACCAAAGTTGCTGTTGGCCTACTCCGAAAAAATCTGAACAGCACAAACGTGATCTCTGGTTGAGGGCTGCATCTAAATTGAGGAACGGGTACGCATCGCAAGAGCAAGCGCAGTCCAGAAGGAACTTGACCCCATGACTTCATCCTCGTTTATGCGTACGATCTTCCGTTCGGTTGTCTTCCTCCTCGCAAGCTTTGCCGCTGGAACTTTGGTTCCTTGTCTGGCTCAATCGAAACCACCCACTTCAGGCATTCCCATAGTGCGCAAGGTCCGCAGGATGGGACCTAACGACACTCCAGAGAGTGTGCTCGGAGAACGACTATTTCTGGAAACCCGCTTCGCGCAGTACTTTGCGGCACACTCCAATGGCGAGGTGAATCGTCCACTGCCGCAAGGCGATCCGGTGGTTGCACAAGTGCGGAATCCACGCGCAGGTGTGCCCTATCCATCGCCTTTCGCCGGAAAGTCGATGAACTGCCGCTCGTGCCACTTTGTCGATGAATTTACGTCGTTGATTGCAGGAATGAACCGCACTTATGCAGACTACTTGCCGCGCACGCCGATTCCAGAGCGTGGCGATGGCCAGACTGTGACTGTGAGAAACGCAAGAAACATGGTAGATGAGTTCACTCCCCGGCACTCCAAGATACTGCTCCACGGCGATGGTGAGTTTCTCACCGTGGAAGAGTTGGTCAAGAGCACGCTATCGGGAAGAGATTTCGGATGGTTACCCACTGAATACGATGAGGCAATCAAGAACGTTGCAAAAGTGATTCGCGAGGACGACGGACGCGATGATCTGGGACAACAGTATGGAGGATCGTACGCAAAACTGATGTTGGGAACGGCCAGTGACATTCCGGATCAGTTCCGGTTGGCAAAGGAGTACCGTCTTGATGTGAAGAGTGCGAGCAACCAGCAGATCGCCGATGACGTTGCCCGGCTGACCAGTGCCTATTTGAAGTCGCTGCGCTTCGAACAGACCAGAGACGGCATTCATACAGGATCAGCATACGACATGTTTCTCGCCAAGAACGATCTCCCAGCGATGCCAAACCAAGGCGAAAGCGATGTGGAGTACTCGCAACGACTGTTGCTGGAATTGGATAGATTGCAGAATCCCAGGTTTGTTTTGCCCTATGAAAGATGGCTGAGGTTTCATCCGCACCTGCTCGAGTTCCGTCAGCAGGAACTCGACGGCCTGAAGATCTTCCTGCGGCAGAGCGCACCGCCGGCACAGACGCTCACCGCAAGGCGAGTGTCACCGTTCTTTCTGTTGGCGGGGCTACCGCTTTTTGGAGTGCTGCTCGGCAGAACAAAACGCATGTCGGATTGGGTGATCGCCGCAGTACTCAGCTTGTTGATTTGCGCAGCCACTGCCGCCGCGATGAATTCGCCTTCGGCCGATCGAACGCAGGTGGCTCCGAGCCCGGTTTCGCACACGGGGAACTGTGTTCGCTGCCACGCCGCTCCGGACTTTACGGATGATGGTTTTCACAATACAGGCGCGGCCCAGGAAGAATATGACTCGGTACATGGGGCGGGCAGCTTTGCGCGGCTCGCGGTGCCATCCTACGCGGAACGCAGCCGCGATCTGGATCGCTATATTCCAGCCACGACTAGCCATCCCCACGCTACCAGCGTTTTTCGTTCGGTGCCTTCCGCGGATAATCCTTTGGCAACCGATCTTGGGATGTGGAACATTTTTGCCAACCCGGACTATCCGGAGGTGCAGAACCGGATGCGCGTCCTGCTATGCGGCTCGGGGCCCTGCTATCCGGAGGTACAGCTACCGCGCACAATTGCCTGTTTCAGAACTCCGAGCCTGCGTGACCTGGGACATTCCTGGCCGTATCTGCACACCGGACGCATGGCTACAGTGGAAGATATGCTGCACTTTTACGTCCGGATGTCCGAGCTGGCAAGAGCTGGAAAGCTTCGCAATGGAGCGCCGGAACTCAGCGGAATTTCTCTGGACGAGAAAGATATTGCGGCACTGGCAGCGTTTCTGCGCTCACTTGACGAGGATTACGACAACTAGGGAATCTGCGAATTCTTTTGCGGTAGTTCCTGCATGGGAACGCGGGAGGAAATGCCGGGAATGGATACCGGGAGATGGCCTCGGGCGGGGATCTCGCCGAAGAGGAATTTGACGGCGCTCAGCTCCGAGACCGTGGCGTTGGAGAATGTGCAGACGTAATTCTGGACCGTGGGGTACTGGGAGATGAGGTAGGGGTTGCCGAGAGCAACCACCACGGTCTTTGCGGCGGCTGCTTTGATGACGTTGGCCAGTATGGTGGCTGGACCATGCTCCAAGGCAGGCGAACCAGTGTCACCGGCGACGGCGCGCCCGGCGGATGGAATGACATAGACAGCGGCGACGATGCGCTCAGCGTTCACAGCTGCCTCCAGTACATGAGGCGCAAGCACCGGCGCCATCACATCATCGATGTAAATGACACGCGCGTCCGGAACACGGGCGCGGATCTCGCGCACCAGGGCTCGTCCATTCTCGTTGCGAACATCGTCGGTAAAGACCAGCACCAGGAGATGATTAGCAGCGGGCAGAGCGGAGTGATAGGTGAGCTGCGAAGCAACGGCTGCAGTGCGCGGCAAAGGCAACAACCGCTGAGGTTTCTGTACACTTCCATGCTCGCTCTCGCCGCCACGCACCAGGGTCACAGCTTCATCGGCCATCCTCTGTGCAAGGGCGACGTTCTCTGGACGGGCCAGGGCGGCGCGGACCGAGTTGAGATCGACGAACCGGTTCTTGTGAAGACCTAAAACGGCTTTGGCGCGCAGGATCTTGCCGACGGAATCGTCGATGCGGCTCTCGGGAAGTTCGCCACTCTTCACGGCTGCGAGAACTCCGTTGTATGCGCCATCCAGATCGCCGGGAATGAGAACGACGTCGGCCCCGGCCTTGAGGGCCTCAACGGCGGCACGGCCTGCACTCTGCGGGGTATTGCCGCCGAAGATGCGGGTGACGCCGTTCATATCCATTGCGTCGGTGATGACGATGCCCTGGAAGCCAAGCTCATCCTGCAGCAGGCGGGTGCTGATGTTGTAGGAAATGGTGGCGACGCGATTGGGATCGGGCTCAAGCGCGGGAACAAGGAGATGGCCGACCATTACCGCGTCCACGCCAGCGGCGATAGCAGCGCGGAAGGGCGGCAACTCAACCTGATCGAGGCGGGGACGGCTGGCATTGATGCGGGATAGGGCAAGATGAGAATCGGTGTCGGTGTCTCCATGGCCGGGGAAATGCTTGGCGGTGGCCATGCCGTGGGCGTCATGAACTCCGCGTATGAAGGCCGTGACCATAGTGCTGACTTCGGTGGGATCTTCGCCAAAGGCACGAGCATTGATGATGGGATTATTGGGGTTGGAGTTCACATCGGCGTCGGGATAAAAGTTCCAATGGATGCCGATGGCCCGGGCTTCGGCGGCGGAGATGCGTCCGAACTGGTAGGCATATTCGGGTTTTCCAGTGGCGCCAATGGCCATGGCATGCGGAAAGGCCGTTCCACCCTGGAAGCGCATCGGCAGTCCGCGCTCAAAATCGGCGGCAAACAGGAGAGGCAGAGGGCTGTCACGCTGCAGTTGGTTGGTGAGTGCGGCGGCATCGAGGGGACTTCCCTTCAGCAACAAGCCGCCATCCATGGGCGAGGTGATACCGAAGGAACCGAGGTGGTATTTCTGCATGGCATCGCGCAGCCGGAGGTACTCGGGGCCGTTGACGTTCATAAAATCGACCTTGGCCCAGATCATGAAAAGCTGGCCGACTTTTTCCTCCAAAGACATTTTGCGCAAAGTGCGGTCGGCCCAGCGCGCGCCGCCCGGATCATTGGCCACAGCGGCAGCGGCGACCTCGTCTGCCAGAGTGGGAGCCGTCAACGCAAGAAGAATGAAGAAAACCAGCCACGCATTCCGCATAATGGAAACCATAGCACCTAAAATAAACCGTCAACGTGTTTAATGGGCGATGAGCAAGGTACGAGAACCACTGTCTGCTTGTACTCTTCTTGTGAATGCGTGACCGGAGGAGATAAAGAGTGAAACGTAGCGCAATCCGGCATATCTCAATACTCCTGCTGATCGTGATGGCGGCAGTCGCTGGCGGCTGCGCGACGACAGACGCCGCTCCGGCCGAGGACGCCAGGCTGGCAAGCGTGGATCAGATAATGAAGGCGGCGGTGACGCGCGGAGTGATTCCCGGCGGTGTGGTGCTGGTGGGACACAATGGCGAAGTGGTGTATCGCAAGGCCTTCGGGATGCGCTCGCTGGAACCGGCGCGAGAGGCGATGACCGTGGATACGATCTTCGATCTTGCGTCTATGACAAAGTGCGTGGCCACGGCTACAGCGGTGATGAAGCTGGTGCAGGAGGGAAAGATCCGGCTCAACGATCCGGTGGCGGCGTACCTGCCGGAGTTTGCAAAAAACGGTAAGGGAAATATCACTATCCGGCAACTGCTCACACACTTCTCCGGACTGGGCGCGGACCTCGGTCTGAAAACGGCGTGGCAAGGACGTGCCGCGGCTTTCCGGCTGGCGATGGATGCCCAGCCCATCTTTCCACCGGGAGCGCGATTCGTATACAGCGACATCAATTTCGAGACGCTTGGCTTCGTGGTGGAAAAGGTGAGCGGTATGAGTCTGGACGAGTACACCGCGAAGGAAATATTCGAGCCGCTGGGGATGCGAGAGACGCGCTTTCTGCCTCCCGCCGAGTGGCGTGCGCGGATTGCACCGACCGAGTATGACGAGCACCACAGGATGATGCGCGGGATGGTGCATGACCCAACGGCACAGCGCATGGGCGGAGTGGCCGGACACGCGGGCCTGTTCTCGACCGCCGACGACCTGGCGAAGTATGCGCGGGATTTGCTGACCGGGTTCCATGTGCTGACGCCACTGTCGGTGGAGAAGATGTCGACTCCGCAACAGCCGCCAACGGCATCTGTGCTGCGCGGCCTGGGATGGGATATCGACTCTCCATTTTCAAGCAATCGCGGAGAGTTTTTCCCGGTGGGCTCATTTGGACATACAGGGTTCACGGGAACATCGATATGGATCGATCCGGTGACGAACAGCTATGTGATCATCCTGACGAACGCGGTGCATCCACGCGGGAGCAACTCCGCCGCGATCGTCTCGGTGCGAGCGCGTGTGGCATCTGCAGTGGCGCAGGGATTGGGGTTGACGGTGGACGACGCGCAGAAGCTGCGACTGGCGCGCATCACCGGATACAACGAGGCGATGGCAGGGGCGCGGCTGGTGACATCGCGCAATGGACGGGTACGCACCGGGATCGACGTGCTGGAAGAACATGACTTTGCCGAGCTGCGAGAGCCTGGCAAAACAACTACCAGGGTTGCGGTGCTGACCAACCAGACCGGCGTGGATGGACACGGAGCTCGCACCATTGACGTGCTGGCCAAGGCGCGAGGAGTGAAACTGACCGCCATTTTCAGCCCGGAGCACGGCGTTACCGGGAGCTTGGACACGACGGCGATAGGAAACTCCAGGGATGCGGCAACCGGCGTTGCAGTGTACAGCGTTTATGGGGAGACGAGCGCGAAGCGGCATCCTCCACTGGAGATTCTGAATTCGGTTGACGTAGTGGTCTTCGACATCCAGGACATTGGCACGCGCTATTACACCTACGAGACCACGCTCGGATACTTTCTGGAAGCAGCTGCCAAGACCGGCAAGCGGGTCGTGGTTCTCGACCGGCCGAATCCGATCAATGGCACATATGTGCAAGGGCCAATCAGCGACAAGGGACGGGAGAGCTTTACCAACTACGGGCAGATTCCGGTTCGCCATGGCATGACAATTGGCGAGCTGGCGCGCTTCTATAACGCGGAACACGGCATCCATGCGCGGCTCAGCGTGGTTGCCATGGAAGGATGGCAGCGCGGCGACTGGCTAGATTCGACGGGAGTGCTGTGGGTGAATCCGTCACCCAACATGCGCAGTTTGACGGAGGCGCTGCTCTATCCTGGGGTCGGGCTGCTGGAGGCAACGAATGTTTCCGTGGGACGTGGGACGAATACTCCATTTGAGGTGCTGGGAGCGCCGTGGATCGAGGCGATGGAACTGGCCGCATATATGAATGGACGGGCAATCAGCGGAGTGCGTTTTGTGCCGGTCGAATTTACGCCTCAAGCGGATGTGTACGAGCAGAAAAAATGCGGAGGCGTGAACATCGTAGTGACCGACAGGAACGCGCTCGATGCGCCGGAGCTGGGCATGGAGTTCGCCGCCGCACTGCACAAGCTGTATCCGGAGCACTTTGAGTTGAAGAATCTGGATCGGCTGATGCTCAACAACGCAAGCGCGGAGGCGATCGATGCAGGCGCAGACCCAAGGCAACTGTGGATGGAGTGGATCGACGGGATGGAAGCATTCAAAGCGACCCGGGCCAAATACCTGCTGTACTGAGCGCGAAGGAATCAGGAGAAATCCGTGGGACTGAATGGGCTGGATATGGCGGTGATCGCGGTGTATCTGGCCTCGGTCACCGCTTTCGGAATGCGCTTCCGAAAGCAGGCCAGCACGCTCAAGGGCTACTTCCTGGCGGAGAAGACGATTCCCTGGTGGGCAATTTCGCTATCCATTGTAGCGGCGGAGACCAGCACACTGACCATCATTAGCGTGCCGGGAATGGCCTATGAGCGCAACTTCGGCTTCCTGCAACTTGTGATCGGCTACCTGGTGGGGCGCGTCATTATCAGCGTGCTACTGATTCCGCAATACTTCCGTGGTGAACTGGTGACGGCCTACCAGCTGATCGAGCGCCGTTTTGGGCAGAGACTGCGGGGCCTGACGGCTGGTTTGTTTCTGATCACGCGCGCCGCAGCCGAGGGGGTGCGTGTCTTCGCGGTGGCTATCGTAGTTGGCATTGCGCTGGGAAATGTGCTGGGCGGCTTCAGCGATTTCGAACGTGATGTTGCGGCCATCGCAATCGTCACGATGCTGACTTTGATCTACACCTTGAAGGGCGGCATGGCTGCCGTGATCTGGACCGACGTTGTGCAACTGGTGGTATATCTGGCGGGCACCCTGGTTGGATTTTTCACGATTCTGCACCTGGTTCCGGGCGGCTGGCAGACGATACACAGCGTGGCCGCCGAGGCAGGCAAGTTCCAGATCTTCGATTTTTCGTGGGACTTCCACGTGACCTATACCTTCTGGTCCGGGGTAATCGGCGGCGCGTTTCTGACAACGGCAAGCCACGGCACAGACCAGTTGATCGTGCAACGGCTACTCTCTTCGAGAAGTGAGCGGCAGGCAAAGATGGCATTGCTGGCCAGCGGCGTGATGGTGCTCTTCCAGTTCTCTCTCTTCCTGCTGATCGGAGCCATGCTCTTCGCATTCTATAGGCTGTTCCCACCGGTGGTGGGATTCACGAGGACGGACACGATCTTTCCGGTCTTTGTGGTTACACGCATGCCACACGGAATCAGCGGACTGTTGATCTCGGCAATTCTTGCGGCGGCAATGGCAAACCTGAGCGCGGCCCTCAACTCTCTCTCCTCGACGACAATCGTTGATTTCTATTCGCGAATAAAGCCAAAGGAGAGCGAGGAGCACCGGGTATATCTCTCGCGAGTGGCGACCGTAGGTTGGGCACTCGCGCTGTTTGCGCTGGCAATTGTGGCACGGCGCGGCGGGCGGGTGCTGGAGGCCGGACTGTCGATTGCATCGGTAGCTTATGGGGCCTTGCTCGGCGTCTTCTTGCTCGGTGTGCTGACGCGACAAGCCACCGAGCGCGGCGCAATGGTGGGAATGCTCGCCGGCTTTCTGCTGAACATATACCTGTGGCAATGGACCCGGGTTCCGTTCACCTGGTACGTGGCGCTGGGAAGCATAACGACGTTTGTGGTTGGCTACGCAGCAAGTTTCCCTACGCCTCGAAAAGCGGATGACGAAGCAGCCGAGTAACCTGAACTCCGATCTACAAGTAGCGCCTCAAAATGCGAATTAGTACACGACCGGTACATTACCGCGTGTCGGTTCACGTGACATATTTTGTCACTACTAGATGAATAATAACGTTAGTACCATGGGAAACACCCTACGCGGGAGCGGGCGCGATCCACATCCATTCTCGGTAAGTCATTATTTATCATTACCTTCGAATTTTAATACAGATTTGGAGAATCAATTGCGTGAACCAAGGCTGGAATGGCGAAGCTACAAAACACCTACTCCTCATTACAAAGGACCTAAGAGGGATCGTCGATGATGCAAAAACAAAAAGGCTTCTCACTGATTGAACTACTAATCGTTGTGGCGATCATCCTGATCATCGCCGCGATTGCTATCCCGAACCTCCTCCGCTCGCGCATCGCCGCCAACGAGTCTTCTGCCGTAGGCTCCATGCGCACCATTAACACTGCTCAGGTTACCTACGCTTCGACGTATCCGCTGCAGGGCTTTGCGCCCGACTTGAATACTCTGGGACCCGGCGCGTCGACTGGCGGTACCGCTACCTCGGCAGGTGCACAGCTGCTGGATAACGTTCTGGGCTGCTCCGGTGGAACTGGTAGCGGAGCTTCTTGCTCGAAGAGCGGATACAGCTTCGCGGTCACCACCACAGCAGGCGCCCCGATCAGTACCTTTACGTCGGCCGGCAATCCTCTCACTTGGCAGCAGACCGGTGTTCGTTACTTCTATAGCGATGCTTCGGGCGTGATCCGTTACAACGCTACGACTTCAGCCACCACGGCTGACGCAGCCATACAGTAGTAAGTGGTTTCAACGGTAAGATTGAAGGGAAAGAAACGCGATTCTTTCCTAGCTGAAAATTCTGAAACGCAAACGGACCCCGCCTTCCAAGGCGGGATTTGTTTGTGGGGCAAAAGCACATCCCTGCCGCTTGCGGATGGCCCGCGAACTACAGGCGCTTGGTCATGAAGATTGCATCCACGTCGCGGCTGTAATAACGCTCAAGAACCTTGATCCGTTTGAAACCATGCTTGTCATAAAAGGCAAGCGCGGAGTGGTTATTGACCGCTACCTCCAGCACCACCATGAAGGCTGTCATCTTGCGCAGTTTCTCGCAGGCGGCTGCAATCAACTGAGTGCCTAGGCGGTGGCGTCGAGCATCGGGATGCACGTCGATGGTGATGATGTGGCCGTATCCCTGGCGCTGGTAATGGAAGGTGACAAAGCCCGCGATGGGAGGTCGAGGGGATTTCGGTTGAGCCTTCACCGGAGCATCGGTGAGGGGATTGGATGGGGCCCCGGTTGGCAGCTCCGCAGTAGGATGGTTCCACTCAGCGACGACCGTGTAAGCGCGGCGCTGCTCAATGAAGCTGGCAAGCTCAGGGCGGCTGTAGGCAATGCCGGAATCAAAGCAGAGACGATCCAGCTTGAACAGCGACTCGAAGTCGCGCTTGTCGTAGTCGCGCAGGGTGAACATGGAATCCGTTAGAGGCATGCGGTCAGAGATTCAATGGTAGCAGAAGAGAGAAGCGAGCGGAGCGGGGCAGAACAAGGGTGCGAGTGGAAATACAACGGGAAGCACAGGATGGACGCGCTTCCCGGCTATGCGGTCCAAGCCATCATGCTGCAGTACGGGAACGGGCATGACAGTCGAAGAAAAAGTTCAGGATCTCCTGATTGAAGTGTGGAATGTCAGAGGGCTGCCGGCTGGAAACCCAGTTGCCATCGCGCACCACTGCTTTGTCAGTCCAGAAAGCTCCAGCGTTGCGAAAGTCGTCCTGAATAGCTTTGTAGCTGGTCATGTGGCGCCCGCGGACGAGATGGGCGGATGCCAATAGCCAGCCACCGTGGCAGATGACAGCGATCGGACGGCGGGCCTGATCCATGCGGCGAACGAAAGCCTGCGCTAGCGGACTCTTGCGCAAGGCACCTGCATTCTTCGCTCCTCCCGGAAGCAAGACCGCGTCGAACTCTTCGGGATCGGCGTCGGCGAGAGTCTGATCGACGCGGACCTTTTGCGTCTTCTTATCGTGCTGAACGGCTTGAATCTCACCGGGATGAGGGGCGATCACGACGGTCGTGGCGCCAGCTTCCTCCAGCGCCTTGCGGGGCTCGACGAGCTCAGCCTCTTCGAAAAGATCGGTGGCCAGAATGGCCACGCGAAATCCGTTCAGATACTCGGACATGTTTAACTCCTCCATGGGCTCCAAGGTTCTGATGCGGAGACGGCGGTGAAGGTTTGAAAAACTGACGCGAGCGGGCCGGAACTGCGAGCTCAGCATCCGGATAAACCAGGAGTTACCCCAGAGTGATGAGGCCTGTGCTGCGCTTGAGCTGTCCGCAGGCAGCGTAAATATCACGCCCCCGGGGACGGCGCAGGTAAGCGGGTATGCCAGCCGCAATCAGGATCTGCTGGAAGGAGTCAACGGCTTCCGCTGAAGGCGTCTGAAATGGAATCTCCGGACCGGGATTGAGAGCGATGAGATTGATTTTGGCTCGTATTCCGCGCAGCAGAGCAACCACTTCGCGGGCGTTTTCAGCGCTGTCATTCACTCCGGAGAGCAGGACATACTCAAAGGTAAGGCGCTCACGGGCGCGCAATGGGAACTCGCGCGCAGCTTCCAGGATGTCAGCCAGCTTCCACTTGCGGTTAATGGGCATGACACGCTCGCGGAGTTCGTCATTCGATGCGTTCAGCGAGATGGCCAGATGCGGACGAACCGGCTCGGCACCGAAGGCGGCGATTCGAGGAACGATGCCCGAGGTGGAAACCGTCATGCGAGACTCCGGAATCCCAGTGCCCTCCACTAGAAGTTGAACGGCGCGGATGAAGTTCTCGTAGTTCAGAAACGGCTCGCCTTGTCCCATGAAGACCAGATTGATTCGGTCGCGCCCGATTTCGATCTGGTGATCATTGAGGACCAGCAGCACCTGCCCAACGATTTCTCCAGCAGTAAGGTTGCGTTGCAAGCCCAGTAGTGCGGTCATGCAGAAGCTGCAGTTTACGGCGCATCCTGACTGGGAGGAAATGCAGATCGTCGCACGGTGGTTCGGAGGAGCGTCGGCGGTGCGCGTCGACACTGCGGCGCCGGGAAGAAGCTCCTCGGTCTCTTCCACACCGTCGCCATCGGGCATCCAGACGGTCTCAACGCTTTGATCGTCGGAGAAACGGACTAGGTATCGGACCGTGCCATCGGCGGAGACAAAGCGTTGGCCGATGGCAGGAAATCCGGTGCGGTAGCCCGCCGAAAGCAGACGCGAGCGCAGAGATTTGGGCAAGGTAGAAATCTCGTCAAGTGAGGCCAGGCGCTGGCGGTAGAGCGCATCAAAGAGCTGACGGGAGCGGAAGCGCGGTTCGCCAAGTGGTTCCAATAGAGCGCTAAGCTCTTGATTCGTAAGGCCTAATAGTTCGAATTGTAGACGGATCGCCATGCATCTAATAGTCAAGTGGTCCAGAAATCCCGAACCGATCTATTAAGATAGTACAGTGCCTGTTGTCGAGAGGTTGCCGTTCAGCTACGCAGCCCGGTGAAACGGCGACGTTAGCCGTACGTTACGTTGGCCTTACACTTAAGATGACCGCGCCGTTTGTTTTGTGACCCGAAGGAGTCCTATGAACCAAGAGACGTGTTTGAACTCCGCACTGCGGAACGTGCGACAGACTGTCCTTCCCAACGGACTCACCATTATCAGCGAAGAGATGCCGCATATCCGCTCAGTATCAGCGGGGGTGTGGATTCGGACGGGATCAAGGCACGAGGCCCCTGAGGTAAATGGAATTTCGCATTTTGCCGAACACATGGTGTTTAAGGGCACAACCACGCGCACAGCGGAGATGATTGCGCGGCAGGTGGACTCTTTTGGCGGCAACCTGGATGCCTTTACGGCAAAGGAGTGCGTGTGTTTCAACGTCAAGGTGCTGGACGAACACCTGGGCGACGCCATGGACGTGCTGACGGACTTGGTGCTCAACCCTTCCTTCAATGACACAGACGTAAAGAAAGAACGAAGCGTCATCATGGAGGAGATCAAGATGGATGAGGACAATCCGGACTCCCTGGTGCACGAGATATTTGTGCAGAATTTCTGGAAAGATCATCCGCTGGGCAGGCCGATCCTCGGAACTCGCGACACGGTAAAAAGATTTGGGCCGGCAATGCTGTTCGATTACTACCGGCAGCGCTTTCAGGCCGGAAACATCGTAGTGGCGGCGGCGGGAAGCCTGCAGCATGATGAATTTCTTGAGCTGGCAACCAGCAAGTTCGCTCACCTTCCGGCCATTACCAGCGACGTGCGCGACCTTGCGCCGAAGGCAACCGCGAAGATTTCCATGCGCAATAAAAAATCTCTAGAGCAGGTGCAGCTCTGCATCGGAGTTCCCTCGTACTCAATCTCGCACGAGAATCGCTATGCCTCTTTCGTTTTGAACACACTATTGGGCGGCGGAATGAGTTCCCGCCTATTCCAGAATGTGCGCGAAAAGCAGGGTCTGGTGTATTCGATCTTCAGCGAGCTGAATCCTTATCGCGATACCGGCTGCCTGGCGGTGTATGCAGGAACCTCCAAGGAGTCTGCGCCCAAGGTGGTGCAGTCGGTGCTGCGGGAGTTTCGCGACTTGAAAGAGGTGCCGGTGACCTCCGAGGAACTGATCCGCAGCAAGGCGCAGTTGAAGGGCAGCCTGATGCTGAGCTTGGAATCTTCCATGGCGCGCATGAGCAACCTGGCAAGGCAGGAGATGTACTACGACCGCTTCTACGGGATGAATGAGATTACCGAAAAGATTGAGGCTGTGCAGGTAGAAGACGTCCAGAAGGTAGCGCGTGAGTTTTTCATTGCGGAGCAGATCGCGGTGACCGTCCTCGGAAATCTGACAGGGCTGAAGCTTTCACGCGAACAGATCGATTGCTGACATCCCCCACTCTGTCAGCATCTTTAGAGCCTGATATCCGCGCCGTCCCGCGTCAATTTGGGAGGAATCGGCTACAAGAACACCTGATTGCACGTCCAATAAAATGACATTTTTTGTCATTCCGACTTGACCGCAAGCGTCATTTCTGCCGATACATGTGTCTTTCCGGGAGAAGCATACCTCTAGGACAAACTGCTTAACTGTATGATTTTGCACTTACTTAGTTCTTTTTCGCCAAATTCCTAGTAAGGCGAACAATATGGCAACAGGATTGCCCTTATTCAGCAACATCAGAGTTCATCTGAGCAAAAAGGGGAATGACTATGCGTAAACAGAAGGGCTTCTCGCTGATCGAGCTTCTTATTGTTGTGGCGATCATCCTGATCATCGCTGCTATTGCTATCCCGAACCTCCTCCGTTCGCGCATCGCCGCCAACGAAGCTTCTGCCGTGGGTTCCATGCGCACCATCAACACCGCTGAAATCACCTATGCTTCGAGCTATCCATCTGTCGGCTTCGTCCCACTGAATACTCTTGGACTCGCTTCGGGTACCCAGGGCACGGCAACCTCTGCGAGCGCACAGCTGCTGGACAACGTCTTGGGCTGCTCTGGCGGCACAACTGGAGCTTTTTGCAACAAGAGCGGATATCAGTTCGCGGTTACCGCTGCTACCGGGACTCCGAACAGCGTCTACACTGCGGCTGGCAATCCACTCACCTGGCAGCAGACCGGCGTGCGCTACTTCTATAGCGATGCCTCGGGCGTGATCCGTTACAACGCCACGACCTCAGCCACTTCGTCCGACGCGGCCATACAGTAATGCAGTAGTAGTAACGCAGAACAATGCCAGGCAATGTCCCGGGGAGGGTCAGAGCCTGAGTAAAGAGGAGGGGCCAATAGGCTCCTCCTTACTTTTGCTGCTGAGGGCACAGGGCTGCGGTCGAGCGTGATAGACGACGCTGGCGGGAAGACAGCCTGATGAGCATTTGTCGAGCAGTTTTGAAGAGGCTGACGAGGTTCTGCGTGTCGGCTATAATTCTGGCAAAGAAAAATGGCTGCGATAGAAATCCAGGGACTGGAAAAGTCCTACAAAACCGGTTTCTTCAGGAACAAGCTGAAGCAAGGCCTTAAGCCACTGACCCTCACCGTGGAAGAAGGTGAAGTCTTCGGTTGCCTTGGCCCCAACGGGGCGGGGAAAACGACCACATTGAAGCTGCTGCTGGGCCTGGTATTTCCTAGCGGAGGAACAGCCAGAATTCTGGGACGCGAGCTGGGTGATATCGAAGTGAAGCAATTTATCGGTTTTCTTCCAGAGCAGCCCTACTTCTACGATCACCTGACTCCGCTGGAGCTGCTGGACTATTACGCCAGGCTGAGCGGAGTAGACGGGCGCGACCGGAAACGTAAGGTAGATTCGGCATTGGCCCGGGTAGGAATGAGCGATTCAGGCAGGACGCAGTTGCGCAAATTCTCCAAGGGCATGTTGCAAAGAGTCGGAATTGCGCAGGCCATCGTTCACGATCCGAAGCTGGTGTTGTTGGATGAGCCGATGAGCGGGCTGGACCCGATCGGGCGGCGCGAGGTTCGCGACTTGGTGCAACAGCTGAACGAAGAGGGGAAGACGATCTTTTTCTCCACGCACATTCTGAGCGACGCTGAGACCCTCTGCGACCGCGTGGCGGTGCTGAACAAAGGTGAGCTGAAGGGCGTGGGCGTGGTGGCGGATCTGTTGCGCGAGGTGAGCGGAGATGTGGAAGTGGTTTGGCATGGTGCACAGGCCATCCCGGCGCTTTCCGCACTGGGAGCTCATTGCCATGCGACCGGCGACGTGGTGCGCGCGCTGCTGCCGGAGCGTTCGCTGGATGCGGCTCTGGATGCCCTGCGCAACAACCAAGTCCGCATAACCAGCGTGACCCCTGTGCAGGCGACGCTGGAGGACTACTTCCTGGCGCGCATTGGAGATGAAGCACCCAGCGAGGTGAAGGCATGATCGGACGGCTTGCCGCTATTGCGTTCAATACCTACCGCGAAGCGGTGCGTGATCGCGTGCTCTATAACCTGATCTTGTTTGCGTTGCTGATCGTCGGCTCTTCCCTGCTCTTCGGCCAGATCTCACTGGAGATTGACCGGATTGTATTGATCAATCTTGGTCTGACTGCGATCTCGCTGTTCGGCATTGTGATTGCGATCTTCATCGGAATTGGATTGGTTTCAAAGGAGATCGATAAGCGAACCTTGTACACGGTTCTGGCGGCCCGGCCGGTGCGGCGCTGGGAGTTCATCACAGGCAAGTTCCTGGGCTTGGTAATGACCCTGACGGTGAACGCTCTGCTGATGAGTGTGGGCTTCTTCGCGGCGGTGCTATACGTATCGCACGGGTTGGGACGCGGTGATCTCCAACTGCTGACGGCAATCTATTTCATCCTGCTGGAATTTGTGCTGATTACGGCGCTGGCGTTGCTGTTCTCCACGTTTTCGACGCCGGTGTTCTCCTCTATTTTCGCGTTCGCAATTTTTGCCATTGGCACCTTCAGCGAAGATCTTCGCGGCTTTGCCGGGATGGCGCACGGCGTGACCCGCTGGGTGATGACCGGCGCGGCGTACCTGGTGCCGAACTTTGCTGCTCTCAACGTAATCACCCAAGTAGCCCACAACACGGCGATCGAACCTAGGCTGATCCTGTTGAATACTCTCTACGTGTTGGTTTACGCGGCTGCGGTGTTGACTGCCTCGGTGTGGATTTTTGAACGGCGCAATCTGAAATGACCCGAGACTTGCGAGTTCAGACTAGCTACGCGCTGCTGCTTGCGGCTCTGCTGGCGGCGAGCACCTTACTTGTGCGCCAGATGGACCGGGTGCGTAGCGACGAACCATTGCAAGAAGTTCTCTACATTCCTTCGCCGACCGTGCTGAAGCGGATGAGCCTGGGCTACTCCGGGCTGCTGGCAGACATCTACTGGACTCGGGTGGTGCAGTACTTCGGCACCGGACATCGAGCCAAGGCAAAGCATTACCTTCTGCTGCAGCCGCTGCTGGAAATTACGACGACTCTAGATCCAAAGCTGATCCCGGCCTATGAGTTCGGCTCGGTGTTCCTGGCGCAAAAGCCGCCGGAAGGCGGGGGAAATCCGGCAGCAGCGGCGCAGTTGGTGGAAAAGGGCGTGCGCGAGAATCCCCAGGAGTGGCGGCTGTATTACGACCTTGGCTATATCTACTGGCTGGAGTTGAGGGACCCCGCGAAGGCCGCTGATGCATTCGAACGCGGCTCGAAGATTTCGGGAGCCCAGGTGTGGATGCGGGTGATGGCAGCCGCGTTGAAAGCGCACGCCGGTGAAACCGAAACTGCTACCTACATGTGGACGAACATCCTGAATAGCACGAGCGATCCGTCGTTGCGAGCCAATGCGATCAACCGGCTGCGCTGCCTGAGAGTGGACGCCGAGGTGAAGATTCTCGAGGAACGGGTCGATGAGTTTACCAGGCAGACCGGGCGACAACCCGCGGGCTGGGAGGATTTAATCTCCTCCGGATTGCTCCGCAGGCTGCCGGTTGATCCAAAGGGCTATGCTTTCAAGTTGGTGGGCAGCCGGGTCGAGGTTGCGCAACCCGATCTGTTTCCTTTCATCACGCGCGGACTGCCACCGGGGCAACAACCCGGAGACATGCCGGGCGAAGCTGGGTTCAAGGTACTACGAAACCAATGAACAAAATGAATGCAGGAATCGTCCTGCTGCTGTGCATTTGCGGAGCGGCGCTTTGGGCGCAGCCGCCAGGGATGAACGCACGCGCGGTAGCGGCGAAGATCGATGCCCGCTACAACGGGATGAAATCGTTACACGCAGATTTCACGGAGATTTATTCCGGCGGGGGATTACGCCGTGATGAGAGTGGAACTCTGCTCATCAAGAAGCCCGGGAAGATGCGCTGGGATTATGTTTCGCCCCGAAAGAAAACCTTTGTGACCGACGGAGCTACGGCGTGGTTTTACGTTCCTGGCGAGCACCAGGCGCGGCGCACGGCGCTTAAGAAACTGGACGACCTTCGCTCACCGCTGCGCTACCTGCTGGGGCGGACCAAGCTGGAAAAAGAGCTGAGGGGATTGTCGCTGGCGCCGGATGTGAAGCCGGAAGTTGCAGGAGACGTGATGTTGCGCGGAGTTCCCGTGGGGATGGAAGAGCGCATCTCACAGGTGTTGCTGGAAAGCGACGCGCAGGGCTATCTAAGGCGGATTGTGATGGAAGAGCTGGATGGAAGCAGAACCGAGTTCCGGCTTGACCAGCAGCGGGAGAACATTGGCCTCAGCGATGCAGCGTTCCGCTTCCAACCCCCGCCTGGAGTGGAAGTTCTTCAAAGTGATCAGTTAGAACCGTGACGAGTGCGCGGCGGCCAAGTGCGATGGCGCATGGTGCAAGGGAAGTTGTGAGAATGCGATAAAAACCTGGTTCTCAGGGCAACAATCCCCGAGGTTTCATAATGTTACACTGGGGGCCGGGAGCGCGGCGAGCGTGTCTGCCGTGGGTGGGACGAATGGCCGAATTTGTAATTCGCGCAGCGGACGAACGCGGCAAGGTGCTGGAAAAGGCCGAAGCCGGTTACTCGGCTGCCGAAATTCGCGATCGCTACCAGCAGTCCGGCTATCTGGTGTACTGGGTGAAGCCACGCGGACTCATCTCCGGAGGTGAGTTTCGCCTGCCGCAACGGCGCAAGGTCACCCTGGAACAGTTTGTCATTTTCAACCAGCAGTTCTTGACTCTGGTCCGCGCCGGCCTTCCGATTGTGCAAGCTTTGGAATTGCTGGCAAAGCGTCAGAGAAACCTGTATTTCCGGGGATTGCTGGAGGATGTGCGTGACCGTACCAAGGGCGGGGATCTGCTCTCAGCAGCTTTTGAAAAGCAGGGGGCGTTTCCGAAAATCTATTCAACCACGCTGATGGCGGGTGAGAAGAGCGGCAATCTCGATGAGGTACTTACGCGCTACGTCGCCTTCCAGCGCCTGGGACTTAGCTTTCGCAAGAAGCTGATCGCATCGCTGGTCTACCCCGTGATCCTGATTGTCGGCGTGGTCGCATTGGTCACCATGCTGGTAACGTTCGTGATCCCGAAATTTGCAGAGCTGTTCTCCGATCTGAACCAGAAGCTGCCGGCGATGACGGAGTTCACGATCAACACGGCATTAACCCTCAAGAAGTTTCTGCCTGCAATCGTGATTGCCGCAATTGTGATTTATCTTCTGGTGCGCCGCTGGGCCAAGACACAACAGGGCTCGGAGATTCTGGACAAGATCAAAATGAATCTTCCGGTCGTGGGAAGCATCTGGCTGCGTTACCAGATCGCGGTCTTCTCGCGCATGATGTCGACACTGCTCTCAGGCGGCCTTCCGCTGGTTACGGCGCTGGAAACAGCAGGCCAATCGATGACTAGTCGCCTGATCGTGCGCGGCATCAACACCGCTTCCAAGAGCGTGCGCGAGGGCCAAACTCTGGCGCAGAGCCTGGAGCAGACCGAAGTCTTTCCGGATCTGGCCGTGGAGATGGTGGAGGTGGGCGAAGCCACCGGAGCCTTGCCCACGATGCTGAATTCGGTTGCGGAGTTCTACGAAGAGGATGTTCAATCCGCGCTCTCGGCGGCGATGTCGCTGATCGAGCCATTGATTCTGCTGGTGATGGGCGTGGTAGTCGGTTTCATTCTGATCTCGCTCTACCTGCCGATTTTCAGCTTCACCGCGGGCGGATAGGCGAGCCGAACTAGAACACCGGTCCGGCGAAGGTTTGCCGGACAATTGCAGGAAGTGCAAAGAGGGTTATGCCACAACAGCTTTTTGTTGAACCGATCCAGGACGAGAACGAGGAGCAGAAGCGCGCTCATGAACTGGCGCGCCGCTATCGCTGCGAATTTGTCGAGTTGAAGGGATTCAAGATTCAGCATGAGCTCTTCCGGAAGGTTCCGGTCGAGCTGATGTTCCGCTTCAACTTCATTCCGTTGGAGGAATTGGGAGACGGGCGTCTGGCGATTGCGCTGCCGGACCCGAGCCAGTTGACGGTGATCGATGAGATCGGCCTGCTGCTAAACCGCAGAATACTGCCAAGGGTATCGACCCTGACCCAGATCACCGACATCCTGAAGAAAACCGAGCAGTCACAGCGCGTGCTGGACGAAGCCGGCGAGACCTTCACGCTGGACGTGATTCACGATGACGACGCTAACGGCGACGAGACTATCTCGATCGAGAAGCTGACCCAGGAAAGCGACATCAGCCCCATCATCCGGCTGGTGGACACGACCATTTTCACTGCCTTGCAGCGGCGAGCCAGCGATATTCACATGGAGACGCGCGATGACTCCGTGGTGATCAAGTACCGCATCGACGGCGTTCTGCAGGAGGCGATGAAACCCATCGCCAAGGAACATCACTCGACCATCATCTCGCGCATCAAGGTGATGAGCGAGCTGGATATTGCAGAACGGCGCGTGCCGCAGGATGGCCGCTTCCGGGTGCGCTACAACGGAAGGTTCATCGATTTCCGCGTCTCGATCATGCCCAGTATCCACGGCGAGGACGCCGTACTGCGCGTGCTGGACAAAGAGTCGATGAGCGAGAAGTTCCACAAGCTAACGCTCGACGTTGTGGGCTTCAGCGAATACGACCTCAAGAAGTTCCGCCAGTACATTGCGGAGCCTTACGGGATGGTGCTGGTGACCGGACCGACCGGCTCGGGCAAGACGACGACCCTCTACGCGGCGCTGAACGACATCAAGTCCGATGAGGACAAGATCATCACCATCGAAGACCCGGTGGAGTACCAGTTACGCGGCATCACCCAGATTCCAGTAAACGAGAAAAAGGGATTGACGTTTGCCCGCGGATTGCGTTCGATTCTGCGTCACGATCCGGACAAGATCATGGTGGGCGAGATCCGCGACCAGGAGACGGCACAGATTGCCATCAACTCCGCGCTGACCGGACACCTGGTATTCACCACCGTTCACGCCAACAACGTCGTGGACGTGATTGGACGCTTCCTGAATATGGGAGTGGAGCCTTATAACTTTGTTTCGTCGCTCAACTGCATCCTGGCTCAGCGTCTGGTGCGGTTGATATGTGCGCATTGCAAGCAGGAGGTACACTACAGCGACGATCAACTGGAGACGGCTGGTCTGCGGCCAGAGGAGTGGCGTGACGTCCCGTTCTATGAGGGCCCCGGGTGCATGGAGTGTGCGGGAACCGGATTCCACGGGCGAACGGCGATTCACGAACTGCTGGACTTGACCGATCACATCCGGGAACTGATTCTAGAACGGCGGCCCAGTTCGGAAATTCGCCGGGCCGCACGCGACGAAGGAATGCACTTCCTGCGCGAGTCGGCTCTGGACAAAGTTAGAGCCGGAGTTTCAACGTTAAAGGAAATCAACAAAGTCACATTCATCGAGTCAACCCGATAATGACCGAGAGAAAAAATACCATTCGCCTGCCCCACGTCGCCTGCGAGGTTACTGCGCACGGAGTGGCTGCGGCTCGTTCGGACGCCAGGACAGGCGCGATTGATGCAGTGCACACCCACACCCTGGCCGCTGGAGTTTTGACGCCAACGCTGACAGCGCAGAATGTACAGGATGCACAGGCTCTCAGCGCTGCGATTGAACAGGTGCTCTCCGCGGTGGGTGGACACGGCCAAGAGGTGATTGCGGTGTTGCCGGATTCAGCCGTGCGGGTGACGCTGCTGGATTTCGATTCGCTACCGGAAAAGCGCCAGGAGGCCGATGCCGCTGTTCGCTTCCGCCTGCGCAAATCGCTGCCGTTCGATATCGAGAAGGCCGCGCTGAGCTTTGACGCGCAGAGGACACCGAAAGGCCTGCGCGTGGCAGCGTCGATTGTGCTGCACAGTGTGCTGGAGGAGTACGAGTCAGCCTTTCGCGCCGCCGGTTGCTCGCCGGGCGTGGTGCTGCCTTCGAGCCTCGGTGCGCTGGGCGCGGTGGATGAGGCACGCCCCACCATGGTGCTGAAAGTGGGCGAGGAAACCACGGCAATCGCGGTCGCAAGCGATGGCCAGCTCCTGCTCTTTCGCGTTCTGGAGGGAGCGGAAAGCGGAGCACTGACCGCCGAGCACATGGCCGAAGATATCTATCCGTCGCTGGTGTATTTCCAGGATAACTACGGCATGAGCGTAGAGCGGCTGCTGGTGAGCGGAGTACACGGACTGGATGATTTGACATCGGCGCTGGAAGAGCAGACCGGCGTCACGGTCAGTGAGCTGATCGGAGCAGGCGTAGTGGCTGATAAGCTGCGCACTGATTTTGCAGGTGCCCTTGGAGCCTTGCTGTAGGAAAGAGGAACGTGACGGTGCGACTGAACATCAATCTGGCGACGAAGCCTTACCAGGATGTCCGCCGCGTCCTGATGCAATGGGGCGGACTGGTGCTGCTGCTTGCGGTTTGTACCGTGGCGCTGGTGTGGACGGCAGTTTCGAGCTGGCGTGAATCGCGCGAGGTGAATACGAAGATTGCCGCGCTGCAATCTGAGATTGCAGCGCTGGACCGGCAGCGGGCAGAGGCACTGACTGTATTGCGGCTTCCGCAGAATACCTCGGTCGTAGATACATCCAAGTTTTTGAATGGGTTGATTGCGCGCAAGTCTTTCTCGTGGACTCACGTGTTCATGCAACTGGAAGAGATCATGCCACCGAAGCTACGCGTGGTTTCAATGTCACCGGAGTTGCAGCCCAAGACAAACACCATGGAGGTGCACCTGACGGTGGCTGGCACCTCGCGAGATGCAGCTGTGGAGCTGGTAAAACGGTTGGAGAAATCGCCGTCGTTCCGCGAAGCCCGCATCTCGGAAGAGCGCGCACTGCCGTTATCAAAGGACAGCACGGACACAGTTCAATTTCTTCTCACTGCGGTCTATGTGCCCAGAGCCATTCCCGTGGCATCGACCCAGACAGCAGAGAACAAAGCTAAGGATGTGGAAGTCAAGGGAGGAGCACGATGATTGGCGATCTCCGGGACGTGCGGACAAAGCTGCTGATTGTCGTGGGAGTGCTGGTGTTGCTGGACGTGGCGGCGGGGGTCCTGCTGCTTTCACCGGTGGGCCGCTCGAAGGGCCAACGACAGCAACTCTATGAGCAGTTGCGGTTGGAAAAGACTGCGAAGACCAAGGCTGTAACCCCAGTCCAAGGTATGGACCAGAAGATTGCAACGGCTCGCGAAGAGGAGACAGCCTTCAACAAGGACCGGCTGGCGGAGCGCTATTCGACGATGTCAGATGAGTTGTCACACATTGCGGCCGAAGCCGGGGTGGGCGTCTCTGACGTGAAATACGATGAGCGCGAAGCGAAGGGTGTGCCTCAGGGATATGACAGTATCGGCATCACCATCCAGGTACACGGCACTTATGCGCAGGATATGCACTTTATCAACGCAGTGGAGCGGCAGAAGATGTTGCTGCTGATTGACGCAGTAACTTTTGGCGGGATGCAGGGCGATCAGTTGACAGTTTCGGTTCACCTGTCCACCTTCCTAAGGAGTGCGGCATGAAGGTGCAACCGGAGAGCAAGACGAAGACGCGCATCGCCATCGCGCTGGTGGTTGTCGCGGTTCTTAGTTTGAGCTGGAGTCTGTTCTCGAGCCGTGCGGGAAGATCGGAGTCGACAGCGATGGCGGGCCCTGCACCAAAGGTGAAGGCCGATTCCAGCATTGAGTCGCTGGACCCGAGGTTGCGCCTGGACTTGCTGGCCAACTCCGAAGCAGTAAAGTACGAAGGAACTGGAAAGAATATCTTTCGCGATACACCCGATGTAATCAATATTCCCAAGGTGAAGGTGCCGCCGCTAACGCGGCAGCAGCAGGCAGCCGCACGGGCAGCACAGAACGCTCCTCCAGCTCCGCCGCCGATCAACCTGAAGTTTTTTGGAACCAGCAACGGCAAGGGCGAGAGGCCAGGGGCATTCCTCTCAGATGGAGACGATGTTTGGGTTGCGCACGAAGGAGACGTGGTGAACCGGCATTACAAGATCGTGCGCATCTCACCGACTTCAGTGGACGTGGAAGATTTGCTGAACAACAATCGCAAGAGCATTCCTCTGACACAGGGATAGTTTTGATATCTGGAACCATTATGCGGCGCAAGCGCGAACGACGCGGCGACTCCGGCTATATGCTGCTGGTGTTGATGATCGCAGTCGCGGTGCTTACCATTACCATGCTGCAAGTGGCGCAGAATTACCGGCGCAGCATTCTGCGCGACCGCGAGGTGGAGATGATCCATCGCGGCGAGCAGTACGCTCGTGCCGTTAAGCGTTATTACAAGAAAACCGGGAACTATCCGATCTCGATTGCGCAGCTGGAAAACTCGAACAATATCCGCTTCCTGCGTAAGAAATACAAAGATCCAATGTCTCCGGACGGCGAATGGAAGCTGGTCCACCAAACCGACGTCAAATTAAATGCAGGCGGTGGACTGACGGCTGCGGGAGGTGCCGGGTCCAATCAACTCGGGTCAAGTGCCGGGGGCCTTAGCAGCACGACGACCACGACTGCAGCCGCGTCCCAGAGCTCTGCCTTCGGCAGCCCAGCAGCAACTCCCACCAGCACCGGGGACCAGACAGCACAGGGAACGACTGCGGCGAACACAACGGCAGACACCGCGGGTGGAACGGGTACGACGGGCGCTGCAGGAAACAGTGGGAACGTCACAGGAAGTACCGGTCCAGCATCGTCAGGCCAAGTACTCGGCGGCGGTCCTATTTTGGGCGTCGTGAGCAAGTCGAAAGCCGAGGGGATTCACTCCTTCGGCAAGAAGACAAAGTATAACGAATGGTTTTTTATTTACGATCCATCACAGGACAGAGGCCAGCAGTTAGTAGGTCCGTACAATCCCGCCATGAACCTCGGAGCGAGCGCCGCAACTCCGGCGGCCAATGGAACGACTGGCACGCAAGGGACGCAGAACACAACCACTCCCAGCGCTGCGACACCGGGCGCTTTCGCGCCATCAACACCCGCACCAACCACGCCTACCACAACGACACCGTGACAATGAGCTGCAAGGTAAAGACGCGAAAAGCCCCGTACTCGACGGGGCTTTGAATTCTGCGGTAAAGACGGAACTAAACGCTGAACGAGGAACCGCAGCCGCAGGTGCTCTTCACATTCGGATTCTCGAACTTGAAGCCAGCGCCTTCCAGGGTTTCAATGTAGTCAACGCTTGCGCCCTGCAGGTACATGAGCGAGGTCGCATCGATAAAGACCTTAAGGCCTTCAAACTCGAAAGTTTTATCCATGGCTCCTGCGCCATTTTCAAACTGCATGCTGTAGGAGAATCCAGAGCAGCCGCCGCCCACGACGCCCACGCGAAGGCCAGCAGGAACAGGAGTTTGCTGAGCCATGATTTCCTTCACCTTGCTGATGGCAGCCGGGGTAAGGGCCAGAGGGGCATTCTTAACTTCGGGGGTGGATGTGGTGGTGGACATGCGTTTTCTCTCCTCGGATAAAACTTAGTATAGCAAACCGCCGGCGTCAAGTGTCGCGCAGGATTGAGACCCCAGCTGTTCTGCTCTCCGGTTTTTGATGCGGTGGAAACCGTCGCGGTTGCAAAATTAGCGGGCGATGGCGCTTCGAGCCTCTGGGTTGCATTGGCGGCAGAGGAGACAGTCAAAATAAATTCCACGATCACCTCAGGAACCGTGCTTATAATGCGTGCGGCCCGGTTTGCGGAACTCCGGGGCAGACGCGGGTCACTCTGGGCAACGTAAGACGCCGAAGGTGGCTGTTATGGAAGCAATGTCGGTGCTTTTGACGGTGTGGGGCGTGCTGACGACGGCGCTGGTGGTAATACTGATTTACCGCAGTGCACTCTCCATGCACGAAGACGATCAAATCTTTCTCGACAGCGCGGAATCGCACCTGGAGAAAGAGCAGCAACAGTTGGCACTGCGAATGGACAGGCTGCGCCCGTTCGTCAAAGGTCTGGGCGCTTCCAGTGGGCTGCTAGTGCTGGCAATGGCGGGCCTGTGGATGTGGCACGCATGGAGCAGGTTCTAGCTCCCGATAGAGAGCTAGTTCTTGGGGAACGGCTCGAAGATAAGAGGGTTGGGGCGGCGGACGTTACCGACGCGAACGACTCTGTTGCCTTCGAGAAAACCGATCAGCGCCTCTTGCAGTATCTCGCCGCGCCATCCTTCCAGAGTTTGGGGAGTTGGTGTGCCTTCGCGATCGAGGAACCATCGCACAATCTCCTGAAGGTCGCTGGTTGTGGCCAGCAATGCGGTGTCCACGTCAGCTTCTGCCGCAAGATTGCTTACGGCGAGCGAGAGCAGTTTCGTCAATACCGCAACCTGAGGTGGGTCGTCGCGGCGCTCGTTTCCGGGCAGTTCGGATTCCGGGAGGGCGCGAGCGATATCGACCGCGCTCACCACTTCGTGTTCGGCCTTGCGTAACAGACGGCTATCCAGCCCGCGAATTGAGAACAGGTCATCGACGGTTGCAGGCGAACGGCGTGCAATCTCAATCAGCATACTGTCTCCGAGGACACGTGCCGCAGGAACGTTGAGGCTGCGTGCCTGGCGGTCTCGCCAGCGCCAGACTTCCCTTAGAACTGCGAGATGGCGGCGGCTGAGACGCGCACTTCCGGAGATTCGCCAGCGCTCATCCTCGCGCATTACGGTGCTGACAAGTGCCGCACACTCGCCGCGAACCCAGTTGGAGCGATTCAACTGCTGGGCGCGGGCCAGAAGCTTTTCGCGCATCGGCAAAAGATAGCGCACGTCGTCGGCGGCATACTCAAGCTGCACGGGTCGCAGCGGACGCTTGCGCCAATCGCTGAAGCTTTCGCCACCGTTGACTTTTGCATTCAGAATGCGCAGGCAGAGATTGGTGTGCGAGAGCGGATATCCGTAGCCGAGCAGACCGGCGGCGATCTGAAGATCGAGCACGCAAGACGGAGCGGCGGCAGCGCCTTTGGCGCAGAACTTGATCTCCTGGCGAGCGGCGACGGTGACGATTTCGCGGCCAGGCGAGGCGAGCAGCTCCCACATGGGACGAAGAGCCGGTAACGCAATCGGATCGACGATAAAGATCTCTTCGGGCGTGGAAAGCTGCACGAGGCAGAGTTCCGGCTCGTAGCGGCCTTCGGAGATGAACTCCGTATCAAGGCCGATTACGGCGTGAGAGGAGAGCTGACGCAGCAAAGCTTCAAACTTCTGCGCGGAATCGACGTAGTGCGATGGCTTGAGTGACATCAGAGAGCACCATTCTAAAGAAGAAGTGGCCGGCTGACCAGCACTGCTTTTCGAGCTTTCAAACTTGTCGAAAGGCGGCAATTGGGGGTACATACCCCCCTATATTTCCCGCTAAAAATTTGAAAACAAGGGAGATATGATGGGTTAAATGCTTCGCAGCCGCAGAGGGTTCAAAAAAACGAGCGAACCTTGCTGAGTTCAGAATAGCAGGTTTGGCAGGTAAATCCATAGTTTCAGAATGCGGGCTATGTTGTTTGTAATCAATTTGTTAGAAGGGACTGAAAAGACCTTTTGCTTGACAACGTGCGGAAATGAAGGCATTGCGAGGGCAAAATTGAGTGTTTGGGAGCGGAAAAGGCGCGATTAGAGGTTAATTACGGACGAAGGGAATTTGAGCGTTTGCACTGTAAGTGGTGCATATGTTGCGAAACTGTTGGCGAGATGGATAATCGTTGGGAAGGCGAGGGGTACTGGTTTGGCAATGGTTGCGCGGGTTTGAACAACTCGCTTCATTACTCGAAAATGTGCCACTACATCTGGGTGGATCTGCTAGTTGAAAAGCCTCTTGGGCGACTTGGGAGATTTGGGCTGCGCTGGGGCCCTTCGCTGCGCTCAGGGTGACACGTAGATCAAGAACCAAGACACAAAAACCAAGACAAATGCAAAAACAACATCAGTGGCTCGGGTGGGGACAGATACGAACGCCGGTGCCTTTCCCACATTCGCCAAAGGAAGGCGAATATGGGCCACCTGTTCCCCACCAATGAAAACGGGGTCGCGCCGGATGGGCGACCCCGTTTCCCTCGAACTCGAATGACTATACTTTGACGCTGGCGACGCTCTGCACCCAAGTTGCATTGCGCAACTCGGCGATCACGTCGGAGGAAACGCTGTTATCCACCTGCACGATGGCCAATGCCTGCTGGCCTTCGCGGCCGAGCGAGAAACGGGCGATGTTGATGCCGTGCTTGCCCAGCAGGGTTCCGATGGAGCCGACCACGCCGGGTGCGTCCTGATTGGAGATGACGACGAAGTTACCCTCAAGGCGCGACTCGATGTCGATGCCGTTGAGGTGGATGAGACGTGGCGAAGTGCCGTGAACGATGGTGCCACTGCATTCGACCGAGCCAGTGGGGCCAGCGAGTTTGAGGTGGATGAGATTGACGCGGGCGTTGGGTTCGGCGCGAGTTTCGCGGACGACTACACCACGCTCCTCGGCTGCCGCCTGGGCATTGATGATGTTGGTTGGCTCGTCGGAATCCGATTGAAGAATGGCGGCGACGGCGGCACTGCGGATGAGCTGCGTCTTCCATTCGCCGATTTCGCCCACGAACTTTACTTCGATCTCGGCGAGGTTGGAGGCAAACAACTGGGCAGCAAAACGGCCCAGACGGCCAGCCAGGGACATGTAGGGCGCAATCTGCTTGTACTCGACATCGGAGAGCGAGGGCAGGTTGACGGCGTTTTGTGCGATTCCCTGGATGAGATAGTCGCGCACCTGTTTGGCAATCTGAATTCCGACGGCCTCCTGGCCTTCGCGAGTGGAGGCGCCAAGATGGGGCGTGGCAAGCAGATTGGGAGCCGAGAGCAGAGCGGTGTTGCGGACCGGTTCTTCGCTGAAAACATCGAGGGCGGCGGAGGCGATGTGTCCAGAGCGCAGGGTGGCTTCGACGGCGGCTTCATCGACGAGTTCGCCACGGGCACAGTTTACGAGGCGCACGCCGGGCTTCATCTTGGCGATGGCCTCAGCGTTGATCATGCCTGCAGTCTGGTGAGTGAGCGCAAGGTGCAGCGAGATGTAGTCGGCCTTGGCGTAGAGCGCGTCGATGGAGACGAGTTCGATGCCGAGTTCCTTGGCACGGGCCGGAGAGAGGTAAGGATCGCTGCCGACGAGCTTCATGCCGAAGGCCTGCGCGCGGCGAGCAGTTTCAGTACCGATGCGGCCAAGACCGATGATGCCCAGAGTTTTACCGGAAAGCTCAGTTCCCTGCAAACTCTTTTTCTCCCACTTGCCGGCGCGGGTGGTCTGGTCAGCTCGCGAGATGTGGCGAGCCATGGCGACCATGAGGCCGAGGGTCAGCTCGGCCACGGAGACGGCGCTGGCACCGGGAGCGTTCATGACTACGATGCCGCGACGGGTGGCGACATCGACATCAATGTTGTCGACGCCGACTCCGGCGCGGCCAATGACACGAATGCTGCGGGCAGCTTCGATGAGAGCGGCGTCAGCCTGCACGGCGGAGCGCACGATGAGCGCATCGGCGTCAGAGACAGCGGCAGTGGGATCGAGGGCAAACTGCTCCGGGGTGATCACCGTGCAGTTGGGAATGGCCGAGAGCACCTGCATGGCTGCGGCGGCAATCTTTTCAGCGACGACGATCTTCACGGCTACTCTCCCTTCTTACGGGCTTCCGCATAGACGAGCTGCGCGGCGCGAAGTCCGTCGCCGAGGTGGAAGCTCCCCGGCTTGAGCTGAGAGAGAACCTGCTCGAGCCCGGCGATGATGGCGACGCAATCGAGGTAGTCAAGATAACCCATGTGATTGATTCGCACCATCTGGCCCTTCATTTCGCCTTGTCCGTCAGAGAGCACTCCGGCAAACTCCTTCTTGAAACCTTTGACCACATCGGTGGAAGAGATACCGGCGGGCGGCTTGATGGCCGTGGCAGCGGCGGAGTGGGAGGCGGAGAAGAGCGAGAGTCCCATGGCCTCGGCGGCTGTCCTGATGCAGAGGGCGCTGAGCTCGGCGTTGGCAATCAGAAGTTCGCGTCCCTTGGCGAGATCGCCACCTCCCTGCTCCGCGAGGTAGTCGAGCGCGGCGCCCATGGCGGCAAAGAGTGCAACGGCGGGCGTGTAGGCGTTCTCACCCTTGGCGGCAGACTTGCGCTCCTTGCGGAGATCGAAGTAGTAACGCGGCTGGGTGCTGGTTTCCATGCGGGCCCAGGCGCGGTCGCTGATGGCGAGGTAGGCGAGACCGGGAGGAATCATGAGCGCCTTCTGCGAGCCGCCGATGATGACATCAATGCCATCGCCATCGACGTTGAAGGTTGTGGTGCCAAGTCCGGTGATGGCATCGACGACAAGCAGTGCATCGGTTTTCTTCACCAGCCGGGCGAGAGCAGCCACGTCGTGACGCACTCCGGTAGAGGTTTCCGTGGCCTGCACGAAGACGGCCTTCACATCGGGAGTGAGCAGGGCCTCGACTTCCTTGATGGGAAACGTTTGGCCGTAGGGCTTGGAGAGCACAACGCTATCGCAGTGGAACGCCTTGGTCAGCGCGGCCCAGCGTTCACCGAACTTTCCGGCGCTGAGGACGAGGACCTTGTCGCCGGGGCTGGTGAGATTGGTAACGGCAGCTTCCATGGCTCCAGTGCCTGAGCAGGAAAGCACGAGAACGTCGTTGCTGGTGCCGATGAAAGTCTTTAGCTGAGCCTGGACCTTGAGGTAAAGGGCACGGAATTCAGGTGTGCGGTGATGAAGGTCGGCTGCCGCCATGGCAAACTGCGCTGCGGGAAGAAGGGGCGTGGGGCCGGGAGTGAAAATACGAGTTTTACGGAACATGAGACCTACTCCTGAGAGTGGATGCGCGGCGAACCGCGGTCGAAGATAGATGCGATCTCAACGACTCAACGTTGAACGCATGATCAAAAAGCTGCGGGAACCTACAACGCGGATTTCATGCACGATCGCGCAGAAACGCGGACCGGCCACGTTTGCTGAAAGCGCTGCGCTTTGGGGATCGTGTTAAGCAAGAGAAGACTCCCTGAACTTACCCGGCCGACGTGAGCCCATGCGGGACAATGAGCTTGAATAAGATTCTAGCAAAGTGCGATTCCCGAATGGAATTTCTTTCTAAGGCGTCCCACCTATTCGACGCTACTCGTAGAGACGAACCAAGAGCCCCGACCGCAACTTCGGTTCGAACCATGTGGACTTGGGCGGCATGATCTGGCCGGCATCGGCTACATCCATCAACTGATTCAGTGAGGTGGGATAGAGCGAAAAAGCAACGGCATAGCCTGCCTTAACGCGGCGCTCCAGCTCGTCCATGCCGCGAATTCCGCCGACGAAATCGATTCGCTTGTCGGTGCGCTGATCGTGAATTCCGAGCACAGGAGAGAGCAGGTTGTCCTGAAGAATGCTGACATCGAGACGCTTGATGGGGTCAGAGGATGGATAGCTTCCGGCACGCGCCTTCAAGGTGTACCAGCCGCCTTGCAAATACATTCCAAAGCTGGCGGGCTGGGATGGTTGGCGATGGACGGCGGGAGCCACTTCAAAGCTGTCCCCAACTTTGGACAGGAACTGCTCCGGCGTGAGGCCGTTGAGGTCTTTGACGAGGCGGTTGTAATCGAGGATTTTGAGCTGATTATGGGGGAAGACCACGGCCATAAAGGATTCATAGGGCTCGTTGCCCGTGGGGTGCGGATTACGGGCGCGGCAGGCCTGGCCGTAGCGAGCGGCAGAGGCGGTGCGGTGATGACCGTCGGCGATGTAGAGCGCCTGAACGCCACCGAATAGTTCGACCAACTTTGCGATTGTCGCCGGGGCGGCAATTCTCCAGATGGTGTGGACGATGCCGTCGGGGGTTGTTACGTCGTACAAAGGCTGGGAGCGGCGGACGCCGTCCACAATGGCATCGATCTCCGATTGGGCACGGTAGGTAAGAAATACCGGCTCGGCATTGGCGTTCTGCTCGGTTACGTGGCGAGTGCGATCATCTTCCTTATCGCCGCGGGTGAATTCGTGTTTCTTAATGAGATTCTCTTCGTACTCCCGAACTGAGCAGAGGACGACGAGACCGGCCTGTACGTGCTCTCCCATGCGCTGCTGATAGACGTAAAGCGAATCCTCGGCCTCGCGGGCGAGAATGCCATCGGCGATGAGCTTTTGCAGATTTGCGGCGCCGGTAGCGTAAACGCGATCCGCGTGCTCGTCGGTGCCTTCGGGTAGATCGATTTCAGGACGGCAGACGTGCAGGAACGAGTATGGATTGCCCGCGGCCAACTGGCGCGCCTCAGCCGTGTTGACGACGTCATAAGGAACAGAGGCCACGCGGGCCGCAAACTCGGCCTTTGGCCGATAGGCTCTAAAGGGTTGAATCAACGACATGAATGCCTTTCCATGATGAAATCCGGCCTGGCGGCCAGGATCAACTTACCTGATTGTACCTTCCGCCTGATTGCTAAAAGGCCGGTCTGGTTGACCGGCTCTGGTGGCGCTCCAAAAATTTTGGTGCGGGGAGGGGGACTTGAACCCCCATGCCTTGCGGCGCTAGCTCCTAAGGCTAGTGTGTCTGCCATTTCACCATCCCCGCAGATGCCGTGCAGTCACTCCTAAGCAATTGTGCCACAGTGGGCTGGGCAACTCCAACCACGAGACTGGGTGGAATGCGCAATTCACATGCGAGCGGGCTGATTAGAGCTTTCCGGAGACGGAAAAAAAGGTAACGTCGGTAACGCTCTGCGATGCGAAAACGAATGCGCAAAGTTCGACGCACGTGTAAGCTCAATTTCACCCCCTCCCGTTCGTAGAGTTCAGACTGGCTGCTCCAAAGGCGCCCGTCGTCCCGTCGGGCGGGTTCTCAGGGCTCAGCTCTGTGGTCGAAAGTGCAACCCGATGCATTGGAGCAGTGTTCCGGAAACTCTCGCCGTTGGCGTCATCGTCCTGCTTTTTCTCTCGATCTATCGCAGGCGGCAGAGCACGTGTACGTGGTATTGGATTGTTGGGTGGATCTTCATCTTTATCCACTTTGTCGGCCTGACGGTGATGCCTACGCGCCCGGGGTTGGCGCTCGACCTGGTTCAATTTCTTACGCTGTCCGCATTGACAATTTCAGGAGTTCTATTCTTTGTCGCCACCTTGGAGCTGGCCGAGGATATTGGGACTCAGATCCGGTTTTCCCTCTATATCGCCGCTCCTTTGGTGACCTATAACGCGCTGCTCCTATACTTTCCCGAGTTAGTGCTGTTGGAAGCGGCCATTGCGGCGGAATTCGCAGTCCTGTGCACCATCTGGTACCGCAAATTTTACCGGCCAGAGCTATTCTGCGGCAGCCTGCTGGGAGGCTCGGTACTGATTTGCGGCCTGAGTTTCCACGGCGCGCTCCACGGCGAGTTTGAATCTCCGGTCATCATCGGACTCACCGGTCTCTATTGCTTTACAGCATTGTCGTACTGGCGGCGATTCCGCAGGCCTTCGGCAGGCGTGATTATGGCCGTTGTGGGATTCCTCTCCTGGGGCAGCGTCTTTACCTTCGCTACGTTGGTAGAGTACTTCCGTCCCGGGCTGGTTCCGGCGAGTTCCTCGATCTGGAACATCCCCAAGTATTTCGTTGCAGGGGCAATGATTCTAACCCTGCTGGAAGAAGAAACCATCTCAGCCACGCGGCTGATGCGCCGCTATCAGCTCCAGTTCGATCGCAGTTTATGCGGCGTGTACCGCTGCTCGGACGATGGCCGATTGCTGGAACTGAACGACGCCTTCGCAACCATCTTTCAGCTCAGCCGGGAGCAAATCTCCGGCGCGAATATTGCGGGACTGCTCGAGGGGAGCAGTGGCTCCGGCAACGCATTCATGGAGCAGCTGGCAAAGCAGTCGCATGTGATGGGCATGGAGTTTGTGATCACCACCGCATCCGGTGCAGTGCGATGCCTGATTGGCAACGCGTCGCTGGTCACCGACCCTCTGGGCGGTCCGGCGGAAATCCAAGGCACGATTCTCGATATCACCGAGTTCAAGAACCTGCAGGACCAGATCCGCGAATCTCAAAAACTGGAAGCGCTGGGACGGCTGGCAGGCGGCGTGGCTCACGACTTCAACAACCTGCTGATGGTGATCAGCGGCCACATGGAACTGCTCGAGGATTCGCTGAGCGCCGATCCCCGCAGCCGAGCCAAAGTGGAGGCGGTAAAGAACGCCACTCAGCGCGGCGCAGCAATCACAGGGCAATTGCTAGCCTTCAGCCGGAAACGTCCGACAGAGCCGAAGCTGCTGGATGTGAACAAAATGTTGTCTGGCGCGCTCACCCTGTTGCTGCCCGTGGTCGGGGACGGCGTCACGCTCGAAGTGAAACCAGGCGAGGGCCGCTTCAACGTGATGGCCGATGAAAACCAGATGTTCCTGGTGTTGCTCAACATGGTGATCAACGCCCGCGACGCGATGCCCAAGGGAGGACGCGTGGTGCTGGAAAGTGCCAGCGTCGATCTGGACGAAAGCCTTGCCAAGGTGCAGGGACTGCCAGCTGCCGGACAGTATGTATGCATCAGCGTGAGCGATACCGGATGTGGCATTCCGGCGGAGGTCAAGGCAAGGGTCTTTGAGCCATTCTTTACAACCAAACCGCAGGGCAAGGGCACAGGACTTGGACTCTCGATCTGCTACGGCATCATTCAACAGCACCACGGCACTATTTCAATCGCCAGCACACCTGGAATCGGTACTACCATTCACGTCTATTTGCCGATGGTGACCGAGCGGCCAAGCCTTATGCCGGAGCCGCAGGCCAGTAGCCCGAAGCTGAAGAATGCGCGAATCCTAGTGGTGGATGACGAAGAAATGTTGCGCAAACCGGCCTGCGCGTTCTTTCGACAAGCCGGCTTTCAGGTGACGGAGGCGTCCTCAAGCAATGAGGCACTGGAGGTCTTCGACGCGGACAAATTTGATTTGGTGATTACGGACATGGTGATGCCCGGAATGAACGGCAGACAACTCGGCGTGGAGCTGAGGAGAAGATCGCCCCAGCTGCCGATCATCTACATCTCCGGATACGCGCAGGACATCCTGGAAAGCCAAGGACAGCTGGCGGCCAGCGACATCCTGCTGCAAAAGCCATACTCGCTGAAGAAGCTGGTTCAGCTGGCGGAAAAAGAGCTGGAAAAGCACGGCACAAATGCCTTCGAGTTCGGCTGCGATTAGGTAAAACCGCTTCTGCATGCCGCAACATTCAATCTCTACTGCGCCTCGTTCTCCTTGCGGTAGGACTCCGCCAACAATGAGACATAGTGCCTGACCTGCTGGCCTTGTCCGAAACGGTGCAGATTGTCGAGCAACTGCATCATACAGGCTGGACAGCCGGTGGTCACCGTGTCGGCCGCTGTCTGATTCGCATCCTCCACTTTTCGTTTTGCAATTTCAGTCGAGGTTCCAAAGTGGGTGAGCACGAACGAGCCGCCACTTCCGCAACAGGCATCGGGCTTCGACATTTCCTTGAAGGTAACTCCTGGAATGTTTTTGAGAATCTCACGCGGCTCGCGTGACACCTTCATGGTTTTCTTGAGATGGCAGGAGTCGTGATAGGTAACGACGGCATCCACCTTGCCCAACGGAGGACGGTACTTGATGACATCGACCAGGAAGCTGGAGATGTCGTAAGTGCGTTCGCTCCAGTGCTGCGCTTTGGGGCCGTAGATTGGATCGCCGCTGAAGATCTCTTTGTATTCATTCTGCCAGGCGCCGCCGCAAGAGCCGCAGCCGGTGATCAGGTAGTCGGCACCACTGCGATCCATGGCATCGAGGTTCCTTTTGCCAAGCTCACGAATCGTATCCACATCACCATGGACGAAGGCCGGAACTCCGCAGCAGCCCTGATCTTTGGGAACCGAGACTTCAACCTGGTTCTCATGCAGAACTTCGACCAGATCTTTGCCGGTTTGAGGATAAAAGTAGTTGAGCGAACAGCCAGTAAAAAACGCAACCTTGGCTTGCGGGTTAGAGACCTGGACAAGTTCAGGGAGATGATCGCGCAGCGCCTCAGGGGCGAGAGCCGGAAGCAACCTGTCTTCATCAAAACCCGCCTGCTTGCCGACGAAGGCGAAGGGCGAGCGCGGGGAAATGGCCTTCTGTCCGGCATCGCGAAAAGCCAAGCCGCTTAACATTGCGCCGACCTTCATGCCGCGGTCGAACAGAGCTGGATTACGCAGGGTGCTAAAGATGGCTTTTTTCAGCCACGGAAGTCCATTCTTGCGGACGATGGCCGCTCGCAATGCCAGCATGATGCGATCGAAGTTGACCTTGGTGGGACAGCCTTGCATGCAGGATTTGCAGACCAGGCAGTTGAACAACATCTCGACTACTTCCTGATCGTCGAGCGCGAGGGTGCCGTCCAGTACCGCTTCGGCTACCACAATCTTGCCCCTGGCTACGCCGGACTCAAGTTTCCTAGTGTTGTAGACGGGACAAACGGCCATGCAGGAACCACAGTGCATGCACTTATCGAGTTCCTTGCGCAATTCTTTCAGATCGTCATATATGGCTGGGCTTTGCGACGGGTACGGACCAGATGGCCCTCCGGTCGCGGACGCTGGGATCGAGGCCTGCTTATCGGGTTGCATGGGCCACCTCTTTTGCAGGAACCAGCTTGCCGGGATTCAGCATGTGAGTGGGATCGAGAGCATTCTTGATGCTGCGCATGAGGTCGATTCCGGAGTCGCCGATTTCGTTACCGAGATATTTCATCTTGGCGATGCCGATGCCGTGCTCACCGGAAAGCGTGCCACCGAAGCGGAGAGCTGTTTCAAAGATCTCATCGACCGCGTGATGAACCCGGGACATCTCGTCCGCGTTATTTTTGTCGGCAAGGATGGTGGGATGCAGGTTGCCGTCGCCGGCGTGCCCGAAGGTTCCGAGCACGAGATTGTATTTGCGCCCAATCGCCGATAATGCACCCAGCATGTCGGCGATGCGGCTGCGCGGAACAGTGGCATCCTCCAACACGACGCAGTTGTTGAGCGATGCCAGCGCAGGCAAGGCAGCGCGGCGGGCAGCCCATACGCTATCGCGCTCGGCGTCGGAGTTGGCAACGCGCAGGACTCCGTGATTTTCAGCCACCACGTTGACGACGGCCTCGGCCTCACGCGAAACAACCTCTTCGGCCATGCCATCCACTTCGATCAGCAAGAGGGCCTCTGCATCGACCGGAAGGCCAACGTGAGCGAAATCCTCGACGGTGCGGATGGTCATGTTGTCCATGATCTCGAGGGTCGCGGGTATCACCTGCGCTTTGATAATCCCGGCAACAGTATTGCCAGCATCTTCAACAGTTTTGTAGGAGGCAAGCATGGCGCGGCGGAACTTTGGCAACGGTAGCAGCTTACAGGTGATTTCGACGATGATGCCCAGAGTTCCCTCGGAGCCGACGAAGAGATTGGAGAAGTCGTAGGCGGTAACGTTTTTTACCGTCTTGCCGCCGAAGCGAACCCGCTCGCCGTTGGCCAGTACGACTTCCATGCCCATGACGTAATGTTTCGTTACACCATACTTCAGGCCACGCAGGCCGCCGGAGTTCTCCGCGACAGAGCCGCCCATAGTGGCCGTGGTCACGGTACCGGGATCAGGCGGATACATTAATCCGTGCGGCGCGGCGGCGTTGTTCAGATCCTGAATGACTACACCGGGCTGAACCGTGGCCGTCAGATTCTCGGCATCGACCTCAAGAATCTTATCCATCTGCTGGAATGAGAGGACGATTCCCCGCTCGATGGGGATGGTTCCTCCGCTGAGGTTGGTGCCTGCACCCCGGGGATAAATTGCAACGCCATGATTGCGAGCAAGATTCACGATGCTTTGCACCTGCTCCGCACTGCCGGGCATTACGATGACCTCGGGCGATCCTTTCGGTACATCTGCTGCGGCGTCATAGCTGTAGGTTGCGAGATGGACCTTGCTGGTAAGTACGTTACTGTTTCCAACGATAGACCGTAATTGTTCGATGATGGCGGGATCCAACATGAGGGCGCACCTTTCGTTACCGGCTACCGGAATCGGTCTGGAGGATTCCGGACTAGACCTCTGACTTCGGGGTCTGTGGCGTGTAGTGATGGTACGTTACTACATGTCAGCTTGTCTGAGAAGTTAAAAGCGAACGATTTGCGGCTTGGTACCTGATTTTTCCAGAGACACACAATATCCGTGTATTTTTTGCTCCCGGCTAGAGCGGTTTCATGGTAGCTGTATCCGATAACCGCAATGGTGGAACCAAGCT
>CAZLJQ010000032.1:0-61766 GCA_964559875.1 uncultured Acidobacteriaceae bacterium
ACAAGGAAGTTGACGAGTTGCAGAAGAGGCTCAACACGCAGGGCGACAAGCTGAACGACGAAGCTCGCGGTGACCTGCTGAAGCAGCTCGACGCCAAGAAGAAGACACTGCAGCGCAACTACGAGGATGCGAACACGGACATCCAGGCGCAGCAGAACGAGATCGCCAACCGCATCGGACAGAAGCTGGTTGAGGTTCTGGACAAGTACGCGAAGGACAACAACTTCACGCTGATTCTGGACGTGAGCGGCCAGAGCAGCCCGGTTCTGTGGGCGGCTAGCTCGGTGGACATTACCAAGCCGGTAGTGGACGCCTACAATGCGGCATCTGGCGTTGCCGCACCGGCGAGACCCGCGACGGCTCCCAAGCCTGCGGCTGCCACTACGCCGAAGAAATAAGCTTACGGAGTGAGGAAAAAGCCGCCCAACCCGGGCGGCTTTTCTATTGCATTCAGTCGCCCTAAGGGTGAGGAAAACCGGTGCAAAAATAAGGAGAATTGGATTGTTAAAGGAATGTTTCTGGCAATGGACGTGATAAAAGCAAGGGTAAGTTCATTGTAAGATGTGCAGTATCAGCAGGTTGCGTGAAATTCAAGGAATGTCCTTGACGGCCGACATCTGACGAGTAGCGGAAACTGCTTCGGGGAGTTTTGCACATAACCATTGCTGAAATATTTTTTAGGGCTTGATTTTCATACGAATCTGAGTTGCTGAACGCCGTTCAGCACAAGATCAGTTTTCGTCACTGGAAACGCGGAGCACAGCCAGGAAAGCTTCCTGGGGAATGTCTACCTTGCCGATGCGCTTCATGCGCCGCTTGCCTTCCTTTTGCTTTTCCAGCAGCTTGCGTTTGCGGGAAATGTCGCCGCCGTAACACTTGGCGATGACGTTTTTGCGCAGGGCGGCGACGCTTTCCCGGGCGACGATTTTGGCTCCAATGGCGGCTTGGATGGCGACCTCGAACTGCTGGCGCGGGATAAGTTTGCGCATTTTGGAGACCAGGGACTTGCCGCAGTCATAGGCAAAGTCGCGGTGGACGATGATGGAGAGCGCATCGACCGGATCGCCGGCGACCAGAATGTCGAGCTTGACCATGGGCGATTCCCACCAGCCGGAAAGGTGATAGTCGAGCGAGGCGTAGCCGCGAGAAACCGTCTTGAGCCGGTCGTAGAAATCGAGAACGATCTCGTTGAGCGGCAGTTCGTAGGTGATCATGACGCGGTTGGAGCCGACATACTCGAAGTTCTTCTGCTTGCCGCGCTTTTCCTCGACGAGTTTGAAGATGCCGCCGACGTACTCTTCGGCGGTGAGGATGGTGGCGGTGATGACCGGCTCCTTGATTTTGTCGATCAGAGTTGGATCGGGCCAGCGCGAAGGGTTATCGACTTCGATGGTTTCGCCGTTGGTGAGGGTTACGAAGTAGCGCACGCTGGGCGCGGTGATGATGAGGTCGAGATTGTACTCGCGCTCAAGGCGCTCCTGGATGATGTCCATGTGGAGCAGGCCGAGGAATCCGCAGCGAAAGCCGAAGCCGAGGGCGGTGGAACTTTCGGGTTCGAAGAAGAACGAAGCGTCGTTGAGGCGGAGCTTTTCGAGAGCGTCGCGCAGGAGTCCGTGCTCGTGGGAGTCAACGGTGTAGAGGCCGGCGAAGACCATGGGCTTGATGTCTTCAAAGCCGGGCATGGCTTCGATGGCGGGATGGTCGGCGTCGGTGATGGTGTCGCCAATTTTCACGTCGCCAACGGTCTTCATGGTGGCGAAGAAGAATCCGACCTCGCCAGCGGTAAGTTCAGCGATCTCCTGAGGCTTAGGCGTGAGCACGCCCATGGAATCGACCAGGAAGGTTGTGCCCTTGGCCATGAGCTCGATCTTCTGCCCTTTGTAGAGACGGCCGTTGACGACGCGGGCAAGAATGCCGACGCCGCGATAACTGTCAAACCAGGAATCGAAGATAAGAGCTTGCAGAGGTGCGTCGATGCTGCCTTTGGGCGGAGGAACACGCTGCACGATCTGCTCAAGGACCTCGATGACGCCCGAGCCGGTCTTGGCGCTGATGGGCAATGCGCCGGAAGCATCGAGGCCGACGGCGCTCTCGATCATCTCCTTGGTGCGCTCGATGTCAGAGCTGGGAAGATCGATCTTATTGATGACGGGGATGATTTCGAGGCCATGGTTGATGGCGATGTAGCTGTTAGCGAGGGTCTGCGCTTCGACGCCCTGGGTGGCGTCGACGACCAGCAAAGCGCCTTCGCAGGAGGCAAGCGAGCGGGAGACTTCGTAGGAAAAATCTACGTGGCCGGGAGTATCGATGAGATTGAGCTGATAGGTATGGCCGTCTTTGGCCTGGTACATCATGCGGACGGCGTGGGCCTTGATGGTGATGCCGCGCTCGCGCTCGAGTTCCATGGCGTCGAGCACCTGCTCCTGGCCGGCCATTTCACGGGCGGTGAGGGAGCCGGTGATCTCCAACATGCGGTCGGAGAGCGTGGTTTTGCCGTGGTCAATATGGGCGATGATCGCGAAATTCCGAATCGAGGTGCGGTCCATGCTTTGCTTTCAAAGTCCAAACGCCCGCACGAATTGCGAGGCTACGCTGAAGTTGAATCTTCATTTTATCATTGGTGCTGCAGCAAGGTTTGAACGGGCGAGTGGCGAGCTTTGCAGGCGGGTACGGGACAACTGAAGGCCCTCCGGCTGCAAAGCTCGTCGGGTACGCGGCAATGACCGCAGGCGCTTGGCATGGGTGTAGATTTGAATTCAGAAAAAAGGCTAAAGGGTTGCGCGACTCTCTTAATTGGCAACGAGCCGCCGCAACCCGGAACGAAAATTCGGGTTCGTATTTTAGCAAGGAGGCTTACATTGCAAAAACTGAGTGCAATCGTAGTCGCGCTGTGTTTGATGACCGCTGCCGGGTTAGCGCAGGTTCCGACGGCGGGGAACGTGTTCTTTGGGTATTCGTACAACCGCGGCAACACGGGGGTAAGCGGCAACGGAAACTTGAATGGCTGGGAAGGTTCGTTTGAAGGCCGAGTGATTCCGCATATTGGGATGGTTGCGGATTTCGGCGAGACCTATGGCACGCTGGTGCTTCCGACCTTCTTTGGAAACTTCAACGCGTCGACGCATGTGTCGAGCTACCTGTTTGGGCCGAGGGTATCGGCATCGGTGGGAAAGTTCCGGCCGTTTGCGCACGTGCTGATTGGGGCCGCGCACCTGAATCAATCTGCTTCCGGCGGAGCCGTTACATACAGCGAGACCGACTTTGGAGACGCGATTGGAGGCGGCGTCGATTATCGCGTGATGTCGCCGTTAAGCGTGCGAGTGCAGGTTGACGACTTGCAGACGCGGTTCTTCAGTGGGCTGCAGAACGATACCCGGATTTCGACGGGACTCGTGTTGCACTTCTGAAGCTGCGGGCTGCAAGGAAGCGAAAATAGAATCCCAGCTTCGCGCGGAAAATTATGCGCGGAGCTGGGATGATTCAGTGTCAGAGTGAAACATTTTTAATAAATGAGCTGTGTACATTGCTTCGAAGAAGAAGGAAAATTCTTCTATGAAGCGCGTACTCTGTTTTTTTCTGCTGTTCCTGTTTGCATTGACGGCCTACGCCAAAGATGCGCCAGTGACCATTCAGTGGCCAAGCGAAGACAATCCAGTTGTGCGGTTCACCTTTGGTAAGTTTGTGAGGGGCGGCTCGGTTGGGAGCATGACCTCTTACACGGTGGATGTGACTGCGGAAAATCTTTGGGATAAAAAGATTCCGATGGCAGCGTTCGATGCCTACTTTTTTAATAAGGAAGGCGTGCGCATTGGGAATGGCTACATCAGCCTGAACAATGTGGGTGTAGGCGAAAAGGTGAGGTTCACGGTGCAGTTCAGCGCTACCGGGGTACAGCCGGTCACCATGAAGCTGGCGGCAACGATGGTGCCAAAAGAGCTTGGGTCGGCCGTGCCACAGAAAAAGATACGGCTGACGGTGTACTCGAATCCGGCAGGGGCGAAGCTGAAGGTGGATGGAGTGGAGGCCGGGGAGACGCCGAAGCAGGTGGAGTTCACGCTGGGCAAACACGTGCTTCAGTTCAGCCGCGAGGGATTCCACGATGGATCGTTCCCGGTGGAATTCGGACCGGATGACGTGTCGGGCGGAAATGTGAGTTATGAGTTGGGAGCGCTGGCTCACGACACGGTGGAGATGCGGGATGGAAGTACGCTGATCGCAGATATTGAGTCGATGGACACATCGAACGTGGTGGTGCGACTGGGCGGGGAGCTGAAAACGCTGGATCGCAACCAGGTGAAGCGCATTCTGCTGGCGCAGCGCGAGCCGTTGAAGGCGGAGACACACAAGTAAGGATGCGTTTTGGGAAGGTGACGAGAAAGCCCGGCAGATTGCCGGGCTTTTCATATGAGCGAGCTGACGAAGGGTTGCCGCAGAGAGGCAGCGAAAATTGTACGCAAGAATGGCACACAAGATTTGCAAATAGAATTCACGCGGGCGAAAAGCGGCGGGCTGACGGGGCGCATGAATTCGGCGAACGTTAGCAGACTGGTGAAGAAACGCGTGCTATAGTGAGCTTCCTTTCGTTTTCATTCAGGAGAACCAGTTATGACCGAGCCTTTGCGGCCGTTGTCGATTGGCGAATTACTGGACCGCACCTTCTCTTTGTACCGGCAGAACTTCAAACTGTTCGTTGGCGTCTCAATTCTTGGGCCGGTGGCGATGCTGTCCTACCAGATGGCAGCGGCGGCGGTGGGTGTTGGCAGCACTCACTCGGGAGTGATCCAAAACCGGGGTTCGATCATTGTAACCGTCATTGCTGGAGTCATCTTCTATATGGCGGGGTATTCGATCTCGCTGGCTGCCACAGTGAGGGCGGTTGCAGCGGTATACCTGGGGAAGGCGATCCATATTGGCGAGGCCTACGCTTCGGTAAAAGGGCGAGTACTGCGAGTGTTCGGAGTGCTGTTTGCGGCGGGTGCGATTGCCGGAACAGGGGGTGCGTTGATCTTCGGGCTGGGCATAGCGGTCATGACCGGCGCGGTTGCCGGAGGAAAAGCGGCGGCAGGACCGACAGGCGCCATCGTGGGCGCGATCGTTGGGACGGTGGCGGTGATTGCGTCGATTCTGATGGCAATTCGATTTGCAATGCGTTACGCGCTTTCGTTGCAGGCTTGCGTGGTGGAGGACTTGACGGTTGGAGCGTCACTGAGCCGCTCGAAAGCATTGACGAAGGGTGCGTACAAGCGAGTCGTCACGGTTATGGCGGTGTGTTCGGTGGTGGTCATGGTTCTGGCATTCTTGTTCGCGGCCCTCGCCCAGGTGGCTCTTTATTTGTTGGCGCCGAGAGGCGCGGGGATTTTTGCGAATCAGGTTGCGATGGAGATTGCCCACTTGGTTTCCGGCGTGCTTGGAGCACCGCTGGCTACGATTGCAATGTCGTTGGTGTACTACGATGAACGGGTGCGCAAAGAGGCATTCGATCTGCAATTCCTGATGGAGTCGCTGGACGGAGCAAATCCGGCTGATGCTTCAAGCGTGTCTCCAAGCATGGGGTAAGAATGAGGAATGGTTGCGGGCTACTGCTGATTCTGGCGGCTTCGATCTTCGCGGCGGCGCAGTCACAGGCTGTGCCGCCGTTGTCTGCGCCGTTATCTGTCCGAGGGTTCGCGCAGGAGATGGCGAAGGTGCGCGCGCAAGTGGCAGAGCTGGAGGAAAAACCACAGCTGGCGCCGGCGCTGGTGGCAACGTTGCCGAAATCCTGGAAGGTGCAGACGGCGCAGAGCGAAGCGGAGGTTTCGGCAGACTTTGTGCGCGAGGGAGTGGGTGGGTTCCAGAGAGCGGAGCTGAAAGAGAAGAGTGCGCGGCTGAAAGAGCTGGAGGGTTCGCTGGAGCTATTGGAGAGCCAGGCTGATGCCTATGAGAAGGCGGCGCCGATTCCGGCGGGAGCTCATCAGACGCTGGGACGGATTCTGGAGACACGCGAGTTTAGCGGGCTGAAAGGGCCGTCGCAGTTACAACTGCTTTGGCAGAGCATTCGTTCGTGGGTCGAAAAGCAATGGGACAAGCTGTTTCCACGCATGCCGGTGGCGACCGACGCAGGGCCGATCTTTGCATGGTGCGTGATTGCCGTGGTGTGTGCCGCGCTGGGAGTTTGGATTTACCGGCGGTCGCGCGAGACGGAGTTGCAGGCGATACGCGAGGTGATTGCGTTCGCTCCGGGCGCGAAAGGCTGGCGGAGCTGGCTGGCTGAGGCGCGGGAGAGTGCGGAGCGCGGAGCATGGCGCGATGCCATTCATCTGGCGTTCTGGGCGGGCGTCTCAAAGCTGGAAGCCGAGGGCACGTGGCGGCCGGACCGGGCAAGAACTCCGCGTGAGTATCTGCGGGCAATTCCTGAATGGAACGCGGCGCGTCCTGCATTTCAAATGGCGATGCAGAGCTTTGAGCGCTCGTGGTACGGACGGCGTGCGGCAACGTCAGACGACTTCCAGCAGATTATGTCGGCGCTGGAGAGGATCGGTTGCCGGTGAAAACGAAAATTCCGCGCGCGCCGATTGTGCTGGCTTTGCTGCTGATCGCCGGAGCCATTCTGCTGGCGTACTTAAACGAACAAAACAATGACGATGGGGGACATCCCTCCAGCTACTCTGCGAAGAGATTCGGCGCAAAGGCCGCATTTTTGCTGCTGCTGCAGAGCGGTTACAAGGCGGAGCGCTGGGAACGTCCGCCGCGAGATTTGCCGAAGCGAGCCAACGGTGTGACGCTGGTACTGGCCGGGCCGGAGCACTCGGCCAATCATGACGAGGCGAAGGCACTGGAAGAGTTTGTGCGAGCGGGCGGGAGGGTGATCATTACGGGACGGTGGATCTCCCGCACTGATTTGCCAAACAGTGTGAACTACGGGCACGCACGGGTCGGCTTTGCGGAGTGCAAGCCGAGCGCACCCACGGGGCTGGCGCGCGCGGGAGCGATCACGCAAGAGAACGACTTGTATTGGGAAACGCAGGGAGCGGGACAGACGGTGCATTACCGCGACGCGGAGGGTCATGCAGTGGTGGTTTCCTATGCGCTGGGGCAGGGCGAAGTGATCTGGTGGGCGAGCCCGCTCCCACTGACGAACATCGGCATTCGCGACAAAGGAAACCTCGATCTGCTGCTCTACGCAGTGGGCAGGGACCGGCGCATATTGTGGGACGAGTATTTCCACTCCGCGCACCACGACCAGCGGCAGGCGGGCAATTACGCGACGGTGATGCGCTGGGGCAGATGGCAAATGTTGCTGCTGGGTGTTGTGCTGCTGTTTGCCTATGCCCGGCGAAGCGGTCCGGTGATGCCGCTGGCGCAGGTTTCGCGGCTGTCTCCGCTGGAATTTGTACAGACCATGGGCAGCGTGTTTCACAAGGCCGATGCGCGGCTGGTTCCGCTGGAGATTGCATTTGCAAGGCTGCAACAGATCGCGGCGAGGCGGCTGGCGCTCAGTCCGAACGCAAACGCCGAGGAGATTACACAGGCGATGCAGCGGCGAGGCTATGGCGTAAACGAAAAGCTGGCGGGTGCCTTGCGCGCGGCACAGGACGCGATGGGAAATCCGAGTTTGAAGGAACACTCGGCGGTGGAGCACACGAGTACGATCAAGCGAGTGCTGGCAATCCTGGAAAGGGAGCAGAAGAAGAATGTCTGACGAACGCGAAGAGGCAACTGCGGCGATTGCAACACTGATATCCCACGGCCGGCGAGAGATGGCGAAGGTGATTGTGGGGCAGGCGGAGCTGGTGGATGGAGTGTTGATTGCACTGGTCTGCGGCGGACACGCGCTGGTGGAGGGCGTGCCGGGATTAGGAAAGACGCTGGCGATAAAGTCACTGGCGCGGATGCTGCAGGTTGACTTTCATCGCGTGCAATGCACGAGCGACCTGATGCCATCCGACCTGCTGGGGACGAATGTGCTCAATATGAGCAACGGGGAATTTTCTCTGCACAAGGGGCCGATGTTTACCGATCTGCTGCTGGTGGATGAGATCAATCGGATGCCTCCGCGAACACAGGCTTCATTGCTGGAGTCGATGGAAGAACGGCAGGTGACGATTGATGGCGTGCGTTATCCGCTGCCGGAATTTTTTACCGTGCTGGCGACGCAGAATCCGGTGGAGTTCGAGGGTACGTATCCGCTGCCGGAGGCGCAGGTGGATAGGTTCCTGCTGAAGATCAAGATCACGTATCCCTCGGCGGAGGAAGAGCTGAAGGTGCTGGAGGGTCATCACGCGGGGCACTATGACGGAGGCGCGGAGATTGCGGCGATGGAGACGATCGACACGGAGACACTGCGGCAGGCGAGAATGCAGCTGCGGTCGATTCGGGTGGAAGATTCTCTCTTCCGGTACATCACCGAGGTGGTGCGCAAGACTCGCAACTGGCCGCCGGTATCGCTGGGGGCAAGTCCGCGAGCGGCGATCAGCTTGATGCTGGTGGCGAAGGCACTGGCGGCGCTGGATGGGCGGGATTTCGTGATTCCCGATGACGTGAAGACGGCTGCGCTGCCGGCGCTGCGGCATCGGATGTTGCTGCGTCCCGAGGCGGAGTTGGAGGGGATGGATACGGATCGCGTGGTGGCTGAGGTGCTGGCCAGCGTGGAGGTTCCGAAGTGAGTGGATGGCACACGCTGGCTCCGCCGGAGGTGAAGGCGGGAGCGGTGCGCTATGGACGCATTGGGGAGGGCCTGGGCAGACGATTAGTGATGTTGTTGGTGGCGGGATTGGCGTGGACGATTCCGGCACTGTGGGTTCCTACTTATCGCTGGGCGATATTGGTTTGGGACGCGCTGCTGCTGGTGGCGTATGTGGTGGACCGCATTACATTGCCTGCTCCGAAGATGATTGAAGTGGCGAGGCGATGGAAGAGTGCGCCGAGCCTTGGGGTTCCGGGTGAAGCCGAAGTGACGGTGACGAACCGGACGCGGCGTTCACTGCAAGTCAACTGGAGCGATCACCTGCCGGAAGAGCTTGTGGCGGAGATGCCTGGCGCGGAAATAACGGTGCGGGGCGGTGCGGAGCAGACATCGAAGTACACGGTGACTCCGCGAGAGCGCGGCGACTGCAATGCCGGACAGATGTATCTGCGATATCGAAGCGTGTTTGGGCTGGCGGAGCGATGGGCGGTTGCGGATCTGCGTCAGAAGTTGCGGGTGTATCCGAACTTTGAGCAGGCGAAGGGAAAATCGCTGTATCTGGCGCGCAGCCGGAAGATCGAACTGCAGATGCGGATGATGCGTCTGCGCGGACAGGGCAGCGAGTTTGAGAGTCTGCGCGACTATCGCGAGAACGATGAGCCGAGGGCGATCTGCTGGACGGCGACGGCGCGGCGCGGAAAGATTGTAACCAAGAATTACCAGGTGGAGCGCAGCCAGGCGGTGTGGGCTGTGATCGACTGCGGACGCCTGATGAACACACGCACGGAAGGCTACAGCAAGCTGGATCGCGCGGTGGATGCGGCACTGTGTTTGGCGCAGCTGGCAATGTACTCCGGTGACCGTTTTGGATTGCTGGCCTACGGGCGGGATGTAAAACAACGCGTGTTGCCGGGGCGAGGTCCGGCGCATTTGCGGCAGATTGTGGAGTCGCTGGCGGTGCTGCGGGGTGAGTGGCCGGAGGCGGATCATGTGCGGGCCGCGTCGGCACTGCTCTCAATGCAGACGCAGCGCGGCATGGTCTTTTGGATTACCGACCTGGCCGAGACCGCGATGACGCCGGAGGTGGTGGAGTCGGCGGGGCAATTGCTGTCGCGACATGTGCTGGCATTTGTTGCCGTGGGACAGCCGGAGCTGAAACGCAAGGCGGCGGAGATTCCGGAGACGACGGAGCAGATGTATGAGAGTGCGGCGGCGCAGGAGCTGGTGAACCGGCGTGAATTGCTACTGGGGCAGCTTCGACAGCGAGGCGCACTGACCTTGGAATCGATGCCGAGAGAGTTATCGACCGAAGTTCTGAATCAATACCTGCATATTAAAGAACGGAATATCACCTGACAGCTTCGGACGACGCGTCTTCGGAGTTGGAGTTGGAACGCCCAGCGCCCCATAAATAGAGGACGAAAGCTGCAAAGAGCGCGGCGGCGAAGGCAAACTTGACGGGGATACGTACGCCTGAGGGCGAGAAAAAGCCCTCGATGATGCCCGCGAGAATGAGAACAGGAATGACTCCGACGAGCAGACGGGATGCTTCGGCACCGCCGGCGATGAGAGAGTCACGGCGCGAGAGAGCGCCAGGAAAAAGCAGAGCTCGCGCCAGGCGCAGGCCCGCGCCTCCGGCGATATAGATGGCGGGAAGTTCCAGGACGCCATGGGGAGCAACAAAGCTCCAGAGCTGATCGCTCATGTTGTTCAACCAGCAGGCGGCTCCGATCACACCCAACAGCAGACCGTTATAGAACATCATGTAGAGTGTGCCGAGACCGGCAACGATGCCGGAGGCAAATGCAACGAACGAGACAGAGAGATTGTTGGTCATGATGGCGCTGGAACTTTGCGGCTCAACACCAACGATGGAGTGGGTCCACATCTGATGGCGCTCGATGGTTGCAACCATGCTGGGGCCGAGAAAGTCGCGCATGAACTCCGGATTGGAGAGCGTGAGCGCCATGCCGATAAGTGCGCCTGCGAAGAAGATTCCAGTAGCGGCCGCCGTGTAAGGCAACAGGCGGCGAAAAATGCGCGGATAGTCGTGCAGGAAGAAGTGCCACACACTTCTGGCTGTCGTCTTCTGCCCGGAGTAAATGATATTGTGGACGCGTCCGAGGAGTTGATTGAGATAGCGAGCTTGCTGGCCGGATGTGGAGTCGGCGCGGACAGCGGAGAGATCGGTGGCAGTCTGGCGGTAGAGGAGTCCAAGTTCGCGGAGTTCGTTGCGTCCAAGTCCCTTGAGGCCGTGGCGCTTTACGTCGGCAAGCAGCTCTTCGAGGCGTAACCAATGCGGCTGACGGCGTTTCAACCAATGGGTGGAGATCATTGTGGCAGACCTTTATGAAAAGCTGAACGTACAAACGCCGGAACAGATTTCGCTGGAGTTTTCATTGGCGGGACTGGGCAGCCGCGCGCTGGCCCTGCTCTTCGATTCCCTGATCCAGTTAGTGTTGGGGCTCGCATTGACCATGGCCATAGCGTACTACGGACGCAGCTTGCGGCTCTACTGGGTTTGGGCCTCCAACTGGATGACGGCAATCGTGGTCTTTCTGAGTTTCTGCATGTACTGGGGATACTTCGCGCTATTCGAAATTTTATGGGGCGGACAGACGCCGGGAAAACGACAGGCGCAAATCCGGGTCATCAGCCACAGTGGACGTCCGATTACGGTATTTGAGGGAGTTGCGAGAAATTTTCTGCGCGCGATTGACAGCTTGTTCTTCTATGGCGTGGCGGCGCTGACCGCGGGGCTGGACAAGGAGAATCGCAGGTTGGGCGACATGGTTGCGGGCACGGTGGTGGTGCACGATACCCGCGGCATCGGTGACACGATGTGGTACGCCAACGAGTTGCGCGAGGGACACGTGGTGGGCGACGTTGCCGCTTCGATTACTCCGACGGAGTTCCAACTGGTCGAGACCTTTCTTGCGCGGCGGCTGGATCTGCCGCCGGAGGTGCGGCAAAAGCAGGCGGAGGCGATCGCAGATCGAATCGGCGAGAAATTGAAGATTGAGCTTGCAAAGCGTCCTCCTAATGAAGACTTCCTGGAAGACGTGGCGCGGCATTATCGGGATGGAGCGCGTTACCACTAAGATTTTCAGCTTACAGTGAAGCCGTGTGGCCGCCGCCGGTGCAAGCCGAGGTTTGTAGAATCCGATCTGGAATTGAGCCCATCTAATTTGTTATATACGTATGTTTGCTAATGCGAGCTCCGCGATTTTCGGTACTGTGCGTTTCGATATGGTTGCGAAACCGAAGCAGAACAGAGATACTAAAAGCAAAGTCCGTGGCAAAAATTCTAGAAAAGCCTGAACCAAAAGCCGACGAATCACCGGGCGGGCGTCCCGGTTCTTCTCCGAAGGGCACTGCCGGTGAAACGAACTGGCTTGGACTCCGTCCGCAGCTTCTTGTCGCGCTGGTTGTTGCTTGTGCGCTGTTCATGGAGAACATGGACTCGACCGTAATTGCCACATCCCTGCCGATGATCGCCCACGATCTGAGCATGGATGCGATTACGCTGAAACTTGGGCTGACAGCATACCTGGTAAGCCTGTCTGTCTTCATACCGGTTTCCGGCTGGATGGCTGACCGGTTTGGCGGACGAACCATATTCTGCTTGGCGATTGCGACCTTTATGGTCAGTTCGATGCTGTGCGGGATGTCTCACACCTTCACCTTCTTTGTAGCGGCGCGGTTTCTGCAGGGCGTGGGCGGCGCGATGATGGTTCCGGTGGGGCGAATCGTATTGGTGAAAACGGTGGACAGGGAGGAACTGGTCACAGCCCTGAACTACTTGACGATTCCGGCCTTGTTGGGGCCGCTGATCGGTCCGCCGCTGGGTGGTTTCATTACGACCTATCTGAACTGGCGTTGGATATTCTTTATCAACGTCCCAATCAGCATCCTCGGCATTTTCATGGCACTGCGGTATATGGAGAATACTCGCGAAGACGAGCGTTATCCCTTGGATATCAGTGGCTTCATCCTGTCGGCGTTAGGGCTATCGACGTTGATGTTCGGGCTGAGCGCGATTACCGAGAACATGATGTCGCGGGCGATACCGGCCGCCTGCATTGTGATCGGCACTGCCGTTACGTATGTATATGTTCATTTTGCCCGGCGCAAGAAAGCGCCGCTGCTGGATCTTGGACTGTTTAACATCAAGACCTTCCGGGCCGGAGTGGGTGGTGGCTCGCTGTTCCGCGTTGGAATCGGCTCGATCGCGCTGCTATTGCCGCTGATGCTGCAGTTAGGATTTGGGTTGAGTCCGCTGCAATCGGGAATGCTGACATGCGCTTCTGCCGTCGGCGCCTTGTTTTTGAAGAGCATTGTGAAAAAGGTTCTGCACCGGTACGGGTTCCGTTCGGTACTTACCTGGAACGCTCTCTTTTCGGCAGTCAGCGTGGCTGTACTGGCCTTATTTACGGCGAGAACACATCATTGGGTGATCTTTATCGTACTGGTTGCCGGAGGCTGCTTCCGCGCGTTGCAGTTTACCTCACTCAATGCGATCACCTATGCTGAGATTCCAGACCACATGGTCAGCGGCGCCACCAGCATGTACTCCACGGTGCAACAGCTATCGCTTGGAATGGGCATCACGGCCGGGGCATTTGCGCTGCAGGCATCGAGTTACCTTCGCCGGAGTCCGACGATTGTTGCAGGTGATTTCTGGCCCGCGATTCTTGCCATGGCAGTGTTGGTTGCATTGTCGGCTCAGTCCGCTTTTGGATTGCCGTCCGATGCAGGAGCAGAGATGGCTGGGCGTCCGGTGGAGGCAGAGAGCCAGGACTGAGAACTCGTAAGAAATCCCATCACTCGCCGGGATACGATTTCCCCTTGGTGGCAGAACTCTGTTCTCGGCGCTTCATACTCCTGCAATGCAGGAGGGGGTAGATTAGATTCGTGGAATGGTCTTCTCGCAGATCGACTGCCGGAGTGCTGCTGGTTGCGGGCGCTCTGTTCATGGAGTTTCTGGACAGCACGGTGATTGCCACGGCGCTGCCTCAGATGGCTCGCAGCTTCCATGTCCAAGCCGTAGACTTGAACGTCGGCATGACGGCCTACATGCTGACGCTGGCGGTTTTTATTCCGATCAGCGGATGGGTCGCCGACCGCTTTGGATCACGCCGGATCTTTGCCTCAGCGATTGCAGTTTTTACCATCTCCTCAATTTTGTGCGGCATCAGTAGCGGGCTGACGGAGTTTACCTGGGCGCGAATCGTGCAAGGAATCGGCGGAGCCATGATGGTGCCCGTTGGCCGCCTGGTGGTGCTGCGCAGTACGGAAAAAAAGGACCTGATCCACTCGATTGCCTATCTCACCTGGCCGGCGCTGGCAGCTCCGCTCATTGGGCCACCTTTGGGCGGCTTTATTACCACCTACGCAAACTGGCGATGGATCTTCTTTCTCAATGTTCCACTGGGAGCTGCGGCCTTTGCGCTGACCTTCTTCCTATTGCGGGACGAGCGCGAGAAGGAAAGACCTGAATTCGACTGGCTCACGTTCATTTTCTCGGGAGTGGCCTGCACCTCATTCGTCTACGGACTGGAGTTGCTGGGGCGCGGTGACGAGAGATGGAAGATGGGAGCTGCACTGGTCGCGGTAAGCATTGCGACAGGTGCGGCGGCCATTGCTACGACGCGACGAGCGCGGTTTCCGCTGATCGACCTGGAATCCTTGAAGCTGCGAACCTTCGCCGTGACCATCTTTGGAGGATCGATCTTCCGCGCCGCCATCTTCGTCTCTCCGTTTCTGCTGCCGCTAATGTTCCAGGTTGGCTTTGGGATGAATGCCTTCCACTCAGGACTATTCCTTCTGGCGCTGTTTGCGGGAAACCTGGGGATGAAGTCGGTGACGACGCCGGTATTGCGGCGTTTCGGCTTCCGCCGGGTCTTGATTGTGAATGGACTCGCGGTGGGAGTGGCGATCCTGCTGTGCGCTCTGCTCTCGCCTCAAACCTCCTGGGTGCTGGTTGCCCTGGTTCTCTTCGTGAATGGGCTGTGCCGCTCAATGCAATTCACCGCGTTGGGGACGCTGGCCTTCGTCGATGTGCCGCAGGAGAGGATCAGCGCGGCAAACAGCTTTTTCAGCACGGTGCAGCAATTGGGTATGAGCATGGGGGTAGCATTGGGAGCGCTGGCTCTGCGAATGGCAACGCTGGCGCGCGGTCATGGGCACGGTACTCCGGATGTGATGGACTTCCATATTGCCTTTGCGCTGGTGGGAGTGATGGCGTTGCTGGCGGTTGCCGACTGCTTCCAGCTACCTCCAGATGCCGGTTCGATCACCAGCGGCCATCGAGTTGACGGAGCGGCCGAAGAGCTTACGGAAGCATAAAGGATAGATGACGTTGCGCGGTGTCCGGTGCCAGTCGGACAAACGCAGATCGTTTCCATAGAGCCAGCCTGGACTTTCCCCAATCTAGAGACAGCCGCTTAAAACTCAAAAGCACATTGAATATTGAATAGAGACCGCGTCCTAAGACGCTTGCGCTGAAGCTCGTCTCGCGGTGCCGATTCGATTTCGTAGCAGTACAGAGCCTCAGAAATTTATTGACTTTGGTTTTTAGCTCTCGTAGAGTGCACTGAGATACCACAGGTTGAGACGATGAATATGCCTTATGCGCAGCTAAAGGCGCAGGCGCGCAATTATCAGAGACTCCGTCTCACATAATGGTATGACGTGTAATTGGGTAATCAAGCGATTGCGGGCAGGTGACGGATGGGATTGAAGATAGCAGCCAAGCAAGGGCGCCGTTGGGATGAGGTCAGTCTAGGTGAGGTGATGCTTCGTCTGGACCCGGGTGACAAGAGGGTATGGACCACTCGAAGTTTTGAAGTATGCGAGGGCGGTGGCGAGTATAACGTGGCTCGCGGCTTGAAACGCTGCTTCGGATTGGATACGGCGATTGTAACGGCGCTGGCGGATAACCCGGTGGGGCGTCTGGTAGAGGACCTGATGTACCAGGGCGGAGTGGAGCAACTGGTGCGTTGGATGGAGTACGACGGCGTGGGCCGGGAGGTGCGCAACGGGTTGAACTTCACCGAGCGCGGCTTCGGCGTGCGCGCGGCCTTGGGTTGTTCGGACCGGGGACATACGGCAGTCGCGCACCTGAAGAGCGGCGACATCGATTGGGAAGACATCTTCGGACGCCAGGGTGCACGGTGGTTCCACACGGGCGGAATTTTCTGTGCGCTCTCCGAGACGACGCCAGCGGTTGCTTTGGAAGCGATGCAGGCAGCCAAGCGGCACGGTGTTGTTGTCTCCTACGACTTGAATTACCGGGAATCGCTCTGGAAGGCGATTGGTGGCAAGAAACAGGCGCAGAAGATCAATCGGCAGCTGGCTCCGTTTGTGGATGTGATGCTGGGAAACGAAGAGGACTTTTCGGCGGCGCTGGGCTTTGAAGTGCAAGGGATGGATGAGCACGCGATGAACCTGCCGGTGGATGGCTTCAAGCGGATGATTGAGAAAGTTATCAAGGAGTTTCCGTTCAAGATGGTTGCAGCGACGCTGCGCAAAGCGAAGAGTGCAAGCCTCAACGACTGGGGCGCGATCTGCTACTGCGATGGCAGATTCTACCAGGCGAAGAATCGCGAAGACCTCGAAATCCATGACCGCGTGGGCGGCGGAGATTCGTTTGCTTCGGGGCTGATTTATGGATTGCTCGCAGGACAAGAGCCGCAATGGGCAGTGGAGTGCGGCGCGGCGCACGGTGCGCTGGCCATGACTACTCCGGGCGATACCACGATGGCAACTCTCAAGGAAGTGACGCAGGTGATGCGGGGAGTGGGCGCCCGCATTGCGCGGTAAGAAGGGATAGGGATGATGACAAAGTCAGAGGCAATCAAGAGAGTTTTGGAAGTTGGGATCGTTCCGGTGGTACGGGCTGAATCGGCGGCGCAGGCGATGGCGGCGGCCGAGGCGGTGTGTGCCGGTGGTGTGCCGATCGTAGAAGTGACGATGACTGTTCCGGGCGCGGTGGAAGTGATTGCGCAGCTGAGCAAGAGCATGGGCCGGGAGGTAATGATCGGTGCGGGAACCGTTCTGGATGCCGAGAGTGCGAGGAGATGTTTGGACGCCGGAGCGCAGTTCATCGTAAGTCCCGGATTTGATTTGGAGACGGTGAAGGTTGCCCAACAGGCGGGAGTGATGGTGATGCCCGGGGCGCTAACTCCGACGGAAGTGATTACGGCATGGAAGGCTGGAGCGGATTTTGTGAAGATATTTCCGTGTGGAACGGTGGGAGGGGCTAAGTACATTAAGTCGCTCAAGGCGCCGTTGCCGCAGGTGCCGATGATTCCGACCGGTGGAGTGAATCTGAAGACCGCAGCGGAGTTCATCCAAGCGGGTTCGGCAGCGCTGGGGATTGGGGGAGAGCTGGTCTCGATGGCGGCACTGCGCTCGGGCAACACTCAGGAAATTACGCTGGCCGCCAAACAGTACTTGGAAATTGTTCGCGAAGCGCGCCAGCAGAAATCGGCTGGAGCAGCGACGGCTCGATGAAAACTACGGACAAACTCGCGCCGTGCGACCTGAAGCCCGAGGTGCAGCATCTTTTCGAACTCGCTTCGGCCAAGACCGCCATGCTGGAGCGTCGATGGAAGGCTGCGGACGGAGCGCCGGTTTTTACGGTCGCGGGGAAATACACGGCGCGCGGCTGGACGCAGTGGACTCAAGGCTTCCAATATGGCAACGCTATCTTGTGCTTCGACCTGACGGGCGACCAGAGCTTATTGAAGAGTGGCCGCGAGCAAACGGCCGCGCACATGGCGGAACACCTGACGAATATCGGCGTTCACGATCATGGGTTCAATAATCTTTCCACCTACGGGCAGCTTCGCCGCTTGATGCTGGAAGGCAAAATTCCCATGAATTCCTGGGAGTTGCAGTACTACGAACTTGCGCTGAAGGTGAGCGGCGCGGTGCAAGCGGCGCGCTGGACAGCTCTGCCGGAAGGCCAGGGCTACATCTACTCGTTCAACGGTCCGCACTCGTTGTTTATCGATACGATGCGGACGATACGAGTGTGCGGAGTGGCGCATAAACTGGGCCACGCGCTGCTTGGGGAACAGGACGCGAGAATCAACCTGCTGGGGCGCTTGCTGACACACGCGGCAACCACGGCAAAATGGAATGTCTACTACGGCGAGGGGCGTGACTCCTACGACACTGTTGAGCTTAGCGGGCGCACCTCGCATGAGGCGATCTTTAACACAGTTAGTGGCACGTTCCGATGCCCGTCGTCACAACAGGGTTACTCGCCGTTCAGCACGTGGACGCGTGGTTTAGCGTGGGCGATGCTGGGATTTGCGGAGGAGTTGGAGTTTGTCAGCTCTCTTCCGGAAAGCGAGTTTGGCCACTCGGGCGTGATGGGTAAGTCTGCTGCGGTTTCCATGTTGAAGAAGACCGCACAGGCGACCTGTGACTTCTATCTCAGCCAAGCCTCGGCATCCGATGGTATCTGCTACTGGGATACGGGCGCGCCGAATCTTCACCGGCTTGGGGCGTGGCGCGATTCTGTCGCAGACCCATATAACCCATATGAACCAGTCGATGCCTCGGCGAGCGCCATTGCCGCGCAAGGACTAATTCGGCTTGGGACAGCAATGGGGCCAGCGGGGGATTGTTACTCACAGGCAGGACTTGCCCTGACGAAGCGCCTGTTGGAGGAGCCATACCTTTCAACCGATGCTGAACACGAAGGTATCTTGCTGCACAGCATCTATCATCGTCCGAACGGCTGGGACTATGTGCCGCCGAAGCTGAGTATTCCGGCGGGCGAATCGAGCATGTGGGGAGATTATCACCTGCTTGAATTGGGCCTTCTGGTGGCGCGCATGAGCGAAGGTAGTTACTACAGCTTTTTCGGTTCCTCACTAGACGAGCAAGAGACGGTTGCAATGGGAAAGAAAGGAAGAGCTTAGAGATGATTGCATTGGTTACGGGTGGCTATCGCGGAATCGGACTAGGAATCGCCACGGCACTTTCCCGCGATGGGTACCAGGTGGTAATCACAGGACGGCGCGACCGAAGCGAAACTTACCCAGTGCTGGAAAGCCTGAGTAAGAACGGGGCTGAAGCCGAATATGTACAGGCGGACGTATCCAATGCGGCCGACCGTCAGCGATTGGTGGAGACGGTCGAAAAGCGCTTTGGACGGCTCGACGTGCTGGTTAACAACGCCGGTATCGCGCCGCGAGTTCGTGCCGACGTTCTGGATGCTACGGAAGAAAGTTTCAATGAGTTGATCTCGGTAAATCTGAAGGGGCCTTACTTCCTGACGCAGACGGTTGCCAAGTGGATGATTCGCCAGAGGCAGGCCGACAGCTCATATCGTGGCTGCATTATCAACGTCAGTTCAATTTCGGGTACGGTGGCAAGCGTCAGCCGCGGTGATTACTGCATATCTAAAGCGGGCATTGCCATGGCCACAAAGCTATGGGTAGTGCGGCTGGCCGAATTCGGAATCGACGTTTACGAAATTCGTCCGGGAATCATCGAGACCGACATGACCAAGATCGTCAAGGGAAAGTACGATGCGCTGATTGAAGGCGATCTGTTGCTCGAAAAGCGTTGGGGAACGCCGGCCGATATCGGCAAGGCGGCAGCCATGTTGGCGCGTGGCGACCTTCCCTATGCCAGCGGTTCAGTGCTGTCGCTGGATGGAGGCTTGACGGTTGCAAGGCTGTAGATCGATCTGACGAACGAACAGTAGATTCCAAAGGAGAGTATTTGAATGTCGCCAGAACAAGGGACTAATCCTACGCTCTACAAGGTGCAGGTGCTGGATCGGGCACTGGCGATTCTGGATGCTTTGGCACGTCTCCGGGAAAATGCGAGTTTGGCGGAGATTGCCGCCGAAGTTAAATTGCATAAGAGTTCGGTGCATCGTCTGCTCATGAGCTTGGTGAAGCACCGGTTGGTCGATCGTGATTCACAAAGCGGCCGTTTCAGCTTGGGACTGCGGCTCTTCGATCTGGGCACAAAGGCAATTGCGAGGTTCAACATTCGCGACCGCGCGCGGCCTCACCTTGAACGGTTGATGTACAACTCCCACGAGACGGTGCATCTATGCGTGCTGGATAACGGCGAAGCCTTATATGTGGACAAGATCGAACCGGATCGCGCCGTCAGGCTGTCGTCCACTATAGGACATCGCAATGGGGCGCACTGCACTTCCACCGGAAAAGTAATGCTGGCCTGGTTGGCTGAATCGGAAGTGGACGCCATTCTTCAACAGCACGGTATGCAACGTTGTACCGCGAAGACGCTGATTACTCCGGGTGAGTTGAAGGCTGAGCTGAAGATGATTCGCGAACGTGGCTATGCCATCGATGATGAGGAACATGAAGAGGGCGTGAGGTGTGTGGCTGCGGCGGTAAGAGACCACTCCGGGCGGCAGATTGCGGCCATGAGCATATCGGCGCCGTCATTTCGTTTGCCCCTGGAAAAGATTCCGATGGCGGCAGAGCTGGTGGTCGAAACGGCTCAGGCACTGTCGGAAGAGTGTGGGTACCGCCCGCAAGAGCATTCGATGGAAGCCGCGGAAGGGCTACAGTTTGGGGTGCGAGCATAAAAAGGGCAAACAAGTTGGAAGTAGCGAATTCCCAGTAGCTGCTTCATTTGATAGTGAGAAGTAGATCGCACTCGCGAGAGTAACTGCAAGATTGGAGGCGGCATGACGCAGCACGTTGGTTTTCATTACAAGAGCTTAGGTGAATTGAAAGAGGACATTGCGAAGCTGGGACTGAACATTCCGGTTTCTTCAGACCTAAACATTCTGAGTACGCCCATAAGTATTGGCGACAAGGTTGTCCCCAACCGTCTGGCTATCAATCCCATGGAGGGATGCGACGGCATGACGGACGGTAGACCGGACAAACTCACCCGTCGGCGGTATGTACGCTTTGGCGAAGGTGGCGCAGGACTGGTGTGGTATGAAGCGACTGCCGTGGTGAACGAAGGACGGGCGAGCCCTCGACAGTTGTATATCAATGACGATACGAAGCAGGATTTTGCTGTCTCCCTGCAGGAAATATATAAAGCGGCAAGCGATGCGGGTCATAGCCGCCCCTACACGGTTCTCCAGCTTACCCACTCCGGTCGTTACAGCAGGACCGCCAGCGGCCCGGCGCCAATTGTTGCAGTATCCAACCCTTTTCTCGATATTATGCCGCAAATGCGCATCATTACGGACGAAGAGTTGGAGCAGCTGGAAGATAAGTATGTCGCCGCTGCTGTGATGGCTGCAGATGCCGGCTTCGATGCTGTAGATATAAAGTCCTGCCACACGTACCTTCTGTCGGAGTTACTCTCGGCGCACACAAGGGAGGGCCGCTATGGGGGCAGTTTTGAAAACCGTACCCGGGCGCTCTGCAACATTATCGACAAGATTAGAAATAAGGTTGGTGACAGACTTACGTTGGCGGTGCGGCTGAGCGCCTATAACCAGCTGGCTTACCCGTACTCTTGGGGCTGCGACAGAGACGATTATCACAAGCCGGACTTCACTGAACCCGTACAACTGATGAAGATATTGTGGGCGAAGGGTGTGAAACTGTTCGGTATCAGCGTGGGTAGCCCCTATTACAATCCACATCTGACAAGACCGTATAACAAAGGCAACTACATCCCGCCAGTACATCCGCTGGAAGGCGTCCAACTGCTGTTGGACGCGGCGAAGGCTCTGCAGGATGCGGTTCCGGAGTCAGTGGTGATGAATGCAGGTCTTAGCTGGCTTCGCCAATATGCGCCGAATGTGGCCGCAGGCTGTATCGAGCAGGGTTGGGCGAAGCTTGCAGGATTTGGACGCCAGGCGATTGCCTATCCTAGTTTTGCAGCTGAAATTCTGGAGACAGGGGCACTTGATCCGCGTAAAACGTGCGAGAGCTGCGGCCAATGTACGACCATCATGCGCGACGGTGGATGCACCGGCTGCGTGGTGCAGGACAAAGAAGTGTATGTTCCGATCTACAAAAAGGGCCGCGAAGGTAAGCCGCCGGTGCAGAGAAGCCGGGCCGTGGCAGAGCACTTCTAGAATCCAGCGTACGAAAAGGCGATGGCTGCATGGATCAGTTACAGGAGGATGGAATTGTGAAGTATAAGATGGCAGTGCTTCAAACACCTGGGATGGCGCAACTGGTAGAACGCGATTTGCCGGAGCCAGAAGCAACCCAGGTGGTGATCGCAATCAAGGCCAGTAGTATCTGCGGCAGCGACCTCCATCTCTACAAGGGGAAACATCCGTCGGCGACATTGCCCGTAAGCCTGGGGCATGAGTTGGCGGGTGATGTAGTCAGCATCGGATCAAAGGTGAAGTCGGTACATACCGGCGACCGGGTAACGGTTGAACCGGTGATTGCTTGCGGCGCATGTCCTCCCTGCCGGAAGGGAGAATACGGGTATTGTGACAACCTGAGCTACCACTACCGCAAGGGGCAGGGAGCTATGGCCGAGTACTTTGTGGTGGACCAGCGTTACGTGTACAAGCTTCCGGATGAGATGTCCTACGAAGCGGGAGCTTTGATCGAACCGCTGGCGGTTGCGGTCCACGCGGTGAAAAGGGCGAAGATCGGTCTAGGCGATAACGTAGTGATTATCGGCGCCGGTCCCATTGGAATACTGGTGGGCGCGGTGTGCAAGGCAGCAGGAGCGCGGGAGATTATTGTCGCCGACATCGCAGACGTGCGGTTGGAAATGGCTTCGGCGATGGGTGCGACCAGGACGATTAACTCGTTGAATGAATCAGTAGTGGATGTGGTTCGCCAGGTAACCGGCGGCCGCGGGATCGGCAGATCCTTCGAATGTGCCGGCAACGAGAAGACCTTTGAACAGGCGATGAGATGTCTCTGCAAGGGCGGCGTCGCCACTATGGTAGGTATCTTTGAACAGCCTACAATCCAGATTCCGGTAACTCTATTTGTCTCGCAGGAGATTACGGTACAAGGCGCCCAAGGTTATTGCTGGGACTTCGAAACTGCTTTGGCGCTGACGAGTGTTATCGACCTAAATAAACTTGTCTCCCACGTGTTTCCGTTGGACGAGGTTGACAAGGCGCTGAAAGTAGCTTTGAGCCGGGATGAGAAGCCGGTAAAAGTAATACTGAAACCGTAACCAAAGGCCAACGCTAAGGCCAAAGAGGAAGGCGAAATGTTTACAGGCTTCGAACATGCGGCAATCGCCGCAAACGACAGTAAGAGCTTGGCGGAATGGTACATAAAGCTATTTGGCCTGAAGGTGGTGTACGATAACGGCAAAAATCCACCAACGTATCTTTTGCAAGCTCCAGACGGAACCGTACTTGAGATTCTGCCCGCCAGCAGCGGGGAAGCGGCGAAGTATGGTCAAACACACATTGGATTGCGGCACCTGGCGTTAGCAGTGACCGATTTTGACGAAGCTTTAAGTAATTTGCAGAAACATGGAGTTAATGAGTTTTTTGATTCGCGAAAATCGGAAGACAGCAGATTGCTGTTCTTTCGTGATCCCGAGGGCAACATCCTCCACCTGATATGGCGGGCGACTCCACTCAAGTGAATCAAAGCGTTGCCGCAAACGCCAGCGAATGGACCGGACTGAACTTAACAGTAGAAGGAGCTAGTAAATGGCGCGTGAATGGGCAGAGGAAGCCAAAGATCATAGAAATGCACTGCTCTATGCAATGGGTATCACGGAAAAAGAAGCAGAGCGTCCGGTCATAGGGATCGTCAACTCGTGGAATGAGATGAATCCCGGTCATTATCCTTTCAAAAAGGTAATTGATCTGATTAAAGAAGAAATCTATAAAGGCGGCGCTCTGCCACTGGAGCTTCCTGTTACTGGCGTTTGCGATGGGATGTGCAGCAATACCGCCGGCGACCGGTACACACTTCCGGCGCGGGATCTGGTTTCGTCCGAGGTGGAGACGGTAGCTGAAGTGAATATGCTGGATGGCATGGTGATGCTGGCGAGCTGCGACAAGGTGGTTCCGGGTATGTTGATGGGTGCCCTTCGGGTGAATATCCCAGCGGTGATGTTTACGGGGGGATACATGGAGCCTGGACACTCGCACGGGAAGATGATCACCCTGACCCACCAAAAGCAAGCCTATGCCGCGCATGTGGGTAATCTGATTACTCGCGAGGAGTACAAGGACGTTGTAAGAAATGCTTGCCCCACGCCGGGAGTATGTCCCTTCATGGGTACGGCCAACACCATGTGCGCGACAGCGGAAATTCTCGGCTTTTCGCCGGACGGAAACGCCAGTGTCAAGTCCAACAGTGAAGAGTGGCGACAGATGGCTGCGCTTTGCGCCCGCAAGGCGGTAGAGCTGACTGCCAAGGACCTAAAGCCGCGTTCCTTTGTAACTAAAAAATCATTTGAGAACGTCATTAGTTATGTAATGGCTACGGGCGGATCTACCAACACGCTGCTGCATTTGCCGGCAATAGCCAAGCAAGCGGGTATAGAGATTACTCCAGAAATCTTCGATGACCTCAGCATGAAGGTACCGGTGATCAGCACCATCTACCCCAACCATAAGACGAATACCATGGTCGAGTTCTCCCAGGCGGGAGGAGTGTCGGCGGTAATGAAGGAGTTGGCAGCGGCGAACCTTCTTAACGTAGAAGTTATGGGAGCTTATGGCTCCATCGCCGACAAGATCAAAAAGGCAAAGAACACAGACGCGACTGTTATTCGGCCGGTAAGCGACCCAATTCATGAACACGGTGGCCTTGCGGTGCTCAAAGGTAATCTGGCTACTCAAAGCTCAATTGTGAAGTTTTCCGCAGTGGACAAGGCTGCTTGGGTGTTCAGAGGCCCGGCCCGGGTGTATGAATCTCAGGACGAGAGTTGGGCTGCGTTGTTGCGCGATGAGATCAAGGCTGGCGACGTAGTTGTGATCCGGTATGAAGGGCCAAAGGGTTCGCCCGGAATGCCTCACCTGGAGACATTCATGGCGGCGGTGCTGGGGAAAGAGATGGGAACCACCATCGCACTGGTAACAGATGGCAGATTTTCTGGCGCTACCGGAGGTTTGGCAGTTGGCCATGTGGCTCCGGAGGCTTACGACGGCGGTAATATCGCCCTGCTTCAAAATGGCGACATGATTGAAATAGACATTGAGCAAAGAAAACTCACAGTGGATGTAACGGAAGAAGAATTTGCCAAACGGCGCACGAAGTGGCAGCCCTTGGAGAAACCTGCAACCGGATGGCTCAATCTGTTCAGGAAAATGACCACGTCCGCCCATCAAGGTGCCACGGTTTACTGGGAGTAATGGGATGGGGGTCAATCTTTATAGCTGCCTATACGCTTAATACGCAGTTGGCCGTATCAATGGAACTTAGATGTGAACCACAGGTTATGGAGTACTAAAATGCAAGCCCGAGCTGTCGAGATGTTACGGAACAAAGGCTAGTAACATAAGCAAAATACAAAGGACTTCGAGAGGAAACCCCATGCCCACACTCGCGCAACAGAGACGAACAATCTTCACATGCTTTCTTGGTTGGACGCTGGACGCCTTCGACTTTTTTGTGATGATCTTTCTCATCACGGATCTGGCTGGAGCATTCCACGTCGGCGTTACTGCTGTTACCTGGGCAGTGACTGCGACCCTGGTGCTGCGTGTTGTTGGCGCGGCGTTCTTTGGCCGTTTGGCGGACCGGTTAGGCCGTAAGCCGATCCTGATCATAAACGTGTTGGCGTTTTCAGCCGTCGAACTAGCCACGGGCTTCTCGCCGACCTTGACGATTTTCCTGGTCTTGCGGGCTCTATTTGGCATCGCAATGGGGGGACAGTGGGGAGTTGCGGCATCACTGACAATGGAGAGCATCCCCGCCCACTGGCGTGGCTGGGCTTCTGGCCTGTTACAGTCCGGCTATTCCGTCGGCTACCTGCTGGCCGGAGTATATTATGGCTTTGCCCATGACCTCTTAGGGTGGCGGGGCATGTTCATCGTAGCGGTCGTGCCCGCTCTGTTTGTTGTTGTTCTCGCCTCTACTCTTCCAGAAAGCCCGGTGTGGCAACAGCAGCGCCTAACGAAGCAACCTGGCATAGTCAAGGTCGTCCGCACCAACTGGAAGCTGTTTCTGTATGCGATGATCCTGATGTTCGCCGCCGCCACCATGAGTCACGGCACCCAGGATCTATACCCCGTCATGCTTAAGGTTCAGCATAGGTTCTCTGTTCATCAGGTGGCGACAATCTCGACCATCTACAACATTGGCGGATTGCTCGGCTGTCTATGTGGCGGAATTCTGTCGCAAAAAATTGGCCGCCGATGGGAATTGGTGCTGGCTTCCGCCGGCATGTTGATCTTGATGCCGTTCTGGGGTCTCTGCTCCAGTCTCATCGCCGTCACGGTAACAGCCTTCCTTATGCAGTTTCTGGTGCAATGTAATTTCGGCGTCATGCCTGCCCATCTCAACGAGATGTCACCATCGGCTGTCCGCGGTACCTTCCCAGGGTTTGCATTGCAGTTCGGTAATATGTTGGCTGCGGGTAATGCCACGGTCCAGTCAATGCTCGCCGACAGTCTCCATAAGAATTACGGTGTCGCGCTGTCGCTTGTGGCCGGGCTTGGTGCTATCGCGTTCTGCTTGCTAGCGTATTTTGGTCCCGACGCACGCAATGCCAAGATGGGTATTGAGGCTCCTGTACCCGCGACCGCAGAAGTTCGCGGCTAAGGTAGAAACTGTGGCTCGCTGGCACGCCGCTGCTCCAGAGGATCAGATGGGGTGATTCCTGGTCGGCACAGTGTCAGCGGGAATTTTCGAGACGGCTTGGTCTGCCTTTGGTGGCCGAGAGACATCACTGCAGCATGAACAAGCGCGGCGTTCCGGTTTGGAGCGCCGCTTTTCTTGTTTCGAATACAAGGCAGTGTTAATTAACCGATACTAGATTCCGGCCGTGTGACATGGTAAACTCCCGGCCATATGGCGATCACCGTAAGTCGACAGCAACTGCTCGACAAGTCGAACAAGGCCGCAGATGCGCTGTATGCGCAGATCGTTGGACGGATTCGACAGTGGGTGCGCGAAGGAAAGCTGAAGGAAGACGAGCTGCTTCCCTCGGAAAGAGAGTTGGCCGCTGTCTTCAACGTCAGCCGTGTTCCCGTTCGAGAGGCACTAAAGACCTTGGAGTTTCTGGGCGTGGTTCAACGTGTTCGCGGGAAGGGAGTGGCCGTAAAAAGGGTCACAATCAATCATGTTTTAAGCCACATAGAATTCTTACTGGTTGATCCCCTTTCCACCTTACAAGACTTGTTTGAGGTTCGAGAAGCGCTTGAAGTGCAGGCCGCAGGTCTCGCGGCAATCCGCCGTACGAACAAGGACATTGAAGAGATGGACGGTGCCCTGATCGAAACTGAACTGCACGTCCTTCACAATCGTCAAATAAACGATGCTTCCTTGCGTTTTCACACTGCGCTCATTACGGCGGCACACAACAGCGTGAGTCTTAAGATTAACGAATCATTGCTGGAGATATCGAGATACTCCCGGCAAGCCACCCTGAAGAGTCGCGCGCAGCGAATGGCGTCGTTGCGCGCGCACAGGCGTATTTTTGATGCCGTACGGGATCAGGATGCCGAAACGGCCAAAGTTGCCATGATGGATCACCTGCGAGAAGTCGGTTCGACAATCCCGAAACGGTCCTAAATAGAAATTACCATCCGAAAAGTGCGTCACGCAGTTCCACCCCGTGGTATACCAGCATTCCAAAGCTCGGAAATCGTTCTCGGCAACGCTCTATGGAGCATGAAGGCCGAGGAGTGTGTCGCGTGGAGGATTCAATGGACGAGATTGGAAAGCTGTCGCGTAGAAGTTTCCTGATCGCTGCCGCGGGTGCAGCCGCAGCGACGCCTGCAATGGCCGCCTTTCCTTTTCAGAACCTCAAGCCGGTCGGATCTTTTCAAAGGCATCCGCAGGAACAGCCGATCTACAAAGTGACAAAGAAAGTGCCGCAGGTCTGCACTCGCGCATGCGAGGTGAACTGCGCGTTCGACATCGTAGTCGGGGTCGATCCAAAGACAGGTCTTGAGCGTGCACTGACCGTTGAAGGCAGGCCGCAGGACCCAGCCGCCAGGGGAACGTACTGCATCAAGGGACTGGGATACGTTGACTCCCTTTACGACCCGGAGCGACTCATGGTCGCCTTGAAGCGGACAAATCCCAACAAAGGTATAGATGTGGACCCTGGTTGGGTGACGGTGAAATCCAACGATGCCGTTACCGACATCATTGAGGTGATGAAAAAACACCGTAGTGAGGAGATGTTGATCTGCTCACCGGGCAATCCGTATACCAATAAGCTTTGCAAATCCATTGGTGTGATTAGAAGCGATCAACGCACCGAGTGCTTTGGTACGCACTATTACATTAATTGCCTCACGCTCACAAATCCGCCTAATTCCGTATACTCGAGCACTTACACACCTTCTCATCATGTCCCAGGTTTTGATTTCGACAAATGTAAATACCAGATATGGTTTGGCTACGACTCGATGACGAAGTTGGGAAAGTCTGGATTGGTAAATCACTTTGCCGAATGCAAAAGAAATAACAGCACGAAGATCGTGATGTTCAACCCGGTCCGAACACCTTTCGCCGATTCGTATGCCGATGCTTATTACTCAATCAAGCCGGGCACGGACTTGGCGGTGGCGCTCGCGATCATTCACACAATTCTGTCCACCGAAAAGTACAATGCAGAGTTCTTAAAGAAGTACTCAGACGCGCTTGCACTGGTTGACGAACGGACCAAGATAGCTGTCAAAGGAAAAGACGGGTCGTTCTATGCATGGAGTTCGGCTCACAAGCGCGCCGAACCCATCGATACATGCGATGCTCCGGCCCTAGATGGTGGAAGCTATACGTTCACGCTCGATGGCAAGCAGATCACGGCAAAACCAGTTTTCCAATTATTGCGCGAAGGAACCGCACAGTTCACGCCCAAATGGGCAAGTTCCATCAGTGGCGTACCCGCTGAAGTAATTCGTCGAATTGCAACGGAGTTTGCTGCTGCTGCGCCTTTCGCCATGGTGCCTTCTAACAAACGTGATGCGGCCGGACCGAACTATGCCAATAGCTGGAGACTACGTCACGCGATCAGCGTCATTAATACTTTGGCCGGTTCCATTGATCACGAAGGCGGCATCGTACTCCAGCATGATGTGACAATACCCTGGCTTGAAGATGTCGCTGGGCCCTCGATCCCATATCCGGAGCTCCCAAAGAAGCCCGCTGATTTCCGCACAGAGTTTCCGGTGACTGATGACATCTATCGCCATAAGGACTTCTCGGCTCCCGGGCACTATGGAATGGTTGGATTCGGACTGTATAAGACCGAAAGAGCAAAGGTAATTTTCTTTGTCAATCCGCATAGAGGAATATTCGCGGCAATCCAGCCGCAGATGGTCGAGAAGGGATTGGAGAACAAAGACCTGGTTGTCGACTGGAACATGTATCTCGACGATCTCGGCTACTGGTGCGACTATGTGCTTCCGGCGTCGCATCAGTACGAAGATCCCAAGTTGGATGTCCGTTCCTATTTCCCCAAGCAAGCATGTCTTGTCGGCGGTGCTCCAGTGCAGAAGCCGGTTGGAGATGTGGTGGGCTGGGGAACGATCGCGGTAAGAATCGGACTAGCCCTGGCTCCTCGGTACTGGACCACAGATGGAAGCTCGGACCCCAAGAAATTGTTCCCGGCAAACCTTGGCGATATTGCCGTCAAAAACGTTGGAGCAGCCAAGAATGCCAATGAGTTCATGGCTAAGGGAGCCTTCTGGATCGATGACCGCCCGTACGAAAACTACAAGCAGCTTCGACAGTATGGGTATGGCAGACCGAATGGGCGCGTCAGAATCTTTATTGATGAGTTCACTCGCGTGGGGCACGACGCTCTTCCCAACTGGCACGAAAGGTGGCAGGCGACCGACGATAGTTACAAGTTCTCAATGCTTGTTACCAGGGCTCCCTGGTACATGCAGGCCGATCCGAACTTCATTAACAATCCGATCCTAAAACACGTGACCACCAGGAATTTCATGGATTGCGTGTGGCTTAGCCCTCGCGCCGGCGAGAAGCTTGGTCTGCAAGAGGGAGAAGAAGTCATACTTGAGAGCAATCCGAAGTACATGAAGGACCTGCCTCGACCACTCAAGGCAAAGCTCCATCTTTCGACCCGTATTACGCGAGACGACTGCGTGTTGCTTTACCACGGCACGGGGCATCGTGCAAAAAACCTGACGGTGGCGAGAAACTATGGGTACCGCGACGGCGACCTTGTTCCTCAAAAGGACCCAAGTATCTCCAAGGTCTATGACCCACTTGGCATGGGTTGGGTAGAGGATGTCTTTGTGAGCATCAGGAAGGCGTAGAGGAGCCACCTATGAAAGAATATGCGATTTTGTACGATAGCACCTATTGCACAGGCTGTAATACCTGTAACTACAGGTGCATCCAGGAATTCAGGGAACATGACCAGGCTGCGCGTGACGTCTTCAGAACCTTCGTGCAGATCAATGATCGAGGAATGTACAACCAAAGATGCATGCATTGCAAAGATCCGCAATGCGTTGGCGCCTGCACTTCTGGGGCTCTAACAAAGTCAGCGTACGGAGCAGTGCTTTTTGACGCGGCAAAGTGCACAGGTAACAAGCTCTGCGTCAGTAGTTGCCCATTCCACGCAATTCACTTCGACGAAGTAACAAAGAAAGCCGTCAATTGCAACATGTGCGCGCACAAGGTGAGTGAAGGAAAGGCCCCGGTCTGCATGGAAGCTTGTCCTTCCGGCGCATTGCAGTTTGGTGAGTACGCCGCCATGGTTACCCGGGCCAACGAACTTGCCGCGAGTAGAAAGCTAAAGGTGTACGGACTCAAAGAAAACGGTGGGACGAACGTAATTGTGCTTGCCAAGGTAGATCCAGCCTTACTTGGGTATCCGAGTGTTGGCAAAAAGCATCTCCGCGCGCAGATGCTCCCCAATGAATTTGCCGCGCTCCCACTTGTAGCTGGCGCTGTTTACACAGGCCTTAAGAAGTTGAGCGAACGGCGGGCTGACGTTGCATTAGAAGATGCCGACCGAAAGAATGAGCCGCAATAGATGGCGTGGACTAAACCTTTGGCAGTGGGAAGGTGCTAAATGGCAGGGGATGAACAGCGATTATCGGAGATTAGGTCTAAAGCAACATTGCACTCATTGCTCGCGACAGCCCTGAATTATCCTGACCTTCTCCTGGCCGCACGATTCAAGTCAGGCGAGTATGTCGCGGGACTGCTCCAATCGTTGCTGTCATCCACGCATACTTCGCTGGGGCAGAGCATCGAGAAGCTGGAAGCAGATTGCAAGGCGGAGCAATCTTCGGGGGAAACCGAGCTGTTGCTCGAATTGGAAAAAGACTACACAAGGATGTTCTTTGCCTCAAAGCCGCGGCTCGCTCATTTGTTTGAGTCTGTCTATCGAGAAGGCCGATTGCTTCAGGATTCGACGTTTGAGATTGCAAGGCTCTACTACGAGGCGGGCTTGGCTCCGACCGAAGAATTCAGGTTGCCGCCAGATCATATCGCCTTGGAACTCGAGTTTCTCTCCTTCTTATTCTTTAAGGAGATTGAGGGAATCGAGAACGAGGATAAAGAAATTGAGGAATACGCGAAGGAATTGCAGGCAGTCCTTACCGAAAAACACCTTCAGCCTTTCGCCTTAAATGTAGCTGCAAAGGTATCGATGCACGCAAAAACCTCATTCTACAAGATGGTTGCCGCGGTCATACTGAGCTACTACTCTGCTGATTCCGCGCATTATGGTGCCGCTTCTCGATAAACAACGAAAGGCGCTGAATGGTGGATAACACTCTTGCAATGAGGCAAATCGGAGGATGGCAGTAAGCGCTTCGACACGTTCAGACACGCTTGGAGGGTTGCGATGCCACGGAATCCTCTGCGGGCATCAATTGCTGAATGAGCTCTGAGACGTATAGAGGAGACTTCTGAATTCTTGCACCAAAGTGATTCGTGAGCCTCGCTTTTACCATTTTTGCGAGGTTGAGCACCTGCTCGAATCCCGTGTATTTATTCCTCCACTGTTGTTGCGGAAAGTGATAACGAATGCTCCCCGTCCCGCTCCATGGCAACAGCGTCGTTATCCCCAATGTGGAGACGGTCGAGAGATTCGCGGCGGTTTGATTTCCTTGTACGCTCTGCTCAATGTGGACGGGGGCATACCACCTGGGAATGAGATTCCGCTGGACGCCTAGGGTTGCGGCGAATGCACTTTTGCTGTCTTTGTGATCGGTTGAGAACAGGTCATTGCTGTTCAGGTACGTATCAAATGGCGCAGCACGGAATAGGCTTGGGTGAGCGAACTTCACCGCTAGCTGCCCAACGTCGCGTTTGGTTCCGTCGGTAAGAGCCTCGCCGGGAGCGGCTTGAGGCGCGGCCGTGAGCGAGAAGCGGTCGGACGGATTGGAATCAGTTGACGGAGCACCAGCTGCTGCCGCCGGGAGCTTGCCTGTGCCCGATGGCGCAACCGACGCCGGAAACTTTGACAGAATAACTTTCACGGAGTCATTCGCGTCAATCGTGTCGGCGAGCATCAGAACGACGCTCTTCGACTTGGATACGTTTAGCCCACATTGGGTGAAGCGCTTACCGGGGCCGGGGCCTCCCTGCAGGCTCACAGTTCGGATCGTGGCGGCGCGCGATTTGTCGCCGGAAACAATCGTGACAGCGTACGAATCTCGCCGCGAGCAATCCCATTTTCCGTCGGGGTCACGCTCGAGAGCGTCAACGAGCTGCACCGTGACCCAGACGACCGGCTGCATCGACGGATACTGGGTGGCACACAGGACCGTTGGCTTCAGCGTGATGCCCTTTTCGGCACCCTTAGAGTTGACGGCGCTGCCTAACATCAAGCTGAACGCAAGGAAGATAGTTAAGAGCGGCTGTACTTTTCTCATCGCTTATCATCCTAACTTCGCGATCTGGTTGATCAAGTCACTGACTTTCTTGCCTTTCGCTGCATCAACCGTAGCGGCCACGGCTGTCTGAAAGGTAGCCGTGAAGCACACCGGCCTTATGCCTGCTTTCAGGTCCGAGAGAGAACCTGTCCAAGCTGGGCCAGCGCTTCCTCCGGGCATTGCGGAGTCGAGTGGTGCATCAAGGAGATCGGCAACAGCCTGTGTGCAGTACGGAGCTGCGGTGTGGGGGCGTACCGTGAGCGCCACGTAGAACGGCAGCGGCTCACGAGAGTCGAGCAGCGCCTCGAAAGTTGCGTTGGCAGACAAGTCGCCCGTCGCCAAGTCATACCCCGGATTCTGCTTCACTCGAATGATGAAGAGCTGTTGTTGATTTGTAGTCGGCAGATTTTGGAGGATGTTGGCGTTGGCGAATTCGAGCGAATTCATCTTCGCGAGGCCGGTGTTAAAATTGCAGGCCGATTGCAGATCGTCCAAGATCTTAAACCAGTTATTGACCAATTCGATTGGGTTATCCATCACTCCTCCGGAATAGGTTAACCTTCGTCAGTAAGCTGGAGGCGACGACATCCACCTCAAGAAATCAGGCAAGAGCTGTACAACGAAGATGCTCTTGATGTCATTATCCTTCCCCTAGAAGTGCCTCAAAGTCGGGATCATGTTCGTCAGCAAACACTTTCAAATCATTGTCCTCGGGATTTGAACCGGTACCGCGATAAAGATCCTGCAAAAGCCCTTTGGCATCCGGTTCTTTTTCAAGAGCTCGTTTCACCATAGCTAAAGCATTCTTCTTCGCTTCAGACCCCTCATCTTGAGGATCCTTCATTTTGAGATAACTGTACTGCTGGGCATATGCACATGCCAGGTTGATAAAGATGGAGGCGTCGAGAGATTTGTACGACTTGAGGTATTCGTTCCCATATTTCAGTGCGTCCTCAAAGCCTCGAGGAGGATCCAGGTAAAGTGAATAGTAGACAATTGAGTTATAGACGTCTTCGACGGTTTCCTGGTCTAGTTTCTTGCTGAGCTTGTCATGCGCTGCTTGGAGTTCACCTCGAACTTGCTCGGGAGTTGCGCCAGCATCGTACAGAGCCATGGCATAGTTAAGATGATTGACAGCAGAATCCGGATCTTTCTGTAACGCGAGCAGTGACGCGCCGATCGCGCGACCCGTATCTCGACTTAAAATTGCACTCTTTGCTACAGCAGATGCTGCGCTCGTACTCAGGTTGGAATCAAGCACAATATCTTTGAGTCTATCGGCAGATTGTTGCACCCGTTCAGTCGGTGACCCTGTGCTCCCAAGTGTCAAGCGCGCCTTCGCAACGTTCTCCATATCCTGCTCTTCTGTATTCGCACCTTTGTCCGACCGTGCGAATGCTCCGGAGAAGAACATACGAGTTAAGACATAGCCGGAGAAGAACCCTAGCGTCGAGAAGTAAAGTAATATAGCTGCACTCAGGCTCTGTGCCGATGAGCCTCCCAGCCCTTCGGCCATGAAACTTGCTGCCGCTTTGATCGCGCTTGGCAGCTTGACTAGCTGAGTGAGTGTTGCACCAACGAGGATCTTCGTGAGCCAATCGGATATCTCTTCAAGATTGGTGTTCACTGACAACTGATATGGCCGGCTTGAAGAAGCAGATGACGTCGACTGATCTGCGCCGTTTGGCTGCCCTGCAGGTTTTGGGGTACTTTGGAGAACTTTTGGAATGCCGAATATAAAGCCGAAGACAAAGCCGGCAATGAGCCATGCTCCAGCCCAAATCAGGGCCGTAACTCCGAATCCCGTATAAACAAAGCTCGAGCGCACGAAGGCTATGGAATACCGTACAGCTAGAAGCACCAAGCCCAAGATGATTGTTGCAAACAGCCAAGTTGCGGTGGCAATGAGCTCCCTGTCTCTGCGTTGAAGATCAGCATTTATGTTTTCCATTGCGTGCCTTCCGAAACGCCGCTGTATCTCTAGCAGCGTGCTCTCGTTGGAGTTTAGTTCGCGAACGCGAAACAAGTAATGTCCATTTGTTACCTGCTGATCTGCGACGGTGGTGCCATCCAGCCGACTAAGTTGCCGGGTGTTGTTGGCTTCGGCTGTGGTATCTGCGATGTTTGGTCGCAGTTTGGATCCGACTCGTATGGCGTTCCACAGGCGGGGGAGGGAGCCTATCTCTGAATGCGTGAGAGATCATGGCACAATCCATGGGATCATGTTTCAAGGGATGATAAAAATATCTACCATTTCCCGTTACGGGACTTGCCAGAGTTTCACACGGGCGCGTTAGTAGTTCCCCCTACACAAACTAAGTAGCTTCCCTCAGCTGGAGAGCAGAGACAATCCCTTACTTAGGACACTTCCTGCACTCCTCTAAGAAGTTCCATGCATGGCCCCTGCTATCGCTGGACGCTATCTTGTTCACGCTGACCAAGTACATTCCGGCGCGTGGAGTTCAAGACGGATTCGCATACCAGAAAATGTGCCGTTAAGAATCCCACCGCACCGGTCAACGCAGGCGTGAACTGCATGATTGACCCGCACGGGAACTCTCCTGGGCGCCGGTAGATCTGCAATCCACGAAAGGTGTCTCGTCAAAAGGAGTACGCATGCAGCTCTCCCGTATGTTGAGGGTTCTGATCCTCATCTGTGCCGCCACTCTCTGCGTGAATTGCGGTGCCGGTAGCAAAAGCACCAGCGCCCTGGGCGTGGCCCCCAGCACTCCTGGCACTCCGAGTACCCCTAGCTCAACCGGGGTGGGAATCAGCGTTACCCCCACGGCAATGGCCATTCAAATCCGAGCCACTCAGCAGTTCAGTAGCACCGTAAGCGGCACTACCAACACCGGCGTTATCTGGCAGGTCAACAACGTCACCGGAGGCAACTCGACGGTCGGCACCGTTTCCACCGGCGGACTCTATACCGCACCCAGCACCGTGCCCTCCGGCGGCAGCGTCACGGTCACCGCAACCAGCGCGGCAAGCACCACGGCGTCGGCCAGTGCGACTGTAAACATCTCGGCCACACCTTCGGTCGCGGTATCGGTCAGCCCTACCAGCGCCAGCGTAACCGCAGGCAAGACCCAGCAGTTCACCGGCACCGTCACTGGCACCACCAGCACCGGCGTCACCTGGCAGGTTAACAACGTCGCCGGAGGCAACTCGACGGTCGGCACCATATCCACCAGCGGACTCTACACCGCACCTGGCACCGTGCCTTCTGGCGGCTCCGTCACGGTTGCCGCCGTCAGCTCCTACGAAACTTTGGTCTCCGCATCGGCCACCGTGGCCATCACCGCCGCATCAACGTCCACACCTGTCAGCGCCTGGAACGGCTGGAACTTCACGCCAACTCTCTATGCCTCGCCCTCCGGCAGCGGCACAACCTGCTCAGCTTCTGCACCCTGCACCATCGACTACGCCTTCAACACCAAGGCGTCGGCTGGCAGCGTCGTCCAGGCCGCAGCGGGAACCTATGCTTACGGCTCGAACCATCTGACCCTGAGCAAGTCCGGAACTTCGGGAAATCCCATCGTCCTGACCTGCGTCACCCGCGGAGCCTGCTACATCACCGGCACGGCGACTGGCAACACCGATGTCATGGCCATCTCGGGTAACTACATCACCTTCGACGGCTTCGACATCAGCAGCGTTTCCTCCGCCATTCCCAACGCGAACATGATCATTTACCTCAGCGGCAGCCATGATATCCTCAGCCGCAATGCAATCCACGACGTCCAGCCCGACTGCTCCTCCACCGGCGGCGGTGGCATCCAGACCGACGGATCAACCTCCTACAACACCTATGACGCCAACCTCGTCTACAACATCGGCAACAACAACCCCGCCTGCAAGACCGGTTCGGTTGTGCAGGTCGATGGAATCCTCGACGAGACCAACGGTGCAGGCGATGTCATCGAGAACAACATCGTCTACAACGTCTACGGCGGATGGGGCTTGAACCACGGATATGCTGCCGGTACTGCTTCTGCCGTTACCATCGTCAACAATCTGGTCTTCGAAAACGGCAACGGCGGAATCGCACTGACCTACGGCTCAGCCTCGTCCATCGTCAAGAACAACATCATGATCGACAACGGCTCCAACTACAGCGGTGGCTGCGGCGTCTACGGCTACGATGTTGTTGCCACAGGCATGCAGATCTCCAACAATGCCAATGACGGAAACGCCGGCGGTCCTTATTGCACCTCCGATTCGACGGGAACGATCGCCACTTCCGGCGGAGACCTTACCATCGCTCCTGCCTCTACCTTCGTGAACTGGCAGACCAACGGATCGGGCAATTACCAGCAAGCCGCAGGCGCCGCAACCATCGGCACCGGCAGCTCCACCGGCGCTCCGAATCATGATTTTGCCGGCAACGTCCGTAGTGGCAGCATCGACATCGGCCCCTACCAGCACACCAACTAAAAAACGCTAAGATGATCCAGTGGGTGGGTTAGGGCGTTGCGCTTTCTCGGAGCGACAGGGCCCATTCTGCTCGGACGGTCGGCTTTCCAGATGTAATCTTGTTTGGCACGCCCGAGATTATTTCTCAGAATCCACTGGGTACGAACGCCTCAGCCGAGAGTTCGATGGCAATCGCTTCGTGATCCAAGGGCTTGCAACTGAGCTCCAGCTGGAAGAGACTGAAATCGTGAAATCATCTTCACTGACGTTGACGCACTGATAAGCTGAACGAACATAGTAGCTAAGAACCGTCCATTCCTGCCGCAGGAGCTTTAGATCTCGAAATGCGGCCGGCCTGCAAATGCAAGTGTTCGAAGGAGCCTACTACCCGTGAATTTCGATCTCGACCAACTTCCCGTCCGTCACGCTTACAAACTTTTGGTCGGCTTGGTGGCGCCACGGCCGATTGCGCTGATCACCAGCATGGATGAGAACGGCTTGCTCAATGCCGCACCGTTCAGTGCATACAACTACCTGTGCACGGATCCTCCCATCATCGGCGTGGGTGTGACCAACCGGACGGACCAGCAGTTTGTACCCAAGGACACGGCGCGGAACATTCGGCGGACTGGTGAATTTGTGGTGAACGTGGTCACCGAAGATATCGCGGAGAAGATGAATTTGTGCGCGACAGATTTTCCAGAAGAAATGAGTGAGGTGGAACTCGCTGGGTTCACCACAGCGCCGTCGCAGAAGGTGAAACCCCCGCGATTGGCAGAGGCGCATGCCGCGCTGGAGTGCCAGGAGTATACGACGATGGAGATCGGCCGGTCGCGCATCATCCTTGGGCGAGTGGTTGCCGTTTACGTGGAGGACAAGTACGTGGATCCGGCGGGACCCTACATCCAAGCTGAGGAACTGCATGCCATCGGTCGCATGAATGGGATGGGAAATTACGTGCGTACGCGAGAAGCATTCATGACAATCCCGCGCATCTCGTACGAAGAGTGGAAGACCGGTAAGCGATAATGCTTGTCGCAAACGTTCCGGATACCGATGGAGTTCAGAGTTACAATTTCGCGATACGGATACGAGGTTGTCTCGGGCCTTATTCTGGAACTCGTGGGAGAAGAATGAGAGCAAACCGTGCAAAGGAGCGTTGCCCGTGGGCTGAGAGCGACCTGCTCTTACGCGACTATCACGATGAGGAATGGGGCGTTCCCCAGTACGATAGTCGAGCCCTCTGGGAACTGCTTATGCTCGAGTCTTTTCAGGCCGGTCTCTCCTGGCTCATTGTTCTGAAAAAGCGCGAAGCTCTACAGGCGGCGTTCCGGCAGTTTGATCCAGCAAAGGTCGCTCGTTTTAGCGATGGTGATATTCAAATGCTCTTGGACGATCCACGGATCATCCGCTCGCGCGCGAAGATCAAAGCGACGATCAAGGCAGCACAAATATTTCTGGAGATGCAGAAGTCTGGCAAAGATTTTGCGGCTGTCATTTGGGAGATGGCGGGAGGCAAGCCGATACAGAATGAATCGCCGATGTCCATGCATCCTATCGCTGAGGAGATGTCCAAGGACTTGAAGAGGCGCGGATTCAAATTTGTTGGCCCGGTTATTGTCTATGCCTTCATGCAGGCTGCAGGAATTGTGAATGATCATAGCCACACCTGCTTCCGTCGAGAAGCAGTGATGCGTCTGAAACGCGGAAAGCTGCCAAACAGGAAATGAGCACAAGCCGACAGAGCTACGAGCTCCGTGTGGGACTTCGGTGTCCGGTTTCTTCTTCCAGTAATTAACGATCCCTTGGTATCTGCGGAACTAGCGTCCGAAATAATCTCGCCCAAGCCTTGCATCGCTGCTTTTGATTGCAGAACCTTTTCTTCAGCAGCGGGTTCATACTCGAGCTAGGACGAAGTGTTTTTTCTCAGGAGGTGGGATGCCTCGGACAAAGCTGATCGGCGCAGCCCTTGCGCTGCTGCTCCTACTTCCTTCTACCTCCTCGTCTGCCCTTGAGCGGAAACCCAACAACAAGAGGCATCCACCGGCTCCGGCCGTCCGGCGAATGGACGAGCGGGAGCGGGCGATTCATGCGTTGAACCGGCTGACCTTTGGGCCGCGACCGGGGGATGTGGAGCGGGTGCTGGCGATAGGAGTGGATAAGTGGATCGAGCAGCAGCTCAGCCCGGCCCAAATTGACGACTCGGCGTTGGAAGCGAGGCTTGCGCCGTATCGCACGTTGCGGATGTCCGCGGCGGAGATGGTGGAGAACTTTCCTCCTCCGCAGATACTGAAGGCGGTAGCCGAGGGCAAGATTGCGATGCCGTCTGATCCGCAGCTTCGGGCGGTGTATGCCGCGGGAGTTGCGCGGCTGAACGACAAGCGCGCAAAGAATGAGAAAGCCGCGCAGAATGCCGACCTGCTGGAGATGAGTCCCGACGGGATGTCTCCGGAGATGAAGGAGCAGCGGCAACGTGCGCGCGACCATGCCCGCTCGCGGGCGCTGGACCTGATGGAATTGCCGCCGGAAACACGCACCCAAAACCTGGCGGCAATGGAAGCAGATGAGCGCCGCGGCTTCTGGCGGGCGCTGTCGCAAGACGATCGTGAAAAGCTGACAGCGGACATGACTCCGCGCCAGAAGGAGCTGCTCCTCTCGCTGGAGAATCCTGTCGCGGTAGTGAACGGCGAGCTCCTGCACTCCAAGCTGCTGCGCGCGACCTACAGCGAACGGCAACTGCAGGAGGTGATGACCGACTTCTGGTTCAACCACTTCAATGTGTTCATCGGCAAAGGCGCAGACCGTTACCTGATCACCAGCTATGAGCGCGATGTGATCCGTCCGCACGCGTTGGGCAAATTCCGGGAGCTGCTGCTGGCCACCGCCAAGAGTCCGGCGATGCTCTGGTACCTGGATAACTGGCAGAGCATGGGACCGAACTCGGTGGCCGCTGGGCGCGGAAAAAACAACGGCAAGCTCGCGCAGGGAGTGAATGAGAACTATGCGCGCGAGGTGATGGAATTGCACACCCTCGGCGTCAACGGTGGCTACACGCAGCAGGATGTGACCGAACTAGCGCGGGTGCTGACTGGCTGGACGCTGGAGGAGCCGAGACTGGGCGGAGGCTATGTCTTTCGGCCGCTACGTCATGAGCCCGGCGACAAGACGGTGCTCGGGCATGTCTTTCACCAAGATGGCGAGCGTGAAGGCGAAGCGGCGCTGGCGATGCTGGCAGCCCAACCGGCCACCGCGCGCTTCATCTCCACCAAACTGGCGCAGCGTTTTGTAAGCGACACACCTCCCTCTGAGCTGGTTGACGCCATGGCGAAAACCTTTGCGGAGAGCGATGGTGACATCCGGGCCGTACTACACACCATGCTGGCTGCACCCCAGTTCTGGGACCTGCGGCGATATCGCGCCAAGGTGAAAACTCCGCTGGAATTTACAGTCTCTGCACTGCGTGCCACAGGGGCCGAGGTTACGCGCACGCAGAGCGTGATCGACGCGCTGAACCGCATGGGAATGCCGCTCTACGGCGCACAGCCGCCTACGGGCTACTCGATGCGGGCTGAGAGCTGGGTGAACTCCGGGGCTCTGTTGAGCCGGATGAACTTTGCCTTGGCTCTGGCCACCGGCAAGCTGGCGGGGGTTCGCGCGGACCCCGCAAAGCTGGCTGGTGGAGGCCCGAATGCGGAGGAAGCTCTGAGGACGCTGGAGCAGACGCTGGTGGCCGGTGGCGTTTCGGCGCAGACGCATCAAACGATCGCAGGGCAGTTGAACGATCCGGTGAAGCCGGTGAACCAGGGAGCTCTGGCCGCCTTGATTCTGGGCTCGCCGGAGTTTCAGCGGCGGTAGCAGACAAGTGCCCACAGGAGAAGTTGCGATGGGAATCACGCGGCGGATTTTTATGAAGGGCGGCGCCATGACCGTGGTCGGAATGGCGGCAGTGCCGGAGTTCCTAGCCCGCGCGGCCATGGCCGCCGAGACTGGGCAGGCGCACAAACGGCTGGTGGTGATCTTCCAGCGCGGCGCAGCCGACGGGCTGAACATCGTGGTGCCGCACGGCGAGGCCGCGTACTACACCCTGCGCCCCACTATCGCCATTCCTCGCCGCGAAGTCATTGATCTGGACGGTTTCTTCGGGCTTCATCCGGCGATGAGCGCGCTGCAACCCGTGTGGAATGCCGGGCACTTGGCAATGGTTCACGCAGCCGGTTCACCCGACCCCACGCGCTCCCACTTTGACGCGCAGGATTTTATGGAGAGCGGTACTCCAGGTGTGAAGACCACCGAGGACGGTTGGCTGAATCGCGCACTGCTGGCGCTCTCGGCCGGGAAGCAACAAGAACAAAAGAATGCGGCGTTCCGCGCCGTGGCCTTGGGCACTGCGCTGCCACGCATCCTGAGCGGAAGAGCTCCGGCGCTGGCGGTAGGCAACGTAAATGACTTTGGCGTAGCACCGCACAATCCGCAGCCGCTGGCCAGCACCTTCGAGTCGATGTACGAGGGAAGCGTGGATTCTGTGCTGCACGGCACGGCGCAAGAGACCTTCGACGCCGTGAAGATGCTGAAGGCCTCCAAGCCCGCGTCCTATCGCCCGGCGGCAGGTGTGAGCTATCCCAAGGGACACTTCGCGGACGAGCTCAAACAGACGGCGCAGCTCGTGAAGGCAAACCTCGGAGTACAGGTAGTGTTTACCGACGTCGGTGGCTGGGACAATCACGTAAACGAAGGCGCGGGCGAGGGACAACTGGCAAATCTGCTGAAGGAATTCAGCGGCTCGCTGGCCGCATTCTGGCAAGATCTGGGGCCGCTGGCTGAGGATACCGTGGTTGTAACGATGACCGAATTTGGCCGCACCGCGCGCGAGAACGGAGACCGTGGCACCGACCACGGCCACGCCAGCGTTATGTTCGTGATGGGCGGCGCCGTGCGCGGAGGCAAGATGTATGGGCACTGGCCGGGACTAGCCAACGAGCAACTCCATGAGCAGCGCGACCTGGCGCTAACCACGGATTTTCGCCAGGTCATGGCCGAGGCCGTGGCCAAGCAGTTGGGCAACCCACGAATGGAAAGCATCTTTCCCGGCTTTCGCAACCCCGGAGTTTTGCACTTGCTGGGCTGAGCGAAGCTGCTTACCAGAAAGGTCTCGCCGCTTAGGCCCATAGTTTTACCATAAGTCGAACCACGGCCCAGTGCGCGTATCATGGACTGATGAGCATTACTTCCCAGGTCCAGAAAGATATGGTCGAGTCGATGAAGACGCGGCAGGAGCTGCGCCTCTCTACTCTGCGCATGGTCAAGTCCGCCCTCAAAAACAAGGAAATCGATAAGCGCGCTCCGCTCGACGAAAAGGAAGAGATTCAGGTGCTCTCTACCCTGATCAAGCAGCGCCACGACGCCTCCGAGCAGTTCACCAAGGGCAACCGGCCGGAACTCGCGGCCAAGGAGCTGGCGGAGATCGTCTTCATCGAAGGCTATCTTCCCAAGGCCGTAGGTCCCGCCGAAATCGACGCTGCCGTAAAGTCGGTACTGGCCGGGATGGCTTCCCCCACCGCCAAGGAGATGGGCACGATCATGAAGAACGTGATGGCCAAGTTCGCTGGCGCCCGCATCGATGGCAAGCTGGTCAGCGATGCTGTGAAGAAGGCGCTCGCCGGTTGAGCGCCCGGGATTACCTTGCCCGCCGTATCACCACGAACACTCCATCGGGAAACTTCTCGCCGGTAAATTCCACCACGCCTCCGCTCACAAATCCACGCAATTCCTTGATCTCCTCGCGCTGTACCGTGGGCTTGGCGTAGGCGTCGGCCTTGGTCGTGGAGGCGCGTCCCATGCCGCGATCCATCGCATCGTTGGCCAGCCGGTCGGCGTCTTTATTCAGGTGCCGCAGCACATGGCGAATCTCAAAACGGTCCAGCTTGCGGATCAGCGCCTTGGCCTCGTTGTAAATCGACAGCAGCGCCTCGCTGCGAACCTTGTATTGCCCTTTCATCTGCTTCACCAACAGCTCGGAGTCGCTGACCACTTTCACCGTGCCGTAGCCGTGCTCCACCGCATATTCCAGCGCCGCAATCAATCCCGAGTATTCGGCAAAGTTGTTGGTCTGCACGCCCAGGAACTCGCCCAACTCAGCCAATCGGCGGCCTTCGCTGTCGGTGATATAGGCGCCGTATCCGGCAGGCCCAGGATTGCCGCGCGAGCCGCCGTCTACGTGTGCCACCAGCACCTTGCTGCTTGGAGTGGAACCTAGGCCGTCCTCGCCTGGTCTGTTGTCGAAGAGTCCGCCTGTTTTTTCAATGGGCATAGCGCGAGTGTATCGCAAAGCCGGGTGCGCAGAGGTTGAGGAAATCCGCTTGCGTTGCGATCCGGAACACCTTGGATGAGAGCTTCGCCGCCGGTACTAGCGTCCATCCTCCAGCCGCAGTGCCAATCCTCTCGGCAATCCTGCCTGCAGGATGCGCTCCTGTGCGCCCGCAATGTCATAGGGCACGCGGTAGAAGAGGATCTCTTCTTCTACGCTGTCGTAAATGGCGAATGCGGCGCGCCGGTCGCGGTCGCGAGGCTGTCCCACCGAACCTGGGTTTACCAGATATTTCATCGCTGGCTTCAGCTTCAGCCGCGAGCTCTGCACGCAACTCGCACCGTTCAGCCGCTCCAACGCCAGTGCTTCCACGGCACCGTGCGGCCGTGCAAACGCTCCTTGCACGTGGGTATGCCCAAAGAATGTGATGCGCGTGGCTGAAACCATCAACGCCGCGCCAGCGCTGGACTCCGAGTGGATGTAGATGTCCTCATCGATCGGCGAACCGTGCACAAACTGCACTCCCCGCCAGCCCGCATCCTGCACCGGGCCTTGGGGCAGTTCACGCAGCCATTCTATGTTTCGTACGCCTAGCTCTTCGCGCGTCCAGTTCACCGCATCGGCGGCTGCGGGATTGAAGTTTGTAGGGTCTTCCAAACCGCAACAGGCGCGGTCGTGGTTGCCCCGCACGTTGATCGGCTCCATGGCGCGAACCAACTCCACCGTCTGATTAGGACTTGCGCCGTAACCAACCACGTCGCCCAGATTGGCCACGCGGTCATATTCCGGAGCCGCGTCGAGAGCTGCCTCTAACGCCTCAAGGTTCCCGTGAATGTCGCTGAGCAGGAGTAATCGCACTGGCCAGATTATAGATGCACGCCGCTTACCGCAAGGCCGCCAGAGAAACTTCCCCTGCGCTGCCGCCGGAAAACGGGTACATTAGTCGCTATGCGCTCCATTCTTGCATTCCGGCTCGGCTGCCTTGCCACCTGCCTGCTTCTTGCTTCGTGCCTGATGGCGCAATCTGCACCCACGGCTACGTCGCCGCTCCCCGATCCAACTGCCTACTTGGCGCGCCAGTTCGGACCCACCTTCACCCTCGATCCCAAGGTCCCTCCAATGTTCGGCGACCTGACTGGCGACGGCAAAGAAGATCTCGTCCTGGTGGGCCGCAGCAGCACCCCTTTACTTTCGAAGGAGCAATTCGGCTTCAAGGTAGAGGACCCGTATAACGCCTACTTCGGCACCGGGGATACGCGCATCACCTCGCAGTTCACCCTCCACTTCGACGGCTCCGCTCGCTGCATTCTGGTCGTCTTCGACTGGCGTAACCCGTCGCAATCCAGGCACGTGTCAAAGTTCGTCCTCATCAACACGCCCTTTGAAACCCTCAACATTGTGAATCTCCGCCTCAAGAAGAAAAAACTCCAGGCCATTGAAGCCGTGGATATCCAGACTCTGCACGCCCTCCTCATCTGGGATGGCAAACGATGGTACTGGCACGCTCAAGGCATGGAAGGCGACGAAGATCTCATGCCTCAGCGGCACTAAATGCTTCGCCGTAACCGTCACTCTGCGGCTATAATTCCCATCTCATGAATATCGAGCAGAAGCTGGCAAAGCTGAAACAGCGCGACGAACTTGCCGAAGCAGGCGGCGGCGAAGAGCGGCGTGCGCGCGAACACAAGCTGGGCAAGATGACAGCGCGCGAGCGCATCGAGTTCCTGCTCGACGAAGACACCTTTGAGGAAACCGACAAGTTTGTAACCCATCGCACCACCGACTTCGGAATGGCCGATCAGGTCGTCCTCGGCGATGGCTTTGTTACCGGCTATGGACGCATCGAAGGCCGGCTGGTCTTTGTCTTCGCCCAGGATTTCACCGTCTTCGGCGGCTCGCTTTCAGAGACCAACGCTGCCAAGATCGTCAAGATCATGGATCAGGCCGCGCGGGTCGGTGCGCCCGTCATCGGCCTCAATGACTCTGGCGGTGCGCGCATCCAGGAAGGCGTCCGCTCACTGGCTGGCTACGCCGACATTTTCCTTCGCAATGTCCTCTCCTCCGGCGTCATTCCGCAGATATCCGCCATCATGGGACCATGCGCCGGTGGCGCGGTCTACTCTCCGTCCATCACCGACTTCATCCTCATGGTTGATAAGACCGCCTACATGTTCATCACCGGCCCCGAGGTCATCCGCGCGGTGACCCACGAAGAGGTCAGCAAAGATGAACTCGGCGGAGCGGAAACTCACAACACCAAATCCGGAGTTGCTCACTTCCTCGCCCACGACGATGCCGAGTGTCTCTCCATGGTGCGCGAGCTGTTCAGCTTCATCCCCTCAAACAATCTTGAAGATCCGCCGCGCAAGCCCACCACCGATCCCATCGACCGCGCCGACGAAAAACTCGACACCGTTGTTCCCCCCGAGAGCAACCTGCCCTATGACATCAAGGACGTCATCCACCGCGTGGTCGATGATGCCTACTTCTTTGAGGTGCAGGAGCACTACGCCAAAAACATTGTCATCGGCTTTGCCCGCTTCAATGGACGCTCCGTCGGCATCGTCGCCAACCAGCCCAACTACCTCGCCGGGGTGCTGGACATCAACTCCTCAATCAAGGCCGCGCGCTTCGTCCGCTTCTGCGACTGCTTCAACATTCCACTCGTAACTTTTGAGGATGTTCCCGGCTTCCTGCCCGGCATTCAGCAGGAGCACGGAGGCATCATCACCCACGGCGCAAAGCTGCTCTACGCCTTTGCCGAAGCCACCGTCCCCAAGGTCACCATCATCACCCGCAAAGCCTACGGCGGTGCCTACTGCGTCATGAGCTCCAAGCACATCCGCTCAGACGCCAACTACGCATGGCCTACCGCCGAGATCGCTGTCATGGGACCGGAGGGCGCGGTCAACATCGTTTACCGCCGCGAGCTTGACCGTGCCGCCAAAGAAGGCGTGGACGGACTCACCGGCGACGCGGCCTTCGCCAAAGTGCGCGCCGATAAAATCGAGGAGTTTCGCGAGAGCTTCGCCAATCCCTATGTCGCTGCCGAGCGCGGCTACATCGACGGCGTCATCCGTCCCCGCGACACCCGCAAGAAAATCATCCAGGCCCTGGAAATGCTCGACGGCAAACGCGACAAAAATCCCGCGAAGAAGCATGGCAACATACCGCTGTAGGTTTTCGGAACCCCAAGAACTCATTCCCGAGCTCGGGGAATGTTGGATAAAAGGCCAGTTTTCAACAGGGCGGGCGGGTGGCCCATTCAAGCCCGCTGTTGGCTTGAGTGGGGATTTTGACCTTGCGGTTGCGTTTGCTTTTCCTAGCGCCTAATCGACATGTATCCAACAATCCCGAGACGGAACCGTTCTGGCCCTCATCTAACTCACCATGTCCGCGCCCATGCTTGTCTTTGACGGAGACTGCGCATTCTGCAATCGCGCTGTGTGGTTCATCCTCGCGCACGAGCACCGCTCCGACCTGTTCTTCGTCCCACGAGATTCCACCCTCGGCCGCTCCCTGCGCGCGGAGCACCATCTGCAACTGGTCGAGTCTCTTCTCTGGATTGAGAACGGCCTGGCCTTCATCGAGTTCGACGCCGTAGCGCACACCGCTGCCTACGTCGGAGGCGCATATGCGCACCTCGCCTCTGCCGCGCGGTTGCTTCCTCGTCCGTTGCTCAACCGTGGATATCGTCTGATCGCCAAACTTCGTAAGCGCCTCGCCCGCCGTCCTTATCACTGCCTGCTGCTCACTGCTGCACAACAACAGCGCTTCCTAGAATAAGCTGCGAGTCTGCCGAAATAAGTCCCGCGCGGTACAATCGTTCGCGTATGCATACTCTTCCGCTGCCCGTGGCCGCATTCTTCGCCGGAGTCTTATCCTTCCTGTCGCCCTGCGTCCTGCCCCTGGTTCCGGGCTACGTCTCGCTCATCTCGGGTGCCAGCGTGGAAACCCTGCAGACCGCCGACCGCAAACTTCTGCGCACCGTCATGCTGAACTCTGTCTGTTTCATCCTCGGTTTCAGCGTGGTATTCATCTCTCTGGGCGCGGTGGCCACCAGCGTCGGACAGCTTACTCAGCAGTATCATCGGCCCCTGGCAATCTTCGCCGGCGTTGTCATCATCATCTTCGGACTGCACCTCACCGGAATCTTCAAGATCAACGCTCTCTACTCGGACAAGCGCCTGCACAGCGTCAAAGGCGGCTCCAGTCCGCTCGGCTCGTTCCTCATCGGCTTTGCCTTCGCCTTTGGCTGGACCCCATGCATCGGTCCCATCCTGGCCGGAATCCTTCTGCTGGCGGGCTCGCAGGACACAGTGATGAAGGGAATCCTCCTGCTCGCCGTCTACTCCGCCGGATTGGCGCTTCCGTTTTTGCTCACTTCGCTCGGCGTCAATCGATTTCTCGGCTTCTATGCCCGTTTCCGCCGCCACCTGCACACCGTGGAAGTCTTCAGCGGTGCATTGCTCATCGTCTTTGGCCTGCTGATTGCCCTCGGCCGGTTTACCTTGCTCTCCGGCTATCTTGGCTTTCTGAATCGCTTCTCACTTTAGAGCATCTGAACTGGTGTGCGAGTAACGGATTACGGGACAGATCACGTACTGGAGTGTTTGGCGTGAAGCGAAAAGTCATAATCTTTGCACTGATGGTGGTCGTAGTCGCTGGTTTGCTCCTGATGGGTAAGTTCCGCGGAAAGTTCACGGCTGGTGCCCGCACCGGGCCCGTAGCCGCTGACAAAGGTTCGGCCGCGCCGGACTTCGTGCTGAGCGATCTGCAGGGACACACCGTGAAGCTCAGCGATCTGCGCGGCAAGGCCGTAGTGCTCAACTTCTGGGCCACCTGGTGCCCTCCCTGCAAAGCGGAAATTCCCTGGTTCATTGAGTTGCAGAAGCGTTATGGCGCGCAGGGATTGCAGGTTGTCGGTGTTTCCATGGACGATGGCGACCAGAAGGATGTCGAAAAATTCGCTGCCGAAAACTCCATCAACTACCCTGTCCTATTCGGTAAAGATAGCGTTGCCGATCAGTACGGCGGCATCAGCTATCTGCCCACCACGTTTTACATCGACCGCAACGGCGTGGTGCTGAATCGCGTCTTCGGCCAGGCCGGGCGAGACGAGATCGAGCAGGACGTAAAGCGCGCCATCGACAGCAAAGCGCACTCCTAGCCATCAAACGTGAGCTTCGCGGCGGGTACGCGCGCGTGCTCTGAAATCCGCTAGACTAGAACTAGCCATGAAGCTCTCCCATTCTCTCGCGTCGTTTCTTCTGCTCTTCTGCGCATCTGCTGCGCTGGCTCAGGGTACGTCCCCATCGCTTTCCGTTGCACCCATCGGAACCCTCGTCATCACCCGTGGAGGCAAAGCTCAACTCGACATCGCGCTCCAGGTCAACCGTGGATTTCACGTCAACTCCAACAAGCCCAACGACGAGTTGCTGCTGCCCACCGTGGTCCATCTCAACCCGCCGCAGGGAATCATGATCGTGAACATTCAGTATCCGGCCGGAGAGCAGTTGGCGCTGCCCATGATTGGCAATGAGAAGCTCAGCGTCTACACGGGAGCCTTCAACGTCTCGGCCGAGGTGCGCATTCAGAAATCGGTTGCACTCGGCACCCAGCGCGTCCACGGAGAAGTGAAGTACCAGGCCTGCGACAATCGTCAGTGTTTTCCACCCAAGACCGCGCCGCTGGAGTTTGACATTAAAGTCGTCAGGCCCAAGGTAAGGAAATCCACCTACACGCCCGCCAGCCCGCACATTCGCTAGGCCACCGCGCCAGAGTTCGATGCGCGTTTCATTTCCACCCCGCTGGCTCTGCTAACATCGAGCTATGGAGCAGCCGTCAATTTCAGGCAAAGCGCGAGTCCGCTTTGCCCCGTCGCCCACCGGACAGGTTCACGTTGGCAATGCGCGTACCGCGCTCTTCAACTGGCTCTTCGCTCGCCAGCAGGGCGGAGCGTTTGTCCTCCGCATTGAAGACACCGATCTCGAACGCAGCGAAGAGCGCTACGAAACTCAGCTCATCGAAGACCTCCGCTGGCTGGGACTCAATTGGGACGAAGGCCCGGACGTGGGCGGCCCATATCCGCCCTATCGCCAGAGCGACAAATGGCAGGTCTATCGCGACTACGCGGAGCGCCTCGTCAGCAAGGGCAAGGCCTATCGCTGTTTCTGCCCGCAGGAACTACTGGACCGCCAGCGTGAAGAGGCAATGGCCGAGCATCTGCAACCCAACTACCCCGGCACCTGCCGCAACCTCACGCTGCAGGAGTCCGAACGCCGCCGCGCTGCCGGTGAGCCCTTCGCCATCCGCCTCAAGATTCCCGAAAAGCCGATCCGCTTCCACGACATTGTGCGCGGATGGGTCGAGTTCTCCAGCGACGTCGTCAGCGATCTCATCATCGTCCGTTCTACCGGCGTCCCTGTCTATAACTATGTGGTCGTGGTCGACGACGCGGAGATGAAGATTACCCACGTCATTCGCGGCGACGATCATCTCTCCAACACGCCCAAACAGGTTGCGCTCTACGAAGCGCTCGGCTGGCCAGTCCCCGAGTTCGCTCATCTCTCCACCATTCTTGGCCCCGACAAGGAGCGTCTCTCCAAGCGCCATGGCGCAACCTCACTGGCCAATTTCCGTGAGATGGGTGTGCTGCCCGAGGCGCTGATGAATTACATGGCACTGCTTGGCTGGGCTCCCACCGGGGGCGATCGCGAAATCTTTTCGCCCTCCGAACTGGTGCAGGAGTTCGACCTTGCGCGAGTCACGCCCTCTCCCGCGGTTTTCGATTTTGAAAAGCTCTACTGGCTCAATCGCCACTACATCAAGCAGACTGAGCCTGCTCACATCGCCGCCCTCTCCGAGCCTTTTTACCAGCGCGCGCTCGGCTTGGTGGAGCTGACGCCTGAGGTGAAATCGTGGCTTGCGCAGATTACGGCGTCGCTCGCACATTCGGTCAACAAGCTGGACGAACTGCCCAGCCGCGCCGCCTCCGTCCTGCACTTTGACGCCAATGCTGCCCTGTCCGAGCCGGAGAACGCGGAGGTGCTCTCTGCCGCAACCACTGCGCAGGTACTCGACTCCTTTGCCGCAAAAATAGCCGACGAGCCCGAGCCCATCTCCGCCGTCCGCTTCAAAGCGCTCATCAAGGAAGTACAGAAGGCCACCGGAGTCAAAGGCCCGGCGCTCTTCCATCCCATCCGCATCATGCTCACCGGTGTTCAGTCCGGCCCGGAGTTCGACAGGCTTGTGCCGTTGATGGAGGCTGGCGCAAAGCTCCCGCTGCCAACACCGGTCTTCAGCATCAGGCAGCGCGTCGCGGCCTTTGTGCGGGCCAGAACGCAAAGCTAGATCAGTAATCCTATGGTTGAATATTGTCATGAGCAAGACCAACGCCTGCCGCATTCTGGATTCGCTCGGCATCCACTACGAACTGCGTGAATACGAGGTTGACCTCGAGGATCTCTCTGCGGAAAATGTAGCCGCCAAAGTGGGATTTCCACCCGAACAGGTCTTCAAAACTCTGGCGGTAAAGGGCGATCGCAACGGAGTGGCCGTCGCCGTCATCCCCGGAAATTATGAGCTCGACTTCAAAGCTCTCGCCCATCTCACCGGCGACCGGAAAGTCGAGATGCTGCCGCTGAAGGAAGTGCAGAGCGTCACCGGCTACATTCGCGGCGGAGTCACCGCTCTGGGGATGAAGAAGGACTATCCCGTCTTCGCCGATGAAACCATCGAACTGTGGGATTCGGTCTGCGTCTCTGCCGGGCAGCGCGGATTGCAGATCGTTCTCGCGCCCGCCGATTATCTACGCGCAACCGCCGCAACCGTAGGAGAGATTTCGCGCCAGAAGCCGTAATCAGGCCGTCGTCGAATCAAAAGAAACCCCGCTCAATCCATCCTGAGCGGGGGTACTCACAAGCCGGTCGAAATGCAATTACGCTTCCCGGCTCCATTCCCGAATTTTCCCAATCTCCTCGCCGGGAATCTGCAGGTACTCCAGGAATTGCTGATGTTCTTCCGGAGCCTGCTGTTCGAATTGTTTATGCCACCGCCGCATGTCTTCTTCGCCGAATCCGGCAGCGTGCATGATCGACACCCATTTCTCCTTGGTCATTTCCAGTGTTCTCCATCTGCCATCACCGGCTTGCAAAAGCCGCAGAATGGCGTTTTGATGCTCGCGAAGGGTCTCGATCTCTCCGTCGAGTTCGATCAGCCGCCGCTTCAAAACCGCGGTAGCCTCATTCGATTGCTCGTCGAGAATCTGCTGAATATCACTGAGCCGCAATCCCGCATCCCTGTATGCGCAAATCATCCGCAGCCGCTCCAACTCCTTTGTCGAGTAGCGCCGGTAGTTCGCATTCGAGCGCGACGCTGGTGGCAGCAGGCCGATGGATTCATAGTAGAGAAGCGTGGTGCGGCTCAATCCGCAGAGTCGGGCGAGTTGGGAGACCGTTAGCATCCGAGCTTCTCTACTCTCAACCCTGCAGCTTTAGACAGGTCAAGAGCTATTTCTCTTCTCCTGCATCTCACGCCAGCAACCTTCTCAGCGCCGGCTCCAGCGCCGGGTCCTCAAAGTTGAAGCCCGCCTCCAGCAGCCGCTTTGGTATCACTCTCTGGCTGGCGAGCAGCATCTCCACCGCCATCTCTCCGGCCACGGCACGCAGCAGCAGGGCGGGCACCGCGAGCAGAGTAGGCCGGTGCAGAACCCTGCCCAGTGTCCGGGTGAACTCTGCATTTGTCACCGCATTCGGAGCTGCCAGATTCAACGCCCCGTGTACCCGCTCATTCTCCACAGCAAAGGCGTAGGCCCGCGCCGCATCCTTCAAACTTACCCAGCTCCACCATTGATGACCGCTGCCCAGCTTGCCTGCTATTCCCATGTGGAACGCGGGCAGCATCTTGGCCAATGCGCCGCCTTCGGCGTCCAGCACCAAAGAAGTCCGCATGTGAGCCACGCGCACTCCGGCCATGGCCGCCGGATGCGCCGCGCTCTCCCATTCGCGGCAAACCTCGGCCAGAAACCCCAGCCCAGCCTCGCTCTCTTCCACCAGCTCTTCATCGCCGCGGCTCCCGTAATAGCCGCTTGCCGAGCTGCAGATCAGCGCACGGGGCCTCCCGTTTGCCAGGAATGCCTGCGCCGCCGCCTGCGCCAGATTGGCTGTTCCCTCTATCCGGCTGTTGCGGATCTCGGCCTTCGCCCGCTCTGTCCACAGGGTTGCCACCGGTCTTCCCGCAAGATGCACGATCACGTCGAAGCCCGCAATCTGCGCCGCATCCAGCGCCGAAGCGGGTTGCCACAGCAGGTCGCCCGGACGTGCCCGCGCAGCATCGCGAACCAGGGCATGAACCTCGTGGCGGCCATCCAGTAGAGCGGAAACCGCCTTTCCGATCATTCCGCTGGCGCCGCTTATCAGCACTCTCATTGTCTCTCCGGCTCCGTCGAATCATTCTGCGGCCCCGCGGCATCGGATGCAACAGGAACAGCTTGCACTCCAACCAGCTTGGCGTTACGGGCAGGTTACAAGCTAAAATCAATTATGGCGAGCTTTCGCGAGCAAATTGCGACCAACGTTTTGACTGCGACACGGTTCCGCAATTTGCTGAAGATTGCTAAAGCCAATCGTCCCAACGACGATCTTGACATCATCAAGCGGGCCTACGAATTCTCCCTCGAGAATCACAGCGGACAGCAGCGCGCCTCCGGCGAACCTTATCTCGTACATCCCCTCGAAGTCGCCATCCTGCTGGCGGAGATGAAGCTGGACACCACGGCCATCGCCGCCGGGTTGCTGCACGATTCCGTCGAAGACACTACCGTCACCACCGAGGAGATCAAGGAAAAATTCGGTGAGCACGTTGCTCATATCGTCGAAGGCGTAACCAAGATCAGCAAGATCGATTTCGCCTCGCGCGAGGAAGCGCAGGCGGAAAACGTACGCAAGATGATGCTTGCCATGGTGGACGACATTCGCGTCGTGCTCATCAAGCTGGCTGATCGTCTGCACAACATGCGCACCTTGCAACACCTCTCGCCTGAGCGCCAGGTGAAGATTGCCAAGGAGACGCTGGAGATTTACGCGCCTCTGGCCCACCGTCTCGGCATGGGCAAGGTTCGCGGCGAACTTGAAGACCTCTCATTCCCCTACGTCGATCCGGTCGGATACAAAATGGTCGTCGAGCAGGTAGAGGCCCTGCGCAAAGATGGTGAGCGCGCCCTCACGCACATGGTCGAAACCATCCGCGTCAAGCTTCGCGAAGCCAACATCAATGTCGTGCAGGTCGACTTTCGCATCAAGCGCATGTACTCCATCTATCAGAAGGTGATCAAGCAGAAGATCGCCGCCGACCAGATGTATGACCTGCTTGCGCTCAGGATCATCACCTACTCGGTGAATGACTGCTACGCGGTGCTCGGAATCATTCACAACGCATGGCGTCCGGTGCCAGGGCGCATCAAGGACTTCATCGCCATGCCGCGCCCCAACCTTTATCAGTCGCTGCACACCACGGTGATCGGCGAAGATGGTCATCCCTTCGAGGTGCAGATCCGCACCGAAGAGATGCACAAGCTGGCCGAAGAAGGCATTGCCGCGCACTGGAAGTACAAGGACGGTCCCATCTCCGCGCGTGATGAGCAGCGCCTGGCATGGCTGCGGCAGGTTGTTGAGTGGCAGCGCGAGATGGCCGATCCCGGCGAGTTCCTCTCCACCCTCAAAATCGATCTCTATCCCGAAGAGGTGTACACCTTCACCCCAAAGGGCAAAGTGGTCATCCTGCCCCGTGACGCCGGCCCCATTGACTTTGCCTACACCGTGCACACCGAGGTAGGACACTCCTGCGTAGGCGCCAAGGTGAATGGCCGCATCGTTCCGCTGCGCTCCAAGCTGCGCTCCGGAGACATCGTTGAGATCATGACCCAGGCCGGTCACAATCCAAGCCGCGACTGGTTGGGAATTGTAAAGAGCTCGCGCGCGCGCCAAAAAATCAAGCACTGGCTCAACATTCACCAGCGCGAGCGTGCCATTGAAATCGGCCGCAAGCTGATCGAAAAAGAAGCGCGCAAGTATCGCATCGCGCTTAAGGACATCAAGGACTCTGAGCTGCTGAAGGCTGCCGTAGAGTACGGCGTCAGCAAGGTGGACGATCTCATGGCCGGCATCGGCTATGGCAAATACTCGTCGCGCTCCGTGCTGGCCAAGGTTTTGCCTGGCAGCAATCTCCAGCCCGGCGAAGAGCAGCAGGGACTGGCCTCGGCGGTCAAGCGCGCCTTCGGCTCTGATAGTTCGGCGCTCACCGTGCGCGGCACCGACGATCTGCTCGTCTATCGCGCACGATGTTGTAACCCGATACGCGGTGAGGAAATTGTAGGTTATGTCACCCGCGGCAAGGGTGTAGCCGTCCACAGCAAAGCCTGTTCCAACGTGCAGAACCTGATGTATGAGCCCGAGCGAAAACTGGCCGTTGAGTGGTCGCACAAGGAACCCCGAATCGCCGGTGCCCAGCCCGCCTATCCCGTCAAACTCGTGGTTTCCACCGATGACCGTCCTGGCATGATTACCCAGGTCTCAGCCGTCATCAGCGGCGAAGACGCCAACATCCGCCACATCGAAGCCAAGACCGGCAACGCCCTCGCCACCATCGACATCATCTTTGAAACCCGCGATGTCAATCACCTCAACCGCATTATTACTGGCATCCGCCGTATCCAGGGCGTACACGACGTCGAACGCGTCCAGAGACTGAGTAACTGATTCATGTCCCGCTTCTCCAAGAGAGTCCAGTCCCAACCCGGCGTGCTGACCGTGCAGCTTCAGTCTGTCGAAAACGCTTACCTTTCTCTGCAGCATACCCAGCGCGGATTGGTGGGAATGCTGGTGGCCTGCGCCGTCCTCGGCTCCACGCTTCTTCGCGTACCGGCGGGAAGCCTTGGCAATCGCAGCTTTCTTCCCGCCATCATCTCCGCCTCGTTGCTCACCTTTGCCTACACCACCCGCAACTCCATGGTGCTGCCTTCGCTGGCGGAGTTGCGCCGCAACCCAAGTGATCCAAAGCTGCTCAAGCGCTGGAGCCGCAACAATCTCATCGTTCAGGTGCTCTGCGCTCTGGTCGGTTTGATGGGTTTTGCCATGCAGTTGATGGGTGCGGCCACGGCCATTGCTTTCACTCTTTACGTCATTGCAGTCGGCTACCTTTTTCTGCTCCGGCCGGCCAAACCTTAACCGTAGCCGGCGTTTAGAATATTGCCTTCTGAGAATTTACAAGGAGAATCGCCATGCACGAAGTCATCGCAACCCAGAACGCGCCCCAGGCCATCGGCCCCTATTCGCAAGCCATCCGCGCCAACGGTTTTGTCTTTGTCAGCGGACAGATCGCGTTGAACCCGGCGACCCAGCAGATTGTTGTCGGTGGAGTAGCCGACCAGACCAAGCAGGTCTTCGCCAACTTGGAGGCGATTCTGAAAGCAGCCGGCAGCGGCCTCGATAAGGTCGTGCGCACCGGCGTCTATCTCAAGGACATGAATGACTTCGGCGCCATGAACGAAGCCTACGCCCGTTTCTTCCCGAAGAACGCGCCCGCCCGCTCCACCATCGAAGCCGCCCGCCTGCCCAAAGATGTCCGCATCGAAATCGACGTCATCGCCCTCGCTTAACTCCTGCGTGGCCCAGAGTTGGTTTAGTTTTTTCCAACTCTGGACTTTCGGGCGGGCAACCTGGTCTTTTGGTTTGAACGCTCGAGTGGCCATTCATGCCAACTTTTGGCTTGAGTGGGGTAGTTACCCTCATGGAACTATCCCTTCGCCTCCGCCGTATCTAGAATGCATGAGTGCGGAGGTACGAGCATGATCGGCAAAGCGACTCCTTTGGCGCTGCTGGCCGCAACCCTTGGGGTCTCGGGCTGTACTGTGCAGCACAAGGGCTCCAACGGCAATGAGGATGTCAAGATCGAAACTCCTCTTGGCGGCATGAAGGTGAAGACCAACGATGCCGTCATCGCGGACACTGGCCTTCCCGTCTATCCCGGCGCCGCCCTGCTGAAGAAAGACAAAGAAAAGAATGACGAAGCCGCCGATGTCAACATGAACTTCGGCAACTTCCATCTCCGCGTCAAAGCCGTTAGCTATCGCACGCCGGACGCGCCGGATAAGGTAAAGGACTTCTACCGCAAGGGACTGTCGCGCTACGGCGATGTCATCGAGTGCAAGAATGGCCACGCCGTTGGCTTGCCCTCGAAGACCCGCGAAGGACTCACCTGCGATCGCAACACCGCCGATGTCTCTTCCACCCACTCGGAGTTCGAACTGAAGGCTGGCGGCAAAGTTCATCAGCACATCGTGGCTGTCGAACCAAAACCTGAAGGCACTGAGTTCGTATTACTTGCCCTCGACCTTCCCAAAGGCGAAAAAGAGAGCAACTAACTGGCGCAGCGCGGCCCAGAGTTGGTTCAGTTTGTCCAGTTCCAACTCCGGGGTTTTAAACGAACAAGGCCGAGCGAGGCGCTTCCAAGATTCTCACAGCAAGTGGCGCAGTTCTCACGGAGTTGCTCCCAGCTCTCGTCGCAGCCACTCCACTCTATGCCTCCAGGCCACGGCCAGCACGCAGCCAATGCTGATCAATCCCGCGCTCAGTCCGAACCACAGCCCGCGCACGCCCCAGCCGCGCCCAAAGCAGAGCCATGCTCCCAACGGCAATCCAATCAGCCACCAGCCCACCAGGTCTGTGATCATCGCAATCCGCGTGTTGCCCGAGCCGCGCAGCGCCCCAATCGCCGTCACCTGCACGCCGTCAAAGAACTGGAAGACCGCGGCAATCGCCAGCAATGAGACGCCAATCTTCGCAACCTCCGGATCGTTACTGAAGATATGCACAATCGGCAGCGGCAGCGTCCATAGCACAATCGCCGAGCAGCTCATAAAGCTCGCGCTCAAGGCCAGTCCGCTCCAGCCGCTCACGTTCGCCGCCTCTGCGTCTCGCCGCCCAACCGCATTGCCCACCCGAACCGAAGTTGCCTGCGCCACCCCCAGTGGAACCATGAAAGTCAGGGACGCCATGACGAGCGCAATCTGGTGTCCTGAGACGGCGACCGCCCCCAGCCGTCCCGCAACCAGCGTCGCGGCAGAAAACGCTCCCACCTCGACCGCAATCTGCGTTGCTGCCGGAGCGCCCAGCCGCACAATCCCCGCGATTCGCTGCAAATAGAATTCCCTTGCATAGCGCCCCAGCTGCCAATGCCCCTGCCGGTTGCGCCACACCATGTAGCCCAACACCACACACATCATGTAGCAGCGCGCCAGCGCCGTGGAAATCCCCGAACCTGCCGCGCCCATCGCCGGCAGCCCAAAGTGCCCATAGATCAGCACATAGTTTCCCGCAAAGTTGACCACATTCGCCGAAATCATGGCGAAGGCCACAACCTTCACCCGATGGGTTCCCTGCAGGAAAACCCGCATCGCCACAAATCCCATCAGCGGCGGCAATCCGCAGGCCATGGCGTAAAGAAAGGGGATGGTCTGCCGCTCGATTTCCACCGCAATGCCCATCGGCAGCAGCACCCGTCCGCTCGCCGCCACCAGCAGCGCGCACAGCAGGCTCAGTGGCACCGCCAGTTGCGCTCCTGCCCAAAGCGTGCGGAAGCATTCCTCCATGCGTCCTGCGCCAAACTCCTGCGAAATCATCGAGTCGCTGCCCATCATCAGCCCCTCGCAAACAATGGCGAAGACCAGGAACACGGCCGAGCCCAGGCTCACCGCTGCCAGTGCCGTCGGCCCCACCCGCCCAATCATCGCAATGTCCACAAAGTTCATGGACATCCATCCCACCTCGCCCATCACAAGGGGAACCGCCAGGCGCAGCAGGGGATTCATCTCACCGCGGATTTGGCGCCATCGGACCATCAATCTCCCAAAATCCTCTAAGTCGATTCTATGCAGCAATCCCCGCAAATAATTGCGCCCTCAAACCTCTTTAGGGCTCTGCCAGACCCAGCTTTGGTCTTGCAAACTCGATTCTGAGCGGTACAATTTTTATTGGATCAGTACTGAAAAGGAGATTCCAGTATAAACAACGCTTGTCCCCATCCGGCACACTTCTGTTGGGGCGCTGAGATGGAGAACCAAGACGCGAGGTCTCGAAAGAAATGTACGCTCAGTCGAGTTTACTTTCAGAGAATCATGCGATCCGTACCAGTGTCCAGTTTTTGGAAGTGCTGACCGCTCGCTATCAGCAAAAGAACTTTGCCGTACGCCTCTGGGATGGAAGTCTGTGGGGTGAAGTTCAACATCCGCGCTTTACTCTCGTGCTCAAACATCCTGGCGCACTACGTAGCATGTTCATGTCGCCCAATGAGCTCACCCTGGGTGAGGCCTTCATCTACGACGACTTCGACATTGAGGGCGATATCGAGGGTGCATTCGATCTTGCGGACTCATTAATGCAAGACGACTCAATCATAAAAAAGCTGAAGCTTGGCACCCTCCTCGCAGTGCTTCCCGCAACCTCCAACCAAAACAATCTTCCCCACGGAGCAAGACTCCACGGAGGTCTGCACTCCAGGGAGCGCGACCGCGACGCCGTCCGCTACCATTACGACATTTCCAATGATTTCTACTCGCTCTGGCTCGACCGCTCCATGGTCTATTCCTGCGGGTATTTCAAATCTGCCGACGACGACATCGACACCGCGCAAACCCGCAAGCTCGACTACCTCTGCAAAAAGCTAAGACTCCAGCCAGGGGATCGAGTTCTGGATCTCGGCTGCGGCTGGGGAGGCTTGCTCATGCACGCCGCCAAGTATTACGGAGTCGATTCCTTCGGCATCACCCTGAGTGCTCCGCAGGCCGAGTTGGCTCGTGAACGCATCCGCCTCGCCGGGCTGGAAGACCACTGCAAGGTCGAGGTCCGCGATTATCGCGAACTCGATCCATCGCGGCGCTACGACAAAATTGTCAGCGTTGGGATGTTTGAACATGTAGGAGAGAAACTGCTGACGGAATATTTCCAGCGTGCCTGGAATTCTCTGCGGCCCGGCGGCATCTTCCTCAATCACGGCATCGCGGCCTCAGCCATCTTCCCCAGCAGCAGCCCGTCCTTTGTCGACAAATATGTCTTTCCAGACGGCGAACTGGTTCCGCTGAACACCACCGTGCGGGCGGCCGAGGCCTGTGGTTTTGAGGTGCGGGACGTCGAGAGCCTGCGTGAACACTACGCGCTTACCCTGCGGCAGTGGGTCCGGAGGCTGGAAGCAAAAGCCGGGGAGGCAAAAAGAATTGTCAGCGACTTAACTTACCGGGTGTGGCGGATCTATATGTCTGGTTCGGCCCATCGCTTCAAGACTGGCCGTCTCAACCTGTACCAAGTCCTCTTCCTCAAGCCCGATGGCGGCAACAGTCACTTGCCGCTTACACGGGAGGATTGGTACGCGGGTAGCTGAACCATGGCGCGGCGGCAGCCGGAAATCCGGCTTGCCCCGCACTAACCCTTGGTGACTTTGCCGCTACGCAAACAGCCTGAGCAGACGCGAACTTTCTTCGTGTTCGTCGTCCCCGCTACCTTGGCCTTCACCGGATGCAGATTCACATTCCACCGGCGGCGGGACTTGTTGTTGGCGTGCGAAACGTTATTACCGAACTGCGGACCTTTGCCGCAGACAGAGCAAACCTGTGACATAACTAACTCCAGAATGTTGGAACCGCTTGGCTTTCGACCGCTGCATTGTGCACTCCGTTTTTTGAACCGGAGCTACATGCGTATGCAGCGTTGGCCTTGGGAAAGAAGCTTGCGGAACCTGAAATGAACAAACTTAGGCTGGTCGCCAAAATATGATTCTACAAGAGCCTGTGGATTTCAGCAACCCACCGGGCGCTGGCGTTCTTGCCGCATACCCAGCTGCAAAGCTCGCTGCGCCTTACCTGCCGCCCAGCCACTGCGCCAGCACAAACAATTCTCCAGCGGCAAACAGTGTTCCAAAGATCGCCTTATTGTACCGTGCCAGCCACTGCGGCAGATAGATGTCGAAGTTATCTTCCCGCTTTCCCGTGTACCCCTCCGCCAAGTCCGTCAGCGGACACCTCCCGCGGTTCACCGCCAGCACTGCGCATTCCACCAGCACCAGCCCCGTCAGAATCGCAGCTGCTTGAAACTCCCTCCTTGCGCCCTCAACCGGAATCGCCAGGATACATCCGGCAAAGACCCCCCAGATTGCCGTGTGCAGCAGCTTGATCGCCACCAGCCGTGCGGCTTGGTCTCGTGGCGATGGTTCACATTCGGAGTGTCCCGGCTTTCTCATCGTCAACCCTGTCTCCGCAGCTATACTAATCCTCATGAGCGCACCGCAACCCGCCTCCATCAAGGTCCACAAAACCAGCGGCACCACCATGGAAATCCTCTGGAAAGACGGCCACCCGAGCACCTACACCTTCCAGTACCTGCGCGACGCCTGCCCCTGCGCCCTCTGCAACGAAGAGCGCGACAAGAGCCACCGCCAGCCCGACCAGCCTGCCCCGCCTGAAGCCTCCGGCCCGCTGCAAATGTTCAAGCCGCAGCTCCGTCCCACCGAAGTCGCACAGGTCGGCAACTATGCCATCCGCTTCAACTGGAACGACGGCCACCAGCACGGAATCTTCTCCTGGAGCTACCTCCGCGAGTGGTGCCCTTGCGCCGCATGCCACACCGCCCGCCACTCCAACGACGATCTCGACTACGACATCGTCCACCACCCACCACGCGAAAAATAGACGCGAAGTTTAGCTACCATGGCTAGGCGAGTGGCCCAGAGTCGGCGTTGTTCTGACTTTGGGGCTTTTGCCCTTGCCAGGTGGCCCACAACCGCCAGCAGTTGGCGATTGTGGGGACGTCCGAACAGACTGCATCAGATTGCGGCGATACGCTCTCCACATCCAAACCTGTTAGTCTTTTCCCAGGCCCTTTTTGGTCGTTTTTCTCTCATGGACTTTCTCTCCAAGCTCAATCCGCAACAGCGTGAAGCGGTCGAAACCGTGCGTGGTCCCATACTCATTCTGGCCGGAGCCGGATCGGGCAAAACCCGCGTCATCACCTATCGCATCGCCTACTTGGTCGAGCACGAGAACGTCCCTGCCGACCGTATCCTTGCCGTCACCTTCACCAACAAAGCCGCCGCCGAAATGGCCGAACGTGTCAACCAGCTCATCGGCCAGCATTCGCTCGCCAAGCCTGCCATCAGCACCTTCCACTCCTTCTGCGTGCGCATGTTGCGGCGAGACATCAACGCTCTGCAAGTCAACGGCAAGGGCTACACTCGCGACTTCGTCATCTACGACGAAGCCGATCAGCAGCAGGTCGTCAAGTCGGCCATCAAGCGCCTCGGCATCGACGACAAAAAGCTCACGCCGCGCAGTGTCCTCTCGCTCATCTCCTCGGCCAAGAACCACATGCAGGACCCGCAGGAGATGT
>CAZLJQ010000033.1:0-60101 GCA_964559875.1 uncultured Acidobacteriaceae bacterium
AAGCCGCTGCCTTCCCGGCGGTTCTGGGAAGGCTTTGCACACCGGAACGAGTAACGATCTAAGTTACTTGGCCTCCACTGCCTTCTTGCGGTGAATTCGATTCCGTAAATGGGGCAGTGGAGTCTCGCAGTGACGCCGGATCGCGATCATCTCGGCAACGATTGAGACGGCAATCTCTTCGGGAGTCACCGACCCCAGTTGCAGACCGATGGGGGCAAACACACGATCAAAACTCTCGCGTGGAATGCCCTCTTTCTCCAATTCCTCAAACACAGTCAGCACCTTGCGTCCGGAACCTACCATGCCGACGTAGCGCGCCTTGGTATCCACTGCCCAACGCAAAACGCGCATATCATGGCGGTGACCGCGAGTGACAATTGCGATGAAGGAACTATCTGGCGGATCAAGTTCCGACATCATCAGATCCATGTCGCCGCTTCGAACGTCGAGCGCCTCGGGGAAACGCTCGCGATTGGCAAAAGCATCTCGATCATCAATCACAACGACTTCAAAACCAGCGATGAGCGCAACTTTGTAGATATAGAAGCCCACATGTCCGGCGCCGAAGATATAAAGCACCGGCGGAGGAATCACCGGCTCAACAAAGATCTGGAGAGAGCCGCCACAGACTAGTCCTGCGTCATCGTTGGGGAGTTGATTCAGATTGAAGTTAAAGGTCCGAGGCTTCTCGTCTTTCATGACCTCCAGTGCTCCTTCGCGAACATCATTCTCAACGCAACCTCCGCCAATCGTGCCCAGAATCGAGCCATCATCGCGGACCAGCATCTTTGCCGCGGTCGCCGACGGAATAGAACCACTGACATTCACGATCGTTGCTAGAGCGGAGCGTCTTCCCTGGCGTCTAAGATTGCAGATTTCGCTATAGATATCCATTGCTTCGTTGGTCTCCCCAAAACGGCAAATATCATCAATACCAAATCATCCATGCGTTACGACTCTTTGTGAAGTCGAAAGAAAAGGTGATGCCTCGCGCAACCCTCGCACCGTTTCCGGCAAGACGGAGATGAGATAGTCAATGTCCTGCTCCGTGTTTGCCTTTCCGATGCTGAAACGCAGACTCGACCGCGAACGCTCGCCGCTGACGCCCATCGCCATAAGGACACTGGAAGGCTCCGCGTCGCCGGAGGTGCAGGCCGATCCTCGCGAGACGGCCACTCCGCGTTCATCCAATGCAAGCACGAGCGAATCTCCGCCGACGTGATCGAAATAGATGTTGGACGTATTTGAAACTCGCAAACCGTCCGCGCCATTTATCCCGGCCTCTGGAATCCGCTCCAGCACCGCCGCCTCTAACTTGTCGCGCCAGCTACCGATGCGATTCAGTGAGCCATCCTGCAATCCGCGCTGTGCAATCTCGCAGGCACGCCCAAGTCCAACGATCCCGGGAACATTCTCCGTGCCCGGACGGCGTCCCTTCTCCTGATTTCCGCCGAATATCTGTGGACGCAGCGGCGTTCCGCGCCGCACGTAGAGCGCTCCAGTTCCCTGCGGCCCATGAATCTTGTGCGCCGTAATCGTCAACAGGTCGCAGCCGATCCGGTCCACTTCGACGGGCACCTTTCCAGCAGCTTGCACTGCGTCGGTGTGGAACCAAACATCTGCTTCTTTCGCGATACGCCCAATCTCTTCCACCGGCTGCAGAACTCCTGTCTCGTTGTTTGCCATCATAATCGAGATCAGCTTTGTATTCGGACGCAATGCGCGACGCACTTCGTCTGGCTCAACCTGCCCGCTTGAGTTCACGCCGACCCTGGTCACCTGGCAACCGGTTTGTTCAAGATGGTGGCAAGTCTGCAATATCGCACTGTGCTCAATGGCGGAGGTAATGAGGTGGTCTCCCGGCGCAATCATGCCTAGCAACGCAAGATTGTCGCCCTCGGTTCCACCACTGGTGAAGATAATCTCCGTGGTGCGGCAACCCAGCAGGCCAGCCACGGAGATGCGCGCCTCCTTCATGGCCGCGAGCGCACGGCGTCCGCAAGCATGGAGCGAGGACGGATTGCCAAACTGCTCCGACCAGTGTGGCAACATCGCCTCCAGCACTTCCGGCAGCACGGGAGCCGAACTGTTATTGTCCAGATAAACCATTGCCCTTATCCCCGAGCCTTCGCAGTGAACATCTATGCGAGGTGATCACCAACCGAGAGCCCGTTGATTACCAGATGCAATTCAGCGCCCAAAAGACTTTCAATCTTGCGAGCAATTGCCTCCGCCGCGTCACGTCTCCGTGAAGCCGCCGCTAGCGCAATTGGATTCTCCCGAAAGCGCTCTTCAGAACGACGAAAGCGCTGCGCCAGTCCTACCACGCTTTCACCACTCACCAGTTTGTCCGCCAGGTAGACGATTGCCGCCTCATCCAGCCTTTGTTCTGTGAATGAATAATCCGTATGAACCGCAACAACACCGGCAACACTCTCGAACTCAAGATCCCTGAGGAGTTGTGCTCCGGCTGTTGCGTGGTCGGGAACGCCCTTTGCTAAATCGTGTAGAAGCCCCCCAGCTCTCACTAGAGAAGGTTCAATGGGAAGGTTTCTCTTTGCCAAAGCCGAGGCGATTCGATATGCCACGTCCGCAACCATGCGTGAGTGTCTCACTACGCGTTCGTCTACCTGATTTTGTGCCAGTATGGCTTCGCATTCCAGCAAACTCGGAATCTCGCGGTGCTCAGCAAGCTCACGAATCCTGGCGACTTCATCGGGAGTGTCCATGTCCAAATGAATCGCTTCGTCTGGCACAAAGAGATCGCACGCCTTCTCCTCATGCGACGCCAGCAGAGCGGAGAGTCTCGCATCCGTCCCCATGGTCAGCGCCTCCGCAAGGATGGCGGACGAGATCAAAGGTGGGTGGCCTCTGCGTCCTTGAAAAACCGGATAGACGATGGCGCTCTTTTCCGCCGCATAGAAGCCCGCTAGCCGGCGAACCGTGCTCGATCTCACCAGAGGAATATCGACTGGAATTACGAAGCACGCATCGGTGCCCTCCCGCAGGGCCGCCACACCCGCGCGCACCGACGAAAACATGCCTTGTTCGAAATTCGGATTTAGCACGCATCTGGCGCCCGCAGCCTCGGCCACGGGACGCAGTTCATCCGCGTTGTGCCCTATCACGACGCACACATCCGGAATTCCAGCCGAAAGAAACAATCGCACGACGGTTTCCACGGCCGTACAGCCACCGATCGAGAGCAGCGGCTTGAACTGGCCCATTCGCGACGAGCAACCAGCCGCCAGAATAATCGCCGCTAGTCCTGATGCGGGTTGCTTGTTCGGGTGGTGGTTGGCAACGGATGTTGTGGTCATTATTTGCTGGGATTTCCTTATTCCATTGGATTTCTTGTGCCCCGCCCTCAATCAAGATATGCGAGGCGGCATGCCATTCTTTGGAGCGCCTACATCACCCTATATTCTACGCGGTCCAATGATGTCCGCCGGGAGTGGAACTCGAATGTCTTCTGGAACCGGCCGCAGGGTCTTTGGATGTTTGGGTCCGGCAGCGCGAGTCGTTCCATCATCTTGCCGCGAAAGGCGTCACGCCGTCTTGTGAGGTACATCACATCTTTCTGTGCCATCTCGAAACACAATCAATAGGTTCGGGGCTTTCCCGGATGTGGTTTTATAATTTTATTTGGTAGCTGCTGGATCTCCCGAAATCGGTCCGGGGACCGGCATGTTGAATTCCATCTGGCTGCTTGGATTTTCTTGCGCAGGAGTGGATTAAGATGCTGCTCAATACCTTTGAATACCTCAAGCCGACGAGCCTCGGAAACGCCTTAAGTGTCCTGGATGAGCTTAAGGGAAAGAACATGCAGGTTTTGGCTGGAGGAACCGACCTTGTCCCCTGGATGCGAGCCAGGGTCAAGGAAGTGGATCTTCTTGTCGACTTGGCCGATACGGGTTTGGACTACATCGTCTGCGATCAGGACAATGCCAGAATCGGTGCTACGGTGACCTTTGGCGCTCTCAGCGAGGATCCTGAGATTCAGCAGAAGCTGCCGGCCATCGCCGAAGCCGCGCACGTGGTAGGCGCGGTGCAGACTCGCAACCTGGCCACCATCGGCGGCAATTTATGTTCGGCCATCCCCTCAAGCGACGGGGCACCATCGCTGCTGGCGCTCGGCGCCAAGCTTCATTTGCAGTCTCTGGGTAAGGAGCGGCTTGTTCCCATCGAGGAGTTCTTCCTTGGCCCGCGCCGCACCGTGCTGCAGCCGGGTGAGGTTCTGACCGAGATCATCGTTCCTTTGCAAGAGGGCTTTACCGCAAGCTTTCTGCGCATGGGCCGCCGTAACGCACTCACTCTGTCGATCGTGAATGTTGCTTCGGGGTTTGCTTTGGACGGCCAGCAGGTGACAGAAGCTCGCATCGCCCTCGGGGCGGTTGCACCCATTCCCATGCGAGCAACCAAGGCAGAGCAGTTCCTGAAGGGTCAGCAGCTGGCTACGGGACTATTTGCCGAGGCCGCCGCCATTGCAGCGACCGAGATTTCTCCCATCAGCGATCTGCGAGCTTCAGCCGACTATCGCCGCAAGATCGCGGCGGTCTTCGTGCGTCGTACCTTGGAAAATGCCCTGGCACGACAGAATCACGATGGTCCAAGCAATGGGCGGAGGCGTTAAATGAAAAAGAATATAACTCTGAAAGTGAACGGCCAAAGTTATTCTCTGGACGTCGACGCCAAAGACCTGTTGCTGGATGTCCTCCGAGAGCAGATTGGGCTGACCGGCACCAAAGAAGGCTGTGGCACCGGGGAATGCGGCGCCTGCACCGTACTGGTCGATGGTACCCCCGTGAACTCCTGCCTGTACTTTGCGATCAGGGCAGAAGGCAAGGAGATCCTCACCATCGAGGGCTTGGGTACTGAAGCTCACCTGCATCCCTTGCAGCAGGCATTCATCGACAATGATGGTGTCCAGTGTGGATTTTGCGCCCCCGGAATGTTGTTGTCGGCCAAGGCGCTGCTGGACAAGAATCCCAATCCCACTGAACATGAGATTCGGGAGGGCATCGCAGGCAACATTTGCCGATGCAGTGGTTATGTGAAGATCGTTAAGGCAGTGCAGCAAGCCGCTGCTGAACTTCTGCAGCAGCAGCTTGAGCAAGGAATCCGAGGTCATCATCAAGGAGCAGATGTTCACTCCGACGATCGAGCACTCGTACATTGAGGCACACGGTACTGAATTGAGGAGTCTTTATTTATATGAAGAATTTTGAACTGATAAGGCCGGAGACCCTGACAGAGGCTTTTAGCGTTCTTAGCGCGAAAAAGGAGGAAAAAATCTTTATCCTCGCTGGAGGGACAGACCTTCTGCCGGTTATGCGTGCTGGCGTTTTGGATGTGGACTATCTGCTTGATATCACCGGTCTTGGCTTTAATGAGATCAGCGAGACGGCGGACGGTATCACGATTGGCGCTCTGTGCACATTTAAGCAGATTTACACGAATCCGCTCGTAAAGATGAATTTCCCTGACCTCTGCAAAGCCGCGTTGACCGTCGGCGCCGTGCAGACCAGAGGAATTGCGACTATGGCCGGTAATTTGTGTGCCGGTGTGCCGAGCCTTGACAGCGCCCCGACACTCCTAATACATGAGGCGCGCTTTAAGCTGGTGTCGAAAAACGGCGAACGCTGGGTTGACTCCGCGGACTTCTTCGTGGCGCCTAGAAGGACGAAGATCGTCCCCAAAGAGGACATTATGACCGAAATCTTCGTTCCGAAGAATCCAGCAAACTATGCATCCGATTTCATCAAATTCGGGCGCAGAAACGCCCTCTCGCTTTCAATCGTTAACGCGGCTTACGGTTGTGTGTTTGCCAATGGAACGATAGAGAAGCCCCGAGCGGTCATCGGTGCCTGCGCCGCCACGCCAAAGCGCCTGTATGACGCTGAGAAGTATTTGGAGGGCAAGACCAAGGCCACTCTGGATTATAAGAAGCTGGACGAGCTGGTGAAGGGTGGCATCCGCCCCATCAGCGATCTCAGAGCGTCCGCCGAGTACCGCAAGGAACTGGCCGCTGCGCTTATCCGCAAGCAGGTTAGAGCGATCGTGGAAGGAGAGTGAGCGAAAAATGCTGACTATTACCCCGAATACCGATGACAGGAACTACACTCTCGACGTTGAGAATAAAGCGCGAAAAATGCGGACTATTACCCTGAATATCAATGACAGGGACTACACCCTCGACGTTGAGAATAAAGATCTTCTCATCGACGTGCTCCGCGATAGGCTCCATTTGTACGGCAGCAAGAAGGCATGCGGCGCCGGCGAATGCGGTGCCTGCACCATCATCATGGACGGTGATGCGGTGAATTCGTGCCTGGTCTTTGCGGTCAGAGCCGAAGGCCACAAAATAACAACAATCGAGGGAATCGCCAAGGGCGGCCAGCTTTCCAGGCTTCAGGAACTGTTTGTGGAAAACGGCGCCGTTCAGTGCGGTTACTGCGGACCGGGAATGATACTGTCCGCCACCGTGCTGCTGGATGAGAACCCCAATCCAACCGAGGCCGAGATCAGAGAGGGCATCGGCGGAAACATCTGCCGATGCTCTGGATATGTGAACATAGTCAGGTCCATCACACAGGCCGCAGCGGAACTGAAAGGCGGTGAGAGCAAATGATTGACAGAAACGTAGTGGGAATAGGCAAGGCAATACCCCGTCTGGATGCCGAGCTGCAGCTAACTGGTAGGAGCCGTTACGGGGCCGATATTGATATGCCTGATATGCTGCATTGCAAAATACTGCGGCCTCCAATGGCTTCAGCCAAAATACTGAATATCGATTATTCTGAGGCCCTGAAGCTTCCCGGCGTCGCGGCCGTGGTAACCGCAAAGGACATCCCCGGCCACAACAGATATGGCATGACCCTGCAGGATCAGCCCTATATCGCCGACGACGTTGTGTATCAATGCTCCGACACTGTGGCCGCTGTGGCTGCGGAGACGGAGGAGATCGCTGAAAACGCGCTGAAATTCATCAAGGTGGACTATGAGCCCCTGCCGATCGTCACCGACCCCAGAGAGGCCATGAAAGAGGACAGCTATAAGGTCCACGGCGGCACCAGCAATATCGCCTACCAGCGCCCCATCATCAGGGGCGATGTGGAGAAAGGCTTTGCCGAGTCCGCTCATATCATTGAGCAGGACCTAAGCACCCCGGGCATTGAGCACTGCTCGATCGAGAGCCATGCGGGCATCTCCTATATAGATGGGGACAGCGGCGACCTCTGCGTCCGTTCTTCAGTTCAAAAGCCCTTTGAGCTTGCGGTGGACATTTCCAAGGAACTGAACATGCCGCTCAGTCACATCCGCGTGTACAGCTCCTGCATCGGCGGCGGCTTCGGCGGAAAGAACGAGACTACCTTTGAGCCTGCAATCGTTCTGCTGACCGTCAAAACAGGACGCCCGGTGAAATGTGACTACACCCGCGAGGAGGAATTCGACGCCACCACCGTCCGCCACGCATACTCTATGCACTACAAGACCGGCATCAGCAAGGAAGGCAAAATCCTGGCCAGGGCGGTCACCATCATCAGCGACTGCGGCGCGTATGTCTCCTGGGGAGCATCCACGCTGACCAAGGCTGCCGTTCACGCCCTCGGGCCATATGTTGTCCCCAACAGCCGCGTGGACGGCTATCTGGTCTATACCAACAATCCTGTGGGCGGGGCAATGCGCGGCTTCGGCGTCACTCAGCTGGGCTTTGCCTATGAGGCGCATACCGAGTACTGCGCCGCGAAGATAGGCATGAACTCTCTTGCGTTCAGAAGACTTAACCTTATTCACGACCGTGACACTCTGCCCACGGAGATGATCATGGAAATTGTCAGCGTTGAGGACTGCCTCAACAGAGCTATTGAGCTTGCCAAAGAAGGAGGAGACTGGGAATGATACGCAGAGGCAAAGGCGTAGCCTGCATGTTTTATCCGATAGGCTTTACCGAGTACCCCAACCCCTCCGCCGCTTTCATGAAGGTCGAGGTGGACGGGAGCGCGGTGCTGCTAACCGGCGCCACCGACATTGGACAAGGTTCCACCACGGCTCTCTGCCAGATTGCCAGCGAGTCCACAGGCATCCCCGTGGACAGGATCAAGATGATCACCGCCGACTCTCAGCGCACGCCTTATGATACCGGTTCCGTGGCCAGCCGCGTCACCTTTGTTGCCGGCAACGCCGTGAAGCGTGCCGCGGATGGCTGCCGCACAGTGCTGTTCAAAGCCGCTGCGGCCATGATGGGCTTAATCGTCGGCGACCCGATTTCAATCATGAAGGTGGAGAACGGCCGCATCTGCCTGAAAGGCTATGAGGCGAAAAGCGTCTCCATTGCCGAGGCAGCCTTTTTCTCCTGCCTGAGGATGGGTGTACCGGTCACCGGTATGGGCATCTTCAACCCCGTTACGACCACCCTGGACAAGAATGGACAGGGCAAGCCCTACGGCGCCCATGTGTTCGCTACCCAGATTGCCATTGTGGACGTGGACGATGAGACCGGCGGCTATGAGATCAAAAAGATCTATGCTGTCCACGACTGCGGCAAGGTACTGAACCAAACCCTGATAAAGGGCCAGATAGACGGCGGCGTGGGTATGGGTGTCGGCTTTGGCTGCATGGAAGGTCTCATCTACAAGGACGGCAAGGTTGTGAACAATCAGTTCACCAACTATATTGTACCGTCCGCTATGGATGTTCCGGACATCGTATCCGATACCATCGAGCGTTACGACCCCAATGGCGTTTATGGAGCCAAGGGCATTGCGGAGCCGTCCCTTCTCCCCACGGCGGCTGCCATTGTGAACGCCATTCACGATGCTGTGGGCGTCCTGATAACCGATCTGCCGGCCACTCCCGAAAAGGTTTTCATGGCGATGCAGGCAAAGAAAGCTCTCGGAGCACTGCAGGAACAGGAACTCGAAACCGTATAAGTTAAGGCTAGCGTTCATTAGCAATAAACAAGAGCGTCTCGAACCAAAACTTCGAGACGCTTTTTTGTAGACCGATCAGTGAACAAAAGCGGCAGGATGCACTAGGTCTGGAACTTCCCTTATGTCCGCCAACGCGATGCTTACGAAATCAGCCCCGCCAGACGAACCCCAAGTTCTTCCCTCGGTCTACGTGCAGTTGGGCCTCGCAGTCCTGATCTGGGCAGCTAACTGGGCCATGACAAAAAGCGTCCTGGGCAACATCTCTTCCGTGAGTTTTGTCGCCTACCGCTTTCTTACCGCGGCGCCCTTCATGGCCGTGGTCACGATTTTCATGCGTGGATCGTTGCTTCCTGTCCGCGGAGAGCGTTTGCCATTGGCTCTCATCGGGATCGTGCAACTAGCTGCCTGCCAGTTCCTCAGTACCGTGGGGCTGCAATATGTAACGGCCGGACGCACCGTGGTCTTGCTTTACTCCATGCAGCTTTGGGCCCTGCCGTTGGGATGGCTGGTCAATCGCGAGCACATCAGTTTGCGGGCAATGGGCGGAGGAACGCTTGGCTTTCTAGGCCTGATCATTTTCTTCAACAATCCTCCGGTAAACTGGCACGCCCCTCAAGTCGTGCTCGGAAATTTCCTCTGCCTCGGTGCTGGTTTGTCCTGGGCGCTAGGTGCCTGCCTCTACCGACGCACTGACTGGCAGACGCCATTCTGGACTCAAGCTTTCTGGCAGGTGTTGTGGACGGCCGTCGCGCTTGCGCCCCTGCTGCTCGGACCGCAGCGCACAACGGTTTGGACCGCGCCTGTCGTTGCCATGATTGCCTACAATGCCATTGCCTGCACCGCGTTGGCTTGGTGGTGGTGGGGCAGGGCGCTGGCGGTGATGCCGGCATCACGCGCAGGACAAATCGTCACTCTGGTCCCCGTGGTTGCCGTTATCTTTGGCGCCCTCTGGGCGCGCGAGGCTATCTCTGCCGTCACCGCGGTGAGCGTTGTGCTCATTTGTCTGGGGGTTATTCTCGCACTGCGCGGAAAGCAGTCCGTACTCGTGCGGCCTGCGAAAACTGAGGTGTAACAAAAAACTCGCGAACGACCCGGAGGGATGTCCTCCGACGCCGTTCGCGAGCCTTGAAACTTGAATCAGTCTGCGCGAAGCTAGGCTTAACTTCTACCGGGCCGCGGCAACCGCCGGAGTGGCAAAAATCTTCTGCGCGTTGTCGCTCAGTATCGCTTTCACCTGCGCATCCGTCAGTCCAGCACCGCGAACGAAGTCTACCGGCGCTGCTTCGGCCATATCGAAGGCATAGTCGGTTCCTATCAGCACGTGGTCAGCTCCAGCCAAGTCCACAAGGAACCTAAGCTGTTTTTCCATAAACACGATGGTGTCAAAGTAGAGCTGGTGCATATACTTTTCCGGCGATTTTGCGCCATTTACCTTCGGCTCCTGGCGAACTTCATAGCCGTGCTTGAGACGTCCAATCTGGTAGGGGAAGAAACCGCCGCCATGGGTAAACGCCACCTTCAATCCGGGGCACTTATCCAGCACGCCACCAAAGATCAAACTACTGATGGTCACCGCTGTATCCAGCGGATTACCGTACAAATTCGTCAGGTAATACTTGCTGAACATTTCCTTGGTGCCTACGTAGTAGGGATGGAAGAGGATAAATACACCAAGCTCTTCACACTCTTTGAAGAATGGAACGAATTTGGGATCATCAAACTGAGTCCATTCCACATGAGAGCCAATCTGGATCGACTTGAATCCCAAATCCCTCACGCACCGGCGTAGTTCCTTAGTTGCCAGCTCCACGTCTTGCATGGGAAGCGTTCCCATTCCAACGAACTTGTCCGGATGTTCCTTGGTCAACCCGTAGATGCCATCGTTGGTCATTTTGGCGATATCGAGGGCCAGCTTTGGGTCCGCGTAGTAATAGAACAACGTGGGCGCAGCGGACACAGCAGCCATGTCCAACTTCGTCCGGGCCATGTCCGCAAGACGCACGGTGGTCTTATGAAAGCCGGGCGTGAGGGGATAGCCATAGCCCTGGTCGTGAAGAATCCAAGGTTCGTCGCCCTTCATTACCAGCTTCGCCTGAAACTTGGAACCGGGCTTGGAAATCGTGTCAATAAACTCTTGCGGAATGAAATGGGAATGCATGTCAAAGCTCATGACTTGAGGTCTCCTTATTGAAATTACTGGAGCGGCCAACTCTCCACATCCACGGCCCAGCCGCGAGCGTTCGCTCATGCAGCCACGGTTTTCTTGTGTACCTGGAACAGTTCCTTGTCCTTAATCAGGAGCAGTGCGAAAACTGCGATAATCGGACACAAAGTAAGCTGTATCCTGCCCGCTCCATTCCAGCCGAATAGCTGAACTAACCAGCCGAAGACGTACCCAGCGAATGCAGCGGCCAGAAACGCACAGGACGAAAAGTACCCTGTCGCCCTTCCAACCAGCTCAGGACGCACGCACCGCTGCGCAAGCGACAAACCATTTGGATGCAGGAAGCTGCTACCGAAAAAGCCAACCAGAAAGCTCAGTACCTTTTGCTCCCCCGGCCCCGTCATCACATTGTACATGAGGTACCACACAGCTGCCACGGCGCACCATGCGCCGATGGCGACCCAGCGATTCGAGTAGCGGTCTCCAAGCCAGCCAGCCGGTATCCCCAGCATGGCACCCAAACCGTAGAGGCCGAAAGCTGCACCGGCAACCATCGGAGCAAGGTGGAGTTGCCTGATCAGAAAAGTGGAGTACAAGCTCATATAGCCATAAAGACAAAAGCCCCACATCAGTGCCGCCACGCCGACCGCAATTAGATTCCGATTCCAGAATTGTGTTGGCACATTTGCCACCAGTGCTTCGTCGACGGCGGTCCTTGTGATTGGTCCCTTGCTTTCAGTGAATTCACCAGGGACAGCAAACCAGATCACAACCGCCATCACAAGTCCCAGACTCGCGAAGATCAGAAATGGTATATGCCAGTCATTGGTCGCAATTGTCAGGCGGGTCCCGTAGTATGGTCCCAGAAATCCGCCAATCCCGTACCCGAAGTTTATGGTTCCGATCACCAGAGCCTTATTCTTGTAGAAGAAGCTTCCCGCGGCGGCAAACAGGGCCGCAATTTGCATGGCTTCGCCGACGCCGGTCATGGCACGGAATATCAACATATCCACAAAGCCCCGAGACCAGATTGTAGCCAGTGTGAAAACCGAATAGATCACCATTCCCAAAACAAGAACCAATTTGCGCGGATGACGATCGAGTAAATAGCCGGTTGGCCACGCAGCAATGCCGATGCCTAAAGTAAATACCGTCGACAAGAGGCCAGAGTCCTTGAGGCCAAACCCGTAGCTCTTGCTGATCCAGGTAAGCAGCATCGGAAAAATCTGGCGGTCCATTGCATTGGTGATGTAAGCAGCGGCGAAAATTCCCAAACATGCGAGCGACACCAGCATCGATAGACTTCGTTTTTCGCCCGCGATGCCGGGTATTGGTGCGGTCCCTACAGCCATGGTTCTCCTTGAGTATTTGTTGCCTGTTGAAATTTCATTGGAATGAAACGTGGCAATAATTATACGTTCGAGAGTTCATCAGACCGCAATGATATTCGTGTCCTATTCTTCTACCTGCACGGATGAGCCAAACACGGAATGAGCAATATGTTTATTAAGGATTAAGATAGAGCTTCGTTCTCTGCACAAGCTGACTGCGATCAGCCAAGAGAACTCGATACTCTAAACGAAACCAACCCTGATTACGATGCCGACTCATTCGCTTCCTCGTAGAACAATTCTTGTCATGGCCGCTGGTTCCGGTATCGGCGTAGCCAACATTTATTTCTGCCAGCCGTTGCTCTTGGAAATGGCTCGAACGTTTTCTGTCTCCGAACATGCAATTAAGTGGGTTCCCGTGTTGACCCAGCTTGGAGTCGCCTCGGGCGTCATGCTCCTGGTGCCGCTCGGAGACGTCATGGAGCGGCGGTCGTTGACTGTAAGGTTGCTTGCTGCACTCGGTATTGCCTCAATGCTCATGGCATTGGCCCCCTCTTATGCCTTTCTGGTCGTGAGCAGTTTATTGTTAGGAATCAACTGCAGCGTTCCCCATGTGATCCTGCCGATTGCTGCTCTGCTTGCGCCGAAGGAACAGCAGGGCAGCGTGATCGGGACGGTCATGGGCGGATTGCTGGTGGGTATTCTCTCGGGAAGAGCAATTGCCGGTTTTGTTGGCGGCAGCTTTGGCTGGCGGGCAGTGTACTGGATTTCTGCGGTAGTCATGCTGATCATGGCCTGGCTCGTTCGCCGCGAACTTCCGGAGTGCCACTCTGCCGAGTCTGGAATGAGTTACCTGCGCCTCTTGGCCTCGGCCCTTGGGTTGTTCCGGCATCGCCAGATGAGACAGTGGGCGTTTATCGGAGCCATGACCTTTGGCGCTTTCAATGTATTTTGGACAACTCTCGTGTTTCTGCTCGAAAAGCCACCATACCATTACGGAGCACGCATGGCAGGCGCATTGGGACTGCTTGCAGTAGCCAGCGCAGCCGCTGCCCCGCTCATGGGAAAAGTCGTAGACCGCCGCTCAGCTCGCTTCGGAGTCGGCTGGTCCCTGATCTTCTTATTGGGTTCGTTTGCGGTGCTCTATATCGCCGGATTTCATCTCTGGGGTCTTGCTCTTGGCATCGTGCTGCTTGATGTCTCCGCGCAATCTGGGAACACCGCTAACATCACGCGCGTGTACGGCACCTTCGCTGAGAAACGCAGCCGGGCGGGCATGGCATACATGGTCTGCTTTTTTCTCGGTGGCTCGCTTGGCTCCAGTCTCGGCGGTTGGGGCTGGACTCACTACGGTTGGCCTGGGGTCTGTTGCGCAGGATCGGCCATGGTCCTTGCTGGCCTGCTCGTACACTTCCGATCCAATGAGGAAGATGAGAAGCAGCTGCTCACCAGGGCTCTGTCAGAATCCGCATGACGGGCTCAGTTGTGAGTTGCCGCTGTGGCACTAGAAACAAGCGCCTTTGCAAAATCAGCCTTTGAAACTTGAGTGCCGTACGAAACCGGGCAACTCACCTTCTCCTTACGAATTCCAAGCTGGTACCTATGGCCGACTGGCTAGCGTAAGGAGAAAGAATGTTGAACAGAAAGACTTGGATAATTGCTGCGGAGCTGTGTGCGCTCGCGATGGCGGCCTTGTGGGCCGCGCCGGTACGAGCTCAAATGACGGAAGCCAAAGAGAAGCCACCAATGTATTCGTATGTCTCGTTCTGGACGCTTCCCCGCAGTCAATGGGCAGAAATGGAGAAGTCAAATGCCGCTGACCGGATATTACTGGGAAAAGCCCTCGAAAGCGGAACCATTGTAGGATACGGCGACGACGTGAATCTGGTTCACCAGCCCGATGGTGAAACTCACGACGGTTGGTGGTCGGCAATGTCGATGGCCGGCGTGGTCCATGTGTTGGAGCAGTTCTACCAGAGCGACGAAACCACCTCTCCCCTCTTGTCCAGTGCCACAAAGCATTCAGATAGCCTCCTTGTCAGCCGCCACTACAACTGGCATTCAGGATCGTGGAAAGGAATCTACACGCACGGCTCGTCCTATAAATTGAAGGCGGACGCGCCGGAAGATGCCGTGGAAAAACTCAGCAGGAACGCAATGGTTCCGCTGCTGGAAAAGCTTCTCGCCGACGGTACGATTGTCGAGTATGAAATCGATACCGAGGCGATCCACACCGAAGCACCTGGCACCTTCTGGGTCTTTTATCTCACGCCGAATGCCGAAGGGTTAGACAAGGTCAACACGGCGTTGCGTGAAACACTGAGGGCGAACCCGTTGATCGGTCCGTCGTTTGATTCCATGGTGGACTTCAGCGCACATCGCGACATTCTGGTTCGCACGAACGCCACTTACAAATAGGCAGCGCATCTCCTGGCCTTGGGACGGCGAATGTGGAGGAGTCTCCACCGAGACTTCTCCAATCCTAGACCCTTGCAGGCAATCAGTAACGCAACCGTAACTTGGGACTGATAGTGTGAGTACGGCAAGTTACCCGCTTGCCGGTCAGCACCTGAGGAGCGATCAAGATCATGCGCCCGGGCGATAGTGTCACTCTTGCTGCTCTGCTCTTCTTAATCGTAGCCGGAGTGATAACCAGGCGAACGCACAGGATTTCCGTACGGCAGCTGCAGCGGATCTCCGGCCTTGGTCTGCTGGGCCTGGCGCTAATTGCGGCGATGCAGGCGCTATCGAGGCATTTCCCGACATCGGCACAAGCGCTTGGAGATTGGCTGCCATGCCTCCAAATGCTAATCGTCTATTGGCAGGCGGGACAATTTTACGGCACGCCCAATCAAAAGCTGCAGTCTTGGCTGGTGGGATTTGACCAGCGATGGCTCGGTGCGTTTTCGAATCGATTTGCCCGCCGATGGAAGACAAGCTGGGTCGGCAGCTATTTCGAATTTGCCTACTTGTTCTGTTATGCGCTGATTCCGCTCGGTGTGGGGGTCTTGTACTGGGCAACGCTGCGCAGCGTTATCGACGAGTATTGGTCCACGGTGTTACCCGCCAGCTATCTTTGCTATGTCCTTGTACCCTTTGCGCAAACCTTGCCACCGAGAATGCTGCGCCCTGCCGGGAGCATTCCGCAGCCAAGGCAAAAGATCCGCTCCTTCAACCTGTTTATTCTCCGGCATGCCAGCATCCATCTCAACACGTTTCCCAGCGCACACGTCGCATCTACCATTGCAGCATCGTTGGTCCTCATCGGGCATCTGCCCGCCGTGGGCGTTGTGTTCCTATTGATCGCGCTGAGCATCGCTGCCGGAGCGGTGCTCGGGTTCTACCACTATTCCCTGGATGTAATCCTCGGCGCGGCGCTTGGCATCTGCGTTCGCTGTCTGCGTGGGTAGCATCGGAAATCCGCTTGGATGAGCTGGATATCAGACCACCCCAAACCAGCCAAGGATGGCTCCGGCGGCGAGCAGCCACAGCAAATGAATCTTGCAGCGCCAGAGAATCAGCACTGTGGCTGCGGTCAGCAGCCAGAGTCGCCAATCGGTGGCTGGATTGCCGTTCCCCTTGGCCAGAATCCAACCGGTGGCGAAAACCAGCGCGACGACGATCGGCCCCATACCCTGCCTGAAAGCTCGCACAGCTCGTTGTTCACGGTTCCGGTGTAGCCAGTGTGCGACTAGATAGCACAGCGTGGTGCTAGGCAGCAGAATGCCAGTCATGGTGATCAATACACCCAGCAACGCCCTCGCGGTTCCCCCCGCATTCAGACCAATATTCCATCCCAACAGCGCAACGAACAGGACGTTTGGTCCAGGCGCTGCCTGGGCGATGGCAATCGAGGAGTTGAACTGGGCCTCGCTCAGCCAGTGCTGCTGAACAACCAGATAGCGGTGCATTTCCGGCGCTGTGGCGAGCGCTCCGCCTACGGATAGCGCCGAGAGTGCCAAGTAGTTAGCGAACAGACTCAGCCAGCCCGTCCACTGCATCGTGAGGATTGGCGCGGCGCTCACGGTTTCAGCTTCCTGTATGCCAGCAGGCAGGCCACTACACCCAACCCTAGGAGCATGTATGCCAACGGCCAGTGCATCAAGGCAACGCCGATAAAGCACGGAACGCTCAGCACAATGCAGAGAGAAATACCGAGCGGATTGGTTTTCAGGGCGCTGGACAACTTGATCCCAGTGGCGATAACCAATCCCGCCGCCACCGCTCCCATACCGCGCAACGCACCGATGACGTTGGGATGAGTCGAGTACTGGGCATAAACCAGACCCAGCAGCAACACTAGTACCAAGGGGAGGGCGATCATGCCGGCCAATGCAGCCATGGCGCCAGGCAGCCCGAAACTACGTGCGCCAAGCATTACCGACAGGTTCACGATGTTGGGGCCCGGCATGATCTGCGCAACCGACCATTCCTCGACGAACTCCTCCCTCGTCATCCAGCGTTTTCTTTCCACCAGTTCATGCTGCGCAATCGCTATTACGCCACCAAAGCCTTGCAGTGCTAGCAGGGAAAAAGAAATGAATAGATCAGCCAGGGACTTGGGTTGTAAACGATCATTCGTGTTCGCGGACGGTGGTGATAAACGCTGCTCGGATGCGTCTTTCTCAGGTTGTTTTGGATCTGATTGGTTCGTAGCAAACATAAATGACGATACTTTCATGCAGGGGAATGGCCGTGAGCCTAATAAAACAATAAACCCTGAGCAGGAGCTTGCAGGACTTTGAAAATGACAAAATTGGATGGCCGTCGTTACTTTGCGATTTCAGAACTTGAGTTCGGAGGCGGCAATGCCATCGGCTCTCGTTCTAATTCGCGGCGATGACCAGGAGCGTTGCGTCGTCCTGGAATTGGGCGCCGCAATGGGCGGTGACCTGCGCAAGCAGCCGGCTATTCAACTCATTTGCAGAGAGTGCAACATTGGCCTTCGCAAATGTCGCGATTCTTGTTTCGTCAAATTCCTGGCCGTTTGCGTCTGACGCCTCGGTGATGCCGTCGGTGAAAAGGAACAACCGGTCCCCTGTCCTCAACTCAATCATCGAGTCCTCATAAATCCAGTCTGGGAATACGCCAAGCACCGCGCCGCCTTGCTCAAGCATTCGGACGGAGCCCCCAGAGACAAGAATCGGGTAAAGATGCCCCGCGTTACAGTACTGAAACGTACGCGTCTCGGCATCCAGGATTCCGTAAAGAAAGGTCACGAACTTGCCAATCGCAATGTTCTCGTGCAGCAGGCTGTTGACTTTACCGCACACCCGCGCGGGACTCTCGGAGTCACTCGCGAAAGCTCGTACCGCAGCCTGCACATTGGCCATCAGCAGAGCTGCAGATACGCCTTTTCCGGCGACATCGGCGATGCAGATTCCCAGGCGATGGCCGCCGAGCCGGAGCACGTCATAGTAATCTCCACTCACGGAACGAGCAGGCAGCCACGCTCCTGCAACCTCAAATCCCGGAAGCTGGGGAATCTCTCTGGGAAGCAGCGACTGTTGAATCTCCCGGGCGCGCTGCAGTTCCTGCTCTTGCATTTCAAGCCGGGCGGTGCCGCGTTCCACCGATCGCTGGAGCTCAGCATTGCTCTGCACCAGCTGGTCTTTCGTGCTGTGATAGAGAAACGCGACAAGACCGAAGACAAACGTGACCAGAAACGCAAACTTCCATCCCGTTCGAATGAGATGAGAAAGTGACTCCGAATCAGGTGGAGCAATCAACCACACAACCGTGCTCGTAATAAGGTAAACAGGAACAGTGAGTACAAGCAGGAGAGACAGGAAAACGATCCAGTTGTAAGGAAACGGCTTTTGCCAATAAAGAAAGCTCAGTCGATTTAGCGAAGGTGAGAGGAGATTCCCTATACAGAGAGAGCTCACCAAAACCGTGGCAAGATTGATCTGCTGTCCGTTGGCCCAGAAAATGCCACCGACGACCGCGGAAATGGCGATGTAAACGCTTTGCTGCCGGAAGAATCGGGCCAAGGATGGGGAGTTCACGCGCACAGCACCACCAGGTTTGAACCTATATAGAGCTGACCGACACAGTGAGAAGCGATGCTCTCAGCGAGCACTCCTCGTGCGTCGTGATCATACCATCTCGGCCATTGTGATGCTCACTTCGTCGGCGCCTGGTAACTCGATACCCTCCGGCGTTCCGGCTACGCCGCCCGGCTGGGCTCTACCATTGAGTGTGTCTCATCCATTTCACTCAAGCGTAAGGCTAAGCATTTGGCTGCGCCGCCAGCCTTTAGGAATTCCGTCAACTGAAGTTGCACCACCTGGAAGCCGCGCGCTTCCAACCGTCGAGATAACTCGCGGCTGATCTCGTTCAATAGAATCAAACGGCCCACGTTGATGGCATTGCACGCAAAGCGCAACGCATCAGTTTCGCTGACGGAAATGCGTCTTTCCTTCGAGTAGCGCATCTCGATCTTTGCATTTGCCTCTGCATCAAACGCCGCAGGAAAATACAGAAGATATCCGCCCTTCAGGGGACAAAAACAGGTGTCGAGATGATAGAACCGCGGGTCAACCAGCCGCAGCGAAATCACCTCGACTCCCCACAGATCCTGCAGATGGCGGTGGCTGGATTGCATTGTCCGCACTCCATGCCCTGCCCATAGCCGCGAGCCATCGGCCTCAAACAGAGCGTCGCCCTCACCTTCAAAGGGAGTTGCCAGAGGCATATCGCAAACACTAAAACCCAAATCATCAAACCACCTTCGGAAATGTGACTCCTCACCCTTTCGCTCCGGATGAAGAAATCGGCTTATGGCCACCATGCCCTTTCGCACCAGCCCGGCATTCGCCGTAAAGACCATATCCGGCCAGCCGGGTTGCGGCTCCACAAGCATCACCTGTGCCACCCGCTTGAGCGCCAGATGCAGCTGTTCCCACTGCGCTGCCGCCTGCGTGCGCGAAGTGCGGCTGATGTTTCCCGCCATCCAAGGATTGATGACGTAGTTCACGTCGTATAGCTTGGGAGAACACATCAGGAAGGTCGGTCCCTTAAAGACTGGTGCGTGCTCGCTTCGATGCACACTGGGGTTCTGCTGACTCATCAACGGTTTCCCTTCGCACGGCGAGGTACTTGCTCCTGAATAGATGCTCGCAAATCGCTCTGGGTCGCTCAGTCGTTGCCCCACACCGCAAACTCAAGGGGTACACAGGATACCGGGCCTTGTACTCTCGTCTGAATTAGAATTCGCCGCTGGAAGGAATTCCACGTAAGCCGTTGATTGAAAGAATGGTCGGCCTTAGTGGACGACTTTAGAAATTTCTTTGTCTTCGGGGATGGAGATATTTCTCAGACTGCTTTTATCTAAGTCGCTTACTTGTGACATGGCGACGCGCCTTCGTGCGGGTGCATCTTGTCGCTATCAAAAGCCCCGGCGCTGAACTCGATTTCACACACTCGACAAGTTCCGCGAACAGGTGTTCCCTTGCTGGCGTTTATACCAGGGCGTGATTACAGGCGATGGATCCGCGCCTGCAACTGCTCGAAGTAGCGGCCCACGTGTTGTCCATCCATCAGGCCATGGTGAACTTGCACTGAAAAGGGCGTCAGAGTGCGCCCATCCCGCTTGAAGTATTTGCCCCAGGAGATCTTGGGATTGGAATCCACCCCGGCCCGGGCGACGGTCCTCACAAAGTGGGTGTACTGGATCCAAGGGATAGTCGAGTAGACAATGTTGTCTAGGCGGGTTCCGAAGCAGGGGGCTGTGCCCTGGCGTTGGATCTGATCCTTGGCCAGGCGGTTGAATTCGATGGGGTCTTCCGAAAAGGGCGGGGTCACATTGATGAAGAGAGCATCTTCGCTGGGCAGGTGGGTGAAGGTGGCCAGCATGGTCTCCAGTTTCACTGGGGCGTCGCCTTGGATGCGGTAGAGGAAGTTCTCGATGGAAAGCGCCGTCATGTGGGCCACGTGGACCATCGAAATGTAGCTCGAGAGCCCATGGTGCCTGGAGAAGGCCAGAAGTTGGGTAATGTCCAATTCGGCTCCGATGTTGATGTAAGGAAAGTCTCTTCCCTGGTAGACCTTAAAGTGTTCCCGCCGATTCCAGGTCTCGATGTCGATCAACTTCATACTGCAGCTCCCTTGAACAGTTTCGCGTCTCCATAACCGTCTCCAGAGAACGCGATCACTCTCTCGGCAACAAACCGGTGATGCCTAACATGCACATGTTATATCGCATCGAGAGTAGCTAAACGCTTCCGATTGTACAAGGTAAACGCAGGCGAGAGCATCGTTGAATACTACAGTGCAAGTATCCACTATAAGTTCTAAAGCGAGGAATGCGTTCACTCGTAAGGCACTGAAAAGATGCGTATTTTTGAATGGTCGGGATGGGCAGATTTGAACTGCCGACCCCTCGCACCCCAAGCGAGTGCTCTACCAGGCTGAGCCACATCCCGACGGTTTACGGCGCAGGCGCGCCGAAGGGGTAAATCGATTTTAGCACCACAGACCTTCGAGCGGAGTGGAAAACGCAGGCGGTCAGACCTGCGTTTCCTTTTTTCGCCTGCTGCGTTGTCCACGCGGCGGTCTAGACTTCTGGAGCCTTGTAACCTTCCGGAGCCTGTCCGCCGCCGGCGAAGAAATACTGTTCCATCTGCTGCACAATGAAGTCCTGATGTTCTTTCTTCCAGGGCTGCAGCCGATATTCGTTGAGCAGCATCTTCATGTGATTCTGCCAGTCAGCCCACGCCTGCTTGCTGATGTTCTCGTAGATTCGCTGCCCGAGGGGGCCGTCAAAGGGCGCTTCGTCTAGGCCTTCGGCCTCGCGTCCCAGCTTTGCGCAGTGCACCATGTGTGCCATCGGAAAAAGTCCTCGTGGTGAATGTCTCAACTAGATTGTACTAGCCCCGCTTCACATTCGCGATTCGAATGCGAGCCGCGGATCAGTACCGCACGCGTTTGCGGCCACGCTTGGCCGGGGTCGGGCGCTCTTCGACCAGGGAGAACTGGAGTTTGCGTTCAACACGGTCGATGCGATCGAGAATAACGCGCACACGGTCCCCCAGCGAGTATGTTTTACGAGTGCGCTGGCCGATGATCTGGCGGGTGGTGTCGTGGAAGGTATAGCGGTCGTCGTACATCGTGTTCAGAGGGATGAGGCCCTCCACAAACAGGTCCGTAAGTTCAACGAAAATTCCGTACTTGGTGATACTGACGATCAGCCCGTCAAAGTCTTCGCCGACTCGGTCGGACATAAACTTCATCTTCTTCCACTCGACGAGTTCGCGCTCGGCTGCATCGGCACGGCGCTCGGCAAAGCTGGCGTCCACAGCCTGCTGACGCAGTTCATCCTCCGGAATTGGGCCGGCCAGAGCGGAGCGATGGCCCTCCAGCTTGCCTGACTTCTTCACACTCTTCTTCGTCGCGGCGCTCATCGCAGATGGCCAGAGGGAATCGGCCTTCTGCTCGACGTGGCCTCCAACGCCAATGGCGAGCAGCCCTTCGTGGCGCTCGGCACTTTCGGCGAGCACACCCTTCAGGATGCGATGGACCAGCAGATCAGGGAAGCGCCGGATAGGCGAGGTGAAGTGCGTATAGCAAGTCGCGGCAAGGGCAAAGTGGCCATCGTTGATTTCAGAGTAGCGCGCCTGTTTCAGCGAGCGAAGCATCAGATAGCTGACAATGCGCTCCTCCGGCTTACCGGCAATTTTGGCAGCAAGCTTCTGGTACATCGTCGGAGTGATGGCAATTTCCTGCGGTATCTCGACATCCTGAGGCTTGGCTCGGTGGCCAGTGGAGCGTGCGTTGGCCGTGCGGTGGTCCGGCTTCATCCGGAAGCGCGAAATGGGAAGTGAGCCCATGCCAAGCGAATAGCCGAATGCCGCCGCCAGGTTTTCAAAATCGTAGACGCGCTTGGGATCAGGCGGCTCGTGAACGCGGTAAATCGAAGCGACTCCCTTCCCTTCCAGATAGCTGGCAATCGTCTCGTTGGCCGCGAGCATGAACTCTTCAATCAGACGATGGGCAAACAGACGCTCGGAGCGCGTAACCGCCTTCATCAAACCGTTTTCGTCGAATTCAATCAGAGGCTCAGGAAGATCGAAGTCGATGGAGCCCCGCCGCTGGCGCTTTTCGTTGAGGATTTCCGCCAGCTCCTGCATAAGTAGAAAGTTTTCAACCAGGGGAGCGTAACGCTCGCGGGTAGCAGCATCGTCATCCAGAATAAGCTGCACGGCGGAGTACGTCATGCGCTCGGCACTGCGAATGATGCCCGGCATCAGCTCGCTGGAAACGACCTCGCCACGCGCATCAATCTGCATAACGCAAGACATCACCAGCCGATCAACCTGCGGACGAAGCGAACAGATGTCGGTCGAGAGCTCGATGGGCAGCATCGGAATGGCACGGTCTGGGAAATAAACACTCGTGCCGCGAATCTCGGCCTCGCGATCGATATCCATTCCTGGACGAACGTAGTGCGCCACGTCGGCAATGTGAACCTGGAGTTCGTAGTGTCCGCCCGGAAGCTTGCGGACAAGTACCGCATCGTCAAAGTCGCGCGCGGTTTCGCCGTCGATGGTGACAATCGGAAGATCGCGGAAGTCGCGTCGGCGGGCAACTTCGGCGGCAAAAATCTCCGGTGAAATGGCGCGGGCTTCAGCAACGACCGACTGCGGAAAGCGGTGCGGCAGGTGGTGCTTGCGAATGATGATCTCAACGTCCACGCCGAAATCATCCTCGTAGCCAATCACCTCAACCACGCGGCCTCGGGGATTCTTGGTGGACGTGGGCCAGCTGGTGATCTCGCAATCAACAACGATGCCTTCCAGATCCTCCCACGAGCGGCGGCCAGCCTCCCGGCCAATCACCCGGTCCTGCTCAAGGCGGCTGTTCGCCTTGGTTTGATCGGCGACGACCTCCTCGCCTTCGGGGATGACGATGTCCATCTTGATGCGGTCGTCGATGGGTCGCACATAATTGTGACGGTCGCCGAAGTGAAATGTTCCGACCACGGTGGGATGAGCCCGCTCCATCACCCGGACAATGCGCCCTTCGTGGCGGCCTTCGCGGGAGTGCGGAGAGAGTTCAACTAAAACCTGATCGCCGTGCATAGCCTCGGCGGTATCAAAAGGCGGAATGAAGACATCGCCCTGCACGCGCTCGCGGGCTTCGCGGTCGAGTGGACGGACGAAGCCGAATCCGTCGCGATGCATCGTGAGTGTTCCAACCACCAGATTGCGATTCACTGCAGCCGACGCGACCGCGTAACGATCCCGGGCAACGAGCACGAGTTTGCCCTTCACCACCAGGTCGGCGAGGAGCGATTCCAGCTCCTGGCGTTCTCTCCCACGCAAAGAGAGTTCGCGGATAAGCTGCTTGTATCCGGCGGCGCGCTGCGGCTGGTCTTCGATGTGTTGGAGCAGATCGCTTTCAGAGATCATTCGTCGCTAGTGTGATGGTATCGCGTCTGTCGATGATGTGGAAAGCGGAAGCGGCAAAGGTGGGACTAGGAAGAAGAAAACTTGATTACGACGGATTCAGGCGCTGCCTGAGGTCTTCCCACCAGTGCAGAAAGTTTACAGAGAGTGGAATATAGTGCATACAGGGATATAAAAGCACGCCTCGATTTTCGACCGGCCAACCCCAGAAGCCATTGTGCAGCTCAGACTTAGAAATAGCAGCGAGAATGGCGACGCAGGTGCAACCTGCTTAACTGAAAGGACTCACAAACATGTGGAAGCCCTCTACACAGCCCGGCAGCAATACTCCCACGCCTGCGGATTCGCAGCGCCAGCCATCCGCACCGTCTCCGGTACCGGAGTACAACAACAGCACGTCGAAGCCGATGAGTGCGGTACCGGCGGCTTCTGACCAGGCAACGATAGGAAAATCGCTCGTGATCAAAGGTGAAGTGACAGGATCGGAATCGCTCTACATCGACGGCAGGGTGGAAGGTTCGATTCACCTGCCCGGCAATCGCGTAACCGTGGGACGCAATGGCGTGGTTTCCGCCAACATCACGGCCCGCGAAGCAGTGATCCTCGGCAAGGTGCGGGGCAATGTCTCGGCCACCGACAGGGTAGACATTCGTAATGAAGGCTCGCTGACCGGCGACGTCATCGCGCAACGGATCAGCATCGAGGACGGTGCGTTCTTCAAGGGCGGAATCGACATCCGCAAGCCGAACGCCAACGAAAAGCCACAAGCAGTGGAGACGCCGGCAACAGCTCCGGCAACGGCTGTGGACAAGACGACGCTTCGCGCATAAAGAAAAGCAGCCAGCGGTCGCGCGGGTTTTACTGCCGTGTCAGGCCGCTTGGCTTCTAACTTGCTTATCGACGAAGAGAACAATGCCGTCTCGGCGGATCGCAGCATCGGGACGAGTCAGCGCGAGGTGCGCTCTGAATATGCTTACAAAAGTGCTGAGCCTGTTTTCGCTTGGTTGCCGGCACTCTCACATGTCGGTACCCTTCTCAATGGATGTGGCACGGCAGAGCCAGGCGCACCTCGACTGGGCAGAGGAGCTGCCGCCAGGTTACTCGCATTATGTCGTGTGCCTGGACTGTGGACGTCGCTTTGGCTATGACTGGAACGCGATGAAGGTCATCAAGACCCGCCTGAAACCCGCAGGGTAACCCACGCGTGGGAAGATGTCCCTTGCGGGTGGCCACTCAACGCTCTTTTCGTTGAGTGGGGTTTGTGTTTCGCTGGTGGCCTATTCAAGCCCGTTGTCGGCTTGAGTGGGTTTTGACCTTGTAGTTGTTTTCGCTTGTCTGCTTATCCGCCACGAAATACTTATCCAGACGGCCCGCCTCATCTCCAAAGGTGTATGTTCCATAATCCCTTGTCCCCATCGCAGACTTCATCTTCAGATGTGTAGAACGGACATTACTTCCCCTCCCCTTTGGCTCTCACTGCCAGCCTCGATTGCCGCTAAGATTAATGCCAGGTTTCTATTGTGTGCAGTGCGAGGTGCAAAATGATCCAAGAAAGCGTTACTTGCGACGTTTGCGGCGAAAACAAGCTTGAGACACACCATTGGTTCATGGCGTTCGAACAAAAGGGAACTCTCAAAATAGGTTCCTGGGGCAAGATGAATACGCGTTCATCCATGAAGCACCTCTGCGGGCAGACGTGTGTTCACCGATTTGTGGATAGCTTTCTAGCCGGACACTCAGACAACAGCATTGGGCCAGATGTGCAACTGCAATCGACGGACAACCCTCCAGAGGCCAAAACTAACAACTCAGCCAAAATTGCTTTGGTCGGAAAGCGAGCCGCAGGCGCCCTCTGACGCTTCCTTTGCATGACCGGGCTAAGCTGGCAAAGCCGAAGACGTCATCTTCCTACTTTGCGATCATCTCAAGCATAGCTTTCGCGTCGGCGGCGTGGGGGCCGTCAGGTGCGAGAGTAAGATACCTTTCTATCGCCTCTCGCGTCTCAGGTGAGGCAATGACTTTGCCTTTGTCGATAGGCGCATCGGCAAAGAGATCCGACCCGAGGACAAACCATGCATTCGCCATGGAGGGATCTGCCTGTACGCATTTTCGGCAGGCCGCCGCTGAATCATGCGTGTTGCCTTGGTTGTAGAACACTGCGCAAATGTTGAAGTACGCCTTCCCGGCGTTGGCCGCGAGCTCGGCGGATTGGTTATACAACTCGGTCGCCTCCGCGGTACGGTGGAGTTTGAGTAGCGCATTGCCTTTGCCTATATATATCTGCGACAGGCCGTCTTTCCAATTCCCCATTGCCTGATCGTTTGTGGGTTTTTCCTGCTGCGCCGCTGCCAGGGCACGATTGTAAGTCGCCAGTGCATCATCCGCCGAGCCGGAATAAAGCTGCGCATTCGCCAGCAATTTCAGATTCAGAGACGTTGCTTTTAGCCCTGCGAGTTGCTGCGCCGTAGCAACGGCGCTTGACCAGTCCTTGGCATACATGGCCTGGTTATACTGAGCAGTCAGTACATCCGAATTTTGTTCACCGGCTCTGTTGGACGTTTGCGGGGTGGCCGGCATGACGAAGAGCAACGGCAACAGAAATGCCGCGAGAATTGAAATGGACCTGCGCATTGCGTGCCTCCGGTGATTGCAGACGCCTAGCTCGCTGGCAACCCATTAAGTCAGTATCTCTTTTTCGGCACCTGTTCCAGGGATTGTATCGCTTCTCATGCAGCTCGTAAGGCCAAAATAGCCAACTACAGCCGCACTGAAATGCTTCAAATCACAGACTCCACTGATCCCGCGCAACCATTGCTCACACAGTTACCCTCCCATTTTCAACGATTACCTACCCAATTACTCTTAATGCACCAAAACCAGTGCAAATGCCCTAAAACCGTCGTCTTTCATCTGCCCTAAACACGCCCCAAAGCATCCTCTTTTTGCGCCAAAACACGTCTTTTCCGCCCCTAAACCGCTCCATTTCGCACTTTGTTAAGCGAACAATCTTCTAATTTCCCCATAACTGCATGATTTAAAACCACATACAGCTCGCACGAAAGTAACGGTCTCACCCTCGCTTTTTGCTATTCTGAAATTAGGTACAAGGCGCACGCACACCGCAGAAACCGTCCGGACTGTCCCGGAACTACTTTGTTTTCAAATTTTTAGCAGGAAATATAGGAGGGGTAGGTATGCTCTGAATCTGCTCTCGCACTCACGCCCTTTTTCTTACGCGCAACCCTCGTTAGCTGCGAGAAGAGGGGCGGAAACGCGCGAAAAACGATGAAAAGGTTGCATTCAGCCCCAACAGTTGCGTAATCAGCAAATAGACAACGCCGAAGGGAATGAGAACAGCCAAGCCGCGCAGAATCGGAGAAGCAAGATGCAGCCGCCACTCGACAACCAATGAGAGTCCTGCAGCCGTCAGCGCAGCAGCCCAGAGTTTGAGCACACGCGATGCCGAAAACTTCACGTGTCCGATGCGAGCCTGCAATCCGCGCCGCAACAATACAAACTCTACCCATCCTGCAATTCCCGCCGAAGCAGTCAAACCCGCGACGCCCCAGTTGCTGTCAATGCCCAAAGCGCGCGGCAACGGCAACGCAAAAACATATCCAAGGCAGAGCGTGAGAGCGACGCGCACTAGCGCATAGCGTAGCGGCGTTCGCGTGTCCCGCAGCGCATAAAATGTCGATGAATAAAGGCGTCCCATGGTCTGCGCCAGCAAACCAACACCGGAACCCGCCAACGCTGCCCAGACGAAGAAGACATCCTGCTCGCCGAACCTTCCGGTGCGAAAAATTGAGGAGACCACAACGTTGCCGAGTGCAAGGAAAGCGATGGCCGATGGAACTACAAAGAAGGAAATCTTCTCCAGTCCAAGGCTGAGACGCGTGCGTAAAGTGGCCGCAATCTCCGACTCGGAGCCGATAGCGCGCGACATCGCCGGCAGTTCGGAAGCTGAAACCGACATACCGAACAATGAGACAGGCAACATATAAAGCGTCTGCGCATAGGTAAGAAGCACGTTGCCCTTGGGAAGATAACTGGCGAGTTGGAGATCGATGAAGCCGGAGATCTGAAATACGCCACGGCTGATGAACACTGGGATGAAGGCAGCAACAACGGCGGCAACATGCGTGGAGCGCAGATCAATATGCCCTATCAACGGGCGCAGATAGCGATAAACAGTAGGTGCCTGCACAGCGAATTGCAGCACAGCTCCCGCGACCGACGCCCAGGAGATGACATAGGCGAGCGAAACCGTTCCCTGCGCGCGAAACCCTCCCTGCCAGATGAGTGCCGCAATAATCGCGATGTTCATCATCACGCCCGAGGCATAGGAGAGAAAGAAGCGCCCGTGACTGTTGAGCACGCCAAGGCACCAAGCGGCAAAGACGAGCAATCCGGTGCCAGGAAAGACAATGCGTACCAGTGCGATGGTAAGAGTCCGCTCTTCACCATGGAGGCCTGAAGCGAGCAAGCTGACCAGCAAAGGCGTGCACACGACTCCGAAAGCAACAATGACGCTGGCGACCAAGGCGAGCAGGGCAAAGATGGCTTCGGCGAGTTCGCTGGCTTCGCGCTCCCGGCCCTCGGCCCGAAGTCGGGCGTAAACCGGGATGAACGATGCGGAAAGAACCCCCTCACCCAGAAGATTTTGCAGCATATTCGGAACGCGGAAGGCGACGCGAAAAGCGTCAGCAGCCATCGATGTACCGAGATAGTGGGCAAAGAAACGCTCGCGTATCAGTCCGCTCAAGCGGCTGAGCAGAATCCCAGCGGCGACCATCGCGGCTGCAGCTTTGCCCCTGTGAGGTTTCGGAATTGTGGTGGAGGACGCGTCCATCATATTGGCCGTGGCTTGATTGATTCTACACGCGGGTTGGAGTTGACGAGTAAGCATTCACCGTTCCCTCATAGTCAGGTAGGAATCAGTACAATGCTTAGGAAGACGTTTTCCAGAGGTATTCCCTCATGATCCACGCATGGCACGACATTACACCAGGCGGAAACATCCCGCATGAGTTCAACGCGGTCATTGAGATTCCGTTTGGCTCCAGTGTGAAGTACGAACTGGACAAGAGTAGCGGGATGATCAAGCTGGACCGGATTCTATACTCGGCGGTCTACTATCCGGCAAACTACGGATTCATTCCGCAAACCCTCGCCGAAGATAACGATCCGCTTGACGTGCTGGTCTTCTGCCAGGAACCGGTGGTCCCGTTGACCATCATCGAGGCGCGAACCGTAGGCCTGATGACAATGATTGACGGCGGAAAAAAAGATCACAAGATCATCGCCATCGCCAGCAAGGACCCGGAGTTCAACAGTTACACCGATGCAAAAAGTATGCCACCACACCGGCTGATGATGCTGCGACGCTTCTTTCAGGATTACAAAATGCTGGAGGGTAAGGCGGTGGAGGTGGACGAGGTTCAGCCGCCAGAGGACGCCTACCCGGTGATTGAAGCCGCGCTGGCCAATTACAGCAAGCAACGGCGCAAGGGTTTCGGGAAATAGAGAAGAAAAACCTTGCATGCAAATGCAGAGGGTGCTGGCAGCGCGGGCTGTAAGCCCGCGCTGCCAGTTCAATGCACTGGAATCTGAAAATCTAAAACCAGGAAATTGACTTCTTCTTTTTCGGAGGAGTGCTGGACGCATCGGCCTGCTGGTTGGCATCAACCAGAGTCGGGTCCGCGGGCCTTTTGCCTTTCTTGGCGGCTTTGGCTTCGGCGGCCTTGCGCTTTGCTTCCTTCTTGGCGAGCTGTTTCTTGTTGCGGGATTGCTTGCCCTCCAACTTGGCTTCCTTCTTTGCTGTGCGTTTCTTCTCGGCCAAGTACCGGTTACGCTCCTTGGGAGACATGTGGCTCAGTTTTTCTTTTTCTGCGGCGTCGGCGGCAGCCTTGGCAGCGGCGGCAGCTTCGGCAGCCTTGCGGTCGTTCTCAGCCTTCGTCTTGGCATCGACCTCGGCCTTTGCTAGACCGAGCTCCGAGGTGCTTCCGGTCGGGGAATGAACATTCTTGTCCTTGCCCACCACGATAACGGTCTTCTTCTTGCCAACACCAAGTTTGCTGCGAACCTGTTTCGTTTTCGGACCAGTGTCGGAGGTGTAAACCAGCTTGGTTTGATTCGGGCTGGCCCCGCTGTCGGTGTAGCCGGGTTTGATGTCGATGTAAGCATCTTCGCGCAGTTTGGTAAGATACAGGCGCAGCGCAGGTTGCACTTTCTGACTGTAGAGCTGCTCCTGTATCTGATCGCGGACACGCTCGAAAGTCGGAGTTCCGGCCTCGATGTGATCGTTGACGCGAAGAATAATGAACCCCTGGCGGGTGCGAATGGGCTGCGTGAACTGGCCGGGCTTGAGCGCGAACGACTTGTCTTCCAGTTCCTTGGCAAGATCGTTGCGCTTGAAGTAGCCGAGGTCACCACCCTGATCGGCAGTGGAGCCATTGGATAGCTTGCGGGCGAGTTCGTCGAACTTAGCGCCGTCCGTAAGCTGTTTGTAGATGTCGTTGGCCTTGGCTTCGGCAGCTGCCACCTGTTCGGCGGACGGCGGTGCCTCCAGTGTGCTTACCTTGCCAGGTTCCGGCTTGGGAGCGTTGGGATTGGTCGCAATCAGAATTTCGCTGAGGCGGACACGCTCGGGCTGAGCGAATTCGGACTTGTGTTCGTCGTAGAATTTTTGGATCTCCTCCCGGGTGACCTGAATATGCGAGCCTACCTCGGAGCCGATCACCTTCTGAGTAAGAATGCCGTTCTTGGTGTTCTGCTTGAATTCCTCCCAGCTGACACCCTGCGACTCGGCAAGCTTTTGCAGCTCCTCCATCGAACCGGCCTTCATCTGCTTGCGTAGATCGTCAAGGCGCTTGACGAGATCGGCATCAGCGGAGATACCCAAATCAGCGGCCTTCTGCATGAGTAGCTGCTGGTCGATAAGGTCGCGCAGTGCGTTTGCCTCGCGCTCTTCCACTTGCTTTTGCGAAAGGTTCTGTTCCTTGGCATCCTGCGCGGTTTGCTCCCGGTTGCGGCGCAGGTCAGCGCGAGTAATGATCGAGTTATTTACGCGCGCGACAATCTCCTCGACGACCGTGTCTTGCTGCGCAAGGACGGGAGCGGCAAAGAAACAGAGGGCAATCAGCGACAACAAGAGCTTCTTCATTGAGATCCGGGGGCGTTACGATTTCTGCCCGGCATAGAGCGGGCAGAACGCCGCGTAAAGTTTGACGGTACCTAGACAAGCTATTGTAACTCCCAGCAACCACATCAGCCAGCTGCCGTAGGGTTTGCCAATCCGGGATAGCGGCCAAGGAGGTCTACGCATGGCGGCCGCATGGCCGTTGCCAGTTGCGGCGCGGCACACAACCTTCCCCCTGGGCAAAACCAGCCGCTAGGAATGTGCATCGTACGGTCGGCCGGAGCGGGAAGTTGAGGACCTTCATGGGAATCCGTGCTGCAAGACGGCTTCCAGGTCGCCGCCTTCGCAGTCGTGAGTAATCTGGCTTTGCGGTATTGTGAATCCGGTTCGTTTTTTTTTGCGGGAGGCCGGTGCGAATGAAGCACGCTGCCCTTGTGCTATCCATCATCCTGAGCGCGACGCTGATGCGTGCTCAGCAACCGGAAGCGCTGACGCCATGGCAGGAGCCCGCGCTGCAACTGCCGGGCAATGCCTCGCCGCCACCCCAGCGCCCGCCAGTAAATGCGGAGCAGCGCAACGGGCCGTTTGCGTATTTGTATCGTGCGCTGAGATCCGTGGAACTGGATCAGAGGAAGGTCTTCCACGTGCGCGAGGCAACGCTGGACCGTGGCGAGTTGCACCTCTATCTGACCGATGGCACCATCGCATTTACCCGCGATGTGCAAGGGCGCGTAACAGGTGCTTACTTTGAGGGCGAGGGCGAAGTGCTGATGCGTCCGCCTGACTTAACCGAGCGTGCCTCGTTGGGACTCTTCTCTGGACTGGGCGTGCTGGACGAGCATTTTGCGGCAGCGTATCTGCGTTTCAACCGCGACCTTGAAGGTGAGCTGAAGCCTTACCTGCGAGAAAGCGACGATACGGAAGAGTTTGTACATTCCCATGACGGACTGGCGCGGGAGTTGGCGGAACTGGACGCGCTGCGATTGCTCGCCAGCTTTACAGAAGATGCGGCGCTGGCCAGAGACGATAGTTTTCTGCACGCACGGCTTGCGACCAGGCTTGGAGCTCTGGATGTTTACGACGACTCGCAGGCGGAAGATCAATTCAAGGTCGCAAGCCTCAGCAGCACCGGCAAAAGCCTGTACTTTGATGTGTGGATGGCGTTTCCGAGCTTGGACGCGCGTAAACAGGGAGCCCATCGGACGATTGATCCGGCCAATTCGGCTGCGGCTGTGCCGGTCGAGGCATTCCACATCGACACCACGCTTTCTCCTCCGGAGATGCTGGAAGCGACGGCGGAGCTTGATATAGAGGTGCGTGACGGTGGACAGAGACTGTTGAACTTTGAGCTCTCGCGTCGGCTTCAGGTAAGCCATGTCAGCGTGGATGGATTGGACGTGGAATTCTTGCAGAATGAGGCGTTGACTGGCAGCGAACTCGCCCGGATCGGCAACGACCTTGTAACCGTGGTGATGCCAGCCACGCTGCACTCCGGTGAGCATCACCAACTACGGTTTCAATACGCCGGGGAGGTGATGCAACAGGCTGCGCCTGGGCTGTTGTATGTGGGCTCGCGTGGCACGTGGTACCCCAACCGCGGAATGCAAATGAGCCGCTTCGAATTGAAGTTCCGGTGGCCCACGGTGTGGACTCTGGTAGCAACCGGCGATCTCACTTCGCCTCAACGAGAGGGCGGCGCCCAGGTGGGAGAGTGGCGTTCGGAGGAGAAGATTCCGCTAGCTGGTTTCAATCTGGGCAAGTTTGTGAGAGCCGCAGTGCAGGCAGATGGAGTGGAGGTCGCAAGCTATTCGGCGGGTGTGGTCGAGCAGTCGCTGGCGAAAGCGGCTCCGGAGTTGGCGACGGAAGCCAAGTCACGAAATAATGCTATGGCCAAACGTTCGGCCGAGGCAATTGAGAAATACGAGCAGTGGTTTGGTCCCTATCCTTACAAGAGCCTGGCGCTGACCCAGATGCCGGGGCCGATCTCCCAGGGCTGGCCGTCGCTCGTCTACCTAAGCAGCTTTGCCTATCTCAGCGATGAAGAACGGCGGGCGCTGAACATGGATGATTTTCAACGCCTATTATTTGACGGCTTTATGCAGGATCACGAAATCGCGCATCAGTGGTGGGGCGACCGAGTTGGCTGGAAGAATTATCGTGATCAATGGTTGATGGAAGCACTCGCCAACCTTAGCGCCCTGATGATTCTGGAGGAGGAGCACCCGGCGCAGGCGCGAGAATTGATGGCACAATATCGCCGTCAACTGCTGGCGACCAATGGAAAAGGACGACGTTTCGCGGACGCCGGCCCAGTCACTCTCGGCTACCGGCTATCGTCTTCAGTATTTCCGGATGCCTACATTCCGGTAACCTACGGACGAGGTTTGTGGCTGCTGACGATGCTGCGCGACTATTTTTCCGACTACGAAAAACTGGAAAAGCGTTCGGCGGGAAGAACGGACGGAGGGCACTTTTTGGCTGCGCTTCGCGAGTTCGGCAGACGGTATGACCGGAGCACGGCCACCACGGATGACTTCCGCAAAGTACTTGAAGAGTTCCTGCCGGAGAATGCGAGCTTTGAGGGAGCGCGAAGCCTGAAGTGGTTTTTCGATGAGTGGGTGCGCGGCAGCTCGGTTCCCGAAATTGGTTTGAAGCAGGTTGAGCTGAAACAGCGCGGCGCGGTAACAGTCGCGAGCTTCTCGGTGATTCAGCAGCATTGCCCTGAGTCTCTCGTGACCTCGGTGCCGATCGTTGCCGAGTTGGCAGGAGGCAAACACGTTGACGTGGGGCGGGTCTTTGCCGACGGACATGAGTCTCAATTTAAGTTGAATGTCCCCCTAGGCACGCGGCACCTGTTAGCCGACCCGGAAAAGAAGCTGCTGCGGCTCTATTGAAAGAATTTGCGAAGTTTCCGCCGACAGATATACGAAACGGAAGTGGTTCCGCTATAATCGTCCCAGCCAGTAGTGCGGAGAGATGGCCGAGTGGCTGAAGGCGGCGGTTTGCTAAACCGTTGTACGGTCAAAAGCTGTACCGGGGGTTCGAATCCCCCTCTCTCCGCCAGTAACTTCTAAGTCATTGAGCACTGCGACTTATCGACATCGGCAGCCGAGCTGCCGGTTTGCTGTTTCTGGCCGAAAAACGTCATGTGTTTACGAAATCTCGTTTCGCTCCGAAAACGCGCCAGTTCGCAATAATTTTTGGAGCTTCCGTCCAGCCGACTGTCTTACTCCAGCACAATCTCCCCGGAACAATGTGCGCTTTTCCCCTTCGCAGCTTTCCCCCAAGATTCTGCTCACATCACCACCTTCCAGTCGTAGGATAGTGGCGAAAGGAAGACAGCCATGGAAGTGTCTGCAACTACAAAGGAACTACTTGAAGCCAAACGTGCTAAGGGGTTGGCCTTCGCCGAGCTTGGCAAGTTGATCGGGCGCGACGAAGTGTGGGTGGCAGCTCTGTTCTACGGGCAGGCGCGAGCGGACCACGATGAAGCTCAGAAGCTCGTCTCTGCGCTAGACCTCGGTAACGACATCGCGGACGCTCTCACCGATTTTCCCAGCAAGGGCATTGGCCCGGTGGTGCCGACCGACCCGTTGATCTACCGCTTTTACGAAATCATGCAGGTATATGGAATGCCGATGAAAGCTGTTATTCACGAGAAGTTCGGCGACGGCATCATGAGCGCCATCGACTTCAGCCTCCACGTCGAGAAAGAGGCTGATCCGAAGGGAGATCGCGTGAAAGTGACCATGTCAGGAAAGTTCCTGCCGTACAAGAAGTTTTAGACAATGGCAATCGCAGACGGATGCGTAGATTCATTCAGGGCAAACCTGCACTAATGAGTGCGAACATACTGGGATGTTAGAGCTGCTGCCTTGAATATACTGGTGGGAGCGACGCAAGCCGGGCTCTCGGAAATGTCTGTAATCCCAGCGGCTATCAAATGAGCACTGTATTGCTTATCGCAGGAGAGAATGTGCCTCTGTGTCCACTCCTTGAGAAGAGTAAGTAGCGTTAGGCTGCGCACAACTCTGCTCTCATTAAAGTCATTTCCCAAAGTCAACGCTCTCTCCATCAGCTTGGCGTGCTCATGTTTGTGACGGGAGTAGTCGGGATACTCAGCCCGAAGCATCATGTTTTCCTCATGAGTAAAATGCTCCCGACAGTAGGTTTCGAGACGCTTCAGAATAGCGGGGACGACTTGAGCGACGTTACCTTCCCTCAGGGCGCTGTATAGTTCATTTATCATCTCGAACAGCTTTTGGTGCTGCAGGTCGATCGATAGAATCCCGACCGAATATTCACTATTCCACTCTACAAGTGCCATTGCCATCCTTCTTGAAAAGCAACAAGGAGAATTCACTTCCAAATTAGACTGAATGTCTGTTGGGAAGCATATCGGCAGAATGGGAAAGAATGATGAGAGACTTATGCATGGTAGGTGATTTTTCGACCTCTCTCAGGTAAGGGCATTTAGCCGAGTCAGAGGGCTTTCCAATTCTGGATCTGAGACAGTTTGAATCCAGGTCTAAGAAACCTCTGCTACGCTACTCCCCGGTACAGTCGATCGAATTCTACTCAGCGTCAGACCCAGTTGAAGTATCTCCTTGTCCGAAAGTAGCACTCATGACCGGTACGTCAGGTTACTTCTGGAAGTCGTACTTAGGATAGTCATAAGGTACATATTTTTCGGGCAATCGCTCCAGAGGCAGCTCATGGCCAGTCTTAGTTTCGGCGGCTTCTCGCAGAGCTGTGATAGTTCCCGGAAGCCGCTCGTCTGGCGGTGTCCCCTCATGGCTGCATCTTCGGCCATGGTTATTCACATAAGTGCAAGCGAATGAAATGGCTATAAAGGACTATTCTGAAAAGCCTTACCTATTGTTCCAATTCCCCAGCCGGAACCACGCATCACCTGCGTGGTCCTCAGCATGTTTTTGGCTGGCAAGTTTACGTTCGCACACTCGAGGCAGTCTCTCGTCCGGCAAGTTGAAGAGCTCTTCCAGCCACTCTATTTGGGCAGTGGTCATTTCGGTGTCCATAGCTTGCCTCACAGGCTCCCAGCGACAACCCTTTGGATTACAGACCACAAGAAGGCACGTCAGATCATAAATTAGAATTTGATTAGAAGCCACAAACATCAGAGACTGATAGGAGACATTGTGAATCGCTATTCCGGCTGAGGCGGAGGAGCATTACTTCCAGAGTCTCTATCTCGAAGGCATTGAGCGCAATCGGGATAGAGACTGATTGCGGTCGCAGCAAGCACTGAGCCGATGCCCATGGCGGCGAATCCGAAATACCATGCGTTCGCATCCCGAAAGCCCCCGCTCACGTCGAGCGCGAATCCCGCTATCAGCGGACCGACGCTGGCCCCGAGGAATCCGATCAGTGCATACACCGCGAGCGTCGCCCCCTGCTCCTCAGGGCGCGAACTAGCTACCGCACCAGCGGTGAGCGCGCCGGAATCGGCGGCAATCGCCACATTGTAGGCGAACAAAGCAGCGAGGGTGAGCCAGAGCGAGAAGCCCAGGCAACCAACGCCAAGCAGACAAAGCGCAATGCTTGCAAACTCAAAGTATCGAATGTTGCGGTTGCGTGTTCCGGATTCCGCTGATTCCGCGCCAACAATACTGGCCGGAACCCCAATTAGAACAATCAGCATCGACCATCGCGCGACTGAGAGACTGGCGTTCGCGCGTCCGTAGTGATGCCACGCAAAAAGCAAGAACGTCGGCAGCCATGCGCGGAAGGCAAACATCTCCCAGCAGTGCCCACCATAGGCAAGAACGTAAGCCATCGCCTCCCGGTTCCGCAGTACGGGGCGGAAGTCGAGCGGATGGCGCTTTGCGCGAACTTCCGGCTCTCTAGGCACCGTGTTCCAAGTGGCCAGCGCTGTCAACATTGCGGCAATCAACGGCCCCGCTCCAGCAACTAGAAAAGATGAGCGCCATCCGTAGCGCGCTGCTACCCAGCCGCTCAGCATATAGGAAAGGCTGGTGCCAACGGCGAACGTCGTTGTGTAGTAAGGAACCGCCCGGATGCGCGTCCGTTCGCCTAGTCGCGTGGTGAGGATTCGCAAGCCAGGCATATAAGTTGCCCCGACACCAATCCCCGCCAGGGCTTGCAACAGCGATGCGCTCCAAAGTCCATTCGCAAAACGCCAAAATCCCATGCCGGCGCAGGCTCCTACAAGGCAGCCAGTCAGATAAATCTTCCGCGGATCGAAGCGGTCCGTAAGTGCCACCAGCAGTGGCACGGCGATGGTGTAACCAATGAAATATGCGCTGCTGATCCACCCGGCCCGGGCAGAGTCGAGATGCCAGAGGCGTGCCAGTTCGGCGAGCGTAGACGCAAACGTTGCCGAGCCCAACATGCCAAAGGTCTGAGCCAGGACAACTCCGCCAATCAGGCGAACTGATGACGAACTCTTCGTATCGCATTCTCCTGGGCAGCGGCAGGCTAGGCTTCTCTCATCTCACCTGGTAGCTCCCATACTCTATCGGCTCGGCTGAGTCGCGCATGTTATACAGTCAAGGTTGAATTGTAACGCCAAGGCCATTCCCTTCCGGCGCACGCACCAAGCTGGTGATGTTGAGCTGTTAGCTCGTGACGGGTTACCCAAAAAAACGCAATCACCTGGTTTGGGATGTCTTCGAGGATGCGCCGGGGTTGGTGATGGCACCCTGCGACGCCGAGGCGACCAACGCGGTGTATTTGGCATAGACGCCACCGCGATAGATCGCTGGTTTTGGAACGTACTGGTCCAGACGTTGCGTAAGAGTTGCGGGATCTACTGCAAAATTGATCGAGCGGGCGCTGACATCGATGTGGATGACGTCGCCATCAAGGATTGCGGCGATTGGGCCGCCGAGCGCCGCCTCAGGCGAAACATGGCCGATCATGAGACCGCGAGTTGCACCGCTAAAACGTCCGTCCGTGATGAGAGCCACGCTGTCACCGAGACCTTCGCCGACAATTGCCGCGGTCACGCCGAGCATCTCTCTCATGCCGGGACCACCCATAGGACCCTCATTGCGAATGACCACTACGTCGCCGCCACGGATAGTTTTTGAAGTGACGGCATTCATCGCTTGCTCTTCACTCTCAAAGACGCGCGCTGGGCCCGTGTGGCTCAGCCGCTCATGTCCGCTGATCTTGGCAACGCATCCTTCGGGAGCGATGTTGCCACGCAGGATAACGATACCGCCGGATTTTTTCAGCGGTCGGTCTGCTGGGGCTATCACCTCTTGGCCAGGGGTTTCATGCGCTGCAGCCGCTTCTTCTGCAACTGTCTTACCGGAGACGGTGATCGCGCCGCCGTGGAGCAAACCGAGACCGAGCAGACGTTTAGCAAGTAGCCGAATGCCACCGGCTTCATGCACGTCGGCGGCAACAAAGCGCCCGGAGGGTTTCAGGTCGGCGAGAATTGGAGTGCGCTCACTGACGATCTGAAAATCGTCGATCTCCAGCGCTACGCCGGCCTCGCGTGCAATGGCAAGCAAGTGGAGAACTGCGTTGGTGGAACCGCTGGTGGCCGCAACCGCTGCGATCGCGTTTTCAAACGCTTCAGGTGTCAGAATGTCGAGCGGACGCACACCGCCGCGAAGCATCTTCATCACCACTTCGCCGCACCGCAGGGCAACCTTCTCTTTATCCGGAGAGAGCGCAGGCACGCTGTTGAAGCCCATTGGCGAAAGGCCAATTAACTCCATGACGGTGGACATGGTGTTGGCCGTGTACTGGCCTCCGCAGGCTCCTGCACCGGGGCAGGCAACATTCTCCAGCGTCTTTAACTCGTCATCGCTGATCTTGCCGGCGGCGTTTGCCCCAACGGCCTCGAAGACATCCTGAATTGTGACGTCCTTACCTTTGTATTTACCTGCGGCGATGGTGCCGCCATAGAGGATGAAGCCGGGAATATTCAGGCGGGCAAGAGCCATAGCCGCAGCAGGGATCGTTTTATCGCATCCGACAATGCAAACCACGGCGTCAAACAATTGGCCACGGCAAACCAATTCGATGGAGTCGGCAATGATCTCGCGGCTTACCAACGAGGCGCGCATTCCCTCTGTGCCCATGGTTTCTCCGTCGCTGATAGCGATGGTGTTGAACTCCATGGGCGTTCCTCCGGCCACGCGGATGCCCTGCTTCACCTTTGCGCCAAGCTCCCGCAGATGGAAGTTACAGGGCATGGTCTCAATCCAGGTATTGGCAACCCCGATGATCGGCTTTGCCAGGTCGGCGTCACTGAAGCCGACTGCCTTAAACATGGCGCGAGCAGGAGCTCGGTCTCGCCCTTCAGTGATGTTGCGGCTTCTATGCTTCAGGTCCATGGAGAGTCCCATTCGAGAGAAGATGTGAGACGAGTGCAGAGCCTACGGAATACATACCACCATTCGTTTGAGATGCATGGAGCGGAAACCGCGAAGCTATGCCAAGACAAGGGAATCCACGAATCAGGACGATGCCCGTTGGGCTGGTCGCCCGGAAGATCTTACGATCCATTCCAGACGACGACCCCCGGCAAACGCTGCTGCTGCGTTTTGCCAGGGGTCTGTTTTCTTGCGGCCAGGGAGAGCTCCTCAGCGCGCTATATCAGTGTTGGATGCGCCTTAGATTCTTAGGCCAACGGCTTTTCCGCTGCCGCATTCTTCCCGCTCAGCCTGCCAAAAACGATGGCAGCGGCAGTGCCATTGCCTCCAACACGGAAGTCTCCGTGCGTGCCTCCAGAAACCTCGCCTGCGGCATACAGCCTGGGGATGGGTTTGCCTTCGCGGTCCAGCACCTGTGCGGTGCTCCCTTTGGTTCGCAGCCCGCCCAGCGTCTGATGCGCGCCAATCTGTGCCGGGCTGGCGAAGAATGGAGCCTTCTCAATGGGCTTCAGATTAGCCGCCGCTTTGTGGAACTGCTTGTCTTCGCCCTTGCTGGCCGCTTCGTTGTATTGCTTTACGCTGGCGAGGAATTTATCCGTAGGCACGCCAAGCTTCTCCTTGAGCACCTTGGCAAGCTCTTCCAGTGTGTCTGCTTTGAAGCATAGATTTTGCTTCAGCATATCGGCCGTCATGGCATCGTTGGAGCTCTTCTGGCAGCGGTCGTCCGCGATCCAGAGTAGAACCTTCTTGGGCTGTAGCAGAATGGCGCTGTTCATGTCCGCTTGTTTTGCGTCCTCGGCCATAAATCGCTCGCCGTTCAGGTTCACGAAGATGGCGGAGTCTTTGCCGCTACTCACGACTGAACCCGATTTCTTGGTGAAGTAGTTGCATGGGAACGCGGTCTCGATATAGTCCATCGCCACCACATCCGCACCTTCGTCCTCGGCCGCTAGAATGGCTTCGCCGGTGGCTCCGGGCGCATTGGTCGTGGGTATTTCCGCGTCCAGTTGCGGAGCGTACCTGGAACGCATCTGGACGTTTGCGCTGAAACCGCCGCTCGCCAGAACCACGGCTTTCTTACCCTTGATGTAAAGCTTTCTCCCCCGGTGTTCCACCTCTACGCCCTGTACCGCGCTGGCCAGCGGTTTCTCTCTCACCACGCCAGTCAATTTGTACTCCAACAGGATGGGAATCTTCCGCTTGTCTACCTGCGCCTTCAGAGCGCCGACGATGGCCGCACCTTTTCCGTTGTTGGCCGGAGCATGTCCGCGCGTCCCAAACACTTTAGGCACGAACTCGACGCCCATTTTTTGCAGCCACTGAATCCCGCTCATGGCATTCTCGACCATGAACTTGACCTTCTCCGGATCGCCCAGATAGTCGCCGGAAGCCAGCGTCTGCTTGTAGAAAAGGTCAGTCGAATCCTGGATGTTCTGTTTCTTCTGGAGTTCCGGATCGACCGCATTGAAAAAGCCGTTGGCGGTAATCGAGTTGCCGCCCACGATGGGGGCTTTCTCGATCAGAACTACGCTGCTGCCCGCGTCGAATGCCTCCAACGCAGCGGTGAGTCCTGCATAGCCCGCGCCCACCACCACCACGTCAGCCTCTCTGTCCCATTTGCCGGGCGTGCGAACGGCTTTTAGTTCCGATGGAACCAGCAATTGATCTGCTGCAATGGCTGCTACTGCCACAGCGGCTGTTGAACCTAAGAATTTTCTTCTGGATAACGTAGACTTCTCTTTCTCATCCATGGACACTCGCCTCGCATTCGATTTCACAACAGGAAATACGTTAAGGTGCTTCATTCGTGGGAGCCGCGCCAAGTGCAACCATCACACGGCAATGTGTCAGCCCGGAACCTATTGCCCACCTGCAGGGATTGTCATCCTGAAATTGTTATGGCAATTGAGGCAGTAAACCGAGGAGTCTGAGTGAGCGTGATGGCAGACCGTGCACGCAACGTCACCCAGATGAGATTTGTGGGGATTGCGTCCTGGAAGGTCTTTCGGAGTAGTCTTGGCCGCAAGCTTTTCCAGAGGACCGTGGCAACTCAGGCACCGGCTATTCTCGACGGTTGTATCCAATAGCGGTGCTTCCTTCCCGTGGCAGCCGCCACAGTCGATCTTCGCCATTGCGTGTAGATGATCGGTATGGTTCGATTGCGCCCAGGAGTTAAGCGATTCCTTCATGGCAGCCAAGTCATCCTCTTTGGGGGCTCCCCAAGAAATGCTTTGTCCAATAATCCCAAAGCTCTTCCCTGGTACGTAGCTGTGACAGACGGTGCAATCGAGGCTGACCTTCGCGCCTTCATGGGCAAGGTGGATACGCGTTGAGAACCCGTTTTCTTGGGCAGTTCCTCCCTCCGTCGCGAGGATATGGCATTTGGCGCAGGCCGCAAAGCTCGCCTGTCCTATCTCTGGATGGTTTTTGGGAAGCACAGAAGCCAGCTCGCTATGGCAAGACGCACAAGGACCTGACGCAGGGTGTGAACCGAGGGGCTTGGATGAGGCCAGGGAGCCCGAGACAAAGGAGCAAAGCACGAAAAACAAAGAGACCGTCCGCAATGTGACCATAATTACTTCCAGAGAGAAGATTGCGGCACTGACTAGGTAGGCAGTGCCGTCTTTTGAAAACTCAGGGACATTCTTAAAGTTGCCTTGGCAATAACGCCAAGTGAACCGGCTTCATCTTGCGAATTACTTCGAAGGCTCCAGTCCTTTTTCTCGCAATACCGGAGCCACCGCTGGGGAAGACAGAAATGCAATCAGCCTTTTCGCGGCACGTTGGTCGGCTGCACCGGGGCTGACTCCTGCAGACAGCACCGAGTAGCTCTGTATCTCTGCAGGCAGCGGGCCGAGGATCTCCACGCCGGGAACCGGCACGAGCTCACTGATCATTTGCATCGCAAGTTCGGCATCGCCCGCTGCAACAATGGTCCCCGATGAGGTCCCGCCAGGCGCCAGCTTGGTTTTGGGCGCCAGCTGTTCCGCCAGACCAAGCTTCTTGATGACTTCCGCGATATAGATCCCGCTTGTGCCGCCTTCGGCTGGGTTTGTGTAGGAGATGGACTTGGCATTGAGCAACGTTTGCCTGAAGGCTTCAACCGTACTTATGTCAGGCCGGGGCGCACCGCGGCGGATCGCAACTCCAACGCCAGCGCGGGCAACGTCAATGCGGCTTTGCTCAACAACCTTGCCCTGCTTTGCCAGATTTTCCAGCGCTGGTTTGACAACAATGATCAAATCAAAGGCTTCGCCCTTGTTGACCTGGTTCACCAGCCCGCCGGTTGCGCCATAGGTGATAACCAGCTTGTTCCCAGTCTCGCGCTCGAATTGCGGCCCCACATTTGCCATCACCCCTTTAAGAGCCTGGGTGCAGAAGACCTTTATCTCGGAACTGAATGCATGGGACGGAAATACAACGCTACCCAATAGAAGCAGTACGATCCATGTGTTGTGTATGGAAGGAAGAATGACTCCAACAGTCTTATGCATCATGATCTCCTCGACTCCACTACTTTTTCGTCGCGAAATAAATCTCACACACGACTGAACTCTATAGAGCTCGATATACCGTGTCAACGATTTCCCTCGCCGCGCATTTCCTGGCGCGCCACGCACTACTTCGGAGGTTCCAGTCCGGTTTCCCGCAATACCGGGACCACCGCAGGAGAAGTCAGAAAAACAATTAGCCGCTTCGCAGCGCCCTGCTCCGCTGCGCCGGTGCTGATTCCTGCCGACAACACCGCGAAGCTCTGTATCTCTGCAGGCAGTGGTCCAACGACTTCCACGCCGGCAACCGGTATAAGGTCACTCGTCATTTGGATCGCAATCTCGGCTTCGCCCGATGCGACAAGAACGCCTGACGAAGTTCCGCCGCGCGCCAGCTTGGTCTTGGGCGCAAGTTGTTCGGCGATTCCAAGCCTTTTGATGACTTCGGCGATATACACTCCGCTCACGCCGCCGTCGGCCGGGTTTGTATAGGCGATGGACTTGGCATTGAGCAACGTTTGTTTGAACGCTTCAACCGAACTGATGTCCGGACGAGTCGCACCGCGACGGATCGCAACCCCAACTCCGGCGCGGGCAATGTCCGTGCGGCTCCCGTCGACAACCTTCCCCTGCTTCGCCAGATTTTCCAGCGCAGTATTTGACACGATGACCACGTCAAAGCTCTCGCCCTTATTGACTCGCGCCACCAGTCCACCGGTGGGGCCATAGGTGACAAGGAGCTTACTCCCGCTCTCGTGCTCGAACTGCGGTCCCAGCTTTGTCATCACCCCGGTAAGCCCCTGAGTGCAGAAGACCTTAATCTCAGAGCTGAATGCGTTGGACGGAAACATGACGCTACCAAGCAGAAGCAGTCCGATCCAGGCGCGGCCCATAGAAGAAAATTTCATTCCAATAGTCTTATGCATTTACGATCTCCTCAACTCCACTTCTCTTCGCCAATTCCGGGCCAGTCGCGGGAATGCCCGCTACGAACACACCGGCGTGGAAGCCCATTTTCAGTGGCAATATGAAATGTACATTCGACTGAACTCTACAGAGCTCAATATGTCGTGTCAACGATTTCGGAAGCCCGAGGATGTAAGCAATGGCAACTTCGGCGCGCTTCCACATTCCCTTCGCATGGAAGGCGATCGCTCTGCATTCAATTTTCTTCAGCCTGGAAACTAGCGGGAGGATATTACCCGGCCAATGGCCGCCGCGCTGTCTGCGTCCGACGAACCAATTGCGGCATCGATAATCTGCACGATGTGGAACAAGGGGAGAGCATGGCCTGCTCTTTTGAGTCCACTTGCAATGTGCAGTAGGCATCCTGGGTTTGCCGAAACCAGCGCCTGTGCCCCTGAGTGAATGACGTACTGAGCCTTGCGGTCGGCGAGCTGCCTCGCGGTCTCTGGCTCAAGCAGGTTGAACACACCAGCGGAGCCGCAACAGGTCGCGGCCTCTGGAAGATCGATCAGCGCGAGTCCGGGAATCGCCTTCAACAGCTGCCTTGGCTGCGTGCAGATGCCCTGCGCGTGCTGTAAATGGCATGAGTCGTGATAGGCGATCTTGAACCGAAGAGGATTGATTGGTGCGTCAATCCCAAGCTCTGCAATCAATTCGCTTATGTCCCGGCATTTCGCCGCGAAGACTTTCGCGCGTTCTGCAAACTTCTCGTCATCTCGCAGCAGATGTCCATACTCTTTCATATTCGAGCCGCACCCGGCAGAGTTGATTGCAATAACGTCGACGCCAGCTCGTTCGAAAGCCTCAATCAATCGGCGCGCTGCGTCCAACGCCTCGGGTTCGCGTCCTGCGTGAGCCATCAGCGCGCCGCAGCATCCTTGTTCCGGCGGCACTATGACTTCACAACCCAGGGCTGCAAGAACCCGCACGGTTGCTGCATTCACGTCACCGAAAAAAACGCGCTGTACACAGCCCAACAGCACTCCAACTTTCAGACGCGGCTTACTCCGTGGCACAACCGTGCGCGGGATCGGCGCGAATAGAGCGTGAAGACGAATCTCAGGCAGGAGCGATTCCATTGAGCGAAGACGTTCGGGAAGCAGGCTGAGCAGTCCACTCGCGCGAAGCAACCAGCGCAGCCCCGATCTCTGATAAAGCCAAAGCGGAAGCATCAGCCAATGCATGCGTTTCGGATAAGGAAACACTGCGAAGATCAGCTTGCGAAACAACCTATCGAGAAGCGGCCGCTGATAATTGCGTTCAACCTGTGCCCGCGTTGCTTCAATCAGTTTTCCATACTGTACGCCTGAAGGACATGCCGTCACGCAGGCCATGCACCCCAGGCACTTGTCAAAATGACTGACGAATCTGGCGTCCATTGCCGCTATCCCACCTTCTGCGGCCATCTTCATCAGGTAGACGCGGCCTCGTGGGGAATCCATCTCCTCGCCCCAAAGCATGTAAGTCGGACAAGCAGGAAGACAAAAACCACAATGCACGCACGTGTCGATCAACTCCATCGATGGCGGATGATGCGCATCGTAGACACTCAATGTGTTCTGTTTTACCAGCGATTCGACAGGTACAATCCCCTGCATCAGATGCCTCCCACGAATCGTCCACGGTTCAGGATTCCGCGGGGATCGAACTGTTCCTTCACTTTCTTCATCAGCGGTAAAGCGTTACCAATGTCGCCCCAGACATCTACCTTCTGCCTCACCGCCATCGGCGCCTTCAGCAGGACCACAGTTCCGCCCGAGGGTGCCAGAAACACGCGCAGAGCCGGTATGAAACCGGAAATCTGAGCCCAGTCGGCAGCATCGGCTCGCAGCCAGGCAAGCCCAGTTGACTGCATCACCAAAGACCATTCCGCATCCACGCTCAACGCTTCTCTCACAAACTCGGCTGTCGAACTGAGCTGGTTTGGCAACATGCTCAGCTTGCAGATCGTTGCGGATTCGCCACTCTTCCAAAGTTGTTCGCGCGCCTGCCACGGGTCGCTTCCGTGCTCCACCGGTTTCGCTCCGCCAGCAAGTTTGCGCACGATCTCTGCCTGCGCGGCGATCCCCGCAGCAATTCCGTCGAGTCTTACATCGACCTCGACCATTCCAGACGCTTCGGTTCTCATCTGCAACCCGGTGGGGACTGCAATCGAATCTGTCACGGAGAGCATGAACTGGTTTGCCGTCTCGCGATCAACGAACTGCAAAGTAAGGGTTCGTGAGCTCTCCGGAAGCGGGTGCAAGCGAAACACGGCCCGCGTAATGATTCCCAGCGTGCCAAGTGCGCCGGACATCAACTTGGGCAGGTCATAGCCAGCAACGTTCTTAACCACTTTTCCCCCGCTTTTTGCAATCGTGCCATCGGGAAGGATCACCGTGATTCCGATGATGAGATCGCGCACGCCGCCATAGCGCACCCGCAATGTACCGCTGTCATTTGCTGCCAGCACGCCGCCAACCGTCGCACACTCCGGCCAAAGAGGATCAAGTGCAATCCTTTGGCGATGTGGAGACAGTGCGCCTTGAATCTGCCGCATCGTCGTTCCCGCCTCAACCATGATGGTCATGTCCCCTGGCGCGTGCTCCAATATCCGGTTAAACCGCGCGGTCGATATCAACAAATCGATAGCCTGCGGCGCGCTGCCCCAATCAAGTTTTGTGCCCCCGCCGCGCGGGGCCACCTGCATTCCTGCCCGGTTTGCATATTCCAGCACTCGCGCCAACTCAGCTTCATTCGCGGGTTCCGCGTATAGCTCAGGCACCACTCCGCAAACCGCATCCGCAGGGCCTCCGTGACGGAGATAGCCCTCCACGACAATTGCGCGAAGAGCTTGCTCCGAAGTGGTCTTTGCGAGTTCTGGCATGGTTAGAAGAACTGCGCCTCTCCAGAAATTTCGCGCGGATGCGGGACGTATGGTCCCTGCTTCTCAGCGCACAACGGAGTGCGTGGAAAAACCTTTCCCGGATTCGATAGATGGTCGGGATCGAAAGCGCATCGCACTAACTGCATGGTCTCTAAGTCGGGTTCGGCGAACATCTCAGACATGAACATCTTCTTCTCCTGCCCAACTCCATGCTCACCCGTGATCGAACCTCCAACCCGCACGCAAAGCTTCAGAATCTCGCCTGAAAGCTCCTCCGCATCGTGTTCTTGTCCTTCGATGCGCCCATCGTACAAAACCAGCGGATGGAGATTGCCATCTCCCGCGTGGAAGACGTTTGCAACGCGCAGTCCAGCCACGGCGCTTAGCCGTTCAATCTCGTCCATCACTTGCGGAAGTGCGGTCCTCGGAATCACTCCATCCTGAACGATGTAGTTGGGAGAAATGCGTCCCATGGCCGCGAAAGCCGCCTTGCGTCCCTTCCAGATCACCATCCGTTCTGCTTCTGACTGCGCAACTCGAATCTCCGACGCGTGATGTTTCTCGCACTGCTCCTTCACCTGCGCCATCAGCGCCTCCACCTCGGCTGCCGGGCCATCCAATTCCACCAACAGGAGCCCGCCACAGTTGGGGTAGCCGGCATGTACGGATGCTTCCGCAGCCTGGATCGCGAGGTTGTCCATCATCTCGATTGCCGCCGGCAAAATGCCGGAGCCGATGATGTCGCTTACCGCCGCCCCCGCGGTGTTGGTTGAATCGAAGGCGGCGAGCAGAGTCTGTATGACCTCAGGGCGCTTTACGATGCGCAGCATAACTTTGGTTGTGACTCCGAGCGTTCCTTCCGATCCGACAAAGACACCCGGCAGATCATATCCCGGCGTATCCAGTGTGGTTCCTCCGAGCTGCACTAGTGAGCCGTCAGGCAGCACCACTTCGAGTCCCAGAACATGAGTGGTCGTAAAGCCATATTTGAGGCAATGCGCGCCGCCGGAATTTTCCGCAACGTTTCCTCCAATTGTGCAGATAGATTGCGACGAAGGATCGGGCGCGTAGAAGTATCCAAACGGAGCCACGCGTTGAGTTACGGCTGCGTTGATTACTCCGGGCTCCACTACTACGCGCGCATTCGGAATATCCAGTTCGAGAATGTGGTTCAAGCGTGCGAGGCTGATTACAATGCCGCCCTCAACCGGAAGCGCGCCACCGCTCAGTCCGGTGCCTGATCCGCGGGCAACGAAGGCAACGTGCTCCTCTGCGCAGAGCCTCACGATCGCCTGCACTTGTTCAGCCGTGGAGGGCAGTGCGACGGCCAGTGGAACAACCCGGAAATTCGTCAGCCCGTCGCACTCATACGTGCGCAGTTCATCCCGAGATGTGATCAGCCCCTCACCCACAAGCGAGCGCAGCGCTTGGATGAACGTCGCATTCATTCTGCCTCCAGTCATCCACTCGGTATCTTCAGATGCAGCAATTCGGCCTGCGTTTCGCTAAATCCGACGGGGAGAGCAGCAAGTCGCCACAAAACCTTGTTTCCGGAAACCGTAGTAGCTGCTCCGCACTGCCAGCGCTTACTATGTAACGTAGGGGGCGGAAGTGATTGCGCGAACCATGCTTTTTGTGCCGGGCGACAAGGAGAAACTGCTCCTGAAATCGCTGGGGCTTGGAGCGGATGCCGTCATCTGGGACATCGAAGATGCGGTTGCCCCGCCGGAAAAAGAGCTGGCGCGAGCCGCTATTGGGAATGCGTTGCAAGCTGCTCCGGCAAAGCATGTGTCGGTCTATGTGCGAATCAATCCATTCAGCAGCAACATGCTCGACGCCGACCTCGACCAGATAGTCCGGCCGGGGCTGTGTGGGGTGGTCTTGTCCAAGGCTGAGTCGCCGGAGCAGGTGAGAGAGCTGGACTTGGCGTTGAGCCGCTTGGAACGGGTCAACGGGCTTCTGCAAGGGGCAATCGAGATCAACTGCCTGCTGGAGACCTGCCTCGGCGTGCTGAATGCCTACGCAATCGCGAAAGCGTCTCCCAGAGTTGGTGCCCTGTCTTTCGGCGCCGAAGATTTCACTCTCGATCTCGGCACTACACGATCCCGAGAGGGAGACGAGATTGCATATCCGCGTTCGGCTGTAGCTTTGGCGGCGGGAGCAGCCAAGATTCTGGCCATCGACACCGTTTACCCCGACCTAAATGACGAGGACGGCTTGGCGAACGACTGCCGCATCGCACGCAGCTTGGGTTTCAAAGGCAAGCTTGCAGTTCATCCCAAGCAGCTGGCGACAATCAATCGTGAATTTTCGCCCTCCAGCAGTGAGGTTGCCTACGCCGAAAAGGTTGTTCTGGCTTTTCGCAAGGCGCAAGAGGAGAACCGTGGGGTCATCACCGTGGATGGCAAAATGATCGACCTCCCTGTTGTCGAAAGGGCAAAATTGATACTGCGGTTCAAGGCGGAAAAGTGAGATGCTCTTAGAAAAAGCAGGAGTTCTCCCGGGCACAATGGCCCGAGCATCGCGGTTACAGGAGGAGCAATGGACTATATCAATCTTGGTAAAACCGGCCTGAAGGTTTCACGCATTTGTCTCGGCTGTATGACCTACGGAGCTCCCGTTGATGGCGAACCAAAGGGCGGCGGGAGGCACGCCTGGACCCTGAACGAAGAAGAAAGCCTGCCCTTTCTTCGCGAGGCCCTCGATCTCGGAATCAACTTCTTCGACACCGCCAACGTTTACTCCAGCGGTGCCAGCGAAGAGGTGCTCGGGCGGTTTCTGAAGGCAAACACGCGTCGCGAAGCAGTCGTCATCGCCACTAAGGTCAACGGTGTCATGCGCGACGAGCCCAACGGCCGTGGCCTTTCCCGTAAGGCAATTTTCTACGAGATCGATGAAAGTCTTCGCCGCCTGCAAACCGACTACGTAGATCTCTACCAGATTCACCGCTGGGATTATGAAACCCCTATCGAAGAAACACTGGAAGCCCTGCACGATCTAGTGAAATCCGGGAAGGTGCGTTATATCGGCGCGTCCACCATGTTCGCCTGGCAGTTCACCAAGGCGCTCTATCTCGCCGACCTTCACGGCTGGACTCGCTTTGTCACCATGCAGAATCACTACAACCTGCTCTATCGCGAGGAAGAGCGTGAGATGATTCCGCTCTGCCAGTCCGAGGGCATCGGAGTAATTCCCTGGAGCCCGCTCGCTCGTGGCCGCCTCGCCCGTCCCTGGCAGAGTGAAAGCACAAAGCGTTCCGAGACCGACCGGTACGCCAAAAATCTCTACTCGCAAACCGAAGAGGCTGACCACAAGGTTGTGGACCGCCTGGGCGTGATCGCTGAGCATCGTGGTGTTTCCCGTGCGCAGTTGGCGCTGGCCTGGTTGCTCGCCAAGCCCGGCATCACCGCGCCCATCGTCGGGGCCTCAAAGCCTCACCATCTTCAGGACGCCGTAGCCGCGCTCTCGCTGTATTTAACATCGGAAGAGATCACTTCCTTGGAGGAACCCTACACACCACATCCCTTATCGCCAAGGATTGGAAAGTAGCCCGGCAGAAGGGGGGATGACATGGCCAAGGCAGAGGACATGAACAACGTAGAACCAGAGGCGGCAGTAGCAATAGTCTGTGCGCAAGAGCCAAAGAGCTCATTTTTGCTGATTCGACGATCGGAGCGAAAGGAAGATTCCTGGTCGGGACATTGGTCGTTTCCAGGAGGGCGGCGCGAACCGGAAGACCCGGATCTGTTGCATACTGCCCTCCGGGAGCTTGAGGAAGAGTGCGGGATTCGTCTCAGCCGGGAGCAGAGCGAAGCTGTATTGCCACCCGTGCTGGCTAGGCGACGAACCGGTCCTTTCGTTCTGGTCGAGCCGTGCGTGTTCAAGATAGATGGTGAACTTCCCACGGTTGTGGATCCCGCAGAAGCCGTGGAAGCCGTCTGGGTTCCGCTAAGCGTCTGGAGTGATCCTGCCAGCCACTCTCTCCGCGGCGTGCCCGGTCGTCCACGGAATTGGCTCTTTCCCGCAATCGATCTAAAAGGAGTGCCGGTCTGGGGATTTACCTACCGCCTGGCGGTGGATTGGCTTGGCCTGCTCCCTGAACAGAACCAGATTGAGGAGGCAGGATTTGCCATGGCTTGCCGTGTCCTCGATTTCCTGCTCTCCCATGAACTAACGCTCAAGCGCGACTGGGAAGATTGCAAGCAGCTGGATTCACCTGAATCGAAAGTCGTAAAACTCGCTACGGTCGAAGGCATAATCCCGGTGGAATTGGTGATCTCCCACTTTTCCGCTCCGGGAAAGCTCTTTCCCAGCGTGAACCTTCTCGAAGTTCGTCCCGATCGGATTCGTGTGGCAGGGCTCGCCTTTGAGGAGTACCTGATTTCGACATCCGCTTAACGGTCCGCACGCCTGTTCAGCTTGCAACCGTCTTGTATAGTATTTCCTCGGAGGAACGTCATGCGCCTGTTTGCTGTGCTCTTCTGTTTTCTGCTTGCCTGTCCGCTCTTATCCCAGGCCGATACCATGCAACCCTCCGCTCCCAATAACAGCTTCGATCAGCTTGCGGCGCAGTTCATGTATGACTCTCTTGCGCTCTCGCCGGTCAATGCGTCGCAGGCCGGGTACCATCGCCACACCGATCCGAAGACCGGAAAAACCATCGAGCTCGATGCTCAGCTCGACGATCTAGGACCACAAGGCATCGCCACGCAGCTTGCCTTCTATCGCAATTGGCGAGCGCGCTTCCTGGCTGTCGACCGCAGCACTCTCAGCAAGGAGCAACTCGCCGACCTCCAGCTCATCTCCGATCAGATTGGCTTCTCGCTCCTCGAACTGGAGAAGATCCAAAGCTATCGCCACGACCCGACAACCTATGTCGAACTCATCGGCAACGCGCTCTTCCTGCCAATGACGCAAGGCTACGCTCCCGCCGAGCTGCGGATGAATCACGTGCTCTCACGTATGGAACAGATTCCCCGCGCGCTGGAGCAGGCAAAACAGGTGCTCACCGACGGCGATCCTATCAAGACCTCGACCGCAATCGAAGAGAATGCCGGAAACATCGAACTCATCCAGAACACGGTCAAGGCTGCCATCCCCTCCGGTTCACCGCTCGAAGCTCGTTACAACGCCGTTGCCCCAAAAGCCGTCACTTCCCTGCAGGATTTCTCGAAATGGCTGCATGACGTCTATGGGCCTCGCCCAAGCAAGGTCACCTGGCGACTGGGCAAAACTTTGTACGCTGAAAAGTTCCGCCTTGTGATGGAGACGCCGGTCTCCCCGGAACAGATGCTGGCTTCCGCCGAGAAGGAAATGGGCGAGGTCCGCGCAGACATGCTTCGACTGGCTGAGCCCATGCACAAGCAGATATATCCCTCGCACGGCGATCACAACGACCTGCACGGCGAAGCACGCGAGAACCTCATTATCAGCGAAGTCCTCTCGCGCATCTCCGACGACCACGTCAAACCCTCGGAGTTACAAAGTCACATTGAAGGCGACCTGGCGGGCATCATCGAATTCATCCGCGAGAAGAAGATTGTGGACCTCGGCCCGCGCAACAATCTCAAGGTGATTCCGACGCCGCCATTCATGCGCGGCACGTATTCGGTAGCGGGCTTCCACGCCCCTCCACCGCTTGAGCCCGGAGCCGAAGCGCAGTACTGGGTCACACCCATTGCCCCCGATACACCCCCCGCGAAGGCAGAGTCCTTGCTCCGCGAGTACAACAATTACACGCTCAAGTGGCTGTCAATTCACGAAGCACTGCCCGGTCACTACGTGCAGTTTGAGCATGCCAATGACGTGCAGCCGGAGTCACGCAGACTGTTGCGCGCCGTGCTGGGCAACGGAGCCTATATCGAAGGTTGGGCCGAGTACATTGCACAGATCATGATGGATGAGGGCTATCTCAACTATGACCCCAAGTTCCACATGGTCATGCGTAAAATCCGCCTCAGGGTTCTCGCCAATACTATCCTCGACATCCGCCTCCACACCATGCACATGACGGACGAGCAGGCAATGGAGTTGATGACTGAACATGCCTTCCAGACCCAGGCCGAAGCCGACGGCAAACTGCGGCGCGCCAAGCTGAGTTCCGTGCAATTGGTGACCTACTATGTCGGAATCCATGACTGGCTCGCCTTGCGCAAAGACTACCAGGCACAGGCCGGAGCCTCTTTCACCAACGCGGAATTTCACGATCGCGCGTTGAACGAAGGCCCGCTGCCAATCATGCTGCTGCGCGGAATTCTGCTCACGAAGAACTAAACAGGGCAGCCCACATCCGCCTTCTTTCGGCGAATGTGGGATTGTCATCCGAAATGATCCGCTACTGGATCTCGTCCTTTTGCATGTAGTGCGCGGTATCTACCGTCCAGCCGAGTTTCGTCTGAATCTGTTGCCGCAAAGCCTCAGATGAATCCGGCTCGCCGTGCACAATGTGCGTGCTCTGCGGAGTTCGCTTGAAGCTGTGCAACCACTCCAGTAGTTCATCCACATCGGCGTGGTCGCTGAACTGTTCCAGTGCCGCAACCTGCGCCCGCACCGGAACGATCTCGCCGAAGATCTTCACCTCGCGCGCGCCTTCTTTGATCTGGCGTCCGCGCGTTCCCGCCGCCTGGTAGCCAATGAACAGCACCAGGTTGCGTGGGTCCGGCAGGCGCTGGATCAGGTGATGCTGAATCCGTCCGCCCATGCACATTCCGTTCGACGAGACAATCACCGAAGGATAGTGACTCTCGTTGATCTGCTTGGACTCCTGCGCCGTGCTGGCAAAGTGAAAGCCTGGCCACTTCAGCGGCGAGCCATGCCGGGCAATCAAATCCTTCGTCTCCTGGCTGAACTCTTCGCTGTGCTTTAGGAAGATCTGCACCGCGTGAATCCCCATTGGCGAATCGGCATAGACTGGAATGCGCGGAATCTGTTTGTTCTCCATCAGTTCCTCAAGCAGGAAGAGGAACTTCTGCGTCCGCTCCACGGCAAAGGCCGGAACCACAATGCTGCCGCCGCGCTTCACCGTACTACTGATCAGCTCCGCCAGCATGGGCATCACGTCCTGTTGTGGATGATGGCGGTTTCCATAGGTGGACTCCATCACCAGCACGTCCGGCGACTCACCCTCGTTCGGTCCCGAGTGAACCACCTTACCCGGCGTGCTTCCGCTGTTGCGCACCCGTCCAATGTCTCCGGTAAACAGCAGCTGGCGCTGCGTGCCGTTGGCCCCCAGCGTAATCTCGGCCATCGCCGAACCCAGAATGTGCGCCGCGTGCACAAAGCGAAAGCTGACACCGTCAGCCAATTGCACAGTCTCGCCGAAACCCACCGCCTTAAAGCGCGATAGACACTCTTTCGCCTCCTCCATCGTGTACAGTGGCAACGCAGGCGAGTGCTTGGAACTTTTGCGTTTGTTGTGGAACGCCGCGTCTTCCTCCTGCAGATAGCCGGAGTCGGGCAGGATGATGCCGCACAGATCCACCGTCGCCGGTGTGGCGTAGATCGTTCCCTGGAAACCTTCCTTATAGAGGCGCGGAATCCAGCCGCAGTGGTCCAGGTGAGCGTGAGTCAAAATGACGGCCTGCACCTCACGCGCCGGAAACGGAAGGTCCGTCCAGTTCTTCAGCCGCCATTCCTTCTGCCCTTGGAAGAGTCCGCAATCTACCAGCAGCTTAAAATCGCTGCCCCCTGCTGCCGCTGTATCGATAAGGTGTTTCGACCCTGTGACCGTACCGGCTGCACCAAGAAATTGAATGTAGCTCACGCTTCTCCCTCCAGGATTTTCGATCCTTACATCCTTAGCCAGAGACTTTCTGCGCTCGCGGTTTGGGTACCGTCTCCTTGATTTCAGTCGCACGCAGGAAGTTGAAATCGCATCCCTGATCGGCCTGTGTCACCGATTCCAGAAAGAGCTTGCGATACCCTCTTTGCTGTGCTCCCGGCTCTGCTTTCTTCAGGGCTGCCGCGCGCAGCTTCAGTTCCTCGTCGCTCACCAGCAGTGAAATCGAACGTTCGGAAACGCTGAGCTTAATCCTGTCACCAGACTGCACCAGCGCCAGCGGACCGCCGATCGCTGATTCCGGTATCACATGCAATACGATTGTCCCGAAAGCCGTGCCACTCATCCTGCCGTCGGAGATGCGCACCATGTCCTTGACACCCATCTTCGCAAGCTTCTTCGGAATCGGAAGATACCCTGCCTCAGGCATTCCCGGTGCGCCAATCGGCCCAATGTTCTTCAACACCAGAACATCTTCAGGGTTCACATCGAGCTCCGGGTCGTCGATGCGATTCGCCATGTCCTGCGCGTTTTCAAACACCACCGCCCGCCCCTCATGTTCCATCAGCGAAGGCGATGCCGCCGATTGCTTGATCAGTGCGCCGCCCGGGGCGATGTTCCCCTTCAGGTACGCGATTCCCCCAACCTTGTATATCGGGTTACTGAGCGGCCGGATCAACTCCTGCGCAAACGGCGGTGCAGCCATTTCCAGCTCTTCGCCCCAGGTGCGCCCCGTCACGGTCAACGCATCTAGATGCAGCAGTGGCTTAAGCTCACGCATCAGGGCGACCATTCCACCGGCCTTATGGAAGTCCTCCATGTAGCCTTGCCCCGATGGCTTCAAATCCACCAGCACGGGAGTTTCGCGGCTCATCGCATCCAGTCCGTTCAGATCAATCGCAATACCCAGCCGCCCGGCAATGGCCGTCAGGTGCACAATGCCGTTCGTAGACCCGCCAATCGCCAGCAACACGCGCATCGTATTCTCAATCGACTTAGCCGTAATGATCTTGTCCGGCGTCAACTTCTGCGCAATCATCTTGACTGCCTGGGTACCCGTTTGCTCGGCAATGCGCATCCGGTCAGCCGTCACCGCTGGCGGGCAAGCTCCACCCGGAAGCATCATGCCCAGCGCCTCCGTCATGCAGGCAATGGTGCTGGCCGTACCCATCACCGAACAGAAGCCCACGCTGGCCACCAGCGCATTGTTCACATCTTCGATTTCATCCTTGTCAATCTGTTCGCCGCGATACATTCCCCAGTACCGACGGCAATCCGTGCAGGCTCCCACCCGGACCCCGCGATATCCGCCTGTCAGCATGGCTCCACTCACCAGCGAAATCGCCGGCACTCCGGCCGAAGCTGCGCCCATCAACTGCGCCGGAACCGTCTTGTCGCACCCGCCAATCATCACCACAGAATCCATTGGCTGCGCCCGGATCATCTCCTCCGTATCAATCGACATCAGATTGCGCAGATACATACTCGTCGGATACGCAAAGCTCTCGTGCAGTGAAATCGTCGGAAACACGATTGGCAGTCCACCGGCAAGCATCACGCCGCGTTTTACCGCATCGATCAGCTGCGGCGCATTGCCGTGACACGGATTGAAGTCGCTTCCGGTGTTGATGATTGCCACAATCGGGCGCGCCAGAACATCGTCCGTGTACCCTGCTCCCTTGATAAACGCCTTGCGAAGGAACAGCGAGAAGCCCTCGTCTCCATAGCTGGTCAGCCCTTTGCGGAGCCCTTGCTTATCATCGTTGCTCATAACACCCCCTTCACAGCCTCTCTTCGGCGCATCCTTTATTACGTTATTTCGTTCGCGTAGGACAGCACCTCATTTGCCGTGTTTCTGTGCCTCGTAGCGCGCCTTGTTCTCGGCATTCGGCGGATACAATCCCGGCAGAGGCACTCCTTTTTCCACTTCTTCCATAATCCAGGCTTCCAACCGCTCCTGCTCCTGTCCAAGTGTGGCTACTTCTTCTACCAGCTTGGCGGGAATCAGCACCGCGCCGTCGCCGTCGGCAATCACAACATCGTCGGGAAAAACCGCAACTCCCCCGCAGGCAATCGGCTCCTGCCAGTTGACGAACGTGAGCCCAGCCACGGAAGCTGGCGCCGCCGTACCCTGGCACCACACCGGCAGTCCCGTCCCCAGAACGCCCACCTTGTCGCGTACCACTCCATCTGTCACCAGGGCTGCAATGCCCCGCTTTTTCATCCGGGCGCAGAGCACATCGCCAAAGATACCGGCATCGGTCGTACCCATCGCGTCCACTACTGCGATGCATCCTTCCGGCATCGCCTCAATCGCGGCGCGGGTCGAAATCGGCGAACCCCAGGATTCCGGTGTGGCAAGGTCCTCACGCGCGGGAATAAAGCGCAACGTGAATGCGCGTCCTATAAGGCGCGGCTGCTCATGCCGTAGCGGGCGTGCTCCGCGCATCCACAGATTCCGCAATCCCTTTTTCAGCAGAATAGTCGTGACCGTTGCGGTTGAAACTCCCGAGAGTGCCTCGATAATTTTCTTATCCAGTTCCATTCTTCCCCCAATGATTTTGACCAGTGCATGGTCTTTCGATTTTAGAATCTCACGATGGCTGTAGACTGAGACAACCGAGCCGCCGCCGACGCTCTACGGACACTATACGCGCAGCCTATGCAAGCTGTTCGCAAAGCAATTGCCTTTGTCCCATTTAGAATGCATTGCACGCGCCAACCAAACTCTTGATTCGACAGCTCACGCGAACTAACTTACTATTCATTGATAAGACGATAATAAGGATTATAGACTGGCAAGAAACTGCAAACCGCAGGGGAAGCATGGGTCGGCACTCATGGAATCCACTGCTAAACCAGAGTTCGGAGGATTGAGATGGATTTAGGATTGCGCGGAAAAACTGCGCTGGTTCTTGGTGGTGGTGGAGGCCTTGGCGGGGCTATTTCCAAAGCTCTGGCTCATGAAGGTGCGCGGGTTGGGGTCGCGGACCTCGATCTGGCCGCTGCCGAAAAGACCGTTGAGGTAGTTAAACAAGCTGGCTCCCAGGGCCTTGCGCTCGGTTGGGATCTCGCCGACCTCTCCGTCATCGACGCGCGCGTGGCTGCGGTTGAGAAACAGCTTGGCCCCGTGGACATCCTCGTGAACATCACCGGCGGTCCGCCACCAACGCCAGCCGCAGGTCAAGATCCCGCTCTGTGGACCAAGAACTTCCAGTCCATGGTGGTGTCGGTCATCGCCATTGCAGACCGCGTGCTTCCGGGCATGCGCAGCCGCAAGTGGGGCCGGATCATTACCAGCACGTCGTCTGGCGTAATCGTACCCATCCCAAACCTTGCCGTTTCCAATGCACTCCGGCTCTCTCTGGTGGGGTGGTCTAAGACTCTCTCGCGGGAGATTGGGCGTGATGGAGTTACCGCGAATGTCGTGGTTCCCGGACGTGTGGCAACCGGACGCATCCGCTTTCTGGATGAAGCCAAGGCCAAACGTGAAGGCCGTTCCGTCGAGGAAGTCTCTGCCGAAAGCACATCCTCCATTCCACTGGGCCGCTACGGCACGCCGGAGGAATATGCGGACATGGTCACATTCCTGGCAAGTGAACGGGCGTCCTACTTAACCGGTTCCGTCATACGCGTGGATGGCGGCCTCATCGCAAGCATTTAGCAATGTCCGAAGGTATGCAACGCCGGACGTGGAGTTTTGGGGCTAGACATGGCATTCAATGAACAAGCTGGGGGTGTGTACGCAATTGCGGCCACCCCGTTTACTCCAGATGGGCAGGTCGACTTTGAATCCGTCGATCGCATGACTGACTTTTACCTTCGTTGCGGCGTCACCGGCCTTACGATTCTCGGCATCATGGGCGAAGCTCCCAAGCTCGACATGGCGGAATCCATGGCAATTACCAAGCGGGTCATCGAGCGCGCCAGCGGAGTTCCAGTGGTGGTTGGCGTCTCGTCTCCCGGCTTCGCGGCCATGCGGGCACTGGCACACGGTGCCATGGAAAGAGGAGCTGCCGGGGTCATGATCGCCCCTCAGCCTTCCCTGCGCACCGATGACCAGATCGTGAATTACTTCCGCCAGGCGGTCGAAGCAATCGGTACCGATATTCCCTTCGTCCTCCAGGATTATCCCCTCACCCTCGGCGTGATCATGACCCCCAAGGTCATCCGCCAGATCATCAACGATCATCCCTCCTGCGTCATGCTGAAGCACGAAGACTGGCCCGGCCTGGAGAAAGTCTCTGCCATGCGCGGCTTCGAGCAAGACGGAACCATGCGGCACATCTCGATTCTCTGCGGCAACGGTGCTCTCTTCCTCGATTTCGAAATGGAGCGCGGTGCTGACGGCGCCATGACCGGCTATGCCTTCCCAGACATGCTGGTCGAGTTGGTGAAGTTATCCAAGGCGAAAGAGCATTGTGCGGCCCACGATTTATTCGACGCCCACCTTCCGCTCATCCGCTACGAGCAGCAGCAAGGTGTGGGACTCGCCGTCCGAAAGTATGTGTTGCAAAAGCGGGGCGCAATCGCATACGATGCCCAACGCAAGCCTGCCAGCGCTCTGACTGCATCTGGCCGCCGCGAGGTGGATCTGCTGCTCAGCCGTTTGGCGCGGCACGATCCGCGCGCCAAGCTCTGACCGTCTCGGACGCTGACCGCTGCATCTCTGTGACCTCACCATCGTGGGGCCAGAATGGAGCTATGCAATGGATTCGGTAACTGTCGAAAACCCGCGGGCCGCCATTCCAAAGGCCCGCTGGATTCGCATCATTCCTCCCACCATCATCATTTACATCATCGCCTACATGGATCGGGTAAACATTGGCTTTGCCATGGCCGGAGGCATGAATCAGGCGCTGGGAATGTCGAAGGCCGTTGCCGGATTGGCAGCCGGCCTTTTCTTCTGGGGATACATGGTGTTGCAGATCCCCGGCGGTCACCTCGCCGAACACGGCAGCGCCAAAAAGTTCATTGCCTGGACAATTCTCGCTTGGGGCGGTGTCTCCTTCCTCACCGGATTCGTCCATCATAGCTGGCAGTTGATCGTGATGCGTTTCCTACTCGGAGTCGCCGAAGGCGGTGTCTATCCCGCGGTCCTGGTCGTAATCGGCAAGTGGTTTCCGCAGAAGGAACTCGGGCGCGCCAACGGTCTGTTCCTCATCAGCCTTCCGCTATCGGCAGCTGTTACGAATCCGATTTCAGGCTTTGTGGTCACCCACTATACCTGGCGTGGGCTCTTCTTCTTCGAGGGCATCGTCTCCCTGGCCTTGATCGCCATCTGGCTGCCCCTCATCAGCGACCGTCCTGAAGAAGCCAAGTGGATTTCCAAAGAAGAGAAAGAATACCTGCTCACCACGCTGGCGGCAGAAAGAGAAATTGCCGTAGCCAACATGAAGTCGGCCGGCCAAGTGAAATGGTCTTATAAGCAGCTGTTCATGGACAAGAACATCTGGATCATGGCAATCCTGTATGTCTGCTATACCTGCGGCACCTACGGATACCTGATCTGGCTGCCAACTCTGCTCAAGGACCTCACCAAGATGAGCCTTACCAGCGTAGGCTGGCTCAGCGCAGTGCCGCTCGCTGCCGCCGTAGTTGGCGTCTATTGGTTCGGCGCGCTGTCAGACCGCAAAGGCAACCGCCGGATCT
>CAZLJQ010000034.1:0-57059 GCA_964559875.1 uncultured Acidobacteriaceae bacterium
CATACGATAGGCATACGATGGTGATGTCCCATCCGCGGCTGGCATACAAAGCAATTGCTCCGCCGGCCCGCCATACAAAATCAGCGGAGTGTGCACTTACAACCAGGCCCTTCTGTTTTTCACTCATACTTATCTCCAAGGAAGTCGTTCTCGTTATTTTTTGTAGGCTGGCAAGGATGTGGCAACCTCGGAGGGCACCCTGAGATCACCATCCATAATGGCTCGCGCGGTTCGGATAAGTCCGACACGCTCCACTACGGGCGCATCCTTGGTTCCACCCACTTCCATGACAATCTCAAAGGTGCCACTGGGATGCTCCAGCTTCATGCGCTTGTTTCGACCTTCCGGAATCTTTGCCAAAGAATGTGCCGGGGAGCCCGGTAGTATGCAGGCCGTCGCAACCGTGACTGCGGCAAAGACGCCGATCGAGTCGTGGCATTTATGCGGAATGAAGCTTCGGGTGCAGATAATTCCGCCCTTCTGCGGCGGAGCTAGGAGCACCATCTTCGGGATCACTGCGGATGTAACGTCGCCGAGTCCCATCTTGCGTCCGGCTTCCAAACGAATCTCCTCAAGCCGCTTGCGAAGCGCAGTGTTTGACTCCAACTCCAGTCCGGACTCGTATCCCGTGCATCCAAGTTCGGAGGCCGCCATCGCGACCACAGGCATGCCATTGTCAATGCAGGTGACATGCACTCCGCAGATAACATCAGCTTGGTTCCCTGTGGGCAACAAGGCCCCGCAGACCGAGCCTGCTGCGTCCATGAAGTGGATTGCAATCGGGGCAGCCGTTCCCGGAACTCCGTCGATGGCCTCAGAACCTTCGTATTGCACCGTGCCGCCTGGCGTTTGGACGACCTCTTCGACCAGCGTTCCGGTGTTGATTGTGCGAATTCGAACACGCGTTTCGGAAGCGCCAGCCGGGATGAGGCCGCGCTCGATCGCAAACGGCCCTACGCCCGCAAGGATGTTCCCGCAGTTAGGCTTCGTGTCCACAATAGGCTTATCGATTCCAACCTGTGCGAATAGATAATCCACATCAGCATCAGGTGACGTCGATTGGCTGACGATCGCCACTTTGCTGGTCACTGGAACCGTACCGCCAAGGCCATCGATTTGATGACTGTCCGGCGACCCCATCACGCGCAGCAGGAGCGCATCCCGTTCCTTCACATCCGCAGGAATGTCAGATGCGAGAAAGTATGCCCCTTTCGAGGTGCCACCACGCATCCACATGCATTTCAAGCTCTTGTTCACAAGCACCCTCCAGGCCAATTTACACATGCGTGTAATTCGCCCGCGTGGCAAAACCATTGTTCACACTCCGCCTCGGCGATCTAAATCCCGCAGACGGAAAGTCGCGACTTTCGAAATTACACTAATGTGTAAACTCACGAGAGCTTATCGCCGGTCTACAACGGCGTCAATAGAAAAATAGGAGGGAGTAGGAAAAAAGAGGGCTATTGCGATTCGTTGGCTCTTTTTGCCTTGCTTTTCGGTGCAGATGGAGTCTGCGGATTATTCCTCCCGGCCTGCGGAGCACGAAAACCCGCCGCCAGGAACGGGATCATCTCCCTTGCCGAAGCAATCGGGTCAGAAGGATCGCACTTTCCTTTGGAGAGCTCGCGAATTCTGTGAGGCCCGCTGGCTGTGTAGTAGATCGCGCCAAGAAGGAAATGAAATCTCCACAGAACATCCTCGCGAGTGAGGTGAGGAAGGCATTTCGATAGAGCAACTACGAACATGTGGCTCGACTTATCGAAGTTTTCAGCGATTAAGCGCTCCAATAGAGCCGAATTCTCTCCGGACAGAATTGCCCGAAGGCGCGTGAATTCCGACCGTCCATGTTTGTCAGTCGTGACCTTAAGAGAGGGGCGGATAAATGCTTCGAGGATTTGTTCGAGAGTAGGCCCGTTCTTTTGATCATTGAACTGCTGGAGTAACCGTGTGCGCTCCAGATTCAGCAAAGTGCAATATCGCATATAAACTTCCGACAGCAACTTCTTCTTGCCGCCGAAGTAATACGCCACCAATCCGGAGTTGACTCCCGCCGCATTTGCAATATCCCGAACAGAAACGCCATCAAAGCCGCGCTCGGCGAATAGCTGCACGGCACTGCTAAGCAGCTTCTCGCGGGTACTGTCCACCCTGGGTTCGGTCGCCACAGTCCTCTTCCTCAAACTACGTATTGGAATTAAGTTTCCATACAGGATTGTAGCAACACTCCATTCCCACGTCTCTTGATGCTGATTTGGATGGATCGGCCGAATTTGGAAACGAGCGCATGTCGGAGCCACCGTCCCCTTCGATGGCCGCGCTTCGGCATGCGCTCAGATCTGAGTCCGAATGTTCCTTACTTCCATTGGTTTCCAGTTCAGTCTGCATAAGTTTATGCAGGACATGATTTAGCAGTAGCCTTGATCCATTCTCAGTGACCATGCTTAATACCCTCTGATAAGGAGCTCTGTCAGTCATTCTGGCGGCCATCCGCGCATGTTTATGCCCAGTTGGGAATCCCTGATAATCCACTTTGTAAATGCGAAGCCCTGATATCTGCGAAGAGCCGTGGCAGGCTGCGCATTATTGTTAAGAAGGTTTGCGACGACTTCATCTACCGAAAGTTGCTGTGGTATTGTGTTTCCAAAGGCGGGGAGAGTTGTGACGAGCAGACCGCAACCCAGAAAAAAAACAACAACTATGGACTTGAATAAGCGCGAATATGTCGCCCCATTTGTATTAAGGCCTTTGCAGAGAGCAGGTGTAATACAGGTCATTTGAGTTCAGCCTGCACTCTGTGTGCCGATCTGAGGTACAGGTGAAGCAAGAATATTGTTCTTGAGCTGCTCGTCTATTTTCGGCTTGCAGACAGAGGTGGCATTACACGTGCCTATCCAAGCTAGTTCCATTTGGATATGCAATGGTGAACGAGAAGAAAATCCTACATTTCCGCCGGCCGGAGGATGCCCCTTTTACGGCGGACGAACGAGCTGAAGTAACCATTCTTCTGGGAGGATTGACGTGGAAGCACGAGCGTCTAATCCAAGCTGTGCTGCAGAGGAGTGGTCAACAATCCGAATGCCTTCCACAACCCGATCGCGATGCTCATGAAATCGGAAAAGAGTACTGCGGCAACAATCTCTGCAATCCTGTGTACTTCACGGTCGGAAACCTGATCAAGCGGTTGCGGGAGTTGGAACAAGGTGGATTGACGCACTCGGAGATTATCCGCAAATACATCTTCTTTACAGCAGGTTCGTGCGGTCCTTGCCGCTATGGAATGTATGAAGCTGAGTTTCGCGCGGCGCTTGCAGCGGCAAACTTTGGCGGTTTCCGCGTAGTTCTGTTTCTCCAGGATCATGGCATCAAGGCCTCTTCCGGCCAGTCGGGGATGCCGTTTTCTGTGGATTTCGGCATGGATGCTCTGCATGCGTTCGTATTGGGTGACCTGCTAAATGACGTGCACCGGCAGCTCCGGGCTTATGAATCGAGCCCCGGCGAGGCTGACCGCGTTGTTTCCGCAGTGGTCAGCCATTTGGCTGCGTACTTCAGAAGCGCCCCTTATTTCGATCTCGCGGAGTCAGCTCCGCGCTGGCTTAGAGAAGCACTGCATCGGCATCGTACGTCTGCTGTGTTCCGGCGGCTAAACACGATTGCAAAGATCTATGAACACTTATGTGGATGCGGCCTTACCGATGAACTGAGACATTGCCAGAAGTTAATTTCCGGGATGGAAGTGAACCACCTTCAACTAAAGCCCAAGGTGAAGGTGATTGGGGAGTTCTGGGCACAGCTGACCGAAGGAGATGGCAACTTCCGGATGTTCGAATTCTTGGAGAAGGAAGGTGCGGAAGTTTCCGTTGAGCCGATTAGTACATGGCTCATGTACCTGCTGCATCAAGCCAAAAGGCGGTCGGAGGTTCTCCGCCGATTGACAGGCCACGAGCAACCATGGAGTCATCCGCTGCGTGCGAGCGCAGCCCGTCTTCGCAGCGCCTTAAAACGAGCGCTATTTTCGATGGCTGAGTGGATCTACCGCAAGCACTATTGCAGATTGGCAGAAGCGCTTGGAGAGTTCAGCGTCCCGCTCACTTCACAGTCCGAGTTGGCGGCCTTGGCTGAGCCGCACTATTGCAGCACGCTTCGGGGTGGTGAAGGACATCTGGAAGTCGCCAAGAACCTTTATTACACCAAGCACCGAAGATGTCACATGGTGTTAGCTCTCAAGCCCTTTGGCTGCCTTCCTTCCATGCAGTCGGATGCCGTCCAGGCTTCTCTCATGGAGAAGACGCCGGAGATGATCTTCCTTGCCGTTGAAACCGCCGGAGAGGGAGAAATACATGCATACAGCCGTGTGCAGATGGCGTTAGCCGACGCAAAAAACAAGGCCCGCCAAGAGTTCGCTGAGGTGCTGGCCGCGAGCCGGCATTCCAAGGAGGAGATTCGCGAGTTCGTACACAGTCATTTGGAGTTACAGGATCCCTTGTACCGATTTCCCCAGCGTCCGGGCGTGATCGCAACCGCCGCAAATTTTGTGCTCCATGTGGATGAGCTGATGGGCCGCTCGTCAAATATTTCTGCTGGGAAAGTTCTCGGCAAGGATTCCTCGAGGCACGACCGTGGCCGCCGTCGCGCCTTCGCAACAGGAGACTGACACATTCTGGGTTGAGCGCACGCGATGAGTAGACATATGGTTGAAAAGCGCCATCTCGTCGGTATTGATGTTGGGTCCACAACTGTAAAGGTAGTTGCGTGTCTCGAAGGCGGAGATGATTTATTGTTCCGGCTTTACGCGCGGCATGAGAGTTGCCAGGCGGAAACCGTTTTGTCGGCGTTGCTCAAGCTTGAGTCGAAGCTCAATCTACAAATCGGAAGCACAAGAGTCTTTATCACTGGCAGCGGCGGCTCGGGGATAGCTGATTTGCTGGGTGCAAAGTTTGTGCAGGAGGTTACGGCCGTTAGTCTCGCCGTCGAGCGCTTATTTCCCGAAGTCCAGTCGGTAGTGGAACTCGGTGGGCAAGACTCGAAGATCATCGCCTTTCAAGAGACTGGCCATCCGGGGCACAGAAAAAAAATCGCTTCGATGAACGACAAGTGCGCTGGCGGAACGGGCGCTGTCATCGAAAAGATCGCCGCCAAGCTGAATCTTTCCCCAGAGGCACTGCTTCAACAGGAGTATGACGGAATCGAGATTCATCCGGTTGCAGGCAAGTGCGGAGTCTTTGCCGAAACTGACATCACCGGACTACAGAAGCAAGGCGTTTCTCCCAGAGAGTTAATGGCCTCTCTGTTTGATGCTGTCGTCATTCAGAATCTTACGGTGCTCACCCGCGGACACACGTTAAAGCCGCGCGTTCTGCTCCTCGGAGGGCCGAACGTTTTTCTCCCTGGCATGAGGCAAGCGTGGCGCCATCATCTTGCAAAGCTGTGGAAGCAGCAAAACGTACCCGTACCGGAGCAGGCTTCCTTGGAGTCGCTCGTCTGTGTCCCTCCTGATGCCCAGCTCTTTGGTGCAATCGGAGCAATAGAATACGGCCGGACGGAGGATGCCGGAACAGGATGCTATCTGGGAAGCGCTCCCCTGGCTCTTCATGTGCAATCCAGCCGTCACAGCCGTCGCACAGGGGGTACCCGGGGACTGTGTGAAAATGATGCGGAACGGCAAGAGTTTCTTCAGAGATATTCTGTCCCATCCGCTCCGCGACAATCATCTTCCGCGCCAGAGCTTCCGGTGTTTCTTGGTATTGACGGCGGATCGACCTCAACCAAAGCGGTTGCGCTCGACCCCAACGGCACATTGATCGACAGCGCCTACCTGCTCTCTCAGTCTGATCCCATCACCGATGCGGTTGCCGTTCTGCGCGAATTGAGGAATCGCTTTGCCGAGCGTCATCTCTGCCTCAAGATTCTCGGAACGGGGGCCACTGGATATTCCAAGGACCTTTTGAGGCGCGTCTTTGGCGCTGATGTTGCTTTGGTTGAAACAGTGGCCCACGCCCAATCGGCTTTGCAGGTCCAGCACAACGTAGACGCCATCATCGATGTCGGAGGCCAGGACATCAAGATCATCGTGCTGCAGAATGGCGCGGTGAAAGACTTCCGCCTCAACACGCAATGTTCGGCTGGCAATGGATACTTTCTTCAATCGGCCGCCGCACTGCTGGGCATTCCAATCGAAGACTTCGCTGATGTTGCATTCCGCGCCAGGCAGATGCCAATCTTCAGCTATGGCTGCGCGGTCTTCCTCCAGTCGGATATCGTGAACTTCCAGCGGCAAGGGTGGCGTCCTGACGAGATCCTTGCCGGTCTGGCTGCGGTTCTGCCGAAGAACGTATTCCTCTACGTTGCGGGTGTTTCAAACGTTGCGCGTCTCGGACGGAGCTTCCTGCTGCAGGGCGGAACGCAACGTAATCTCGCGGTGGTCAAAGCGGAGGTGGATTTTCTTCGAAGTCACTTCTTTGCCGAAGGAGATCCCGAGGTGCGGGTGCATCCCAACTGCGGCGAGGCTGGTGCCATCGGCGCGGCATTACAGGCAATCCAACAGTATGAGCCCTCGCGGCCAACCGCCTTCATCGGCCTCGATCGCCTTGACGATATTCGCTACACCATCACACGTAACGAATCGACGCGCTGCACGTTCTGCACAAACCGCTGCTCGCGAACGTTCATCGATGTCGAAGCCAGCACGTCGGCCTCAGATGGTGCGGGTGCTCATCAACAGCGGATCATCGTCGCAAGCTGCGAGCGCGGTCAGGCCATGGATGCTGCGGCTGCCCGCGAGGTGAACGCCTCGTTGGCAACCATACGCAACGCTACCCCTTGCGTTCCGTCACTCGCGGGGCGGGAGATCTGGGCCGTAAGCCAGCAGCCATCTGCATTTGCCTCAATACGCCGGATGCCATGGATTCGGCGAGACCCTTCATCTCGAAATGGCGCACTGCGGATCGGCATTCCCAAAGTGCTGAATATCTATTCCTATGCTCCGCTGTTTACGGCATACCTCACGAGTCTCGGCATTCCGGCGGATCACATCACCTTCTCGGATACGACCACTCTGGCGCAATTCAGGGATGCCATCGGCTTTGCTGCCGTAGACCCATGTTTTCCGTCGAAGGTCTGCATAGCGCATGTTCTGAATCTACTGAACAAGAGCCGGACGAAACACGCGCTGGATTACGTCTTCTTCCCCATGATCGACTCTGTTCCCAGCTCTTTGCACGGTTGCGCTGGGTGCAACGCCTGTCCTGCGGGTGCGGCAACGCCGGAAGCTGTGAAGGCAGCATTCTCTACCAGTCGCGACTGGTTTGCGCAAGCCAGGGTCCGTTACCTGAATCCCGTGCTCGATCTCTCCAATCGCTCCTTATTTGCTTTACAGATGTTCGAGTGCTGGCACGATATTTTAGGAATGAACTGGAAGGAGAACGCCTTCGCCGTGGACGCAGCGTTTCACGCGCAGCAGAAGTTTGAAGACAGAATGCGCCGCGCCTCCCGCGAACTGCTGGACGATCTCGAACGCAAGAACCGCGTGGGGCTGGTCCTTCTAGGCAGGCCTTACCATCACGATCCAGGATTGAACCAGGGAATTCTGGATGCGTTTCAGGACCTTGGTTATCCGGTGCTCTCGCAGAGCTATCTCCCATTGGATTCGGAACTGCTCGAGCGTTTGTTCGGAGATGAAGTAGCGCAGGGAATCACCGAATCGCCCCTCGATATCTCGGATGTGTGGAAAAACTCAACTTCGGCGAACACTAACCAGAAGATTTGGGCCGCCAAGTTTGCGGCCCGGCACCCTAACCTGATTCCTGTCGAACTCTCCAACTTCAAATGCGGGCACGATGCCTTTGTGAGCGGCGTCATCGAGCAGATCGTGGAGTCTTCCGGAAAGCCGTATTTCTGCTTTCGTGATCTGGATGAGAATAAACCCTTGGCCTCCATGCGCATTCGCATAGAAACCATGCACCACTTCCTCGCGCAATACACCTCGCGGCTCAGCCTGGGGTCAACCTAGCGAAGCGGCAACTCGCCATCCGCATTGACTTGCCCCCAGTTCACCGTACAGCTTCGTCGCACACCGGGAAAAAAACTCGGAAGGTACTACCCTTGCCCGGTTCACTCTCCACGGCTACAGCGCCACTGTGGGAGCGCGCAATCCCCAGCACCACGGCCAGCCCCATTCCCCGTCCCGTGAACTTGCTGGAGAAGAATGGATCGAAAAGCTTCTCGATATCCTTATCCTCAATTCCGGAACCTGTATCCATCACCTCCAGGCAGGCATAAACATTGCTCTGCGGATGCCAATCCATAGGAAAGCGGCGAGCAGCGGGTACGTCCACCGCCGGAACCGTTTTGACGCGCAACAGTATCGTGCCTTGCCCCTCACTCATGGCCTCACTGGCGTTGGTAGTCAGGTGGGTGAGAACCTGGAACATCTGGCTCGCGTTCGACGTAATCACCGGTCCTGGTGATGGAAAGTCGCATTTCAGCATCACCTCTTTCGGCATCATGGCCTGAAGCATGGGCAGATTCCGGTGGCAGGTTTCGGAAAGATCCAGCGGCTCACGTTTGTCCATCGACTGACCCACGTAGGCCAGCATCAGTCCGCTCATCTCTGCCGCCTTGTAGGAAGATTTCATGGCAGCCACGATCTCCGCCTGAGGATTCGCCCCTCGAAGCGGTGCCGTCATGGCCAATTCAAGATTCGCAATTACCGCTCCCAACTGGTTGTTGAAATAGTGCGCAATGGCCCCAGCCATGCGGCCCAGGCTTTCCGTCTTCTGCAGTTGCCGGTTCTGAGCCTCCAGTTTCTTTCGTTCCACCTCCGCCTGCTTTCGCTCGGTGATATCGCGGACAATCACCACCATGCCGGTGGCTGAACCCGTGGCATCCCGAATGAACTCGCTGTTCACTTCAATGTCGAAAGTGCTTCCATCCAGGCGCAGCCCATGGTATTCAGTCGGTCCCGTCATGCCGCCTTGGAACTTCAGGGCTACTTGGGCGCGCACGAGATCCCGTTCCTCGGGAACGATGAAGTCGGTCAGCGGACGCCCCATGTATTCTTCTTCTCCCAGTTCACCTTCCCGTTTACCGCCAAACATCTTTTTGGCCACCGGCGAGACCATCAGCACGCGGCCTTCCCGATCCGTAATCGTAATGTCGTCGGGGCTGGCGTTGACGACGGACCGGTATCGTTCCTCACTCCTTTCCAAAGCGTCCGCTGCCCGCTTGTGCTCACCAGCCTCTTTTGCCAATATCTCGTTGGTTTTTCGCAGCTCATCGTTTGCTTCAGAAAGCTGAGCCGTCCGCTCGGTGACCAGCTCTTCCAGAAACTGATTCCGCTCTGACAGCTCCTGCAGCGGATATACTTCGCCCTCACGAACCAGGTTGTAAGGGATGGAGATACTGCTGTGCGAGATCTTCCAGCCCTCGGATTCCTTGCGGAATATCAGTACCAGGCGCGCTATCTCACGGGACAGGATGTTGTCTTTGATTGGCAGGTGGATATTGAAAAAGCCTGTTGCAACGGCGATCGTATCAGCCAGTGACTGAATCGCCAGATCTTTCAGTTCGATACGGATCGGATCTTTGACCTGGGCAAAATCCTGCCGTGTAATCGCAACCCATTCCTCCCTGTTTTTTACCAGGAAATCCCCGCCTCCGGTAAAGCCTGAGAAATTCTCGCTGAACAGTTCGGTGAGCCGGTCGTCACGGGTTGAGTACATCCGCAGGTAGTCATCAAAAAGTTGCCGGATTCTCTGGTTGTCGGTCGTATTCATTGCGTGGCCCCTTCAGTCTTTGCACCGCGCAATGCATTTCGATGAATGCTAACGGCTCCGGGCTGTGCTAGCGCATGTTTTTCATATATTGCATCCACGGATACCATTCGCGCCAGCGTTTTTGGAAGTCATCACCGTCCACCCGCTTGAATTCAATCCGGTAGTAATGCAACGGGATGGCGCTGTTGTTGCGAATCGTATGTGGCGCCTGCGGGGCGACAGTTTCGCAGGTTGGCACTTTCATGTTGAAAGCGCTCGGTGCAGGCCCATGCCCGGCCCTGTGCTCATTGAGCGGCGCCCTCAGGTCGAGCTTCGTCTCCACGATCTCTCGCTCATCCACCGCAAGGGTGTTGAACGCCAGCACCGACGCATATGGATTCCCATGCGCGGGAGTGGTTTCGCCCGGACGTACTGTGACTTCCAGCAACCGTACATGTCCGTCTTCATAAAGCAGCCGGTAGTTGTTCGGTGCCGCAACCACCGAATCGTACTCCGGCGAATACGGCCACTCCTGTGACAATCCGTTCCCCGCCGCAGCTCCGGCCTCTACCCTTGGTGCCACTTTGCTGGGCTTCAGGATCCACGGATACCAATCTTTCCAGTGGCTCTTGAAATCTTCGCCGTCCAGCCGCCGGAACTCGATGCGATAGAAATGCACCGGCACCGTGCCGTGATTGATCGGCTTATGCGGCGACTCGGGTGGGGCTGTGGTACAGCGCGGAAACTCCATGCCGGAGGGCGCATCTCCCTGTCCCCATCCTTTGCCCGCGAATGGGCCTGCGGGATCGAGGTGGAAATCTTGCAGCGGAATGCCCGCTACCCCCGCGCCGCCTCCGGTATCGCGCGCAAACGCGGACGGATAAGGATGGCCATGCAATCGAACGTCGAGTTCCGGCGGATTGGCTACCTCCAGGAACATGATGTTCTCATTCTCGAACAGAACGCGGTGAACGTCCGGGTCGGCAACCTCGGCGTCGTACGATGCGGGATATGGATAGCCTCCCCATGCTGTTCGCGGATACTCAGCTCCCCGCTGGCCTTGGACCGGCATGCACCACCACAATCCACAAACCACCAGCACTGAATATTTATGCAACAGCGTTCTGTACGCTTTCACTCTTCCTCCGCGACTACGCGACCCGCTGCCCTATTCCCTGCACCTCTCCGCACCACTTGCACTTGCTCGCCGCAATGGCGATGGATTCCAGGCAGGCAGGGCAAGTCTTCGTCGTCGGATCGGGCGTAGCCTGGCCGCGCGCCTGCCGCGCCTTCCACGCATTCATCGGCACCACCATCGCAAAGTACACAGCTCCGGCAATCATTAAGAAGGAAATCAGCGCGTTCAAAAACAGTCCGTACTTGATCTCACTGCCGTTTACGCTTACCACCAGCGCGGCAAAATCCGGTTTGCCGGCGACGGCGGCAATCAGCGGCGTCAGCACGTTGGCCACAAACGCTGTAATCACCGCTCCAAAGGCCGCGCCGATGACCACGGCCACCGCCAGATCAATCACGTTGCCCCGCATGATGAACTCACGGAATCCCTTGAGCATAAGTCCTCCATTCCATTTGTTTGGTGTCTGCTAATGTACTCCGTATCCCTGCGGTTGGATGCAGCTAAGGCGCGCTCCGGATTCCAGGAACTCTGTTCCTCCCGGCAAGAGAAATTCCGTTCCGGAGCAACTATAGACCATTCAGTTAACCCTCGTTTTTCAAAATTTCCTCTTTTGCCAATCCTTTCAAATCCCGCGCAACCATTACCGTTCCAGTAACCCCGTCGTCTCCAACGATTCACCACCTTGCTAACCCTTATCGTCTTTTTGCACCATTTATGATGCAGAATTGTCTTCTTCAACGCATTTCGCAAATGAAATGGGCCGCCATCGCTGGCGGCCCATTTTTACTGCCTCAAACTCTATTGCGGCAGCGGCGGCTCCGTCACCTTCGGCTTCGTGATCGCGCCCAGCAAATCCGGCTTACTCTCATCGCGCACCAGGTGCGGCTGCTGAGGACCGTCAAAGTAATCCACTGAAACTGTGCGGAAATACTCGGTATTCTCCACCAGCAGTTGAATTGCCTGGTGCGATGCCCGCGCCTCACGCAGCGCCGCCAGCAAAAATTCCTGGGAGTATTTCCTCCCATTCACCGCGATGATCTTCATTCCCGGGCCGATGCCGTTCTTCGCCGCTGCGCCATCCTCGATCGCGTCCTCCACCACTCCATCCCTGGTCAGCACCAGGCCCAGTGAGGCTGTTGCATCAAGGCCGCCGCCCTCCTGCTCGCGCATCCGGCAAAGCATGTTTGGTTGGTCGTTATAGATCAACTTCCAGCCGCTGTTTGCAATGCCTCCCAGCGGCGCCTGCTTGGCTACCTTCAGCACTCGCTCCATAAAAAATCCGCGCCAGTCATATGGCTGCACCTGGTTCAGCGTCTGCACTACGTCGTCGAAGGTGTAGGTCTTCACCTCTGGCGGCGTGTTCTGCCCGCCTAGAAAGAGGCGCGCAAAATCATCCAACGATTTTGCTCCCCCGCTCTTCTGGCGGATGATCGTGTCGGCTTCCATCCAGATCAGCGCGCCCTCGTCGTAGAAATCCAATGCGCTGCGGCGATAGTTGCTGAATGCCTCCGGAGCGCCATACAGCGTCTGCGCCGCCGTCGTCGTGTCTTCCAGCGAACGCCACTTGCGTCCCGGGCGATGCGAGTACCGCATCGCAATCTCGGCAATCTGTTCGCGCCACTGCTCTGGCGTCTGCAGCCCGCTGCGCGCGGTCAGCACATAGCCAAAGTATTCCGTGAGCCCCTCATATACCCACAGTAGATTCCCTTTCATCGCAGCTTCGTAATCCGGCGTTGCTAATCCCGCCGGTCTCCGATACTTCCCATTCCATGAGTGCGTGTATTCGTGCGGCAGCACCTGCGCGTCAATCGTCCACTGCGCCGAATCCGTCAGGTAGCCCTCGCCCTCGCGGGTATCGTTGGACTCGTGATGTTCCAGCCCGAAGTGCGCCACGTGATCGCTGAGTGTTAGCAGGAAGTGATACTGGCGATAGTGCCGCGCCCCATACAGCGCACCGGCCTCGGCCACAAGATTGTTAAAGGCCTTTGTCTGCCATGGCTCAATCGCCAGTGCTGCGTTGGAGTCGGCGGCAATGTCGAGTTCGTGCGCCGGCGTCTGGCCCGCTCGCAGCGCAATCTTTTTCATGTACTGCCCCATCAGCACTGGCGAATCCACCACTGTAGTCAGCGACGCCAGTGCAAACTCAACCGCGCCCTGCGCGCTGGAAACGTGTGGCAGCGCGCTCGCCCATTGCCAGTTGGCCGGCAGCTTCAGCGAAGACCGTATCCCGATCTCATCCGATGCATATCCCTTGGGATAAAACACCAGCCAGTTCCAGGAGAACGCTGCAAGTTTGTCCGTGGCAGAAGAGCTGGCGCTGAAACCTGTTGTTGTTTCCACTGGGCTCAAGTAATCGATCGTTGCTTCAATCGACGTCACTCCTTGCGGCACCTGCACGTGATAGGCGTACATATCTACCGGGTCGCGATGCCACGCCAGCACCTCGCCATTGGCGCGGAAGTAGATTCCAGCCGTGTCCACCACCGGACCTGTCGGCCCGTGTTCTCCGGGAATCCACTTTGGATACAGAAGCACAAAGTCCCCAGCCGTCGCCGGAATTGTCAGCTTCGCATGAAAGACTTTGCGCGGTGCATCGGTGGCATCTACCGCGAGGGTTTCCACCACTTTGAAACCTGAGGTTTTGATCGAACTACTCTGGGCGGGACCACTCTGAGAAAAGGCGGAAGCGACCCCGACGATCGCCACCAGCCATGCACAAAGCAACCGTTGCATTGCAACTCCTGGAATGATTTTTGGGTGGGATGAAAGATCCACCACGTCTGGAAGAATCCGATGCATCGCGGATCACTCAATGAAAAGCCTGGATCCGCTCGCAATTTTTCGAGTGTACCAGATGCTCGATGCTGCGCTTGGAGTGTCGCGTCCGTGCTTTGCTATCATTCCACTGTGCGGCAGAATGCAAAAGGCGGACGCTTCATCACCTTTGAAGGGCTGGACGGCTGTGGCAAAAGCACCCATCTTGAAAGGCTCGCTGCCGTTCTGCGTGCCGAGGGTCTGGAAGTGCTGACCACGCGCGAGCCTGGCGGCACCGAGACTGGCGAGCGGGTGCGCAGTATTCTGCTCGATTCGCGAACGCATGGATTGGCTCCGCTGGCTGAGTTGGCGCTCGTGTTCGCTTCTCGCGCGCAACATATCTCCGAACTGATCCTTCCGGCGCTCAATCGCGGCGCCTGGGTGTTGTGCGACCGCTTCACGGATTCTTCCGAGGCCTATCAGGGCGCGGGGCGCCAGCTCGGTGTAGAAACCGTGCTCACCTTGCATCGCGTTCTCTGCCTCGGTCTTCAGCCTGATCTCACTTTGCTGTTGGACAACGACGTGGCCGCCAGTGTGGCGCGGGCGCGCCGTCGCAATCTGGCCGCCTCGGGTGAGGTAGACGAAAACCGCTTTGAGCAGGAAAGCCGCGGCTTCTTCGAGCGTGTGCATCAGCAGTTCATGGTCATCGCCCATCGCGACGTCGAACGCGTGGTTCTAATCGACGCGCACCGTTCCCTGGAAGCGGTTCACAATGAAGTAGTGGCTGCGGTGCGTCAGCGCCTGCTGCCCAGGCAGGGCTAAGCTCATGGGATTCGAGCAGTTCCGCGGAAATGCTCCGACCGTTCGACGCTTGCGCGAGATGATCTCGCGCGACCATCTGCCTCACGCCATCATTCTTACCGGGCCGCGCGGCGCGGGAAAATTCACCCTCGCGCAGATGGTGGCAAAAGCCGTGAACTGCCTTGAGCGGCCGATCGCCGAAGACGGTCTTCCCGATTTCTGCGGTGTCTGCCGTAACTGCGAGCGTATAGCTCAGGCCGACGCCCTCGATCAGCGTTTTGCCGAAGCCGTGGAGGCTCGCGAAAACCTGCGAGAGAGTGATAAACGCGAGACGCGCATCTTCGTGCAGACTCATCCCGAAGTGCTCGTAATACCTCCTGACCCGCCGCAGATGTTAGTCAAGGTCGACCAGGTAAGGCACGTCATCGGAGAAATGTATTACCGTCCCGCTGAGGGACGCCAGAAGTTCTACATCTTCTCCGAATCGAATTTCATGAAGGAAGCGGCCAATGCGCTGCTCAAGGTTCTGGAGGAGCCGCCCGACTTTGCCACCTTGTTTCTGCTGGCGGAAAACTCCAATGCCCTGCTGCCCACCATACGCTCCCGCTGCATCACCCTCAGGCTGGCACCCCTGGCTGCCGAGGAGATCGCACAGGACCTGGCGCTGCGCACCGAGTGGACCGCGGTTCAGAAGAAGTTGGTGTCTCGCCTGTGCGCCGGGGCCGTGGGCCGTGCCCGCAACTTCGATCTCAACGGATACCTCACCGCCCGCAAGGACGCGCTGCTGCTGCTCACCACTGCCCTGGGAGAGAATGATCACTCCGGGCTCTTCCGCGCTACCGAAGCCTACCGCGCCGGAGGCGAAGGCAAGGCCCGAACCGACCTGCTGATTGCCGTGCTCTATTCGATTCTCGAAGACCTCATGATGCTCAAAGCCGGCTCGGCGGAGCTGATGCGGAACCAGGATCTACAGGCCGAGCTGGCCGCTATCGCCGCACAGGTGCCCTTTGATTGGATCGTCCGTGCCAGTAACGGCTTGGACGAGGTTCAAAATGGAATGCGCCGCAATCTGCTGCGCTCGCTTTCCCTGGATGGCTACTCCAGCTCGATAGAAATCTAGCTCACCCAAAGAATTTTCGCCCGGCGCGCCATGTTCAGACATCCCGTAGTGCCTTCTTTTGTCACAGCAGATTGGCTCAGACTTTTATTGTTTTAGCCCTGCTCGTGTGGTACGGTTTAGGCACGAACCACTTTGATTCTCTTCCAGGAAATCAGCACTCGCATCTTCTTCCGTGCGCGCGCTTCTTGTGTCCTCAACAGAGAATCTCGGTGTGCTTTAACTTTTGATACTCCCGCTGGGGAGAGGACTCGTATGAGAAACGGACCTGACTCTACCGCCGCCGTTCAGGCACCTGAGCCGGAGAGCTTCGGAAACCGGAAATTGATCCGTCCGTCACTGAACCGCGAGCAAGCTCGTGCAACGGAAGCCGCCGTGGAGCGTCGCGAACGAACTGCACGCGCTCCTGAGCGCAATCCTGGCGCCCCCAAGAAACCTGCACCCGCGGAACAGACTCACGCAGAGAACTTTTACTATCAGAAGCAGATACAGAGCAGAACTCCCATGGTGGTCGTGACCCGCGACGGCGAGGACCTGCATGGCATCATCGAATGGTATGACAAGAGCTGCATCAAGCTCACGCGCACCGGCGGTAAGTCCAACCTTCTAATCTATAAATCCAGCATTCGATATATGTACAAAGAAGGCGAAGAGACCAAGTAGTACAGCTCTCAATCAGCTCCGAGCCTGCTAGCGTGCCGCACTTTTTGCTATGCAGAAGCCTGAGACTACGCGGGAGTGCTGCCAGGGGCAGACGGAGTGTTACGCATGGAGGCAGCGCTGGCTGCGGCGGCTTCCGCCAGGATGCGGTGATGAATGGTGAAGAGGGCGAGCTCCAGGCGGTCAGAGACACCGATTTTGTCATACACATTACGTAGATAATTCTTGACGACTTGCTCGGTGGTGCCGAGGAGATTTGCGATCTCCTTGTTTTTGAAGCCTTGGACGATGAGGGCGACGATCTTCAATTCTTTTGGAGTAAGCCGGTCGCGGACACGGGCGCCGACGAAATCTTCTGAGTCACTATTCTGAGCCACGGCTCGCAGGTCCTGTAGATAGACCTCGCCTAGGCTGACCTTGCGCACACAACGAAGCAACTCGGCGCCATCGATGGAGCGGTAGATCATGCCGAGGACACCTGCGTTGAGATAGCGCTCGGGAAGTTCGTTGCTGTCGGCGATGACGACGAGCTGAGTTCCGGAGTCACGCGCCATGGTAACCAGCTTGGCGGTGTCAGGGAGGAAGCTGGCGGCGTAGATCATGACGGAGCCACGAAATTTTTCGACGGAGATCAGGGCTTGCTCAACCGTTTGGGCCTGGGCGACGATGCGCACGTCGTCCTCGACGGCGAGTACCTTGGCGATGCCGGCTCGAAAGATGGCTTGATTGTCGGCCAGAATGATCTTCAGCATCTATTTGTCTCCACCTTCGGCGGCACGGACGAATTCGTAACGTTCGATGACGCAAGCGACACCGGCGCGGCCTTGTTCCTGTTCAGTGTCACAGCGCACAACCCGAGCGTGACAGTGCAGGCGGACGTCGTCGGCAGCTCCGATTGAGTCGCCCGGAATGGTTATTTCGAATTCAGCGGAAGAGCCTACTTCCAGCGCACTGTCGAGCCAGAGGTATGCTCCTGCTGCGCTGATGTTGTCTGTGCTGCCGGCTGCAACCTTTTTGTCACCGATGACCTTGAGTGGTAAATGGACTGGGAAACGTCTACTCGTGCGAATATCGTCCACATCGGCCCCCGCGCGAAGTTGCGCAAATGACTTAGGTAATGCCCTAGATTGAATTATGTCACGAAAGGGAAGCGATGCGGTAGTAGGGAGTTTCCCAGGATGCTGCGTGATCAACAAGTTAACGCACTGAAAGGAGCGGGACGCGACGAGGCAGGCGAGCGGGGAACTTACGCCGAAGGGACAATGACCGAATGAGTAGATGGCCACGAAGCGCTTGTGAACTGGGATTCCCATATTCGCCAAAAGAAGGCGAATATGGGAATCTTGGCGCGGGCGAACAGGCTAGAATGCGTCGCCGCCACCACCGCCGAAGCCGCCTCCAGAGAAGCCGCCACCACCGCCGAAGCTGCCACCGTCTCCGAAGCCGGAGCCGCTGGAGCTGGCTTGCGGGGCGGCAGCGAAGGACTGGTAGGCCGAGGTGGTGAAGGAGTTCATGGAGTTGGCAAAGAGCAGCGGCGTCCACATCATGCCGGGCATTCCGTAGCCGGAGCCGACATACCAAGAGGGCGGCTGGGTGATGAGCCCCTGGAAAGCCTTGGCCCAGTGCTGCTCGACGCCGAAGGCCATGGCGTAGGGGAGGAACTTCTCAAAGGTGTCGGGCGGCATACGCTTAATGCGGTCGCCATCGACACGGGTCATGAACTCCTTGAAGCCGAGACAGGCGACGCGAGTGCGCGCGCCACGGACGGTTTTTGCGGCGAGGTGGTGTCCGAAGAGATAGACGAAGAGGGCCGAGAGCAGGACTCCGACGAACAGCACAAGGGGAGAGTTGAGGAGCCGGATAGCACCGGTCATCTGCAGCCAGAGAACGGGAAGAACAATGATGAGCACGCCGACGAGGACCAATCCCTTGGCCGACTCGGGGTCGGTGGAGTAGAGATCCTTCTCCTTGAGCGCGCCGATGATTTCCTCGCGGATGGAGGGCAGGGCGAGGTAGAAGCGGTTCTTCAAATCGGAGAGTGTGGTTTCCTCAGAGGTGACTTCGGGGAAGAGATTGTTGAGTACCTCGACTTCATGAGCGGCGAGAAGTGCCCACTCGGAGCGCGGCTTCATGAGTCGGAGGATGTAATCCTTGTGGTTGATAAAGAGAACCTTGCTGTCGTGCTCGATGATTTTGAGATAGCCCTTGACGGCTAGATCGACGAGCGTGGATGTGATGTCGCGGGCTTCGATGTCGTCGGTGATGAGGGTTCCGGCTTCGGCGGGAGTAAGGCCCTTGGGCGGCTCATACATGGGGGCGACGGACATACCGGAAGCAGCGTCGCGTCCCTTGAACCACCAGAGGGAGAACATGACGACGAAGGTCCAGACGGGGATGAGCACGCCAGGATTGCCTCCGATAAACCAGACCACATTGCGGGTGAACCAGGAGGGCTGAATCAGAATGCCCTTGGGAAGATAGACGTCGATGGTGAGTCCGTTGCGGGGCGGGAGGGAGCTGGGTGCTTCAAAGTTGACGATGCTGCCATCGACGGTGGAGGTGACATCGCGGTCGCGTGAGCCGTAGTTGCCGACAAAAGCCTGGGCCTTGAGGCGTCCGGCTGCGCCTGGAGGAAGGGCAACGGAGGCCGAAGCCTCCTTGATGGGAACCTTCCAGTCATTGCCGGTGACGTTCCAGTAGAACTCGTCGTGGTCGTTAAAGAAACGGGTAGCGTTCGCGACGCGGTAGGTGATGTGGATGGTGCGTTCGGTGTCTGTACCGGCGGCGTAGATTCGGAGGACGAGGAAGAGATGGCTGCCGCCGCCAATGATGTTCTCGACGCGGGAGGACTGCTCGAATTTGATCTTCTCGCCGGCTTCCCCGGTGACCGATTCGACCTTGACGGAGAGCTTATAGGCGGTTCCATCGGGGCCGGGGTATTCGAGGGGGATGTCGCGCTCGATGCCGTTGAAGGTGCCCTGGAATGCAGGATGAATCTCCTCTTCGACCAGTACGGCGCCATCGTCGGCGACGGTGTAATGGGCATCGAAGCGGGCGATCATCCAGGAGCGGGCAAAGGCGGGCGAGGCCAGCAAGAGGATAACGGCAAGCAAGAAACCCCAGCACAGACGGCTGGGGTTGAGAGGAGCGAAACGCGAGGGTCGATTCATGTTGATCCGAGTTAAAACTTGACGTTGGGAACAGCGCGTTCGGTGGGATCGGCGATCTCAAAGAACTGGCGCTGCTGGAAGTTGAACATTCCCGCAATGATGTTGGACGGGAAGGACTGGATCTTGGTGTTGAGATCGCGAACGACGGCGTTGTAGTAACGGCGCGAGTTTTGCAGCGCATCTTCAAGCTCGGAGAGCGACTGCTGGAGGGACTGGAACTGAGTGTTGGCCTTCAGCTCAGGATAGGCTTCGGCGACGGCGAGCAAACCGCGAAGGGCCTGGGTGAGCTGGCCCTCGGCCTGTGCGCGATCGGCGGTGGAGGTGGCGGCCATGGCGGCGGAACGATAACGGGCTACGTTCTCAAAGGTGCCCTTTTCATGCGCGGCGTAGCCTTTGACGGTTTCGACGAGGTTGGGGATGAGGTCATGACGGCGCTTTAGTTGGATGTCGATGTCAGACCAGGCATTGTCGGCGCGAACCCTGAGTTGTACCAGTCCGTTGTAGATGCCGGCGATTATGAGTCCGACGACAACGAGGATGGCAACGAATGCGAGCAAGGGGATCATGCGTACCCTCCGGGAACTTTCCCAAGCGAGAGTCCATCTTACCGTGGGCGAGGCCAAGAGGGAAGCGAGGGGGAAATGCCAGACAAGTGGATGGGCCGATTATGAATTTCCGATGACGATTGGCTGTCCGAGGGAATGGGGCTGGGTGTGAAGTAGATAAACGTCGAAGATGGCCAAGACCCGGGCGAATTGCTCTCGAATGTGGGTGCTGAAACTGTGGCGGAAATCGGGGTCCGGCGCATTGAAGCCGATGGCGTCGATGCCGCGATGGCTGGCGAGGAAGATGGCGCGCTGGTTGTGGAATCTTTGGGAGATGACGGTGAAGGTGTCCTGACCGTAGATCTCTTTGGCACGCACGACGGAGTCGAGGGTTCGGACGCCAGCGTAGTCGGGATAGATGCGATCGGCGGGGATGCCTTTGACGAGCAATGCATTCTTCATGTCGGTAGGCTCGTCGTAACGGCGTCGGCGGTTGCCGCTGACGATGAGGTAGTCCACCTTTCCGTGCTGAAAGAGCAAAGCTGCAGCGTCGATTCGATTCTTGAAGAAGAGACTGGGCCTGCCATGGGAAAGCCTGGGGCATCCGAGAACCACGCCTACGTGGCGGTGGGGAATGAGCTGCACATCGGAGTAAGTGCGGTCTTTCGCCGCGTTGGTTACGGCAATTTTGCCGGTGACAAGCAGAGCTAAGCAGACGAAAAGGAGCGCATAGAGCAAGAACAGCTTTCGCTTCATACGCTCCTTATGCTACCGCACAGCTTATGCGCGCGGACGAACGAAACGGCGAAAGAGAGGCGAGCCCCAGGTTCCGATGGCGAGTAGGGCTCCGAAGAGAATGATGGCGTCGATGCTCTCGCGGCCCTGGCGCGACCAGTAGGCGGCGGCGTCCAGGTTGAGCCAGATGGCAAACTCATCGAGGGTAAGCGCCGCACCAGTCCCATAGGTGAGCGCGAGCAGGCGGCTGAGAAGAATCGCAGTTGGAGTGTCGCGGTCGGCGACTTCGGTCAGTTCCCCGTAACCGGAGATGAGCAGGAGAAGAATTCCCCAGACGAGGTGATGGATGTGGCGGCCACCCATCTCCACGTATCCGAATGGACCGATGTGATGAGTGATGGAGGCCACGAGCAGCCGCACCAAAAGGAAGGTAATAAAGAAGCTGACGGAGGCGTAAAAGAGGCGCCGCTGCGGACGGTCTGGAATCTGCTGATGGATAAGCAGGCCGAGCTTGGTGAGGTGCAGAACAAGAAGAAGGATGGCGGTGGAGAGGACGACGAAGATCAGCAGAATTGATGATCCGGAGATGTGCATAGGTAAGCATTATGTTCCAAAGTGGCGGCGGCGGGGATTTTGACGGAGACCGTTTTGAAGCCGGAGACCGGAACGGAGCATCAAACGATAAGGAAGCCGTCTTCACAAATAATTCATAAATGATTCATGGCGGATCGTCCGTTGTGATGGATGAAGGAAGGACACATCATGCATCCCTCCGATCTTCAATATCTGGCGCGGCATGGCACGCTATGGATGTTTGTGGCTACCTTTGCGGAGCGGGTGGGGTTGCCGCTGTTTGTGACACCGCTGCTGTTTGCTTCCGGGGCGCTGGCGGCGATGGGGAAGCTGAATCTTGGACTGTTGCTGCTGGTTACGACGGTGGCCTGCCTGGCAGGCGATACGCTGTGGTACGAGCTAGGAAGGTGGAAAGGCAGCGCATTGTTCGGACTGCTGTGCCGGATTTCGTTCCAGCCGGATTCGTGCGTGAGGCGCTCAGAGCTGGCGCTTGAAAAGCATACAGGACGTTCGCTGCTGTGGGCGAAGTGGCTGCCGGGAGTGGCGCATCTGGCGCTTCCGCTGGCAGGGGCGGCGCGGGTGCCACGGGCACGTTTCCATCTCTACAATTCGGTGGGGTCGATTGCGTGGCTGGCGGTGCTGCTGGGCGGCGGATACCTGTCGATGCGCACGATTGACTGGCTGGGGCTGTTTGCGATTACGGCGCGGTGGGCGATTGGTGCGGCGATAGTGGTTTCCGTGGTGATGGCGGCGCGGAGCTACTGGCAGCGGCGGGAGTTTTTGAAGTCGATGCGCATGGCAAGGATATCTCCGCAGGAGCTGTACGAGAAGGTGAGGGCGGGAGAGGAGCCAGTGATCGTGGATCTGCGGCATCCGCTGGATTTTTTGGCGGCGCCAAGGACATTGCCCGGTGCGCTGCGGATGAACCCGGACGAAGTTACAAAGCGCTGGGGAGAGTTTCCGACGGACCGCGACATTGTGGTGTATTGCACCTGTCCGAATGAAGAGGCGGCGGTGAAGGTGACGCATCAGCTCAAAGATTTGGGAGTGATGCGGGTGCGTCCGCTGGCGGGCGGGCTGGAAGAGTGGGAGCGGCTGGGGCTGCCGGTGGATCGAAAGTTCAGTGACGAGGGCGAAGCACTGGTGATGGTTAATACGAACAGAGGTCTGGCGGGCTGATAGCGCTGAAAGCGCAGTTGCAAGAGGTACAAATACAAGAAGCGGCGCGCGACGAGGGCGTTTCCGCAAGACACGGGGCGGACCAGACTTTCCAAGCTGCTTCGGTAGCAGATGAGGCCCCGCGGCGAAATGTAGGTGAGAAAATCTTACGAAGCAGTAAGAAGCCTGACGAACTTCAAGTAAATTTCCCGGTACACTAATCGGTACACTAATCAGAGCAGGGACGCAGCATTCGCGGAGGATGATTCTCGGCGAGAGCACGAGCGTCCCTCCAGCTTTGTTAAGTGGCTGAAGATCGAAATCGCTTCGCAGCGGGTACGCGGCAACAGACGCTCGGCGACGGGTACGGGCCAACGGATGGCCCTCCGGTCGCTGACGCTGGCCGCTCCGGCTGCGGACGCGAAGGGAGAATGTACCGCTGATGTATTTGCCGCCAGAGACAACGTTGCTGGCCCGTCACGGAGCGCTTTGGATGTTTTTGGTGACACTGGGTGAGCGGCTGGGAGTGCCGGTGTTCATTTCGCCGCTGCTGCTGGCAGCGGGCGCAATGGTGGCGGTGAATCCGATGGAGTTCTGGCTGGTGCTGTTTGCCACCCTGGTGCCTTGCCTGGTAGGCGACGCCATGTGGTACGAGCTGGGACGATGGAAGGGACGCAAGGTGATTGCCGCGATGTGCCGCATCTCCTTTGTGCCGGATTCGCTGGAGCAGAAGGCCTATGAGGGACTGGAGCGCTTCAAGGGCGTCTCACTGCTGTATGCCAAATGGATTCCGGGAGTGGCTCATCTGGCTCCTCCGGTGGCGGGGGCGGCGCGAATACCACGGCTGAAATTTCTTCTGTACAACGGCATTGGCTCGGTGATTTGGATTGTGGTGATGCTGCTGGCCGGCGTTCTGTCGCTGCGGACCTTTGATTGGATGAAGGTGTTTACGCGCTCGGTGAAGTGGTCGGTTGGGTTTCTGGTGGTCAGCTCAATGTTGATGGGCGGGTACGGGTGGTGGCGCCGAAGAGTCTCCAGGACGAGACGGACGGCGGTGGCGAGTCAGATCGAGATGGCGGATTAGAAGCAACGTCAAGATCAAGATCAACTACAGCCACCTGTAAAATCGATCGGAAAACAAAAACAAGAGCAAGGTAAACGGCTCCACTTCTCCCAAAGGAAGGCAGAAATGGGGCACCTGTACATCCAGCAGATACACGTTAGGCATGGGAACAACTAGCGGCAGCAATGAGAAAGCCCCAGGAGGTACAGAGCCTGGGGCTTACGTTTTGCAAGCGAAAGCGTGAGCAGTGTGGCCTATTGCAGAATCGCGGCCAAGTCCTGCTCGGGATTGGTGATGGCCATGAGGTTGTAGTTCTTCTGCAGCAGGCCGAGGACGGTTGGAGTGATGAAAGCGGGTAGCGTGGGGCCGATGCGGATGTTCTTGATGCCGAGATGGAGCAGGGTGAGAAGAATGGCTACCGCCTTCTGCTCATACCAGGAGAGGATGAGTGAGAGCGGAAGATCGTTGACGCCACAGTCGAAGGCTCCGGCGAGGGCGACGGCTATCTGGATGGCGGAGTAGGTGTCGTTGCACTGGCCGATGTCGAGGAGACGGGGGATGCCGTTGATGTCTCCGAACTGGAGTTTGTTGAAGCGATACTTGCCGCAGGCGAGGGTGAGGATGATGCAGTCGGAGGGAACGGATTCGGCGAGCTGAGTGTAATAGTCGCGTCCGCTGCGAGCACCATCGCATCCGCCGATGAGAAAGAAGTGGCGAATTTTTCCGGCTTTGACGGCATCGACGACCTGCCCAGCAACGGAGAGCACGGCGTGATGGCCGAAGCCGGTGAGGATGGTGTCATCGGGACCATTTTCGGCGAAGCCGGGTGCGGCAAGCGCGGCGGCGATGAGCGGAGAAAAGTCTTTGCGTGAGAGGTGCTGAATGCCCGGCCAGGCGGTGGCTCCGCTGGTGAAGATGCGGTTTCCGTAGCTGTTTTTGGGCTGCTGAATGCAGTTGGAGGTCATGAGAATGGCGCCGGGGAAATCGGCAAATTCTGTGGCCTGATCCTGCCAGGCGCCGCCGTAGTTTCCGGCGAGGTGGGAGTAGGTCTTGAGCTTGGGATAGCCGTGGGCGGGAAGCATTTCGCCATGGGTGTAAATCTGGATGCCGGAATCCTTGGTCTGCTCAAGCAGCGCGGCGAGGTCGGCGAGGTCGTGTCCGCTGACGAGGATGGCTTTGCCGGTGACGGGATGGATGCGGACGGGAGTGGGCGTGGGATTGCCGAAGGCAGTGGTGTTGGCGCGGTCGAGCAGTTGCATCACACGCAGGTTCAGTTCGCCAACTTTGAGGGCGTAGGCGAGAAGATCGTCGAGCGAGGGAGCGGGTTGGGTGAGGAAGTCGAGGACCTCGTGGATGGTGGCGTGGATGGCAGGATCGGTGCCTCCGAGCTGGCGGGCGTGCTCGGCATAGGCGGAGACACCTTTGATGCCGTAGAGGATCAGCTCCTGGAGGTTGGCGACTTCGTCGCCATTGGTGACGCGGGCGTTAGGGATGCTGAAGATGCGGCCCTGAGTGATGAGACCGTCGACGCTTGCAGCGGGCAGAAACTTGCTGGCTCCGTTGAAGTTTTCAGGCTGGAGGCCTTGGGCGGCAACGGCGTTGAGGTAGAGCGAGCGGGCGCGGTCGCGAGTGCGGGTGGTCTGCTCGATTAGTGCGGCGACGCGGACGGGATCGAAGTTGACGTTGGTGAGCGTCGCGAAGAGGGCTTCGACGACGAACTCGTCGATGGCTGCGTCCTGGGCGCCGAGTTTTGCGGCGCGGTGGGCAAACATGGAGACGCCTTTAAGAGCGTGCACGAGAAGATCCTGCAGGGTGGCGGTATTGTCATCCTTGCCGCAGACGCCAATCTGCGAGCATCCCTGGCCTTTGGCAGTTTGTTCACATTGGTAACAGAACATGGTGGAATTCCCTTCCTCGGAGTACTGAGTCGAGGTTAGCGGCGGGAAAAGGAAGCAGCAGCGACCAAAGTCACAGGGGGAGAAAATAACTGCAGATTCTATTTGAAGTTTGCAGGACTTGGCAGCGGGGCAAGTCCCGGTTTCCCGTGACGTCCGCAATCGTCAATTCGGGTGGAGCTTCAATTGGCCTGCTTAATGATTGCGATTCGCGTCTCCTCGCCGGTTGTGCCGATGGCAATGACCCTAGTGGCTCCCGGACGGTCGACTGCAATGATCTTCTGCCCGTTTACTTCGGTTACTTCGGCGTCTGAGTAGCGTTGCGTGTAGTAGGCGACGACGGTTGAGACGGAGTCGGTAGTGGTATAGACCTCGCTGGTTACGGGGACGCCTATGTCGGGAAGGTTTGCGTTAACCTCGATCGGTTCCGAGCCGGGATAACGGTCGGACCCTGTCGATAAGCCAGATGACGCAGGCAGCTGTTGCAAGGATGTTTCTCTCTGCTTGTCTTTCTGGGTCAGAGAGGTGATCGCGTTCTGCACATCCTTTGGTCTGGTGCTGTCCGGGGACGGGCGACTCGCCTGACCGCTTTCCTCGGAGACAATTGCCGGCGACGGTTGCGGTGACGGCTGACCAAGTGGAATTTGCGCAGAAGGTGGGACCGGAAGCGGCTGCTGTCGTGTCACAGGAGCGAAACTCTCGCCGATTGCGGGCGTCGGACTAGCGGTCCGCCCTGCGCGCATCACGCGGCTGAGGAATACCCACCCGGTGACGGCGAAGACCAAGCCGAGCGCTACCGCAGTGAGCAGCATCTGATTGCGGTGGCGTTTTAGTTTCGTGGCGATCGCGTCGACGGCGTCGGGCGCGATAGGTCCACCACAAGCGGGACAGAAGCGCCCGCCTTTGATCGACCTTCCGCAGTTGGGACAAAACACCATTTCTGCTCAAGGATACGCTGCAAACACGGGCACGGCGACAATGACTTCCGAGGAGCACAGGCGGAATCCCGGTGCGTGGCTGTCGGCCCAAAGCGGACGCCTAGCTTGCAAGAACTTGCAGGCGGGGAGCAATTCGTTCTACGCTCGTATATCTATTTCCCGTAAAAGAGAAGTTTCCGGCGGGATGGCCGGAGGAAGGTGTGCATCGCAGCGGGCGCGAAGGATTCGCGGCGCGATGCGCGAGGCGATGAGTGTTTATGTACGCAACCGATGATTTGAGGATTAAAGGAACCAAGGTGGTGCTGCCTCCGGTTTTTCTGGAGGAGGAGATGCCGATGACCGATGCGGCAGCGGCCACGGTATTCCGGTCGCGGAAGGCGATCTGCGATGTGCTGGCAGGGCGGGACAAACGGCTGATCGTGGTGGTGGGGCCGTGCTCGATTCACGACACCAAGGCGGCGCGCGAATATGCGGCAAAGCTGAAGGAAGTGAATGCCGAGGTGGCGAAAGAGCTGGTGATTGTGATGCGCGTGTATTTTGAAAAGCCGCGCACGACGATCGGCTGGAAGGGGCTGATCAACGATCCTTACCTCGACCAGTCGAATAAGATTAACGATGGGCTGCGGCAGGCGCGGCGGCTTCTGCTGGACCTGGCGGAGATGGGGATGCCGGCGGGAACTGAGTTTCTGGATATGATTTCGCCGCAGTATCTGGCTTCGCTGGTGAGCTGGGGAGCGATTGGCGCGCGCACGGTGGAGAGCCAGATCCATCGCCAGCTGGTGAGCGGACTTTCTTGCCCGGTAGGCTTTAAGAATGCGACCTCAGGCGATGTGCAGATTGCGATTGAGGCAATGCTCTCGGCGGCGCACCCGCATACGTTTTTGGGTCACTCGAAGCACGGGCAGTCGGCGATTTTGTTTACCAGCGGGAATCCGGATACGCACGTGATTCTGCGCGGTGGCAACAAGATGGTGAATTACACGGCAACGGCGGTGGCGGAGGTTTATGCCAAGTTGGAAAAGTGCAAGCAGAAGCCGCAGGTGATGATCGACTGCAGCCACGCTAACAGCCAGAAGGACCACACGCGCCAGCCCGCAGTGTGCCGAGACGTGGCGGCGCAGGTTGCCAATGGGGATGAGCACATCCTGGGAGTAATGATTGAAAGCAGCCTGGTGGCGGGCGCGCAGAAGATGGTGAAGGGCAAAGCGCTGGTCTATGGGCAGAGTATTACGGACCCCTGCATTGGCTGGGACGAGACGGCGGGGCTGCTGAAAGAGATGGCGGCGGCGGTAAAGGCGGGACGCTAACGGACCTCGGCGCGGCATAATTCACACCAGCGGCGACGGAAATTCATAATGCGGTAATGCACGTAGTTTGAGGATGATGCGGAGCTGTGTCCATCCTCACCACGCGAATTGATCTGCTCTGAAGCAACCTAGCTGGATTGATCGAGAATCGTACTCTCCTAGTCACGAAGCCAATCGTGAGTTTTCTGGGGCGGGCGGCCAACGCCGCTCCGGTCAGATAAGAAAGCGAGAGCCGACGTGGAATTCATCGATCTGAAGACTCAATACGCCATTGTGCATGAGAGTGTGGACGCACGAATCCGCGCGGTACTTGAGCACGGACAATTCATCATGGGACCGGAAGTTGCAGAGCTGGAGAAGAAGCTGGCGGCACGAACCGGATCGAAGCATTGCATTGCGTGTTCCAGCGGAACGGACGCGCTGCTGATTGCGTTGATGGCGCTGGGCGTGGGACGGGGCGATGAGGTGGTGACTACTCCGTTCACCTTTGTTGCGACGGTGGAGACGATTGCGTTGCTGGGCGCTACGCCAGTGTATGTGGACATCGATCCGCGGACTTATAACCTGGACCCGAAGCTGCTGGGCAAGGCAATTACTCCGCGAACCAAGGCGGTGGTTGCGGTGTCGCTCTATGGGCAGTGCGCAGACATGGACGCGATCAACGCAGTTGCCGAGGCGCATGGCGTTGCGGTGATTGAGGATGCTGCGCAGAGTTTTGGAGCGACCTACAAGGGGCGGCAATCCGGCAATCTTTCGACGATTGGCTGCACCAGCTTTTTCCCATCGAAACCATTAGGGTGCTACGGCGATGGTGGAGCGTGCTTCAGCAACGATGAAGCTCTGGCAACGCGCATGAAACAGATTCGCGTGCATGGGCAGGACAGACGCTACCATCATCCGCTGGTGGGGATCAACGGGCGATTGGATACGCTCCAGGCTGCGGTTTTGCTGGGGAAGCTCGAGGTATTCGATCACGAGGTAGAGCTGCGGGCAGAGGTTGGCGCAGCCTATAGCGAACAGTTGCAGGATGTGGTGACGACGCCGCATATCGAACCGCATAATACATCGGTCTTCGCGCAGTACACGATCCAGGTGGAAGACCGGAAGGCATTCCTGGAGCGGTTACAGACGGAGAAGGTTCCCACGGCGGTTCACTATCCGATTCCGCTGCATCTGCAGCCAGCGTTTGCCAGGGCGGAATGCGGAGCGGGTAGCTTTCCGCAGGCGGAGGCGGCGGCGGCGCATGTGGTGAGTTTGCCGATGCATCCCTACCTGAGTGAAAAGGACCAGCAACGGGTGGTAGCGGTGGTTCGCGCGGCAACAGAGCGGGCGAAGATTGCCTGCTAGCGACATCAATGATGGATGCAAAATCTGAAGATCCGGCACGACGCTCAGCGGGTGCTCGAACGATGCATTCCGCCAGAGGCGCGCTCTGGGCGGGGATTCTGATTGCTGCGACGGCCTGCTCACCAACCAGGGCGGCAGATCGCTCGCCAGTCGCGAAGGAGACGACCACTCCGGCGGCCGTAACGGGCAACATAGGCAGGCGTGCCGATTGGTATGTGTCGCCGAATGGCAAAGATTCCAATCCCTGTACGCAGGTGCGTCCCTGCAAGACTCCGGAATATGCATTTGACCATAAGGCGACTCCAGGCCAGGCGGTAGAGGTTGCCGCTGGAACGTACGGCTATGGCAACGGCGCGCTGAGGCTGAAAACTTCAGGCGTACCGGAGTTGTACAAGACGCTGACCTGCGCCGTGCCTGGAGCCTGCAAAGTTACGAACTCGGTGACAGGGAATCATACGGTGGTGTATCTGGAGGGCAGCTACATTGCGTTTGACGGTTTCGAGGTGACAAACAGTGGCAGCGGCAACAACCTGGGTATCTACGTAACCAGCGAGCGAGCGGTGAAGATCACCCGGAACACGATCCATCACATTGAAACCGATTGTGGCGCGAATGGTGGTGGCGGCATTCAGATCGCTGGTGGCGGACTGATCAAGGGAACCGGCAGCGACATGCTGATCGACTCTAATTTGATTTACGACATAAGCTGGAGCAGCTGCCAGGGATCAAAGTCAGTGCAGACCGATGGGATCCTTGCAGAGACCGTGGGCGGCGGGATCGTGATAACGAACAATGTTGTCTACCATGTGGCGGGCGGATGGGGCATCACGATGAGTAACGGCAGTGGCGACGCGGCTCCGATGGTGGTGAAGAACAACACGGTCTTCAGCAATGGGAATGGGGGCATCACGCTGGTTGGAGGCACGGTGCCCCCGGTGATCACCAATAACATTGTGGTGAACAACGGGCTGGTGAACCCGAAGTGCGGGATCAACATGCCGAGAGGACTTCGGGGCGCGGTTGGACACAACTACATGTGGAACAACGGCGGAGGCAATTACTGCGTGGAGTGGAGCACGAGCGATCAGGGTGTGCACGCGGACGATCTATCGGTTGACCCCGGCACGATATTTGTGGACTGGAAGGCGGACGGTTCGGGGGACTATCACCTCAGGGCAGGGAGCCCTGCGGTAGGCTTCGGCTCCGGAAGACTGTAGAGAAACTCCAGTAGATCCGGGACTTCGTGCTCCGCTGTTTCGCGGGTGGGGCGATCGGAGTAAATCCCTTCAGCGCGTTTGACGCGGACGGTCTGCCATCCCAACTGGCGCGGGGCCTGGAAGTCCTTAGAAGGATTATCAGCAACATAGACAAGGTGTGTGCCATGGGTGCGCAGTTGCGCTTCGATGAGCTGAAAGGCCAAGGGGTGAGGCTTGGCGTACTCGGGGCCGAGATCGCCGGTGACGACGATGGCATTGAACATCGACTCGATGCCAAGGGCGCGGATTTTATTCCACTGAGTGAGGCTGGGGCCATCGGTGATAAGAGCTAGGGGAAGTTTGCCGTGGAGTTTGTGCAGACATTCCTGCGCATCGTTGAGCAGGCGGATGCACGGAACGTGGTCGCGATAGACGGCAACAAGCTTCGCGACGGTGGACGGGTCAGGAGTGATTCCGAAACTGGCGAGGACAGTGTTGAAGATAGTACCGCGCAGGCCTGATGAGAAACTCTCGGATGCGCGATGCGCGAAATTGGAGAGTCCGAGTTCGGTGCGGCAGTAATTGTCCACGGCAGCGAATCCGCTGGCGACGAAGTCGCGCTCACTGTAGAGGGTGTCATCGAGGTCGAAGACGATGGCTTCCAGCGACGTCATGCCGCGGCCTCGGAAAAGACCGCGGCATCATAACGAAGCATGGTCAGATTGTCTTTCCAACCATCGAAGCAGGGCGGAATGTCCTGATGCAACCGTGACTGCAGAAGCCAGAGGGGGAAGTTGGCTCCGGCTTCAAAGGCGAGGGGATAGCCTCCGCCAAAGCGGGCATTGATTTCGATGACGGTTACGGCGTCTCCGTTGACAAAACACTGCATGTTGAGCGGCCCGTAGGCACCGGGGAGAGCTTCGGCTACGGTGCGCGCAACCGAGATGACATGCGGGTTGCGCAGAGTGACGGCCTTGCTGACCTCGCCACCACGGACCTCGATGCGGCGGTGCGGCACGGCGCAGATGCACTTACCGGCCGCGTTCACAAAGATGTTGACGGTACACTCGAAGCCGTGCGCACACTCCTGCACGATCAAATCCGAACTGCTGCTGAGGACGGCACGCAGCATGGCTTCGGAATGAACCTTGAGGACTCCATGGGAGGCGCTGCCACGGCGCGGCTTGACGATGAGCGGGAAGGGCAATGGTTCCGGCTGGGAAAGCACTGCATTTCCCTCCCACTGGCGCACGGTGGCAATGCCGTGATCGACAAGAAAAGCGTGGGTGCGAACTTTGTCACATGCGATTTCGACGGCGTCGAGGCTGGATAGTGCAATATCGACGCCCTGGTTTGCCAGAGCGGAGCGGGCGGCGGCGTAGGCCGGCAGTTCGGTGTCGATGGTGGGAATGATCAGATCCACCTGTTCCCGGGCGCAGAGGGCGAGCACTTCGCCGATGAACTCAGGAGCGGTGCAGCGAGGTATGGGAAAGCAGGCATCGACCAAGTGGGCGGCGGGTGACAGAGATGGGGCGGTATCAATGCCGAGGATGCGGCCCTGCAGGCCTAAGGATGAGAAGGTTCGGCGAAAGCACTCGATGAGCTGGGAGCGTCGCCCGACGGAAGAGATGAGGACGGTCAACTGCCGTGCGGCGTTATTTGCAGATTTCTCGGGCATAAGCTTCTCAGGCATATATTTCTCAGGCGGCGGGCCGTTGGGTTTCGCGGCCCATGAATTCCGGCATGGTGGCGTGGTTCTGATTGGAGATTCCCTGACGAGTCAGGACCTTGCGAAGGGTAATAGCGAGGATGCGGGCATCCAACAGAAGGTTCCAGTGATCGACATACCAAGTATCCATGGCAAACTTCTCATCCCAACTCAGTGCGTTGCGTCCGTTGACCTGAGCCCAGCCGGTGATTCCGGGCGAGACTTGGTGACGCCGAAGCTGTTCGGGAGTGTAGCGCGCCAAATATTGCATAAGCAGCGGACGCGGACCGACCAGGCTCATGTCTCCGCGCAAGACATTCCATAATTGCGGCAACTCGTCGAGGCTGCAAGCGCGCAGGAAGCGGCCCAGCCTTGTAATGCGCTCGCCATCCGGCAGTAGTTGACCGTGGATGTCGCGAGCGACGGTCATGGTGCGGAACTTGAGCAGGGTGAAGGGTTGAGCGTACTTGCCGGGACGAATCTGGCGAAAGAGCACCGGGCCACGCATGGTTATGCGGATGGATAAAGCCACTGCGGCTAGTATCGGCCACAAGACGGCCAGTCCCGCCGCGGCACACAGGGCGTCTATCGCGCGCTTCACAAAACCGCGCCATCCGCATTGCGGACTTTGGTGAACCTGGCTCATCGAAACACTCGTGGGCACGTTTGTACGATTCTGGTTTGATCCAGCTTGGTTGCTTGCGGAAGACCGATCTAAGGCGAGGCAAAGAGAAACCCCATCCGGCGAGGATGACTCTTCGCGCCGGATGGGGTCGTAGTTTGGTCGATCGTTAACGACTTGCAGGCGTTTCTTAGTTGGTGTGCTGGTAGGGGCCGATGTCACAGCTTCCCGAGCGCGGGTTGCCGTCGAAGTCGTGATTGGGCGCGTTGGTGCAAGTGCCTGCGCCGACCAGCGGCGAGCCCGAAGCCGAGTGGTAGTTACCCGAGCCGTTGGTCTGGTAGTTGACGAACATCCCCGAAGCGGGATTGGCCGTAAGAGTCCCACTGAAGGTGAAGGTGCCGCCGCCGTCGTAGGCCGAATTTCCAGCGGCGTTACCGTAAATTTCGTTGTTGGTGACTGGGCCTCCCACGCTTCCGCTGCAGCACCCATAGTAAGCTGCGCCGCCCGCGGAAGCTCCTGCGGTGGTGTTGAGGATAATGTTGTTAGGGAACACACCCGCCGTTCCATCGCCGTAGATGATTCCGGCGTTGGCCACACCGATCAGCAAGTTGTTGGCCGCAACTGCATTCCCCACGCCACCCGCGTTGCCCATGCCGATGCCGGTCACAGGCCAGTTGAAGATGATGTTGTTGGTGACAGTCGCATTTCCGGCAGAAGTGTTGTCAGTCTCGTTCAAGAAGGCGTCGTACTGGATCATGTTGGAAGTGCCGGAACTGCAACTGAAGCCATACACCACGTTGGCATCGTAGGTGTTGTATCCGTCCGAGCCTTCCGCCACCTGTACCCCGCCGCCGCCGTTGCTAGTGCAGTCAGGGCTCAAGCCATGTAGCACACTGCGGCTGAGGGTATTATGCGAGCCCGTGATGTAGATGAGCTGATTCACGCCGTTACTGACGCTGCCGTCTGTGATGTTGAAGCCGTCGAGCACGACATAGCTGCCATTCCACCCCACCACGTCGCTATTGCCCGTTTTGGTGCTGGTGATGTTGCAGGTGTTGGTGCTGCCATTCTCCCATGCCCACGATGCCGGGTTGGCGCAAGTGAAAACGATTGGCGCACTGGAGGTGCCGCTGACCGAGATCGTGAGGTAGTTGGAGCCGAGGTTATCGGTTCCCGGCGCGACCTGCCACACGTCTCCAGGCTCGGCATTGGCGAAAGCGTAGGCGATGCTGCAGGGTTCAGAGGACGAGCAGGTTGAGCCGCTGCCGGAGGGCGAGGCATACCGCGTGGGAGTGAAGCTCCAATAGCTTCCAGTCGTGCTCGAACCTGATCCGGAACCAGAGCCTGAGCTCGAAGCGGTGACGGTCACGGTCGCCGAAGAAGTTACGCTGGAATCCACCGCGCTCACCGTAACTGAGCCGCCCGAAGGCACGCTTGATGGAGCCGTGTACAGACCGCTGCTGGTGATGGTGCCCACCGTGGAGTTACCGCCGGCGACGCCGTTCACTTCCCAAGTAGCCGCCGTGCTGGTGCCGCTGACGATAGCGCTGAACTGCTGCGTCTTACCAGCGGTTACGCTGGCGGAGGTAGGCGTGACGCTGACTGCAACCGGGGTGGCAGGGGCAGTGATCGTCAGGGCCAGAGACGTGGTGGCCGTATTGCTTGCCGAATCCGTGACTTTAAATCCAAACGTGCTGGTGCCTGCCGCGGCGGGTGTGCCGGAGAGAACGCCGGAAGTGGTAAAAGCCAAGCCGCTATTGCAGGAGCCAGAACAAGATGCGACGGACCAGGTGTAGGGGGCCTTGCCGCCGGTTGCGGCGAGCGTAGCACTGTATGCCGCTGAGGTTGACCCGGCGGGGAGGGAAGCTGTCGTTATGCTTAGAGGACTGGTGGTAGTGGTGCCGGACGACTTAACAATTGTGATGGATAAGGACTCGGTGGCTGTTTTGCCGGTAGCATCGGTCACTTTAAAACCGAATGTGCTGGTTCCTGTGCCGACAGGGGTGCCGGAGAAGACTCCGGTAGTAGCGAAGTTAGGGCGGGCAATCCCTGTATTGCAGGAGCCCGAGCAAGAGGGAACGGACCACGAATAGGGAGCGGTTCCGCCGGTAGCGGTAAACGTCACGCTATAGGGAACACCCACAGTGCCTGCGGGAAGAACAGTCGGAGAAGATATTGTTACGCTAGCAAATGCGCTGGATGCGCAGAGAATAGCGGCGGACAAAAGCATGAAGACCCTTAACGTACGGGTGAATTGCTGCATGTGTGCTCCTTGACGGCTGACATAATTCGCGGATGTGTTGGTCAACGTGATCAAGGTAGCGTCGGGAGGGCGGAGGAACCATACAGGGAAGCTCTAAGAGAACAGCGGAAAGCATCCCCAGTTGGGGAACTCCTAAGCACGTTGGCTGAGACAAACTACTGAGTTGTTGTAAGCTGCTTTGCTGAGTTTTGAACCGGGGAAGGGTACTTAGACTCGAAGAAGACGAGCGCGGGTTAGGGCCCCGTAACTAGCTTTCGACGTTGCAAATCCGCACCGATAACGGCACTAGGGCCCATCGGAAGCACTCGAACTTCGCGCAACTCAGGAAACTGCTCAAGAAACAGGGTCACGTATAAGGCGGCATTTCTCGCCGTTTCAACGAGATCAGAGCTGAATGTGTCAACTCTAGGCAGCATGCCTGCATCGTAAGAAGCCATGTACTCGTCCGGATCGCTTGGCGCATGCCGGTCGGCGGGTGGAGGGAGCTTCACCAGAATCAAGATAACTTGTTGGTCCAGCACAGATGAAACGTGGCAAATATGAACTCTAATGACTTGACGGTCAGTGTACTTATTCCATCGAACGCAGGTCATCTCCGAACGTGCGAGTCTGCATCGAAACTGAACTTGGAAAGTTGAATGATGCGAGAGACACTGCGCCATGATTCGAGAGCTGAATTGTGAGTTCGGGCCTTAGAGAGTCAACTCTGGATGGCCAGCACGCATCTCATCGCAAGCAAGCACGAATGAGCACGGTCATTCAGATTCGACGAAATTAGACGGATTTACGAAACAAGTAAGACTCAAGTGAGTAGTCCTGCAAAGCGTGTTATATCAATGTTTTAGCGGTTTTCCAGTGCTGTTGAGAGGGCGGAGCTGCGTCCAGCGAAGGTCGAAGATGGATACCCCGCAGTCCCAGATTACGATGTCGACGACGCCTAGCTGGTACGCGGTGTACACGGCGCCCCGCCACGAGAAAAGTGTTCTGCGGCATCTGAGAAGCAGAAGCGTCGAGAGTTTTCTTCCGCTTTACTCAAGTGCGCGCCTGTGGAATGGCCGACGCGCCATGGTGCAGATGCCTCTTTTCCCTGGGTACCTGTTCGTTCGCATGTTGCCTGAAGAGCGCATGAGAGTGCTTGAGGCACCTGGCGTGTTAAACATTGTAAGTTCCCATGGAAAGCTGGTGCCGTTGCCGGACGGCGAGGTTGAGGCGCTACGTGCTGCCCTGGAGACACGACACTCAGAGCCGCATCCTTTCCTTTCCACGGGCAGGACGGTTCGCATCAAGGTCGGTCCGATGCGCGGCCTGGAAGGGGTCATCGTGCGGCAAACGCGTCGGCTGAGGATGGTCGTATCGATTCAGTGCATCATGCAGTCATTTGCGGTTGAGTTGGAAGCGAGTGACCTGGAAGTTCAGCCTGCGCTGGCGGGCGAGGCGGCGTAACAAGATTTCACACCTGGTGGTCTCTGCTGTGTCTCAAATGTTGGAATTTTACGGCTTGCGGGAGCATCCCTTTGGGGTGTCTCCTAACCCGCGTTTTCTTTACCCCAGCGTGCAACATCGCGAAGCATTGGCATCGCTGATCTTTGGAGTCGAGAATCAGGTTGGGTTCGCGGCACTGATTGCGGAGCCTGGCGCAGGGAAGACAACGCTCTTGTTCGAACTGCTTCTCCGGTATCGCGACCGGGCAAGCACCGCTTTCGTATTCAACACGCTGTGCAGCGCCCAGGAAATGTTGCGCCACATCGTTCTGGAACTGCAGATTCGAGGCGCGGAGCCGGAGCACGATTCGGTCCGGCTGTATCAGCTGTTCACAGCGTATGTGGCCGACCGGCGGCAGACCAAGCCGGTGCTGATTATTATCGACGAGGCGCAGAACCTGGAGAACTCCGCACTGGAGACCCTTCGCCTGTTGTCGAATTTTGAGGCAGCCGACCACAAACTGCTGCACATCATTTTGGCAGGGCAGCCGCAACTGGGAGAAAAACTGCGGAGTCCCAGCCTGGAACAGCTGCTGCAGCGGATCACGACGATCAGCAGATTGCAGCGGTTCTCGCCGGCACAGATCGAAGAGTGCATTGCGTATCGCTTAAATGTTGCCGGCTACTCCAGTGCTGCTCCTCTCTTTTCCAAGGCGGCAAAGGTGCTGATCTGCGAGGCGAGTAGAGGCGTACCGCGCGAAATCAATCGCATTTGCATCAACGCCTTACAGTTGGGATTTGCTTACCGCCAGAGAGCCATTAGCGTCGAGGTCATTGAGGAAGTCCTCGCTGACTTGAACCTGAGCGGCGAGCCGCGGACGAAACCTTTGGCAGTGTTCGATGTGCTGGAAGCCGAACCGGCTGAGGCGAAGCCTGCCGCTGATCGCGACAAGAAGCCTTTGGCTGCCCCGAGCTCGGTTCGTCCTGCACCACCAGCACCGATTGCATTCCCGGCGTCGCCAGCACTGGTTGCGCCTGTAGCACCGGTTACACCGCGAGTGTTAGTTGCGCCACCTGAGTCGGTTGCGCCGCAACCAGTGGCGCCACAAGCGCCAGTTGCGTCGCCCGCGCCGGTAGCACCTCCGAAAATTGCCGAACCGCGCATTTTGGAAGTGCGCAAGCGAGAGCAGCGCAAGGGTACAGGCGGAGCGAGAATAGCTCCACTAGCAGGTGCGCTCGCGGCCGCATTAATGCTATTCGTGTTTACAGGATCGGTACGTCAGCCGCAAGCCGTCGATGCGAGCAACCCGTCCGAGCCAGCGCAAGTCGTCTCGGCGGAGACGCAGCCGCAGGAGACGGCCTCGGTTGCGGTGCCGGCAAACGACACCCCGCGGGTCGAAGAACCAGAGGTGACGCCGAGGAACTCTGCGTCGAATGTGAGTGCACTGCGCAAAACTTCGGCGCGCGCAGAGCAAGAAGTTCCGGTGCGAATGATTCGGGCGCGGCAGTTGGCACAGTCTCCGCTGAATGCAACAGCTCCAGCGGCAGCGTCGCAGCCAGCGGGGCCCGGAACCGTATCCGAACATGGGGCTGCCTCTCGAGAACAAGAGAACGCAACGGCATCGCGCGAACCTCACAGCGTTGCGATGAACGCAGAGCCAACACCAGCACCGGTGTTCCAGCCGGAAGGGTCGAAGCCCGAACAGCCTGATGCGACGAATGTGCCGGCGGGAGTGCCTGCAGCGCGTCCCGGCGTGGATCGCGGCTTAGATCGTAGCTTGGATCGCAGCCAAGATCACAGCCCAAGCAGCCTGGGGCAATCAGCAGAGGCGGTATTGGCAAAGTATGTCCGGCCTGTATATCCGCCGACAGCAAAGGAAAATCGTTTTGAAGGCGACGTTTCATTGGAGGTGAATATTGCCACCGATGGAAATGTCGCCGGTGTAAATGTACTGAGCGGGAATCCGCTTCTGGCGCAAGCCGCCAAGGATGCAGTCCGGCAGTGGCGCTATCGTCCCGCGTTACTACATGGGACTCCGATCGAAGCAGAAGAAAAGATTATTGTGACTTTTCGCTTAGGCCAGGATCGCGACTAGGCTCTCCACCGCGTGACCGATTCGCGAACCGTTAGCGGACGCTGCAATTTGGACACTGTCATCTACTGAATCCTCGCAGACCGAAACACGCAAGATTGATGTTTGGCTCTTCCGCGTCACTAACCCTTGCAAGACTAGCAGGTCAGGACCCAATGCTTACGTATAGAAAACTGATCATCCTGTTGATTCAGGGTGTACTGGTTGTTTGCACTTACTATTGCAGCTTTCTGTTGCGGCTCGATTTCAGTTTGGCGCCAGCTATGCGACAGGTATTTTGGGAGACGCTTGGCGTGGTGGTTGGCGTGAAGCTGATCGCCATCTTTTATTTCGGTCTCGACAGTGGCTGGTGGCGCTACGTGGGTATGAGCGACCTCCGCGATATCGCGAAAGCAAGCGTGACAAGCTCAATCGCGATTTACTTGCTGGTGACGTTCGGAATCCGTCCGCAGACTTATCCGAAATCAGTGTACGTAATCGACCTTATGCTGACCATTATGGTGATTGCGGGCGCGCGGATATTAGTCCGTAGTTACACGGAAAACGTGAAGAAGGGAACGGAGCAGAAGAGCACACTGATTGCAGGCGCGGGACAAGCGGGGTCTGAGCTTGTAAGGCAGTTGAAACAGAATCCGGAGCTTGACTATCGCGTAGTTGGGTTTGTCGATGATGACCCTACCAAGCTGGGTATCAAGATTCACGGGACGAAGGTGCTGGGCACGACCGAAAACATGTCCGCCCTCATTAACAAATACAAGATTCAATCCGTTCTGATTGCGATTCCGTCAGCGACCGGGCGAACCATTGAACAGATCGTGGGCAAGTGCCGCGAAGCCAAGGTTGAGTTCAAGATTTTGCAGGCGCTGGGATCGCGACTCAATGGTCATCATCCGGCCCCTGCAAGGGTAAGCAATCTTCGGCTGGAAGATTTGCTGGGAAGAAAGCCGGCGCGGTTGGAGGTCGATAAGATCAGCCGCAAGTTGCGAGGGAAAGTGCTGCTGGTTACCGGAGCCGGGGGCTCAATCGGTTCCGAATTGTGCCGGCAGGTCGCGAAGTTTGATCCCAAGAAACTGGTGCTCTTCGAACGATCCGAGAACGACCTGTTCAAGATTTGTACGGAGCTTTCAGCAACGTTCCCCGGTCTTAATTACGTTCCCGTTGTAGGAGACATTCTGGACGTAAATGCACTGCGCGAGACGTTTGCAATGCACCGGCCCAACTCTGTATTCCACGCCGCTGCCTATAAGCACGTTCCGATGATGGAGATGAACTGCTTCCAGGCGGTTACGAATAATGTTTTTGGCACATATAACGTAGCGCTGGTCTCCCGTCAATTTGAAGCCGAAGACTTTGTACATATTTCTTCGGATAAAGCGGTCAATCCAAGCAATGTGATGGGAGTAACAAAACGGATAAGTGAGCTGGTAATCCTCGGCTTGCAAGACCAAAAGACGCGGTTCGTCGTGCTGCGGTTTGGAAACGTGCTGGGAAGCAATGGAAGCGTGGTTCCGCTCTTCGAACAGCAGATTGCGAATGGAGGACCGGTACTTGTAACTCATCCGGATGCGACGCGGTATTTCATGACGATTCCAGAAGCTGCGCAACTTGTTTTGCAGGCTTCCACGATGGGTCGTGGCGGAGAGATTTTCATTCTCAAGATGGGCGACCCTGTCCGAATTGTAGACCTGGCGAATAACTTGATTCGCCTTACCGGCCACGAACCGGGAAAAGAGATCAAGGTTGTGTTCACAGGACTGCGGCCGGGAGAAAAGCTGGTTGAGGAGTTACTGCTTGAGCAGGAAGGCATCGCATCAACCTACCATGAGCAGGTTTGTGTCCTGAGGGGCGGCTTTGTCGACTTCATCAAGCTCAAGAAGTCACTGGACGATCTGGCGCGAATTGTAGAGACGAAAAACGTTTATGCCCTGGTGAAGAAATTTCGCGAACTTGTGCCGGGCTACACCCCGAGCGAAGAAATACTCGCCTTGTGCGAAGTGGATAAACACGATCTCACCATCAAGTATCGCCATGCAGTCGATCTATTGTCCGATGCCGCCGCTTGATCACGCTCGGCGGATACGTTGGCCTCGCAATGTTGCCGGAGCGGAATTATCACAATAACAGCCACCCTCAAGCGCCTGTCGCACTGCGAGAGGACGAGCACGACGAGACGGAGAAGCTATGAGCAGGAATTTTGAACTCTGGACCCAGCAATCTTCAGAGCCTTTGCCGACCATTGTTATCCCTTCCGACGCGAGCCGGAACGAACGGCCCAAGCAGAGTCGACACGCCGAGTTTGAAATGAAGAGCTCGGAGTGGTTGCGCGCCGTGGATATTATCCGGAAGCGCTGGCGCTCGTCGGTATTGTTCGCCCTTCTCGTAGTGGCGACCGCGACGGCGGTCACGCTGATTATGAAGCCGGTGTACGAGCCCGAGGCACGATTGGAAGTCGATCCGCCGGGAGCCGAAATATTTTCGTTACAAGAGCATGACAGCGGTGGCGCGTCCGCCGATTATGTGGAGACCCAGGCACAGAATCTGCAGAGTGACGGACTAGCTCTGGAGGTGATCCGTAGCTTACACCTCGACAGAAATCCGGATTTTGTGAGCAAAGCAGCGGGCGCCGGTGCGCTGCCTGCGGCATCCGACGGAATGGCGATGCAACTGACGCCAGCGGAGAATCAGGCGTTGATCGCGTTTAAGGAGGCCAGAAAGGTCACTCGTGATTCCGCCAGCCGCCTGATCACGGTCAGTGTCGCAGCGCATGATCCGACGGTTGCGGCGTCAGCTACGAACTCTCTTGCGAGCCTTTTTATTGAACGCGATTTCAAGATGCGCAACGACGCCATCGCGCAGTCTACGCAGTGGCTGAAAAAGCAACTGGAGGATATCCGGCAGCGCATGGACGACTCCAACCGCGCACTGGCCAACCTCCAGAATACGAGTGGGATTGGAGCGATTGGAGACAACCAGAATTCGTTCTCCGAACGGATGATTGAGTTGCAGCGGCAGTTGATGCAGGCGCAGGCCGACCGCATTCAGTTGCAGGCGTATCTCGACAAGCTGAACACCACCCAAAGCAGCTCACTGCCGCAGATCAGCAGTAACCTCGTGGTGCAACAGTTGACGACGAAGCTGGCGGAGGCCAAGGCAGATCTGGCACAGACGCAGGCGGTGTATGGAGCGAAGCATCCCAATACGCAGAAGCTGCAGAATGAGGTAAACGAGCTTCAGACGCAGCTAAATTCGCAGCGCTCGGCGATTCTGAATGACCTGAAGACAACGTATACGGCGGCTCAGGCGCGCGAGCAGTTGATGCGGTCGCAGATGGATGGCGCCAACAAGCAGATGAGCGTGCTGGCGCAATACAACGCCCTGAAGAAAGAAGCCGACGCGAATACTCAGCTGTATGCGGTGCTGTATCAGAAGATCAAAGAAGCTGCGATTACAGCCGAAACCAAGTCCAGCAACGTAAGAGTCGTGGATTTCGCGCGAGTACTGAGCCGTCCTAGCCGGCCGCACCGCGCGCAGAACATTGCCTTCGGACTGCTTGCGGGGCTGCTGGGCGGATTGATTCTGGCCTTCCTGCTCGAAGCCCTGGACACTCGAATCCGCACAACCGAAGACATCAAGCAATGCCTGGGAGCGGAATCGGTTTCGGTGATGCCGGTGATTGGCAAAAGCGAACGCTATGCACTGGCACATCCAGGTAAGGAATTGCTTGCGCAGAAAGCGCAGGAACCCGCGCGGCCATTTCTGCTGGACCGGCCGAACTCTCCGGAGTCGGAGGCGATGCGCGGAATCTATACATCGGTCCGGCTGTCTTGGCGAAACCACAGCTCGGCGCGAGTTTTACTTGTCGTTTCTCCGCTTCCGGGCGAGGGCAAAACAATGCTTTCGGTGAACCTGGCGCTGGCGCTCGCACAACATGGGTCGACCTGCATTGTGGATGCAGACCTGCGCAAGAGTGGAGTGGCATCAACGTTGGGAGTTACCGCCAAGCACGGACTTGGGGATGTGCTGTCGGGGAATATGGAACTCGACGAGGCACTTGTGCCAAACGTGCATGTGCCTGGGTTAACGTTCCTGCCACCCGGCTTAGTTTCGAAGGAGCCAGGAAGCATGATCGCGTCCAGTGCGATGACCGATTTGGTCGGGAAATTGAAACAGAGATTTGAATTCGTAGTAATTGACTCGCCGCCAATTTTACCGGTCGCCGACGCCAGATCGCTTTCCACTTTGGTGGATGGCATTGTGATGGTAGGGCGCGCTGGAAAAACGACGCAGGCGAACCTGAGACGCGCAATGGAATTATTGCGAGATGTCCGCTCTGCGCCTGTGCTGGAAGTCGTTCTCAACGCAGCGGAGTATCCCGCCGTTAATTACAGCTATTACAACTATGGCGCCAGCGAGACTGCTTAACCAACTTGCTGGAAGGTGATTTGATAATTAGAAGAGGAGTGGGGGAGTGATGCGAGGAAAGCCGAAAATTGCAGTTGTGGGCGCAGGCTACTGGGGCAAGAATCTGGTTCGCAATTTTTACGAACTAGGAGCGCTGGCGTGTGTGTGCGACACGCGCGGGCAGGTACTCTCCGAAGTGAGAGAAAAGTACAACGTTGCCACAAGCAGCACGTTGGAGCTGGTGCTGGCAGATCCGGAAATTGACGGCGTGGTCATCGCGGCCCCGGCGGCGCAGCACTTCCAACTGGCGCGAAAATGCCTGCTGGCGGGCAAGGATGTTTACGCGGAAAAGCCACTGGCGCTACATGCCGACGAAGGAGAGCAACTGGTAACGCTGGCAAACCAACGCCGCAGGATTTTGATGGTCGGCCACATTCTCGAATACCATCCCGCGATTTTGGAATTGAAACGATTGATTAACGCAGGAGAACTCGGGAACATTCAGTACATCTACTCATCGCGTTTGAATATTGGCAAGCTGCGCACGGAAGAAAACATTCTATGGAGCTTTGCTCCACATGACATCTCGGCCATATTGTTTCTTCTCGGTGAGAGCCCCACGCGCATCTCTGCCCATGGCGGAAGCTACCTCAATCACAATACGGACACAACCCTGACGACGTGCGAGTTCCCAAGCGGCGTGAAGGCGCACATCTTTGTGAGCTGGCTGCATCCGTTCAAAGAGCAAAAGCTTGCGATTATCGGCGGCAAGAAAATGGCTGTGTTCGATGACATGGAGCCGGAACGCAAGCTGGTGTTGTACTCGCACCGGATTGACTGGGTGGACCGTGTGCCAGTAGCGCAGAAAGCCGACGGGCAGGTTGTATCCCTGCCAAAGTGCGAGCCGTTGCGCATTGAATGCGAACACTTTCTGCAATGCATCGAAAGCCGCCAGCAACCGCGGACGAACGGCGAAAGCGCATTGAGGGTGTTGCGTGTGCTGGAAGGTTGCGAAGAGTCACTGAAGGTGAACGGCGTGCCGATTGAGCTTGAAAGCCAGAAGCCCAAGTATTTCGCTCACCCGACGGCGGTGCTGGATGAGGGCTGCGAGATTGGAGAGGGTACACATGTGTGGCACTTCTCGCACATCATGGCGGGCTCGAAGATAGGGACGAACTGCAATCTGGGACAGAACGTAGTGGTAAGTCCGGGTGTGGTGTTGGGCAACAATGTCAAAGTTCAGAATAACGTCTCCATCTACACGGGAGTGGAGCTGGAGGACGACGTCTTTTGCGGGCCCTCGATGGTTTTCACAAACGTGATCAATCCGCGAAGTCACGTGGTGCGTAAGAACGAGTACCGGAAGACGCTGGTGAGGCAAGGGGCGTCGATCGGCGCAAATTCGACGGTGGTGTGCGGTGTGGAATTGGGCCGGTACTGCTTTATCGGCGCAGGCGCAGTGATTACGAAGGATGTGCCGGAGTATGGGCTGATGGTTGGCGTGCCTGCCGAGCGGATTGGCTGGATGTGTGCTTGCGGAGTTCGTCTGCCGGATAACGCCGAGCATGCGACGTGTGCGGCGTGCGGAAAGCTGTATCAGATTGCGGAAGACGCTTGCAAAGAGATTGAGGCGGATGACTACGAGATGCCAGCGAGCATCGCCGCCTGAGTGCTTCATGAATGTTGGACTTGGAGTGATTGCCATGCAAGATCGGGGCTACGATGAATTAGCGATTGTTGGAGGGCAGCCTCTACGGAACTGTTCGTTCGCACCTTGGCCGTCGCCGCAAGAAGATGAAATCGAAGCGGCGGCCGCCGTCCTGCGATCAGGAAAGCTCAACTATTGGACTGGCGATGAAGGCCGAAAATTCGAAGCAGAGTTTGCGGCTTTCATCGGGTGCAAGCACGCAATTGCCTTGGCAAATGGCAGCGTGGCTCTGGAGTTGGCACTCTACGCGATGGGGATTGGAAGTGGCGATGAGGTGATCGTTCCAAGCCGCTCCTTCATTGCGTCTGCGAGTTGTGCGGTGCTGCGAGGAGCCACTCCTGTTTTCGCCGACGTTGACCCGGTCAGTCAAACGATAACGCCGGAATCGATCAAGCAAAATATCTCACCTCGGACCAAGGCAATCATTGCAGTTCACCTGGCGGGCTGGCCCTGCGACATGGATCCAATCATGGCGGTTGCCCGTGAATATGGGATCAAAGTGATTGAGGATTGCGCGCAGTCACATGGTGCGACTTACAAGGGGCGGCCAGCAGGTTGCCTGGGTGACGTGGCCGCATTTTCTTTCTGTCAAGACAAGATTATGTCTACCGGTGGCGAAGGGGGAATGCTAACCACCAACGATGAAGGGTTATGGAAGCGTGCATGGAGTTACAAGGACCATGGCAAGAGTTATGACGCGGTTCGTGCGGAGCAGAATGCTCCAGGCTTCCGTTGGCTGCATGAATCCTTCGGCACAAACTGGCGGCTCACTGAAATGCAGTCGGCGATTGGACGAGTTCTGCTTTCAAGGCTTTCGAGCGATGTTGAACGGCGGCGCAGAAATGCTGGCATTTTGACGGATGAGCTTCGAAATGTCCGGGCATTACGAATCACAATTCCGCGCGACGAGATTGGTCACTCGTATTACAAATACTACGTATTTCTCCGGCCGGAATTGCTGCGAGACGACTGGAACCGTGACCGAGTTATGCAGGCGATAGTGGCGGAGGGTGTTCCCTGTCTAAGCGGGAGTTGCAGCGAAATCTATCTTGAGAAAGCTTTTCCAGAAAGCCTGCGGCCTGCCCAGAGATTGCGGGTGGCGCAAAGGTTGGGTGAAACAAGCCTCATGTTTCTGGTGCACCCGACGCTCTCAGAACAAGACATGCTGGATACAGCGCGAGCCGTTAAGAAAGTCTTACAAACCGCTGCCCTTACTTCGTCGTTTACGCTGGCAGCTTGAGATATTGAGTGTTGTTCCCGAAATCAAGAATGGCATCTGAGTTATTAGACGTTACAAGCGGTAGCGATGAGCAAGTAGAGAATAACTCTACGGACGTTACGCGCAGGCAGATTCGTGGTTCCAGTTTACTCCTGATTGGAAACGTAATCTCGCTGGCCATCACGTTTTTGCCGCACATTCTGCTTGCCCGCTATTTGGCCACCGAGGCTTATGGCCACCTGACCTATGGATTGTCGCTGGTTGCCATTGGTAAAACGTACTCACTCGGCTTCAACGAGGCAATGAGCCGCTTTGTACCGATTTACCAGACCAAGCACGAGCCCTCGAAGGTACTTGGCAGTATTGTTGTAGTGTTTGCAATCACGCTGTCCATCAGCGCGCTCTTTCTCGGGGTTTTCTGTGTGGCATCCCGGCAGATTCTTGGACTGCTGACGCACGGCAGAGAGCCAGCCGGGTTGCTGTTGATCCTGATCTTCCTGGTTCCGTTGGAAACCTTGGAGATCCTGATCATGAACTTGTTTGCGTGCTTCGCGCGGGCTCGAATCATCTTCTGGGGTCGGCATATCATCGCGCCAAGTCTGCGGGTAATTGCAATCAGCCTGGTAGTGGTCAGGCACTACGGGTTGCCGTTTCTTGCGCTTGGCTATGTGTGCTGCCAACTGGTCACGGTGCTGCCGTTTGGCGTGTTGCTGATCCGGGAGTTGGGACAGCAGAAACTGTTGCAGGCCTGGAGAAGCGTCATCTTCCCGGTTCGCGAAATTGTTCGATTCAGCGGACCACTGATGGCTTCCAATCTGGTGGGCTCGCTGGGAAATGCAGTTCCTGTGCTCCTGCTTGGATATTTCCACTCGATGTCGACGGTCGCTTACTTTCGAGTGGTACTGCCGGCGGCAGTATTGAGTACGGTAATTCAGGCGGCGTTCACCCCGCTGTTTATGCCGTCAGCATCGAGGTTGTTTGCGCAAGGCGATGCGAAGGGCATGAACCATCTCTTCTGGCATAGCGCCCTCTGGATGGGCGTGCTGGCATTTCCGATCTTTGTCGCTACCTCAAGCTTCGCGCAACCGTTCACTATGTTTCTTTATGGCACGCGCTACGCGGTGTCAGCTCCGATCATGGCAATTCTTTCGGTCGGCAACTTCGTGTATGCGATTTTCGGGTCTAACGCCGTCATGCTGAAGGCCATGGGACGAGTCCGGTTGATGGTGATCCTGAACATAGTCTCACCGATCGCGAGTGTCTTGTTGAATCTGTTGCTGATCCCACATTACGGAGCAATTGGCGCGGCTGTGGGCACCTCTGCTGGATTAATTCTGTCATGTCTTCTCCGGCAGCTCGGGTTGCGGCGCGGCAGCGGAATTAGCTTCTTTGAGATGCGATACGCACCATACTTCCTAGTGCTTGGCTCGAACTTTATTGCACTTTCTGCCATCCAACTTGTCGCACACTGCAATTTCTACGTTGCCATGATCCTGACCTTGGCCGATTCGGTCCTGGTGTTGTGGCTGGTGAGGAAGCAACTCAGGATCGGGGATACCTTTCCGGAGATTCTTCGCCTGCCATTGGTCGGCAGGTTTCTCGCTTAGTTGTTGTCGCACCTGAGCCAGTTCAGATGATGCAGACCTCACTCAAGTTTCCGAGCAAGCAGAACGCAATTGACGTTGCGGAAACGGAAGAGCTGCGCGATAGCAGATTACAACTGCAGCGGAGGAGAGATCGCATTTCTGTCTGCCATGTGGTTGCGGGGAGTGATTGGGCTGGGGCGGAAGCGCAGGTAGCGACCCTGGTGAGATGGCTGGCAAAGAATCCGGAGGTTGATCTCCACGCAATCGTACTCTACGACAATCGACTGGCGCGAGAGCTGCGCAGCGCCGGGGCAGATGTGTACGTTGCAAGTGAGCAGAATAAGAGTTTTCCGCAGCTCATTTCCGAATGCTCGCAGTTTGTAAGGAGCCGGAAGGTTCAGATCCTGCACTCGCATTGTTACAAGGAGAACATCATCGCTCTGGCCGTGTCGTATCTATGTAAGGTTCCTTACTTGGTACGAACTGAGCATGGAATTCCGGAGCCCTATTCGGTTATTCGCAACTTGAAGCATTGGTGCGTGCTGGCCGTAGATCGGATGGCAGCGAGGTATACGCCGGACCAAATTATCGGCGTAAGTTCCGATCTGGGTGAATATTGGAGCAAGCACGCGAACCCAAAGAAAGTGATGGTTCTCCGCAACGGCATTGATCTGGAGCGGACTACTTCCAGGCTCACTCCGGTAGAAGCGAAGCAGCGGCTTGGAATTTCAGGGGATAGTTTTGTAGTCGGGCTGGCGGCTCGACTGGAACGAATCAAGCGGGTTGACTTATTCGTCTCGACCGCAGCTCATCTCGCGGAGAGAATACCGAATGCAAAATTTGTAGTTGCGGGCAGAGGCCGGTTGGAGAAGTGGCTGCGGCAGCTGGTTGCGAATGCAGGACTCGAAGAGCGCGTGCTTCTGCTGGGCGATCGCAGCGATGTCTACGACGTTTTGCGCGCGATGGACGTATTGCTTATGTGTTCCGACCACGAGGGCGTGCCCATGGTGATACTGGAAGCGATGGCCCTGGGGGTCGCGGTGGTTTCGCGAAATGTGGGCGGTATTCCCGAAGTGATGGAGCATGGAAGAACTGGAATTCTGGTTCCTTCAGGGACTCCCGAGGCGCTTGGTGGAGCTTGCATGGAGCTTTTCGAGAAGCCAGAGCTGCGGGAGAGTCTAGCGCAAGCTGCTCGACGGGAAATCCTCCAAAAGCATTCAGCTGAGAAGAATGCAGAATCTGTGCTTCAGGTGTATCGATCCATCTGCCTTAGAGCTGCGATCTAAGAATTGTCCCGCGAACGAATGGTGTAAGTAATGGCGCAATCCCTCAACACGTTTTCTTCTGTTCAGGAATCGCAATCGTTTTTTGCGGCGGACAACTGGCGCGCCGTGTTTCTGCCGGTTGCCTTGGTGATCGCCGCATGTGCCCTGGGACTGACGATTGCATTGGAGCAATGGCTGATTGTGGCGGCTGCGCTGGCCTTCTTAATGCTGCTTGTGTGGCCTATCGAAGTAACATTGGGACTGTTTGCGTTTCTGATTCCCTTTGAGCCAATGACGGGGACAGGAAGCGGCTCCGGTCCGAGCGCTACTCTGCTGAGGTATGTAGGTATTGCGACACTGATCCTGCTTCCGAGTGTGGGATGGTTGCGTGGCCGCATGGTGAAGCCTCCGCGAACAGCCTTGTTCTGGAGTTTGTTCATGCTCTGGGGTGCGGCGTCTACGCTTTGGGCACTGGATCAGGAGGCCGCGTTTGGCCGGCTTCCAACGGCAATCGGACTCTGGCTGCTCTACTTGGCCGTGGTTTCGGTGCGGATCACAGACAAGGAGCTTTCGCGAGTCACATTGCTGACCATCCTCGGCGGATGTAGCGCCGCAATGTTTGCGATCTATCTTTTTCACGCATCGGGGAGTGCGATTGGGCGCGCCTCGCTGGCGGATGGTTCAGCGCAGGCAGATCCGAACTTTTTTGCCGCCACGTTGCTGCTGCCGTTATCGCTGGCCCTCGGCGAGGTCTTTGCAAATCGCAGTTGGTGGCGCCGGGCGTTTAACCTTGCCAGCATCGGCGCAATGGCTGCTGCCATCTTTCTTTCGATGTCGCGTGGCATGCTGGCCGCCGCGGCAGTAATCGTGCTGGTGTTTGTGGTTCGTCTGCGCCTGAACTGGCGATTGCTGCTGCCGATAGCCATTCTCGGTGTCGCGCTGTGGTCGATGCCATCGATGTTTTATGAGCGCGTACACGATGTATCGCACGACAGAGTTTCGGGACGTCTGGATATATGGGAAGCAGGGCTGCATTCCCTGACAAAGTATTGGGCGTTCGGCGCGGGACTGGACAACTTCCCCAGCGCGTATCAGAAGTTTGCTGGAACGGCGCGTTTCTTCTCGGGAGAAAAACGCGTTGCCCACAACATCTATCTTGCAACTTCGGTTGAGCTTGGCCTTTTGGGAATCCTGGCCTTGTTTGCCGCCGTGGGTTCGCATTTGAAGGAGTTTTCCCGTCCCGCACGCAGCTTACTGGCTCCTACTCGAATCATCGCATTGGAGGCGGCGTGCTGGGCCATGCTGGTGGCGGGTTTATCTCTCGACATTCTTTGGCGCAAGGCATTCTGGTTTGTCTGGGCGTTGCCAATCATCGCCCTGCATGTTGTGGGGAAGAATGAGCAGTCTCTTGAGAGCGGCCAAGCTGAATAACCCACCGGTGGAAACTGATGTTTCAACTCGCGAAAGTTTACCGCCTCGGGGGCTCCTGCGGCTGGGAGTAGTACTGAACTCCTGCCAGGCGCCTGAATGGATCTGCTACCTCCTCCGGAAGTTGTATAGCTCCGAAGCGATCGACCTTTGCCTTGTGGTGTTGGATCAGGATTCGGAGCTGGCCGCGCGAGCGAATCGTGCGCCTGTTTTGTTCAGGCTCTGGACGGCGATCGATCGATGGATTCACCCGCCTGCAAACGATGCCCTGCGAATTCAGGACTGCAGCCCGCTGTTGAGCAGTGGCCACTGGACCCCAGCCGTGCTCCGGCTCAACTTGGCCAACAGGCTGACGAGTGACGATCTGGCATCGATCAAAGAAGCCAAGCCTGATCTGCTTCTGCATCTGGGCCACGGCGAACTGCCTCCCGAAGCGATGGAGTGCGCACGATTGGGGGCCTGGTCGCTGAGGAAGAGAGGCGGAAAAGAAGCCAGCGTTGTTCCAGAACAATTTTGGGATATTTACGATGGCAACCCAGTTGTTACCCATGGACCGCGAGTGATTGAGCGGAGCGGGAAGCACACTCGAATTCTCTACCCTTTCCGCGGAATTACTAATTTGTTGTCGCTCGCACGGAATCAGAACGAGTCCTGCTGGAATCTCGCAGAGTTTCTTGTCGGAACACTTTCTCATCTTCCAAGCTTGCCTACGGGAGAGTTGGAGGTAACCTCTGTTCCTGCCATGAGTACCGTCGAACGCGAGCGTATGTTGGGGAACGCGCGCATGGCTGGATTCCTGATGCGGCTGGCGATGCGAACCTTCCGGCATGAGCTTCGAAAGCGTCTGTATCGGGAGCAGTGGAGAATTGTCCTGCAAGCGGGTTCAGTGCCGAGGAGGGTTGCAAGCGCGGGAGGTTCCGGGGGTATTCAGCCGCCCAGAGATCGTTTCTATGCGGATCCGTTTCTGATCGAGAAGAACGGGCGCACCTATCTGTTTTTCGAGGATTACCCGTTTGCGACCAGGAAAGGCGTGATTTCCTGTTGCGAAGTGGACGACGCAGGCAATCTCGGCGAGCCAAGGGTGGCGCTGGAATGCGAATACCATCTTTCGTACCCGTTCCTGTTTGAGTGGCAAGGCGAAATCCACATGATTCCTGAGACGCGACAGAACCGGACGATTGAGATGTACAAAGCCGTTGACTTCCCATATTCATGGTCTCGCGAAGCAATTCTGATTAAGGACGTTGCAGCGGTTGACTCCACGCTTTTGGAATATCAAGGCAAATGGTGGCTGTTCAGCGCAGGCATGCAGGATCAAGTCTCACCTGACGTTGCGTTGTTTCTGTACTTCGCCGATTCACCGCTAGGTCCGTGGACGGCGCATCCAAAGAACCCGATTGTTTCAGACCCTCGTTGCGCCCGCCCCGCCGGCCGTCTTTACTTCAAGGATGGAGCACTGATACGTCCCGGGCAGGATTGTTCGAGGACGTACGGATACGCGATTCAACTAAATAAGGTGAATGTTCTCTCGGAGACGGATTACTGGGAGACGCCGCTGACACGCATCACTCCCAGCTGGGTTCCCGGGAGTATTGGAATTCACACGATCAATCAAAGTACGAAATTCCAGGTGTTGGACGCCAGATTTCTGATTCCACGTTTTCGGCTCAACCCATTCCATTCACAACCGCCAGCGCAAGCGAATGAGCAAAATCGTGTGGAGATGAATGTCTCTGCGGAGGTTGCTTCGATCGGCGCAAGCGGCAAATCTGTGAGGTCGTTTATTCGCAAACCCGGAAGGAAATCGAGGTAATTATGGGTCCCTTCGCAAGTACGGCAAAACAAGTCGCGCAATTGAGTGCTATAGCGGTGCTGCTTGGGGCACTCGCAACGGCTCAAACCAACTCTGTGCAAGATCCTAGATTGCCGGGCCGGATTAGTCCGATGGTTTCTCCGATTGCTCCCGGTCAAAACGGCACCGGGATGCGAGGTGTGGAAGCAGGCGGTCCAGTGGGCGCGAGCAGCGACGAAATTCCTCCGTCGCAGTTCACGGCAACCGCTTCGACTGCGGGCGCACAACCTAGCGCCGGCGCAGCACCTAGTTCCGAGATGCTGATCGGATCCGGAGACTTGCTGGAGGTAAGTGTGTACGGCGCGCCTGATTACGACAAGCAAGTTCGGGTGAGCGCAGCCGGCGAAGTTACCTTGCCACTTGCAGGCACATTGAAGGTTGGGGGAATGACAACGTCGCAGGCAGAAACCCTCATAGCGAAGAAGCTTGGCGACGGTGAATACTTCAATGATCCCAGGGTCTCTGTGCTCGAAAAGGAATTTTCTTCGCAAGGTATTTCGGTGCTGGGCGAGGTGCAGAAGCCGGGGATCTATCCTCTGCCGGGAACGCGCAACCTGTTCGACGCGATTTCTGCTGCGGGCGGCACTACTCCGCGAGCAGGAAACATCGTAGCGATTACCCACAGGAGTGATCCTCAAGATCGAAAGGTCGTGAACCTGTCATACGATGGCAAGTCTGCTGATCACGCCAACATTCCGGTGTATCCGGGCGACACGGTGGTGGTGTCAAAAGCGGGAGTGGTGTACGTAACGGGAGACGTTAAACTGCCGGGTGGATTCATCATGGAAAATGCGCACATGACAATCCTCCAAGCGGTTGCCATGGCGCAGGGCGCCAATCCTACCGCCGCCCTCGACAGAGCCAAACTGATTCGCAATTCAGGACAGGGCCAGCCAGAGGAGATACCCATTTCGCTGAAAAAGATTCTATCCGCGAAAGCACCTGACATGAATCTGCAACCCAACGACATTGTCTTTGTTCCCAATAGTGCCACTAAATCGGCAGGCCGGCGAACTCTCTCTGCGATAGTGGAGACAGCCACAGGTATGGCGATTTATGGCAGACTCTAGTTTGTGTAAGGATGGCAAGCCTCTGATGAAAACTGCCCACATTGTTCATCTTTCGACATACCCACCCGACGATGGCCGTCTCTTCCAGAAAGCCTGCAAAGCAGAGGTCGCGGAAGGATTTCGAGTTACACAGATCGTATGCCACGACCGCGATGAAACGGTGGCCGGCGTCACGATAGTAGCTGTGCCTAAACCAAAGGGACGCCTTTTGAGCATGACGAGTTTGCCATGGAAAATGTATCGCCATGCGATGCGGCGGACAGCCGACATCTATGTGTTACAGCATCCTGACATGATTCCCGCAGGACTCCTATTGAAGCTAGCAGGGAAGAAGGTTATCTACGAGCCTCGCGAATGCTATGCCGACAAGATTCCAACCATGCGATGGATCCCTGAACCGCTGCGCCCATTTGCCCGTGCAGCCTTCGCGCGTTACGAACGAATGACGAGCGCACTTTGGGATCACGTGATTGTGACCGATCGCCACTCGGCTAAGACATTTGCCGGGCGGACGGTCAGCGTGGTGCCGAACTATCCGCTGCTCATCCCGGTGAAGCACGCCCCAGCTAACCCCAACGGCAAGCGCGTTCTGCTGTATGTAGGTGGATTGTGTGACGAACGCGGCCTCGGGGTAATGTTAAAGATCGCGGAGTCGCTGCAGAACTGCAATGTGGAATTACAGTTGATGGGGCCCTGCCCATATCCGGGAGACGAAGCGCGAATTCGCAAAGCGCCGAACGTCAAGTACTTCGGGAATCAAAGTTTGGAGGCGGTCTATCAGCGCATGGCCACGGCTGATCTTGGGCTCCTGCTGCTTCAGCCCGTGCCCGCATACACCTATGCAGGAGAGAACACACTGAAGCTATTTGAGTATATGTGGTCTTCGCTCCCACTTGTCTCCTCTGACTTTCCAAACCTGAGGCGAATCATCGGGGCTGCGCAGTGTGGCATCTGCATTGATCCCTGCGATGCGGAGCAGGCCGCCGAGGCCATCATGGATTTGCTCGGCCAACCAGATGTCTGCAAGAGAATGGGCGCAAATGGCCACAGGGCGGTGGAAGAAGCATACAACTGGCCTGCGGCATGGGAGGTTCTGCGACAGGTTTATGCGAATGTGCTTAGCGGCAACCGCAGCTCGGTGCCAACTCCGCCACTCTGGGACGGCGAGCCGGCCGATGCTGTTTCGTGTGGTACTGGCAGCGCAGCATAACAAAGGCAACGCAGCCAGCTTTCCTGAAGTCTAGCTCGCGCTCAAAAATGCAACTGAGGATATTTTATGCCGATGCCTTCAAAGTAATGCGCATCCAATGGTGAACCAGAGGAGTTGATTCGGGTCTAGTTCACCATGGGCGTTAAGGCGGATAAAGGAAAGGTTGTTGCCATTCATCAGCCGAACTACATTCCGTGGCTTGGCTACTTTTACAAAATCGCACATGCAGATGTATTCGTGTTCCTGGATATGGTGATGTACCCAGGCGGCAGCTTTGTGAATCGAAATTCGATCAAGACGCCAAATGGTCCAGCACTGCTTACTGTCCCGGTACTTACATCCAACCGGGCCGGCCAGCTTATCAATGAAGTAAGAACTGCAAACATCCATCGTTGGGCGCGTCGTCACCTGGCGATGCTTCGAAATAACTATGGCAAGGCGCAATATTTCGACGAAATATTTGCACTGCTACAGCCCCACTACAAAGGCTTAAGCGGTGACACCAGCTCGCTTGCAGACTTCAACGTTACGTTGATTCGGACAATTTGCACTTATCTCGGTCTTAATGCGCGGTTTGTATGCGCGAGCGCGTTAGAGGTCTCGGGCTCCAAGACGGAGTTGTTAAGGGACATCTGTCTTGCGCTGGGAGCTACTACTTATCTTTCTGGAACTGGCGCCAAAGCGTATCAGGAAGATTCAAAGTTCGAAGAGGCCGGAATCACTTCAATATACTCTACGTTTTCCCCGCCAACTTATCCGCAAATGTTTGGTGCGTTCATTCCGAACTTATCAATTATCGACGTTGTGATGAATTGCGGTAAAAGCACCAGACAGTTATTAGACGTCGAAGCTGAGGCGGCTGAATGGCCTGCGCAACGGGCGGTATGAGGCACGTTCGGGTTCATTCGTCGATTTGTGAGGCATCATTGAAATGCGTATCTGGCTGGTAAATCACTATGCTCTTTCGCCCTCCGAAGCTGGGGGAACAAGGCATTACGCTCTTGCCCGGCATTTAATTCGACAGGGCCACGATGTGACCATTATCGGAGCAAGCTTCAATCATCACACGCGCAAGCAGCGGAACTGTATCAGCGGGAGACTTTGCGCGTTCGAGCAATGCGGCGAAGTGCCGTTTCTCTGGTTGTGGGTTCCCGGTTATCGCAATAACGTAACGCGGCTATGGAACATGCTGGTGTTCGCCCTGGAGTTGTGGTTCGGGCTAGGTACCCGGAAACTGCGTAAGCCAGATATTGTGGTCGGGTCGTCACTTACGTTGTTTGCAGCTCTGGCCGCGGAACGGATTGCTAGGCGCAATCGAGTGCCCTTCGTTTTAGAGATACGCGACCTGTGGCCGCAGACGCTGATTGATATGGGGATGCCGCCATACCATCCAGTGGTGGTGTTATTCGGAGCGATTGAACGTTATCTGTATCGCCACGCGGATAAGATTGTTACTCTCCTCCCCCATGCTTCAGAGTACATGATTCCCAAAGGCGCGCGGGCGGCCGACATCACTTGGATTCCCAATGGAGTTGACTTGGAGATGATGTCATATCCGCGTCCACCCATGGTGCAAGAGGTGTTTACGGTGATGTACACGGGCTCTCACGGGCTGGTCAACTCCCTGGACTCTGTTTTGGACGCAGCGACGATTTTGAACGAAAAGGCCCCTGGTCACTTTCGCTTTCGTTTGATTGGAGACGGCCCGGACAAGGCTGGCCTGCGGAAGAGGGCTGAAGCAGAAAACCTCAGTAACGTAGTATTTGAGGACTCTGTTGCAAAGCAGGAGGTCTTCGAACTACTGCAGGATGCCGATGCGTGCATTCTCACCTCGAAGAAGACCGGCCTGTATCGATATGGAATGAGTCCGAATAAGCTTCACGAGTACATGGCGGCGGCGCGTCCCACGGTCTTTGCCGCAAGCACCAACCACGATCCCGTTACGGAAGCGTCCGCCGGTATTACGGTTGCTCCGGAGGATGCCGTCGCCATTGCGCAGGCCCTCATGGAGTTGGCAGCAATGTCCATGGAAGACAGGTGGAAGATGGGATTGCGTGCTCGGAGATACGTCGAAGAACACCACGATTTCCCGTCGCTCGCACTCAGGCTGGAAAGCGTGATCAGTAGCGCTCTTGATTCCGGCGAACAAGTTGGGAGTAAGGTTCTAGAGGTGCGGGACCGTACCGCGGCGTAGAAAGGTGGAGATGCTCAATTCCATGAGACCACGCAGAATCATCGTAAATGCCGACGACTTCGGGATGAGTGCGGAAGTCAATCGGGCGATCGTGGAAGGGTTTGAGAAAGGTGTGATCTCCAGCACAACGTTGATGGCCAACATGCCCAGTTTTGAAGAGGCGTGCGAGTTAGCCAACAGCCATAACCTATTGGGTAAGATTGGAGTACACCTCAACCTGACTGAGGGACGGCCGCTGTCAGGCCCCATCCAACGCTTGCCGCTGTTCTGCGACAAGATGGGATTGTTTCGCCCCCGGCAGACTCTATTTCGTATATTGCGGGAAGAAATGCGCGCCGTTGAGGTGGAGTTTGCGGCACAGATTCAGACATGTATGGATCGGGGAATTCGCCCGACGCATTTGGATTCTCATCAGCACGTACACACGGAGTGGGCAATTGGAGCGGCTGCCATAAGGGTAGCGCGCCGTTTCGGGATAAGAGCCATCCGTCTCTCGCGCAATTGCGGACCCGGTATCGATTGGGTTCATAAGACCTACAAGGCGGCGTACAACACAAGGCTACGAATCTATGGCTTGGCGAAAACTCAATACTTCGGCTCCGCCAGGGACGTGTTAACCGTGCTTGCGACGACGCGGGACGACGTTGAAGTGATGGTGCACCTCGGCGAGGGGAATGCTGGAAATATTGCCAACTGTGGGGATGGGATAGGAATTGAACGCTGGGTGTTACAGGACAGGCCTACGAGTTATGCGTGATTAAGAAGGCTGCATCCCTCAGTTGAAAGAACTGTGTTAGCTGCAGCGAACCCCATCTCTCCAGACTGTTACGAAACGTGGGGTTCTGAATAGAGTTTCGAAACGGTGCTCAGATT
>CAZLJQ010000035.1:0-55574 GCA_964559875.1 uncultured Acidobacteriaceae bacterium
GCTACTCCATGCCTCGCCCTTTGCTCAACCGCTTCCTGCATCTCACGCTGGAACCCGATCTTGGCGAGTGGTGCATCTGGGCTGGCAAGGCAGGGATCAGGCCGGAAATAATCGCGTTTCTTCGCTTCCGGACGGAGTTGTTGCACGACTCTGCCGTGCGGTCGGGTGTCAACGCCTGGCCGACGCCGCGCTCCTGGGAGATGGTGTCCAGGGCGATGGACGGAATCGACGCCAGGAAGGCCACCATCTCCGCGGACGTCTACGAGATGCTGCTCAGGCACCTCATCCAGGGTGCCGTCGGCGACGGCGTCGCAGCGGAGTTCATTGGCTTCCTCAACCTCTTCTACGCTCTGCCTTCGATCGACGAGATTCTCCTGAATCCCACCGGCGCCCCTTTGCCCAGCGATCCCTCGGCCCAGATCGCCATTGCCACCGCACTCGGCCGCCGCATCACGGACAGCTCGATTGCGAAGGCTAAGCTCTACCTTGAGCGCCTTCCCGACGAGCTGCAGGTGTTGTCCATGCGCGATGCGCTGCTCCGCGACCGGGCCATCGCCACCACTCCGGAATTCACGCAGTTTGCTGTTACGCACGGCGATTTGTTGCGGTAGGCTTGGCTGGGCGCAATGGATTGCGCCATACGATGCCAATCCACTGCAGCAGACTCTTCTGAAGCGTACAGCCCCATGCTCGGCGGCGGCCACTATTCCCGATGCGGGCTGGGAATGGCAGAGGTGATTTCCTTAGCGGCTTCGCGCGGCACCTCCAGCAAGCTGGCCAGATCCGTCCGGTGAAGAAGGCCCTCGGCATAAAGCATCGCACTGTAAAAAAGAGCCGTTCGAGTGCAGGCTGTTACGAAACAAAGAAATTCGCTGCTCGACATACTAGATGTTGGGTTCAGCAGCGCAACCGAATCACACTAATGTACACGGTTCGGAGTTTCGTAACAGCCTGCGTGAAGGGTGGCTTTTCTTGTCGTTAGATCCCATTACTGATTGGGAAGCCCAATCTTCTGGCTTTCTGGTTTCGCAAAGGTATTGTCCAACATCTTCAAGAGTTCAATACCAGCAGCCCCCACAGTGAATCGTGTGACATTCACCGTGGGAAGATCAAAGGTTCCGTCGTTGAACTTCAGAGGCTCGCTTTCGAGGACCCTTCGGTAGTTTTCGCTCATGTTGTCGTCGGCATGAGCACCTTCCTTGTCAGCTACGCCAAGGACGACCTCCCGACGCGAAAGAGCCGAACAACCTGGAACCTTCAGCACAGGCTTACTCCACCAATCCCCAAGGCTGCGCGTCACATGCCCGCTCATGTCAGGGTCTAACTTCAGGAAGATGTGAGGCTCGGTGAGTGAGAATGAGACCCCAAAGGGGAGATGCATCAGCGTTATACGGCTTGAAAAGCGAGAATACTCCTCTGGCTTCGGTGTCGCCATTGTTCGAATGCCGAGCGCTAGATAGTCGGGACGTATTTGCTTCAACAGCGGAGTGCTACTGCCGCTCTCATGAACTAACACCCGAATCCGAATCGCAACGTTGAGGGCCGCGATCAAATCACCATTTCCCATAGCGGTCAATGCGTCCCGAAGGAGGTGCCTGTGATCCTCAAGCGAGCGAAGATAAAAGGCTCTCCGTTCACTGCTAGTCATACGTGCCATAGAGTCAGAATACCCCAGCGTTACCGAAAACGAGGAGAGCCACCCCGTGGTGGCTCTCCTGGACTTGCGCGTGCTAGGCAGTCGCCGCTTTGACCTCCTGAGAACTCGCTTTCCTGAGTCCCTGCCAGACCATACCGTTAACCTCGGTAATCAAAATCCCCGGATCATTCCATACTGACTTCGCGATCTTCCAGACTTCATCGCAGACATCAGAACGTGATTGGCTGCTGGACGTGTGATCGTACGTTGCAGTTGGAAGATGGTACCACTCTCCCTTGCCCGACTCGATCACTCGGTAATAGCCATTGTCCTGCATCTCCCCATGAAGACTTTCATAGTCATCCTCACCTGCCCGCCCGAACAACTCAACTCGCACAGCGAAACGTGCCAATTGTATGCTCCTTGGGATGAAGGTGAGTTGATTATCGACTGAATGCTGTTAGGCCGCAACAGCCAACTACGAAGCGGCCAGTTTGGTTACCACAAGCCGAATAAGCGAAGCTTTCTTTTCGTCAGCCATTCTAACCACTCTGAGTCCATCCAATGTGCTGTCACCCGCAGCGACTTACTCGCGTAGCCTGGCCAATCCTGGGCTACGCCTGGAGCATGAAACGAAATGATTTCCGACAAAGCCATGTTGATCTGTCTCCATATCACGATGTGGACCGCACGCAAGCACGACAAGCGTGTGTCCGAGGAAGTAGCACAGTCCCACGAAGCAAACACGAACGCTGGCCGCTACAACAAGCACTTGCTTGATCAGGCCGAAAAGCTGGAGGAATTGCGCACACTCGCAGGTCAGATCCGCCAGTACTTCTACAAGGTGACCCTGCCATGGACGGACGAAGGTTACCGGTTGCTCCCGTCCCATCTCTATTTCGAGTTCACCAACCAGATGAGTGAATTCAAGACCGGATACGGACAGCTAGTGAGAGAGTTTCTCGACGCTTATCCGTCCTATCGCGAACAGGCCCGCAGCAGCCTTGGCCTTCTGTACCGTGACAGCGATTACCCGGACTGGTCGAAGCTCACTGAGAAGTTTGACCTTACGACCGACATCCTCCCCATACCCTGCGGCGAGGATTTCCGGGTCACGCTTGGCGCGGAGGAGAAGGCTCGCGTCGCGCGCGAAATAGACCAGCAAGTGAAGCAGTCCCTCACGCGCGGCATGTGCGAATTGTGGTCGCGTCTCATGCAGGCGGTCGCCCACCTCGCTGCGCAATTGGAACGACCGAAGGCCCGTTTGCACACGTCCACTCTCCGCAACGTGACCGAGATCGCCAATCTCGTTCCCCTGTTGAACGTAACCAAAGACGAAGAGCTGACGGCGCTCGCGCAGGAGACAAACTCGCGGCTCGCCAGTTTTACCCGCCAGGACCTCGCAGAGCACCCAGCGGCGCGCACGCGGGCGGCAGGAATTGCAAACGATCTCGCAGCCAAGATCAAGCACGCGATGAAGGATCGGGGCTATGGCGCCTTGGATGAATCTGCGGCCATCGGCCATGTTTCCGGAACGGCGGAAGCTGCGGTCGAGGTGGTTCAAATGCCCGATCCGAAACCAGCCGGTCCGGCACCCCAAACCGCGCCAGCACCCGACGTGGATCAAATTCTGGCGAAGATGACGGACTACATGGGGCTAATGGCATCATGACAAGCCTCTCTGACACTGCAACCATAACTTGGCCAGAACGGCCAAGTTACGGTTGTAATCCGTAGCGGCCATTTTATGGTTGGAAAGTGTGGCCGGGAGTCCTTTTGGTGTAATTCGCATGTCCCCCTGGAGCCTAATGGTGGGCCGAGCGCCACCTGTCTAGCGTCGGATTCGTCGGCTATAGAGGATAGCCTTTTGAACTTAGTGGTTCTTGGGGCTGTTTCAAACACAATTTCGACAACAACGTGTCGATTGTGGTTTTACTCACCCGATAAACTTCTGCCAATCCTCCGTTTAGTAAAGGCTACCCAAAGTGGCCCCTGGGTTTGCACCAGAGGATCTATGTCACGGCGACAAAAAAAACGCTGCCGTACACACAAAACGACACCTTACTTCGGATCATTTCCTGCTACAGCAGGAAGCGGGTCTGTGCTCAGCAGACTGTCGATGTTATCGTGTGTCATTGTGGGACGCCCCCTCGAATTCGCGACCCAACGCAATCGCTACCGCGAAAATAAGAGTTCCAGCGATTATAGAGCCTACTTCGCACAGTACAAGCTCAGGCGTTATGTCGGATATGAACAAATTTCCCGAGAACACAATGATCGATGCCGCAAGGCCAACGCAACTAGCAATACTCAAACTGTTCATATCTGTGCTTTCCCTTACAGCGTAGCCATGAGAGCTGGCGTGTCTTTGTCGCGGTCTTTGCTGAGGCCCCCCGACGGAGGAGCCATCGTACTAATCCGACGCCTTACTTGCTGGCAGAGAATTCACTCTGCCCGTTGGTAGTGTCTCTTCCAGCGAATCTCGCGTTGAGAAAGCTGGTAACACGGCAACTCCTCGCTGGCGGCAATCGTTGGCATCGCATGTGCAGAGATGAACCGCAGCCCATCGTGAGCCTGCAGCGCTCCGCCATCGCCAGGCAGCCAGCGCGTAGAGAGTGTCTCATAACTCTGGTCACACTCTGCTGCCCGCACTAGCCGCAGATAAACACGGCCACCGGAGTCAATCAGATCATCAGGAATCTCGGGATGCTGCAGAGGACGACGATAAAGCAGACGCGCCAGAAATGGCGCCTGCTTCGAGCTTTGGATTTGAACCAGATACTCGGACTGACTGCCGCTAAAAGAGCTGTAGATTGCAGTGCCGCGAGCCAGGAAGCGCACGGACGACTTGTGCGATTTCTTCGCCGCGAACGTTACTGAGGGAAAGATGCTCGCCGCACTAAGGATCGCGACAAATAACAATCTGCTGAAAGGAGTTGGTTGCATGATGCGAAGAACAGTATCAGCGCAGGCTGCCGAAAGCCAATGAATTCTAACGTGGGCAGCAATATGTTATGTCCTTACTAATTATTAACAATTTTTCTCTTGACGACTTATTTTGCTTTCGTGCAGAGTGTCTCTTGTAACCAGAAAGCCAAAAACTCTTAGTACGAAACTCCGTGAGGAGAGTGCCGGATCCCCGCCGGTACGAGTAACAGCCGTACGTGCAGCGAAAGTTGATGCACGATAGTTAAGTTAAACAATCTTTTGTAGCTGGGCAGTTAGTAACCTGCGACTGCGAGCGAGTTAGTGCGCTTATCCGTTCTCCCGCGATCTCGCAAAAGGGCAGGACCACCCTTCCATAAGTGGCTTGGCCGTGGACAGACGTCTTGCGGTGTAGGTAGTCGTCGTGTGGCCGAAAAGCTTGGTTGCATCGCGCATGCTTCGAAATAGCGTTGCATTCATCGTCGTCGGTGATAGGACAAAAAGATGAAAAGAATCTTGGTTCTTCTGGTTTGTACTTTAGCCGTACTTGCTCCAGCAGCATTGTTCGCCGCACCTCAAAAGGGTGCGCAACCTCAATATATCCCTCCAGGTAACCAATATGAACCGACCTCTACTTCACTTACATCCAGCCTGAATCCTTCAACTTATGGTACTTCTGTCATTCTCACAGCAATGGTGGATGGCGGCGCCAACTTGCCCGGACAGATTGTATTTTACGACGGGTCTACAGAGCTAGGAGCAGGGAATATATCCGGCGGCGAGGTAACGTACACAACTAGTGCCCTAGCAGTTGGATCGCACACTTTAACCGCCCGTTACAACGGCGGTCAGGTGGGCACAATTGTCTATGAGTCTTCTACCAGTGCGATATTGACGGAGACCGTCAATCAGATTACGCAAACGATCAACTTCGCGACACCTTCGTCGCCGGTAACCTACGGAGTTTCCCCCATTGCATTGTCGGCGAGTGGCGGGGGTTCAGGCAATGCGGTAACCTTTAGCATTGTCTCTGGTCCGGGATCAATCACTGGCAGCGCCTTAACGATTACCGGCGTAGGTACTGTGGTAGTAGCTGCGAACCAAGCTGGCAATACCGACTACGCCGCAGCAGCACAAGTCACGCAGAGTGTTGTCGTGATTGCCGCGACTCCAACCCTCAGCGTAACAACCTCCGGCACCCCGTCAGTCTACGGTACTTCAGTGACGTTCACGGCTACCGTCTCCAGCGGCCCCACTGGCATGATCACTTTCTATGACGGCGGCGGTGCCATCGGCACTGGCGCGATCAGCGGCACCACGGCGACATTTTCGACCAATGCGTTGCCAGCCGGATCCAATGCCATTACCGCTGGCTGGCCCGGAAACACGAACTACAATGCAGTCAGTTCGAGTGCGATTACACAGACAGTAAGCCAAGCCGCCCAGACGATCAACTTCCCGGCACCCTCGTCGCCGGTTCTGTACGGCGTCTCGCCCATTGCTTTGCCGGCGACGGGCGGCGGTTCAGGCAATGCGGTTACCTTCAGCATCATCTCTGGCCCTGGGTCGATCAGCGGCAATACGCTGACGATCACAGGCGTGGGCACGGTTGTAGTGGCTGGGGACCAGGCTGGCAATGCCAATTACACGGCAGCACCCGAAGTCACACAAAGTGTCGTCGTTAACGATGGATCGCAGACGATCAACTTCACGGCACCCTCGTCGCCGGTTTTGTATGGCGTCTCGCCTATTGCGTTGTCGGCTACCGGTGGTGGTTCAGGCAATGCGGTTATCTTCAGCACCGTCTCTGGTCCGGGATCGATCAGCGGCAACACGCTGACGATCACAGGCGTGGGCACGGTTGTAGTGGCAGCGGACCAGGCTGGTAATGCCAATTACACGGCGGCACCCGAAGTCACACAAAGTGTCGTCGTAAACGTCGGATCTCAGACGATCAACTTCACGGCACCCTCGTCGCCGGTTTTGTATGGCGTCTCGCCTATTGCGTTGTCGGCTACCGGTGGTGGTTCAGGCAATGCGGTTATCTTCAGCACCGTCTCTGGTCCGGGATCGATCAGCGGCAACACGCTGACGATCACAGGCGTGGGCACGGTTGTGGTAGCCGCGAACCAAGCTGGTAATTCTACCTACGCAGCGGCTCCGCAAGTCACGCAAAGCGTTGTCGTTAACGATGGATCGCAGACGATTAACTTCACAGCGCCCTCGTCGCCGGTCTTCTACGGCGTCTCGCCTATAGCGTTGTCGGCTACGGGCGGTGGTTCAGGCAATACGGTGACCTTCAGCATTGTCTCCGGCCCGGGATCGATCACTGGCAACACGCTGACGATCACAGGCGTGGGCACGGTTGTAGTGGCAGCGGACCAGGCTGGTAATGCCAATTACGCGGCGGCACCCGAAGTCACGCAAAGCGTCGTCGTTCTGCCTCCGCCTCCGGCCATATCGGGATTAACGCCCTCAAGTGGCCCCGCAGGTTCGACGTTTGTGACCATCACCGGGACGAATTTCGGGTCAACGCTAGGATCGGTCACCATCTATGGGCTCAATGCAGCAATCGCTGCTTGGAGCGCAAACTCGATCACAGCGGGAGTGCCAATGGGGATTCCCCCTAATCAGCTGGTTCCGGTCATCGTTACAGTCGGAACTGAGTCGAGTTCGCCAGAAGGGTTCATGGTTACAAGTCAGTCATCAGGCCCACCGCCCTGTCAGTAACGAATGAGAGGTAGGGGCTTAACGCGCATGCCAAAACATTAAATGGGTTCCATCGATCCACTGCTTGTACTTTTCATCGTTGGGGGGGGACTTATGATTTACTTGCAGGTCGCGGTGCCGTTTGCATCAAATAGTAGGACCGAATCGAATGCGCCTAGACTCGCCAAGCAGCAGGTGGGACGGCTCCATCAGTTGCGCTGTGTTCTCGCACTGTTGATATCCTTGTTCATCCTAGGTCTTGTTTCTGGATATGCCCAAGACCTATCGGGCTTGGAACAGGGTATGAAGCCGTATGGGGCATATCATGGCGGCGACATCGACTCTATCAGCATGGTCAACGGCAATTTATCCCTCCATATTCCCCTCATTTCTTATCCACAGCGTGGCGACAAGCTTCATCTCGGTTTCTCATTAGTTTACAACAACCCAACGTTTCAACCATGGGCAACATGCAACCCAGTTAACAAACAGTGCTCAACCTATGGGTATAACGTCGAATATAGGGGATCTCTCAACTGGACTGCGCTTGCCATTGTCCCGGATGTCCCTTCAATTAACCAACCAACGGTCAGCAGTAACTACAGCGTGGTTGAAGCTGATGGCGCATCCCACCAGCTGGATTATGTAAATACCTATCCGGACTTTTGGATGTCAAAGGACGCAACTGGCTATCGCTTTGAGCCCAACTCAAGCAATCCGGAAGCCGGTACCCTGTGGGACCGCCAGGGCACTATATACAACATAAGCGGGTGGCAGCCCGCGTCGATCCAGGATACCAATGGCAACTCAATGACCACGACGGTCAACGCGGCGGGAAATCCAGTCAGCTGGACCGATACCCTAGGGCGTGTAATTCCTCTCTTTTCTTCAGGGTGGGCAACTCCGACTACAAGTCAGGGCTGCAAGGGTTTGCTTCCGACCGTTAGTGCCTACCTCTGGTCCCCGCCCGGACCGTACGGCGGCACATCTCAATTCACCGTTTGTTATGCCCAATTTCCTATTTCCTTTACGGCTCCGAATTGCACTGGGCTCTGCCAGCCTACTTCGAGCACGACTACTCAGATTCAGAGCATCGTGTTGCCGAATGGCACAGCGTGGATTTTTGAATTTGATACCACTGGTGCTCTTTCGAGTATCACACTTCCAACAGGTGGAACAATATCTTACACTTGGACCACCTCGTCCGGCACCTGTGTGGGGTCATATTACACTTCTCCGACAGGGGTTCCTACCGATCTGTACCCCTACGGTCGCCCGGTCACTTCCCGAACGGTGAACGACCAAACTGGCGCCCATAGGTGGAGCTATACTGTGTACCCAAATACCCCTACTCTCGGGTCTATGCAAACAGTCGTCACAGATCCTGCGAACAACGATACCGTGCATACCGAAACGCAGCTAGGGAATGCCATCTGCTCCGTGTACGAAACGGAGGTGGACCAATACAGCGGCCCGTATACAGGGGGGAACGTTCTCAAAAAAACGGCGACAACGTATACCTATACAGCCGATCCGTTCAACAGCCTAACGGCAATGAATGTAGTTCCCCAAACTATCACCACTACCGACATGCCTAGCGGCCAAGTCTCCCAGGTCTGGAAGGGCTATGACACCACTGGTGTTCCAATTATAGGGACCGGGAATGGGCCCACACCGAGCGTTATCTACGGTGTGCTCTTGAGCCAGAACGACTATGACTTCGGCTACGGCTCGCCTGGCCCTCTGCTTCGGACTACGAATAACAAATATATGGCTTTCAGCGGTCCCAACGCCTCCTCGTATCTCGCCAGCAATGTGTTGACTTTGCCATATACCGTGCAGGTCAACAATGGTGCAGGGGGCCAGGCGTCTCTGACTCAGTACAATTACGACGAGACGGCGTTGGCCGCCTCCGGATTGACTTCGTCGAATCAATTTTATGCATCTATGGGAACGTACCGCGGCAACAATACGTCCATCCTGCGGTGGCTGAACTCCGGAACTTTCATGTGTCCAAATGGCAAGTCTGGCGGGTCAGGTTCTTACCTCATCAGCACGATGACCTACTTCAACTCCGGCACATTGCACACCTCCGCTGACCCGTGCGGGAACACGACAACGTATGCATATTCCATGACGTATTGGGGAGCTTATCCAACTACAATTACGAATGCCCTAGGGCAGCCGACAACGAAGGGGTATGACTTCGTTACGGGCTTGGTTACATCCGTGACTGACCCCAACCAGCTCACAACTGGATATGGCTACGACTCCATGTGGCGGCTTTCGGGGGTCACACGTCCTGATGGCGGCCAGGACATCATTACTCGCCAGGAAAGCTCCTACCCCTTTACGGCAACACTACAAACCAGTATTAATTCGTCACTGAGCAGGTACCAGACCAACGTGTTTGACGGCTTTGGGCGCCTGACTCAAACACAACTCACTTCCGATCCTCAAGGAACGGTTTACACCGACACAACCTACGACGGGTTAGGACGAGTTCATACTGTTTCAAATCCTTATCGCGGAGGTGCCGACGCGACAAGCAGTCCAGGCATCACTACCTACAGCTACGATCCACTCAGCCGCAAGATCGGCGAGACCTATCCTGACAACTCGACTCTAAGTACAGCCTACTGTTTTCCCAGTACGCTGGTTACTGATCCGACCAGAAGATGGCGCCGCAGCCGCGTAAATGCTCTTGGCCAGCTTGTCGAAGTAGATGAACCAAATGCTATCGGGGCGACGGTTGCCTCGAGCGGTTGCCCAGGTTCTAACGATCCGGTCTGGGCCACAGCGTACACCAACGATGTTCTCGGCAATCTTACGCAAGTTGTTCAGAACGGTTCTCGCACGCGAATGTTCAACTTCGATTCGCTGTCGCGAATGACAAGCTCCAGCAATCCCGAAACGAGCGCCATCAGCTACTCCTACAATCCTGACAACACCGTCGGCTCAAGGACAGATTCTCGCCAATCTCCTGTCACAACCTCCTATTTTTACGATCCGCTACACCGGGTAACCGGGGTCAGCTACTCGAACGGCGATCCGTCATTGTCTTTTACGTACGACGGATCGAGTTGCCTGAATCTGAGCGCCTGCCAGAACATCGGCCATCGTACGGGAATGACCGACGCCGCTGGTTCTGAGTCATGGGCCTATCAGGTTGATCCTGGAAATTCCCGCAGTATCCATCAAGAGCTGCGCATAAACAACAGCTCTCCCTCTAACGTGATCATGGCGGCAACATACTATCTCGACCTTGCCGGTAACGTGACGCAACTGGTCTATCCGACTGGACGAACGGTCAATTACACCTACGACGGCGCCGACCGGCCCAGCACCGCCGCCGACGGTTCTAACGGCATAACCTACGCTACTGGCTGGCAAGCACCTCCCAGCGGCACGAGTTGCACACCTGGCGCCGTTTGCTATACGCCCCAAGGCAGCATTTATGCAATGAGCATTGGGCAGAGCTGTTCATCTAGCGGGTTCAATATCTCTGAGAGCTATAACAACCGCTTGCAGCCGAACGAGATCACGGCGTCGTCCTCGGCGGGCGCCGCCATGGATGTCTCCTATAATTTTGTAGATCCGGTTTATGGAGGCAATGCAGGGCATGTGAGCAGCATCACCAACAATCTCAATCCCAACCGTTCGCAGGTATTTAACTATGATCAGGTGAACCGTATAATTTCGGCAGGCACGACGATACCCGATAGCAACTCTTGCTGGGGATATCAGTACTCCTACGACCCATGGGGCAACCTGCTCAACCAGTCCGGCTGGACGCCAAACTACAACGCGTGTACCCAGACCACGCTTCCTAGCGTTGGTGCTGATGGCAACAATCACCTCTCCGCTATGACCTATGATGCGGTCGGCAATACTCTGAACGATGGCAATTACAATTACACATGGAACGGCGAAAACCAGATGACGACCGCTGCGGGAGTAGCCTACGCCTACGACGGAGACGGACGCCGAGTCTCTAAGGGCGGCGGCGAGTTCTACTGGTACGGCTCAGGTGGAGAGATTCTGGCCGAAACCGACTCTGGCGGAAATACACTCAACGAATATGTATTCTTCGGCGGCAGACGGATAGCCGTATTGCCCGCGTCAAGCAACCCGCTGTACTATGCCCAGGACCTGCTCGGCAGCTCGCGAGTGATGGTGCAAGTGGACGGGACTCTCTGTTATGACGGTGACTTTACTCCCTTCGGCGCCGAACTGGCTTATACTTCGATTTGCTCGCAGAGCTACAAGTTTGAAGGCAAAGAGCGAGACACGGAGACGCAGAACGACGACTTTGGCGCGCGGTATTATTCATGGCGCTATGGCCGCTGGTTGAGCTCGGACTGGTCTGCTGTGCCGGTACCCGTCCCTTACGCCAATTTGACGAATCCGCAGACGCTGAATCTCTACTCCATGGTGGCCGACGATCCGGAGTCGTTCGCCGACTTGGATGGGCATGAGACCGGAGACAGGGCAGACGTAACCAATACTACTGCCACCAACGATAACAGATTAGATGGGCCGCCACCTGGACAGCAGCAGGGCAACGGCCAGACAGAACAGCAGCTTGCGGCGCAACAGAAGAAGGCGAAACCAAAGAAAGAGACTGCAACTGCAAAAGGAAAGACCGTAACGATTAAGCGCGCAGATGGGTCGAAGGAAATCCGGCACGGGAACCATCCTTTCCGGGACAACAATCCAGGCAATCTCAAAACCACAAAATATGGAGCCATCGGTCAAGACAAAGGATTTGCAATTTATTCAAACGAAGCAGCGGGGTGGAATGCTCTGACGCAATCACTCGACAACAATTACATGGGTAGCTCGATAGCGGACACTTTTACCCACTATGCTCCAGCATCGGACAACAACGACCCAGTTGCATACGCGAATCAGGTGGGGAGCACGGTCGGTGTTCCTACAACAACAAAGCTGTCGGACTTAACTCCAGGGCAATTCAGTACTTTCGAACATGCGATAGGTCAAGCGGAGGGATTCAATGAAAAAGGAACGGTTACAATCGTACCTGCACCGTAGTTTCTTGGTTTTGTTGGTTGGCGTGGTGCTCGCGTGTAACCCGGGATTTGCCCAGACAGGTACCGATCTTCTCCCAGAGAAGGAACTGATTACCCTGCGCGGGAAACTTGTGATCCTCCATACTTATGGGCCGCCCGGATATGGCGAGGACAAATCCCGGGACGCTCATGTTACGATTCTGCTCCTAAAGCTGAAGCGCACCATCAACATACCGTGCAACTCCTCTGAAGCCGCTGACTGCAAGGCTACAAAAGACCTACGAATGTTCTTCGAAGGTGCGGACGGTCCCAAGCGGGAGAGGGCGGCGTACGCGTTGGCAAATCAGAACGTGGTGGTCACCGGAACTCTACGTCGCGGTGTAGCTGCCGGCGAGTACACACCAGTCGTTGTGATTGCAGAGAGTGTGGGGCGAACGGAAAAGTAGAAAGCAGTGTGCGGCGCTGTCGTTGTTGGCGCAACAGCAGAAAGCGGCTCCCTGCAAGTATGACGCTTGTGTCACTGCGAAATTGGACTACGTAGTAGTTCCGCGTATCATGTGGTCCTCTGTTCTTAAGAATCTGGGAAATGCGTGGCTGAAGGCGACATCTCCGATAGATAAGGCAGTGCAATGGACCGATGAACATCCGTTCTTATCTTGCCGCTGGCCGGTTTGGCTCTCATGCATGGCGACCAAGGGCCAATAGAAGCAGATGAGTTGACGGCTGAGGAGTATATTTCGCAGTATCTCAAAAGGGGAATAACTCTGTATTCCCAGGCCAATTCAGGGATTCTACGATCAAAGTCATCGAGGCTGCAGCAAAGAACGGGGACCGCGCAGCCAAAACAGCGATGAAGCTGCTGACAGATGGGAGATTCAAGAAATGAACGCTCAATTTTGGTACGTAGTCAGAATCCTTATGAGGTGCTCTGTTTACGTCGACAATGAGCCTCTGTTCTCTGAAGAGTTCGTCTTGGTGCGAGCTGCCTCCTATGAAGAGGCTTACCGCAAAGCTGAGGCAAAGGGAAAAGAGCTGAGCCACTCGTATGAGAATGACGCCGGGGACGAGGTACGTTGGATTCTTGAGTCCATTCTTGAAGTCAGGCGTATGGCGAGCGATGTAATAGGCGACGGATGTGAAATCTACGCAAGAACCTGGTCCATTCCGCCCGATGTCGTGCCTAGAGGAATTCTAGACAAGTAGTCCTCATAACAGCGGCACCGGGAAATGTCAAAAGAAAGATGGATGAGTTTGCATTTATTCCCGACTCAAGCCCCGATTCTGAGACCTGAGATTATGCCTACGATGCTAAGTCAACTTCCATGACGATCTCTTTCGTTTGTTCTGTTAGCGCAGCGTCTAGATGTGGGCATTATTCTCGGCGCAACAGCAGGAGTACGTTGTACCGCACGGCAGTTGCTTCAATGGTCGTTGTTATATTGCAGGCGACACCAACGCACCGCAACCGCCTCCTTCAGATAAAGACGGCAACCTACGCCCCGCCGGTTCCGGTTCCCGGTTGCCCTCCTGCGGGTGGAAATGGAATCCCGATCTGCAGAACCCGCGTGGAGGTACTTGGGGGCCAGACGGCTGGAAGGGAGCTAATCCGCCGCGAGGGAGTTGGGATCCTGACGGACACTGGGATCTTGACAAGGGTGGTAGAGGTTTCCACGGACCGCCACGATCCTAAAGGGAATCCAATCACGCCTGACCAAGCACATCCTGGAATGTTGGACAGAATGAGATCGATTGTGCCTGGGCCAATAGCGAGGTGGGGAACCGTGGAAGTGGTCGTCTATTTCATCATCGACGAGGGCTCAAGGCTTTACCCACCGAGAAACCTCGTTCCAGTGCCGTAGGAAGGTAGGCCCGCAATGAAGATACTGACTAAAGAAAACGCGAGCGAATTGTTGGGCGGAGAATCTTTGGATGCTTTTCTCAACCATATATCGAGACGATTGCGCCTAGTTGGCGGGACATACTCGATCCCTCCCGATTCTGGAAGAAAGACGGCGCTATCCCGGCTCTTTGCATACTTGCTTCTTAAGGATTCGCGCATCTGTGTTTATGTGTCTGGATGGGGCGTGTGGGGATCTGCTGAGAACCTTGACCTGTTCTATGGGTATAGGCGCTCCCTAGGAGAGGACCGATCGCTGATTGAAGCGCCGGTCCACCTGTTCGAACGAACTGACGAGGATGCATTCGTCAGCATACTTTGCATGGTGTTTTACTTCGTTTGGGACGGCTGGGTTTTCGATGTCGAAGGGAAGACGCTCGTCAGAATAAGTCATGATGAGTGGCTAGAAATACGGGCAGACGCAGAGGAGACCATTAAGGAGTTCGCTGCCGAGTTGGAGAATTACGGGATGCGTTTTCTGGCCTGATGAGAGATAAAGTTGTAAGTCGTCCGTTACAGGGCGGCCAGCAGAGTTGGCGCAACAGCAGCCGTGCACAGCTACGGTTTGTACTACCGTTAATGTTACAGCAACGCCTGACACGCGGAGGGCACCGAGTTGGCCAGATAATTTCCGCGTCTACTGGCAATGGATATTGAGCCGAACGCACGTTACATCATCATTTCAGCATGGGTTCATGCAGGTTGATAATACTAGACAGGTTTCCGTGGTTGTTCCTCCCGCAGTCGGGGCGAATATTACTTTCAACGTAAACGGCGCTAGACCCGGCCAAACACTAGAAGCAACTCCAGCAGCAGGAGCCGGGAAGCTTGTCCAAGTGGGCACAGATGTCGTCAAGGATGCTAACGGGGGCGTACATCCTCAAGGGGGCAGCGTCAGCTTCGGCCTAGCTTGGCCGCCTTCGCCGGGTAGTGTTGCGGTGCCGAAAGAGAGGTTCGAGCCATCCGGAGACAATTGGCAAATACGAGTTCAACCGCTGCCGAATTTCTAAAGACCTCGCGGTTCTGTGAGTCGGACGGACGATGAAGAAGATCCGGAGTCTACGGCGGACCGGGATTTACCGTGGCCTCTGAGAGAGAAAGTGGACATTGGAGAGTGGTATAGGGATTGAGAGTGTCAAGACGGAGGTCAGCTTTTGTCTCTTCTAATCTTCTTCTGCATGAGCGTCGTAATTTCATGGACAGTCTGGCTTTGGCCTATTCAGGAGCAGCAGGTCTTTTATATCGTCTTTCTGGGATGGCGCGTCATTTGGCCGTTTGCTAATGCGAAGCTGCTACTAGGGAATTGCCTACCGGGGATGCTTGCACTTGTCTGCTTGAGGTTTCAAGGAGGGCAGCAACTCCGGAGTATGTTGTCCAATTTATTCCTATGGAGAACCAGGCTCAGGTGGTACATTCTCGCGCTCGCATTTCCTTGCAACGCGATTCATCGAGCGCTTCCGATTGAAAATACTTTCTGCCTGGCTAGCGTCAAATCCTAATATGCTGCATCCCACACATGTTGGATTTGCTTTCTTGTTTTTTACCTTTGCCTCCTTCCCGCTTTTAGTCGCCAGTCACGCCAGTATGAAATGATTAGGACAAATGCTTTGCGGGTCGCCCCAATGCATGGCAGTAGCCTAGGGCCGACCCTTTCACGTCCTTCTGGATCGAAGGGAACCCGAGTTGTGATCGGGGGAGCTAATTTCGGGGTACAAGGCTGTGTGCTATTTGGAGCCGGCCTAGTGCCAGGGAAGATAGAGAGTTGGGAGTCGACCCGGATCGTGGTGCTCGTACCTGATGACGCAAGTGAGGGAAGGCTTAATGTCACAGTGGAAGGGGAAGCATTCTACGGCGAAGCCGTTTTCAAAACGCAATTCACCTGCCCGTTTGAAGTGCTCCCAAAGAAACGCCCCCGTGTCTGATTGTTTATCGGTGCGCACACGCGAGGACGAGCCAGAAGAGTGTCTCTGGGAGGTACTCACCTGTAGATGAAAATGTGGCGGTCAAAGTACTCAGGAGCCGCAAAGTTCAATTGCGTTCAATAAGCGTACCCGCAACAGGTTCAACAGCAATCACTTAGAGACCTAAGAATTCCATAGTTTTCAATAACTTGCTGAATCCGGTTCGGGACCAGGGGCTCCATACGTCCGCAGGATGTGAATCGTGCGTCAACAAATTTTTTCCAAATGGGAGCTTGGCATTAATGCGAAGATCTATAAGTGTTATGCCTTTTGTAACGAGCTGTTACAGAACAGGAAACAACCGAAAGCCTGCGATCTTCTTAACTGCCAAATTCAAATATAGAGGAAACAGAGCAGAGGACGAAGCCCGGAAGGCGTTGATTCGGTGCGCCTTCGATTATCTATGCAACTGTTACTCGTAGGGCGCAGCCTGATGACTTAGTAGTTCTCTCGAAACGCCACTCATTACTTTCTTGTTACATGAATCGAATCGAGCAATGCAATGCAACGGCTTCGTTCGGCTCCGCGTTTATAAAGAATTCACTTGATGCCTATCGAGGAACTCTGCTATCGTTTGGCCCGTTTCATAGAAGCGCAAGACTTAGATTGGTTGTGCACTAAATTGTGCAGTAATCATCTCTATCCGCAAGCTGACCGCTGAATCCCCCCTTCAAGCCGGCAAGCTAGATGAGCATGGCTTTCGCCATGACAGTGCCCCAATCTGCCCAATTTTGTTCAGTTCTATGTGTGCTGTAGCGGAGGAACTCCCCATGAGTTTTCGGCAGCGTGTCCTGATTCTATTGCTGGCAATGTCTTTCTTTTCGATCGAGTCCCTGGCACAGGTATTGCCTGGCCAAGGGGAAACTAGCTTGGGTAAATCGATAGCTACGAAAGCACTTGTACCGCTGCCCTCGTCCTCTTTGCATAGTGCTGCGAGCGGATATGGGAGCTTGCCTCTTAGTTTCGAAACCAATCAAGGCCAGACCGATCCTGCTGCTCAATTCATCTCACGGGGAGACGGCTACACACTATTTCTTAAGTCGAATGAAGCCGTACTCGCACTGCATAAAACGGTGGCGCAGACGCAAACATCCGCCAGATTGCGAAAACTGCATCGCAAATCGCCACGAAGTGTAGCGGCACGCGAAGCAGAACTCATCCACATTACGATGGCAGGGGAAAATCCACAGGCTCGGATGGAACCGGTGGAGTCGCTTCCGGGCAAGAGTAACTATTTCATCGGCAATGATGCAAAGAAATGGGTCACTGGTGCTCCGAGTTACAAGCGTGTTAGATATGCAGGCATCTATCCCGGCATCGATCTGATCTACTACGGTAATCGGCAGCATCTGGAGTTTGATTTCGTCGTTGCGCCGAAGGCTGATCCCGGCGCCATTCGTCTCCACCTTGATACCCGCGGCAATCTGAGCGTCGACGCAAAGGGCAATCTGAATGTAGTGACTCCGGGCGGCCAGTTCAATCTTCAGCCTCCTGAGATCTATCAGATGGTGAACGGCGCGAAGCGGACGGTGGCAGGTAGCTTTGTGCTGAAAACTTCCAATGAAGTGGGCTTCAGCGTCGGTGCATATGACAAGCGGTCACCGCTCGTTGTTGATCCTGTGCTTGCCTATTCGACCTATCTAGGTGGTAGCGGTGACGATGAGATCGATGGGATCGTTGCGGACTCTGCAGGCAACGCCTATGTGGTGGGAACGACGACATCGCTCGATTTCCCCACACTCAACGGGTATACGAGCACAGCGAACTCCAGCGGAACCGTCTTTGTGTCCGTGCTAAACCCTAGCGGTACGAGCCTGCTCTATTCCACGTATCTAGGTGGCACGGGGGGCGAGTGGGGCAACCAGATAGCAGGCGGCCAGAACGGCACTGTCTATGTGGTAGGAGAGACGTATTCGTCAGACTTTCCGGTGGTAGGCGGTTTTCAGACATCCATTGGCACGACAATGGGCAATGGCTTTGTGGCCCGAATCGACACCACGCAGGCAGGGGCCAATTCGCTGGTCTACTCAACTTACTTAGGCGGAGGTGGCAACAGCACCAATCCGTTTGGAGATACGACGTTGGGCGTTGCTGTCGATTCGGCGGGCCTGGTATATGTCACCGGGCAGACCACATCGGACACGTCCGTAGTTGCGTTTCCCATCACAGCCAGCGCGTACCAGTCTTCGTTAGGTAGTGCGAATGGCAATGCTTTTCTGACGGTGTTGAACCCGAGCCAGACTGGAAGCAACTCGTTAATATACTCCACGTATCTGGGTGGGAACAGCACTACCCCGGGTGACGCTGGAAGTGGCGTTACTGTGGATGCCTCGGGAAATGCCTACATTACCGGGATGACGACCTCAGGTGGCTCGAACCCTTTTCCGATTACCGCAGGTGCCTACCAAACGTCACTGACGAACCCCAATGGAGATGCCTTCGTCACTGAGCTTGCAACCCAGCAATCTGGAGCTGGATCTCTCGTCTATTCGACCTATCTGGGCGGCTCGAACGGCTGGGCCAGCGATTATGGGCAAGCTGTTGCGCTAGATGCCAGCGGCAAGGTCTATGTGACTGGCGGCGCGGCGTCGTCTGATTTTCCGACCACCGCGGGCGCGTTTCAGTCCAGCAACTCCACTGCCGGCAAGGCATTTATTGCCAAGATCGATCCTACCCAGACTGGACCCCAATCCCTGGTCTATTCCACCTACTTGGGTGGGACTAATGGAGCCAATGGAGACACTGGCACTGCTTTGGTGGTTGACTACCAAGGAAGTGCCTATGTGGTGGGCAACACATCGACAACGGATTTTCCGACTACTCCGGATGCTATCCAATCCAGTCAGAATAGCAAAGGCTGGACTGGCTCCTTTAACAACGGCTGGAATGGCTTTCTTACCCACCTTACCTCCGACGGCACCGGCGTGCTCTACTCGAGCTATTGGGGAGGAAGTTGCGCGGAGACGAATGAGGTTCTCGGTGATCTTGTAGACGGCGTTGCGCTGGATTCCGCGGGCAGCGTGTATCTGGGTGGAAAAACCTGTTCTACCGATTACCCAATCTCTTCGACAAGTGTCTACCAGGCAAGTTTGAGTGGAATCTATAACGGTTTTGTGGCCAAGTTCACCATGGCTCCGGTGCCGCCATCTCTGGTCTCGGTCTCGCCCACCTCTGGTTCAGCCGGTACGGCGGTGACGATTACTGGCACAGGCTTTGGTGTCGTGCAGGGTGCGAGCATTGTGAGTTTCGGCGGCACAGCGGCTACTCCGACGAGTTGGAGCAACACGCAGATTGTGGTGCCTGTGCCGAGCGGAGCCACGACTGGGAATGTTGTAGTCACGGTCAACGGCCTGGCCAGCATTGGAATGAACTTTACGGTGCTGGCATCAGCACCGTTACCGCTATCGGTTGCCGCGATCTCGCCCACCTCCGGTCCGATCGGCACAGCGGTGACGATTACAGGCACGAGTTTCGGTGCAACGCAGGGCACGAGCACGGTGAGCTTCAACGGAACAGCAGCTACGCCGATAAGTTGGAGCGACACCCAGGTTGTCGTTCCAGTACCAACCGGAGCCACGACAGGCAATGTCGTTGTAACGGTAAACGGAGCTTCCGCATCCGCAACTTTCACCATAACCCAGGGCTCGCCAACCGTTGTGGCGACGGGAAGCCTGAACATTGGGCGTTTCATGCACACGGCGACGCTGTTGGACAATGGACAAGAGTTGATCGTCGGTGGATGGGACACCAACTACAACGTTGTGTCCAGTGCAGAACTGTACAATTCAACGAACGCAACCTATACCCTAACGGGAGCGCTGCTCACTGCGCGTCAATCCCATACCGCAACACTGCTTAGCAACGGGCAGGTGTTGATTTCAGGTGGCCGAAACAGTGCATACACCGCAGTAGGAACCTCCGAGCTATTCGATCCTGGGTCGGGGACATTCAGTGCTGTCGGCACTTTGAATACCGCGCGAAGCTCCCACAGCGCGACAATGCTCAATGATGGCAGGGTCTTGATTGTAGGAGGTCAGGACACTTACTGGAACGCCTTGTCCAGTGCTGAAATATACGATCCTGTGGCCGGCACCTTTACCTTCACGGGGAATCTGAATGTCGCTCGCCAAAGTCAAAGCGCAACCCTGCTGAACAACGGACAGGTACTGATTTCTGGTGGTTTGGACGGTTCGTACTCTCCAGTAGGTATCTCAGAATTATTCGATCCAGGCACAGGTACTTTCAGTTACACAGGGACGTTGAATACCGCCCGGCAGTCGCACACCGCAACATTGCTAAACGGAGGAAAGGTCCTTCTGTCGGGAGGGTACGACGTCAACTACAACATCTTAAGCTCAGCTGAACTCTACGACCCGTTAGCCGGTACCTTCACCTCCACAGCGTCGCTGAACATTGGCCGCGGTAATCACACAGCAACCTTGTTAAGCGATGGAACGGTTCTAGTTGCGGGGGGCTGGGCCAGTATCGGCGCAACCGGTACCACCGAGATATATGATCCGGAGGCTGGCGCATTTTCCAGTTCTACTAATTTGTTGAACACCCGCGCTTACCACACAGCAACAAGGTTGGGGAATGGAACTGTTTTAATCACCGGTGGAATGGATAACAACAATAATGTTCTGGCGCAATCCGAGCTGTATCAGCCAGGTAATCTCATTCTGCCTGGCTTGGTATCAATCGCGGTAGCTCCGCCGACTTTATTCATTCCTGTAGACTCGGAACAACGTTTTTCAGCTGTAGGCACTTTCTCTGATAGCACGATCCAAATCCTGGCCTCCGCCACCTGGAGCTCTTCCGACAATACAATCGCGACAGTCACAAACGACGCTAGTGACTACGGTCATGCATACGGTGTTGGGCCGGGTCCCGTGATATTCAATGCTTGTGCCGGTCCGATTTGTGGGCAGGCTACCACGACCGCCGGGAGTAGCACTCAGGCAGCCCCAGTGATCACGAACTTGTTACCTTCGGCAGGTCCCGTTGGATCACCGGTTACGATCAACGGCTCCAACTTCGGCACCTCACAGGGCCAAGTCGCGTTTAACGGTATCGCTGCAGTAGTGAGCAACTGGTCGAATTCTCAAATCTCCGCTGTGGTACCGCCGGGGGCGATGACCGGGAGCGTGTTGATTACAGTTGCAGGCGTGCCAAGCAATGAGGCAGAGTTCACAGTTACCAACACGCCAAACATCACAAATCTGTCTCCGCCCTCAGGTCCAATAGGGGCAACCATTGCGATCAATGGGCAAGGCTTCGGGCCTTCGCAAGAAAGCAGCGCGGTGACTTTTAACGGCGTGGCGGCGACTCCGACGAGTTGGACTGACACGCAGATACTGGTGCAGGTTCCCAACGGGGCGACGACAGGCAACGTGGCCGTCAGCACCGCATCCGCGGCCAGCAATGGTGTGAGTTTCACCGTTGCGACTCTCGTGTCGATCACGATTTCTCCAGCTAATGCTTCTGTCTATCTTGGGAGCAACTTCTCGCTCACGGCTCTTGGAACATGGACTGACGGCAGCACTCAAGACTTGTCGTCCACGGCAATGTGGGGTTCATCGGTGGGGTCGGTAGCATCCGTTCAATATGTTTGTTCCGGTGGTGGTGGTGTTGCGGCCGTGTCTACAAAGCGCATGGCGAATGTGCGCGCAATGACCGTTGGCTCCACGTGCACAGAAGTGGGTACTGCCTGGGGGCTTGGGCAGACAACAATTCAAGCGTCAGTTGGAAACATAACCGGATCAAACACTATAACCGTTATTTCTCCCGGCAATATCACCACAACTGGCGCAATGAGCATCGCACGCAGCGGCCAGACAGCTACGTTGCTGCCTAATGGGACCGTTCTCGTGGCAGGAGGTTCCGACAGTAGTGCCGAGTTGTACGATCCCGTTGCCGGCACCTTCACTATCACTGCTAGTCTGAGTGCAGCGCGCCAGTTCCACACGGCGACCTTGTTTAGCAATGGCACGGTCCTGCTCGCCGGGGGAGTGGATGGGAATGGTATCCCGTTAGCGAGTATCGAACTGTATCTGCCAGGAACCGGAACGGTTTCGACGGTCAACATGAGCTCTCCGCGCGCCGCACACACAGCGACTCTGTTGAGCAATGGAAAAATTCTTATCGTTGGAGGACAGGATAACGGAGGAAACGTTCTCTCCAGCGCGGAAGTGTTCGATCCGGCGACTGGTTCCAGTACACCAACCGGAAACCTGAACTTTGCCCGCCAAGGTCACAGCGCGACCCTGCTGAACAACGGTTTAGTTCTCATTACCGGTGGCAACGATGGTGGGAATGGCACCGCCAATCCCTCTAATGCCGAGCTCTACGATCCGAATGCAGGCATCTTCTCGCTCACCGGAAGCATGAATGTTCCGCGCGTTCAACACACCGCTACACTGTTGAACAACGGCCAGGTACTGATTGCTGGAGGTACCAGCGTTGCCAGTAACAGTGGCGATGATCTGACCCAGATCGAGCTGTATGATCCAGTGGCGGGGAGCTTTTCGGATGCGGGACAGTTGCAGAACGCCCGTCGCAATCAGACCGCAACATTGCTAAGCAACGGCCTCGTCTTGGTCGCAGGAGGCTACGATTCGACTGGCACCGCGTCCAGTTCCATCGAGCTCTTTGACCCGGTTGCGCAGACCACGGTTTCATCTCTTACCCTGAATGCTGCACGTTCGCTACATACTGCGACGCTACTGAATAATGGAAATGTATTGTTTGCGGGTGGCGTGGACGCCAACAACAATAACTTGTCCTCAGCCGAATTGTTTTCTCCAAACATACTGACGCTGAACGGACTGAGTTCCATTACCGTAACGCCCCCTGTTCCGTCGATTTCGGCCGGGGGCACACAGAGCTTTATCGCGAGCGGAACCTTCAGTGATGGCAGTACCCAAACGCTGGCCTCGGTCACCTGGGGCTCCTCCGACAACACGATTGCCACGCTTACCAACGATTCGAGCAACCATGGTGGGGCATTTGGGGTGGCTTCTGGCTCGGCGACGGTGAATGCCTGCATTGCTTCCATCTGTGGTTCCACGACGATCACTTTAACAAGTGCATCGGGTGCACAGACCCCGAGTATCTCCAGTCTGTCTCCGGCAACGGCAGCGGCAGGAACCCCGGTGACGATTACCGGTTCCGGCTTCGGGTCGCCCCAGAGCAACAGCGCGGTGACCTTCAACGGCATCGCGGCGATTCCGACAAACTGGAGTCCGACGAGTATCGTCGCGACCGTTCCAGCTGGTTCGACAACAGGGAACGTCATCGTGACGGCCTCGGGCGTTGCGAGCAACGGGGCGTACTTTACGGGCGCGCCCAACATCGCTAGTCTTTCGCCGTCCTCCGGCAGAACAGGCACCCAAGTTACCATTACTGGTGCAAATTTCGGGACCAACCAAGGTGCCAGTACCGTCACCTTCAACGGCACTCCAGCAGTACCGCTCAGTTGGAGTAGCACGAGTATTGTGGTGCCGGTTCCAGCTGGCGCGACAACGGGGAGCCTAGTTGTTACGGTTTCAGGCAGCGCAAGCAACGGAGCGAACTTCATCGTAGGCTCTCTGGCCTCACTTGCCGTGGCGCCGCAGACCTTGGCTACCGCTATCGGTGTCAACTCGCAGTTTACGGCCTTGGGCACCTACTCTGATGGAAGCACTCTGAATCTAAGCTCGACTGCAACTTGGACTTCCTCTGCACCGGCGGTTGCGACGATCAGCAACAGCGGCCTGGCAGCTTCTTTAACGATGGGCACCACAACGATTACAGCAACCGTTGGAAGCATCATTGCCTCAACTGCATTGACGGTGGTGCCGAACACGACTGCTTCTGCGAATTTGAATACTGGGCGATTCCTAGACACCGCGACACTGCTGAACAACGGAACAGTGTTGGTCGCGGGAGGTCAAGATACCAACTACAACACGCTGGCCACCGCTGAAATCTGTAATCTGGGGGCTGGGAGTTGCGCTTTCACCGGCAACCTGAATACGATGCGCCAGCAGCACACAGCAACCTTGTTCAACAATGGAGTAGTCCTTGTTGCGGGTGGTGCGACGCAAGGCTTTATCCCGGTTGCGACTGCTGAACTGTATGATCCAGTGGCCGGTACGTTTACCAACATCGGTAGCCTCGTGACTGCCCGCTACGCGCACACCGCAAGTTTGCTGAACAATGGGAATGTGTTGTTGGCCGGCGGTATCGGTGGCCAGGGAAATACCTCCGCGAGCGCCGAGTTGTTCAATCCTGCGAGTGGCGCGTTTACCGCGACCGGCAATTTGCAGACGGCTCGAAATTCGCACACGGCGACCCTGCTGAATAATGGCCAAGTGTTGTTTGTGGGTGGTATCGACGCACAAGGAAACACGCTGGCGAGTGTGGAAATCTATGACCCGGCGAGCGGGATCTTTACCTCCACGGGAACCTTGAACACTGCACGTCAATCGCACGCCGCGACGTTGTTGAACAACGGTTTGGTGCTGATTACGGGTGGAGTCGATAGCCATGGCGCGGTCGTTGCCGGCGCCGAGCTGTATGACCCAAGCACGGGAATATTCACGCTCACGGGAAGTCTCAATGTCGGGCGCGAACAGCACACGGCAACCCTTCTCAATAGCGGTAAAGTACTGATCGCAGGAGGTCTAGATTCTACAGGCACCGCCTCAGCCACCGCGGAATTGTATGATCCGACGGCTGGAGCGTTTGCTTATACCACTTTCCTGAGCGTGGCACGAAGCCAGCAAACCGCAACGCTGCTGAACGATGGGCCGGTGTTTATTGCTGGCGGAGTGGATCAGAACTTCAATGCGTTGGCCTCCTCCGAGTTGTATCAACCTGACACCTTGGTTCCCGCGGGGCTTGTTTCGATCGCGGTGAACCCGCTCAACCCGTCACTTCCCACAGGCGTAGCCCAAGCCCTAACGGCTATCGGGACATTCAACGACAATAGTACCCAGACCTTGGCTTCCGTTTCATGGGCAACTTCCGACAACACGGTCGCGACTCTTACCAATGATGCAACTAACCATGGCCATGCATTTGGCGTAGGCTCCGGCAACGCCACGGTGAATGCTTGTATGGGCTCAATCTGCGGCACGACTGCGATCACCATAGGTACAGCTAGTTCCGCGCCACCTTCCATTCTCAGCCTTGCACCTTCCTCAGGTGGAGTTGGGACACCGATCACTATCTCCGGAGTGGGTTTTGGTTTGGCGCAAGGAAGCAGTACGATAACCTTCAATGGCATCGCCGCGTTGCCATCCACATGGAGCGACTCGCAGATTGTGGTGCCCGTTCCCGTAGGGGCCACAACCGGCACTGTGGTGGTGACTGTTCAGGGTGTGGCAAGCAACGATGTTGTATTTACCCTGCTGGCATCGTCTCTGTCGGGCACTCCGACTATTACGTCACTCTCGCCTGTCTCCGGGAAGATTGGGGCCAGTGTAGTGATTACCGGGACGGGGTTTGGCTCCTCGCAGGAGACAGGAACCGTGACGTTTAACGGCCTGTCTGCTGTACCAACCGGCTGGAGCGACACTCAGATTACAGCTCCGGTTCCCTCAGGAGCGACTACCGGAAATGTAGTGGTCACAGGCCCACTCGGGGGCAGCAACGGGATGAATTTCAACGTGATTCCGCTAGCATCTATCGCCCTGAGTCCCCAGAGTGTCTCTCTCCAGGTCGATAACACGGCCCAATTCAGTGTGACCGGCACCTATTCGGATGGGAGTACGCAGGATCTGACATCGCTCGCGGCATGGAGCTCTTCGGCGCCGCAGCTGGTAGCCATGAATAGCTCCGGATTGGCCACTGCTCTGGGAACGGGCCAATCGACGATCCAAGCCACAGTCAATTCCATGAATGGCACGGCGGCTGTCACGGTTACGTCCAACTTCACCCTGTCGAGCGGCGCGATGTCCTTCGCACGTGCCAACCACACGGCAACTGTACTGAATGATGGCACGGTTCTGCTCGCCGGTGGCATTGGGCCTAACTTGCAAACAGTGCCCACCGCTGAGATTTATAACGCGGGAGCGGGCACCTTCACCAGCACCGGGAATCTGAATTTCCCGCGTCAGTCACATACGGCCACTTTGCTGAACAACGGGCAAGTTCTTCTGGCCGGCGGCCAAGACGCCATCAGCAACATCGTAACCTATGAGGAGTTGTACGATCCTGTGGCAGAGGTCTTCAACGTCGCTCCTGCAATGAACACCCCGCGCTATGCGCACTCCGCGACAGTCCTGAATAATGGACAAGTTCTACTGGTGGGTGGCGTAGACAGCAACGGCAATGTCCTAAGCAGTGCTGAAATCTTTGACCCGGTTGCGGGGACCTTTACTGCGACAGGTGCTTTGAACACAGCACGCCAGTCTCACACGGCCACGCTCCTGGACAATGGCATGGTTTTGGTTGTTGGTGGTTCAGCGATCAGCGGTTCCTACTCCTCCGCGGCGGTTCTACCCAGTGCCGAAATCTACGACCCCGCCAGCGGAACATTCACCTTCACCGGTGTTCTGACGTTTGCGCGTTCCGGCCACACCGCAACCCTGCTGAATAACGGAACGGTATTGATCTCTGGTGGCGGCATGGGTGATGAGATTTACAGCGTTGCAACAGGGAATTTCACCGTGGTAGACAGCTCGGCATTCACCAACTCGACTTCGACGCTGCTGAACAACGGCCAAGTTCTCATCCTCCAAGGTGCACAGGCTTCTCTCTACGATCTGAAAGCGGGACTCCTGGCGAACACTGGAAGCATGAACTCCAACCGTGTCGGTGCCACCGCAACTTTGCTGAACACTGGCACGGTCTTGGTTGCGGGTGGTTTCCGGGAGGGTCTACTTAACCAGGCTCTTGCTACCGCTGAGATGTACCAGCCGAGCAGTTTGGTTCCGGCGTCTCTGGTATCGATCTCGCTGAATCCGCCGAATCCAGCTCTTCCCGCAGGAGCGGCACAGAGTCTCACTGCGATTGGAACCTTCAGCGACAACAGCACGCAGGACATCGTTTCGGCAACCTGGAGTTCTTCCGATATCACTATCGCAGCCGTCACCAATGACAGCAGCAACCGCAGCCATGCTTTCGCTGTAGCCACCGGACCTGCGATACTCAGCGCATGCACCGGTACGGTTTGCGGATCCGCTACGATTACCGTAACAGGTACGTCTGGTGCCACCCCTGCGCCGCCGGTGATCCTTTCCGTAAACCTAGTCGGCTCGATGTTGACGATTTCCGGTACTGGCTTTGGCTCATCGTCATCAGCCGCCACGGTGACACTCAACGGTCTGGTTGCCACACCGGTGAGCTACAGCAACACGCAGGTCGCTGTCCCGGCTCCAGCGGGAGCAAGCAGCATCAGCGTCATGGTTGCCGTCGGAGGCGTACCCAGTAACGTCGTCTTTTTCAATGTCCCAAGTGGAGCTAGCAAGGCTCTTCCGACGATCACGACCCTGTCCCCCATGGTTGGTCCGATTGGGACAACGGTAACCCTCACGGGTACCAACTTCGGTGCCGCGCAGGAAAGCAGCACGGTCACATTCAACGGGGTTGCCGCTTTGCCAACGAGTTGGAGTGAAACCAGCATTGTCGCCGCCGTGCCAGCAGCGGCGACCACGGGCAATGTTGTCGTAGCGGTTGGAGGCACACCGAGCAATGCGCTGACCTTCACAGTGCTCCAGCCTACCGGCCTCAGTGTTGCGCCATTCAACAGTGTCGGTACCCAGGGTGGCACTGTCCAGTTCACCGCTACACTCGCCTATCCGAACGGCTACACACAGAATGTGACGTCGGCTGCCTCTTGGATTTCGACGCAGACAGCAACCGCAACCATCAGCGAGGGCGGCATGGCATCTTTGCTGAATGTTGGTCAAACGAACATCCAGGTCTTATATGGCAACCTATCTGCCTCGACAAGCCTGACGGTGAGCGCGTCGTCCAATCCCTCTGCGACAGCGCCTTACATTGTCACCCCATCTATCGTGAACATGCTCGTCGGCGATTCCCAGGGTCTTGCTGCGATCGATGCCAATGGAAATCCTGTTACGGGACTGACCTGGAGCAGCACCAACAGCAACGTGATCCAGCTCTCTACTGACAACCCGCCGATCTTGACCGCGGTTGCACCTGGCTCTGCTACCGTGTATGCCGGTGAGTATCCTGTCGCTATCACCGTGTACGAGGGCTCATCATTGCCGCAGGGGACTCCACAATGGTTTTCGCCAATCGGCAGTTTAGGGAACGGCACCATAACTGTGGTCACCGCATTCCCCGATTCATTCCTCCTTGGCGCTACCGCCACAAGCTCGGATGGTACCTCCTCTGTAGCGATGCACAGCGACGCGGCAAGGCTCGAAGCTGGGGTAAGTTCACCTTCCTTACCAACGAGCAATGCGGACATTCTTGTATTCAGTCCTGTCGGAGGGGCCGCTACGCTGACCGCACTACAGAGTGACGGCACTCCGGCGTGGAGCGTAAGCGGTATTCCGTATGACAACTATAGTGCGGTAATTCCAAACGTTATGGGTGGTGCCTTCGTAAAAACGCCGACTAGCTATTGGACCGGACAGTTCCTGCATAGTACCCATAACATCCAGACAGTGGATCCGACCACAGGCCAGATGACAACTATTTATACGTTTTACACGAATCCAAATCCAAACGCGTCAGCGTCAGATAATCCCGCCGGACAGGCGGTAGTGCCTGACACAACAGGAGTGCTTTTTATCCAGGATATTCCTAGCGAGACTTATTGCCCGCCTGCTCCGACGTGTCAAGCTCAGGTGGTGGTACTTGCACCATCTACAGGCAAAGTCATTGCGGCAATTCCACTCGATAACAACACAGGCACCAATATGGCTGGCTCTCCATATTCTTACGTTGAAGGAACGCTTTATGACTACGGAAAACTAATCGTCGCAGGAGATGGAAACGCGTATTTAACCTATATTTATATTAATGATCAAGACACCACTGTCGTCCCGAGTACCTGCAGCGTTGTATCGCACAACATGGTTTTACGCGTCGCGCCGGATGGTAGCTACGCGAAAACCGAGTTGAATACTGCAACGCTAACAGGACTCGACCCGTTTAGTTGTACCGGTATTCTGGGAAGTAGTAACAGCAGCGGTACCTATTCGCTCTCATCCACTGGTGGTACGGTGATCACGAATGCACAGAATGGAGTTGCAGTTATAGGACCAGTGGGGAGTGCTGGCGGCCCAGCTCAACTGCAGGTGAGCTATGTGTCCAAAGACGGTTTGGTTTCGCAGGTTCAACTAAGTAGCTCTGGGATCGTACCTTTCCTTCAACGCGCAGACGGCATTTTCATCGGAACCGATGGTTATGGCTCAGTGCGTGCAATGGATCAGTCAGGCAATATAATTTGGCAACAAACGTTTGATGTGGACCCTCGGAACGCAACTGTTACTCCGCTTTACGTCACATCTGCCCCACCGTGCGACGATCAAACGTCGGATCAGTGCGCAAGTCTCCTGCTGCAGTCTCCAGATGGCGGAGTCGTTGTGACAGATTCAGCCTCTCCTCAGACCCGCTATACCCTGGACAAGAATGGCAACATCACCTGGCGGACACCGGAGGACGGCTCTGTTTACTCATGGAATGGAAGCTGGTATATCCCTTCATCTGGCGGCGCCACAGCGCCAACACAGCAGGCAAAGACCCATGGAACTGGCATTACAAAAGCGAGTAGCCATCCGCTAATCAACCTTGCAAACAGTCCCGGACAGGGAGCACAGGCGGCTCAGGGCCAAAGCAGCATGATTAAGTGTTTCGCCCAGTTAAAGTATAGGCCGGCGCTCAATAGTCATTGGAATCATTCATTTTGGTATGTAAAGGCCAAAACCGGGGCGGAATTCATTGCTTCGGCGAATCCAAGTGAAACCTTCGAGGCGAACGGTCTCCATAACTGGTATTTGAATAGTTATACTCAACGCGGGCACCCTTGCAGAAACAACCCACCGGCATTATGTGCATATGACCCGACAGACCCAAGTGTGGACGTGGACAGCACAGCATTTGGGACGTGGCGCTGGTTTCCGTCGAAGGAAGTGCAAGCTGATACACCGACTTGTGAGAACGTGACCAATTTGCTCCGGGGATCGGTGAAATATCCAAATGATACGTTCCACTATGGTGTTCCGGGTACCTCTCTTCCGAACAGTAACTCCTTTGCACGATATCTAGGCGTTCAGGGTGGCTTCTCTGTAACTGAAGCTCCTCCAAGAACTCCCAACTGGTGTAATGGAATTCCGGGATACTTGCCTGCGTGCAAGTAGGACGAGTTATCGGCTAAGCAATAGACAAGAAATAGAACTCGTCGATAGATCGTTGCGAAAAGGGGCGAGACAATGAATAAGCGGCCTTGGAACCAATTACTTCTTGTGATCGCGGGAATCTTGATGTTTGTTGGTCTCACGCCCGCTCTCCTGTTCTTTGGGCGAGAGGTCTTTGTGCCGACCGACATACGCTCTCTCCCGCTCACACCGTCGCAAGGTGGCTATATGTCACCCTGGATCACCACTTACGGAGATTCCGAGGAGGACTATTTTTATGCGACTTTGAATCAAGTTCCGGGCGTGCAGAGTACCGAGGAGCCTCTGGAGGTGGAAGAGGAACTCGACGTCAGGAGTATTACCGGGAAGGAACTGGTTCACGAAGTCCATCGAGTTCGGGTAATTCCCGGTGAAAGAGTGGCGCTTCGTAGCCCTTCAATCAATCGAAGTTACTTATTGTCTCGCCTGAGAGTTGTCTTGAAGGTGCTCCATGAGAATGAGCAGTACTCCGGCGCCATCCCGCGGTTAGAACTCGGAAGGGGGCGGGATTCCGAAGGGACGCTAATCGAAATGGCATTTGCTGTCATTTGGGCTGTCGTTGTGGCCGGCCTCGGTGCAATCCTCTTGGTTGTGTTAACGATTGTGCGGGCACGTAGGCAAAAGTGCGGCGATACTTCTGCTGCTAGGGGAGGCTCTGAAGGTCGGCAGTTGTGGAGCAAACCGCTGACGACCATTGTCTGTTGCATGATTATCGCAGGCATAGTGCCCGTTCTTCTATATTGCTTACGCGCAGTCGGCACGCGCGACGAGGTATTTACGCTCCCGCTTACTCTGCAGAATGGTGAATATACATCTGCTTCATTTCGGGTTGGGGGCTATACCGCGTACGATGTTACGGTGATTCCGAATTCTTCTCTGCAGACTGGAATCAAGTCTGGCGCGCAAGATATGTCTGCTCAGAACGGGCCAGACGTTCAAGACTCGCTCGGCTTAGAATACGAAATTGTTCGTAACTGGGGGGCTGATCCAATTCTTCGGAGCGGCTATAAGTATCCGATAGAGTATGGCCAGAAGGCCCATATCGTCCGCTTCACGGACAGCCGATGTCTCTCGCGCGTTAGGGTGGTTCTACGGTTCTTGCAGAAAGGTAAGTCGTACTCCGACGTACACCCACAGTTGGTGATTGTGCCGGAAGTAGGGAATGCGAGGGGCAGTCAAGCGGGCTTTGTGCTCACATGGAGCTTTCTTTGCGCTGTCAGTGCTTTCCTCATTCAGTTTGTTGTGAGGTTCTGGTGACTTCGGCGGGTGGCGCGGGCAGAATGTTGGCAACCTAAATAATCAGGGGGGTGCCCTCGATGAGAACGAAGGCGTTGTCAAGGTGAGATTTCCCTGAGCGGTGCGCCTGCGTGAGGGGCTATCGGCGGTACCGTCTCAACGATGCAGCAGATGAGGATGCGGCTGGAATCGCCGACGTAGAACCTGGGATGGAAGCCCTTGCGTTCTTTGTTAGTTCGTGGCTGCGCAAGTTCTGTGCTCTTGTTAGTCACCTCAACAACAGAGACCCCGGAGAAGATAAATGCGTATCACACCCTTCCTTCCCTCTGCCGAATGAGCTGCAGTCGCCGACTCTTACGTGGTGGTAGCAAACGATCTAGGTAAGTTGCAGGAGGTGGTCGTGGTTCTGCGAACGCTGCCGGTGAAGGAAGCGTCTGCCACGCTATCTCGGATTCCGGATTGGGACGCAGGTGCGGGCTAGCGATCTGTGGGGGTATTGCGGAATCTCCATTCAGGAATTGTCGACGTTCAAGCAACCGGAATGCGCGACATGAATCCCGGTGCCAAAATCTTAGTCTTCTTTTGGGTCCCTACGGGCGGGCTCCTGCATTGTGCGCCTCACAACATCACCGGGCGATAGTAGCGCCGCTAAGCTGAATGCACGGGGTGGATTGCCTGAGCTCAAACCTGTCGGAAACCCTGTATGGCAGACCGCGATTCGACTGTCCGGGGATTCCAAGGGTTCTGAACAGTTGTTTGATCTCATGTGGCTGTTTGGTTTTGCAGTGTATCCGTAAACAAGATGCTATCGGCCGATGCAACTAGAGTCGGAATCGCGCGGCAAGCCAGTCCTATACCTCAGAGCCGATATTCTCCCACCTCTCCTGGCAACTGCCCGCGACAAAAGCAGCCCCTGAATTATTCCCGGCCAACGGAAAAAGTTGTCGCCGGTACTAATGTGTTCGGAAAAACGGAGGACTCGGCCGGGTCGTCCAAACGCCCTATAGAAGCCGCCGACACGCGAAGTTAATCAAATCCGACAAAATAACTAACCCCTATGGAGCTAATAGCATCATGACAAACCTCTCCCCGACCATCCGGCTCAAGCAGGGCCGGACGAAATTGCTGCTGGATTTCCCATTCTTCGGAGCCCTGATCCTGCGACTCAAGGACGTTGAGACTCCATCGATCGAGACTATGGCGACTGATGGAGTCTCCCTGTTCTACAACCCTGAATTCGTTGCGAAGCTGACGCCGCCTGAACTGCTTGGCTGCCTGGCGCACGAAGTCATGCATCCGGCACTGCAACATCACACCCGACGGGGAACGCGCTCACTGAAACGCTGGAATGTCGCGTGCGACTTCGCCATCAATCCGCTCATTCGGGACGCGAACCTCACTCTCCCGGCAGGGGCACTCTATGATCCTCGGTTTCGAGATCTCAGCGCAGAGCGGATCTACAACTTGATTGCCCGGGGAAATGATGGCGACTCGGCCGGCGGCCAAGGCGATGTCTCCACGAGTTCCGGAAGCGGCGATCCTGCGGCCCAGGGCGACGAGAAGGGAGCTGGCTCGTCCACGGTTCCAGTGACAGATGACCGTGACCGTTCAATAGGATTTGAACGAAGAGTGATACGTCGCAGGCTACCGAGAATTAATGCAAACGGATCGGTTCGAAATGTTAAAGCTGGCAGTTCGGAACGCGTGTCGCATTAAGAAACAATTCGATAGCGAGCCACGTCTGTTGAGCGGACTCGCCTCAAGAGGTGATGTTCACTATGTCGGGAAAGTTGAATCTGGTGAGTGATAGGAACGATCCGATCAGGATCGAAGCGATTGACGCGCTGCTTACGCCGGAACAGGTCGCGAAGCGACTCAACACGTCGCTTGATTGGGTATGGGACCACTCATCGAGAAAGGCACCCCTGCTCCCGGCTATCCGGTTTGGCGGCGGTCCTGGCCGTGCGGGTCTGCTTCGCTACCGGGCCAGCAAGATTGAGGAATTCATCGCGGAGCAGGAGAGACTTTCTTCAATTATCCATCGACGCTCCGGGCGTAGAATAGCAAGACCCACTTGTTCCCCCACAGAAACTGAGGAATAGATGGGAAGTTCGAACCAGAGGGGTTGGGTCGTACTGCGCGGGAAAAAGTGGTACGGCTATTACCGCAAGGTAATCTTCGATCCAACCAAGAATGAAGAAAGAGTAGACATCATCCCGGTGGTTCTGGGCCTGAAATCGGAGGTTTCGAAGTTTCAGGCGCGTGATCTGCTGGAGCAGGAAATCGCACGCGAGACCGGCCAAAGTCCCAACGGCCGGGTCATGAACGACAGCACTGTCACATTTGGATGGTTCGTTCGCAGCCGCTTCCTTCCTTTGAAAGAAGCGACCTGGAAGCCGGAAACGGCAAAGGTAAAGAAGTTGATCATTCAGAAGGATCTGACGGATACATTCGATGCCATTCCGCTGGATTCGTTTGACCGGTTCACTTTGCAGGTTCATCTGAACAAACTGGCCAGTCTGCATTCGAGAGATCGGGTGCTTCAGATTCGCGCATATTTGCGGGACATTTTTGCGGAGGCGGTAGAGCAGGACTTTCTCACAAAGGATCCTGCGCGCAAGATTACGGTTCCCGCCCAATTGCGCGATACCGACAGAACCACGTTGACTTGGGAGCAATTGCGGCTTGCGTTAGCGCAACTGCCAGTGCGTGACCGGGTCTTGCTGGAGTTGGAAATGACCAATGCGTTGCGACCTTCTGAACTGTTTGCTCTGCGTTGGAAGTGCTTCAATCGTGCGGAATCGAAGATGCATGTGTTCGAAACCGCGTACAAAGGAACCCTGCGTCCTTGGGGCAAGACCAGGAAGAGTCTCGGCGTGATCCATCTGCCGAAGGCACTGGTAGACGCACTTTCGGAGTGGAAACAACGGTGCCCTGATGCCTCTCCTGACGCATTCATCTTTCCGGATGCGAAGGGCGGCTTCATGGACACTGGCAACTACCGTCGCCGGGTGTTGCATAAACTGGCGGATGACCTTGACCTTCCCAAGCTGACCTTTCAGGTCATCCGGCGCAGCATCGCTACGTTGGCGCAGCGGAAGGGAACCATCAAAGACGTTCAAGGATTGCTCCGGCATTCGCGCACGGCCACTACGACCGATGTGTACATGCAGGAGCTGCCGGAAGGCGTCGCTGCGACAGTGAATGCAATCAACAGCGAGCTCAGAAAGAAGCCCAAAAAGGCGCAGCGGAAAAAACTTTCGAAAAATTTGCTACCAAATGCTACCAAATCCGAACCTATGAATAATGGTAGCGTCCGTAACTAATTGATTGTAAGGGAGTTTTTGGTGGACCTGGTCGGGATCGAACCGACGACCTCTTCCATGCCATGGAAGCGCGCTCCCAGCTGCGCCACAGGCCCACTCTGGTTGGGATCGCAATCGCTTGCGACTCATTCATTCTTACTTAGTGCGGGTGGTTAAGTCAAATAGCGCTCGTCTCCGCATATTTCCTGCTTCGATCACGTTTTCCTCGGTAGAGAGAATTACCGCTACACCGCAGCTTCGCATCCGGATGGATCATCGGTATGCGCAAGAGGAAGCGAGGCAGGGGCATTGGTGTCAGCGACGCAGACTCCGTTGCAGAAGGTGACGGTGCGCGGGGCGATGGCGGGGACGCGTTCGCCAGGAACGATGATGCCGACGAGGTTCAATGGATCGGCTGCGGAGATGGTGATGAGTTCGCCGGAGGCAGGTAAATTGCGGGTTTCGCGCACACTCTCCACGGCGAGCGGCAGCGCGAACTGCTCGCCGACGAAGCTGGAGACGAAGCGTCCGCCACGCACTTCGCCACGTTCTTCGAGGCGGCGAAAGGCCCACTGCAATTCGCGCCACTTGGGAAGATTTGATTCGCGCGCGAGAAGTTCGCGGAAGACGATGCCGTAACGGCGCAACAACATCCAGCAGGTGGCCTCGATGCGCGCGGTGGTGGGAGCGGTTTGAGCCGCGAATTCATTGGCTCGGACGGTATTGTTGGCGAAATGGTTTGTTTCGTTATTCGCATCCCTATTTGCGTCCCAACTCGTATTCCCATCCGCGTCTCCATCAGGATTCCGGAGAAGAGACCAGCGGCCAGCGGTGTGTTGCGTACGTCTGCCGCGCGAGAAAACTGTTGCGGGTCGAGCTTTGGAGATGAGTCCGCGGAGGTTGTCAAAGCCATCGGCAGTGACGAATCCGGCGGCGACCAACTCCCACAAACCGCGTTCGACCTCGGGCTTGTCGAGCGCAGTAAGGCGCTGAAGATCGGCGAAGAATAATGCGCCGCGGCGGCGAAGTGCGTCGAGCACAAGTTGCGCGGAGGCGCTTAAACCGGGCTCTGGAGCGCCATCGTGGGCGCGCGGCTGCATCCATGCGCAATCTTCGCGAAGAAAGAAAGTGATGGGCGCAACGGAAGTAGGAACGACGCGGCGGATGCGTTCGGCGGCATCGTCAAGCGTGGCGGGATGCGGCGAGAGGCGTCCCCAACCGGCGACTCCCATGAGGCAAAGACGATCGAGCGCGGCACCATCGTAGTCGGCAATGCGACGCGAAAAGATGTGGCGCTCCCAGGCGCTGGCGGAGATTTCAAAGCCCTGCAATTGGCGCAGAGCCTCAAGCAATCCGTGCTCGCCGCGCAGTGCGGTGCCGGGCGCAAGGTGCTGCCAGCGCAGGAGCCAATGCATGAATTGGGCCGCCGTTACTGGCTCAATCTGCTTACGCAGCGAGGCGACGGTGAGGCGATGAATGCGCGCCAGCAAGCGCCGATCGCACCACTCGATCGGCCCGGTGATGCTGCGGAAATGGCCGCGAAGGATCGCGCCGGTCGATTCCAGACGCAAAAGTGAGACGTCGATGGAGGGAATGGAGGGCGCGCCACGATTAACGTTCTGGATAATCGTTGGAGAGGCGGTGTTTACTTCTTCTGCAATGGTTGCGCGGGTTTCGGGAGGATTGGCTTCCGTGACAATAGCGAAAAGGTCAACCAGTTCCTCGGTGGTTAATGGTCCGGTGTGCTGCATCCATCCGAGCAGAGCTCGGTCGAGAACCGCTTCGGGGGAAGTTGTGGAGGTCGAAAGTCCGGGTGGCTCGGGAGAAAATAAGACATCGACATATATCGATGCAAAGTCTTGAACTTTTTCACTGGCGACCCAGAACTCGCGGTTGCAGACGTGGGCGAAGACGGCGCGATGGGTTTCGACGAGGTGATGCATCCAGCGAGTGAGTTGCGGGCTGATCCCCATGTTTGTATCCGTTCCCACATTTGCGTCGAAAGGATGGGGCATCCGGGGCAGTGCTTCATTCCCACATTCGACAAAAGAAGGCGGATGTGGGCCACCCGTACTGTCAGGAGCAAGAGCAGGGTCAAGAGCAGGAGCAAAGGCAGGAGCAAGAGCAGGAGTAAAGGCAGGAGCAAGGGCAGGGGCAACTACCCCACCCAAGCAAAAGAGGCTTGGATGGGGCACCCTGGAGTTTTGTGTCACCCTGGAGTTTTGTGTCGTCGTGGAGTTTTGCGCCACCGTGTCCGCGGGAAAAATGATGAGGGTTTGCAGGAGATCGTGGAGGTCGTCGGGGTCGCGGAGATCGGGGCGGGACTCTTCGACGACTTGCGCGACAGCGGCGGGATCGAGCTTGCCAGCTTCTTCGAGAACAGAGGCAGGGAGGGTGCGGCGGAGTTGCACGGCACGCGCACGGCGCTCTTCGAGTGGCGCATCGTCGAGGAAGGCGTAGGGATTGGCGTTGAGAATCTCATGCGCGAACTGCGAAGGGACGGGAGTATCGACGGCGATGGTCTGAATGCGACCATCGCGAATGTCCTGGAGAACGCGGCGCAGGCCATCGATGTCCATGGCCTCGTGCATCACGTCCTTCATGACCTCTTCGACGAGAGGGTGATCGGGAATTTTGATATCGCCTTCAATATTTTCGAAGCAGGCGGCGACGTCGGGGAAGACGGCGGCGAGAAGATCGTCGCTCCTCATGCGCTGAATTTGCGGAGGAACTTTCTTGCCGTTCTGAAAGCGCAGAAGGGCGAGCGAACGGTTGGCGTCCCAGCGGAAGCGGGTGGCGAAGATGGGCGAGCCGGTGAGGACGGCCTGCTGCAGAATGTCTTCGACAGTTTCCGGCTGGAGGAAGTGGAAGACATCGGCGAGAGGAAAGCTGTGCTGCTCGGCGAGCGCGATGTTGATGCCGTCGTCGGTGGCGGAGGCTTGGAGCTCGAAGTTGAAGCTGCGGCAGAAACGTTTGCGCAGAGCAAGGCCCCAGGCGCGATTGATGCGCGCGCCAAAGGGTGCGTGGATGACGAGCTGCATGCCTCCGCCTTCGTCGAAGAAGCGCTCGGCGATGATGGTGCGTTGAGTGGGAACGGCTCCGAGGACGGTGCGGCCTTCGCGGATGTAGGTGGTGAGCTGGAGAAGGGAATCGGGATCGAGGAAGGATGAGACGGGTTCGGATGAGATCCCACATTCGCCAACAGCGGGCGGATGTGGGCCACCCTCGGCTTCGCAGCCGGGTACGCGGCAATCACCGCCGCTCCGGCGGGCGCCAGGCGAATGTGGGTCACCCTCAGACAAACTATCCCACCCTCCGGCTTCGCCGGAAGGATGGGGCACCAGGCAGTTGGTTGCTACTCTCACATTCGCCAAAGGAGGGCGGATGTGGGCCACTCGGGTGTCGCAGATTGGAGCATTCTCCTCGCATTGATTGCTGATGAGCTGGCGGAGTTCGGCGACGTGGGCGGAGAGTTCAAAAGTGCGGGCGGGAGCTTCGCCGCGCCAGAAAGGAATGGTGGGCGGCTGGCCGTGAGCGTCTTCGACAAGGACGCGTCCGGAGCGGGAGTCGACGCGATGGATGCGCCAGCTGGTGTTGCCGAGGAGCATGATGTCTCCGGCATGGGACTCGACGGCGAAGTCTTCGTCGAGCGTGCCGATGACGGTTTCCTCTGGCAGAGCGACGACGTTGTAGAGTGCGGTTTCAGGTATTGCGCCGCCAGAGGTGATGGCCGCAAGGCGCGCGCCGCGACGGGCGCGAAGGCGATGGTTGATGCGGTCTCGGTAGAGATAGGCGCCATGGCGCCCGCGCTTGGCGCTGATGCCTTCGCTGAGCATGACGAGAATCTTGTCAAAGGATTCACGGGTGAGATCGCGGTAGTTGCGGGCACGGCGAACGAGGGCGAAGAACTCGTCCTCGTTCCATTCGTCGGCAGCGCAGGCGGCGACGATCTGCTGGGCGAGGATGTCGAGCGGGCAATCGGGAAGAATGAGTTGATCGAGGTCGGAGTGGTGGATGGCTCGAAGGATGGCGGCGCACTCGACAAGTTCATCGCGGGTGGTAGCGAAGAAACGGCCTTTAGGGACAGCTAGCGGCTTCCCGGTTATGGGCGCCGACGGGTACGGGCCAACGGACGGCCCTCCGGCCGCAGGCGCTGGCCAGTGCCCCGCACGGCCCACTCTTTGCAGGGCGACGGAGATGGCGCGCGGGGAACCGATTTGGCAGACGAGATCGACGGTGCCGATGTCGATGCCGAGTTCGAGTGAGGCGGTGGCGATGAGGATGCGGCATTCGCCCTGTTTAAGTCGGCGCTCGGATTCGAGACGGAGATGGCGCGAGAGCGATCCGTGATGGGCGGCGACAAGCTCGGGACCCATGCGCTCGGAGAGGCGGTGGGAGATGCGCTCGACGAGGCGGCGCGTATTGACGAAGACAAGGGTGGAACGATGCTCGAGCGCGAGCTGCTGGAGACGCTGGTAGATTTCATCCCACAACTCGTTGGAGGCGATGGGGCCGAGCTCGGTGGAGGGAAGTTCGATGGCGAGATCGAGTGCGCGAGTGGAGGGGATGACGACGGTGATGGTGGCGTTCCCACATTCGGTGTCGCGGCCATCGGTCTTGTTCCCACATTCGCCAAAGGAGGGCGGATGTGGGCCACCTGTGGGGGCGTTGGATTGCGAAAGATCGATATGTGCCGATGGGTCGGTGGCGTCGAGGACATAAGGCAAAATCGATTGCTGGTTGGAAGGCTTGGAGCGCTGCAAGAGATTTGAACAGTGCTGGGATCCTTCACTTCGTTCAGGATGACAGCTTAATTCAGGACCGGCGATCGGACGGGTGCCACCGGTGTTGCCGCTTAGGAATTCGGCGACGAGAGAGAGTGGGCGCTGAGTGGCGGAGAGTCCGATGCGGTTGGGATGGCGGTGGGTGATGGCGTCGAGGCGCTCAAGGGAGAGCGCGAGATGAGCTCCGCGCTTGTTCGCGACGAGGGCGTGGATTTCATCGACGATGACGGTTTGGACGTGGCGGAGAATTTCGCGGCTGCGGGCGGCGGTGAGCAGGATGTAGAGCGACTCCGGGGTGGTGACGAGGATGTGCGGAGGCTGCTTTAACATGCGGGCGCGGTCGCGGGTGGGAGTGTCTCCGGTGCGGACCATGGTGCGGATGGCGGGCATGAGAAAACCACGGGCGGCGGCGAGTTGCTGGATCTCGGCGAGGGGCTGGTCGAGGTTCTTCTGGACATCGTTGCCGAGAGCTTTGAGGGGCGAGATGTAGAGGACCTGAGTGCGTTCGAGCAGGGCTCCGGTGAGCGACTGGCGGACGAGGGAGTCGATGCAGGCGAGGAAGGCAGCGAGGGTTTTGCCGCTTCCGGTGGGAGCGGAGATGAGAGTGTTGCGGTGAGCAAGGATGTGCGGCCAGCCGGCAATCTGCGGCTCGGTGGGCGTGCCGAAGCGGGTGGTGAACCACTCACGCACGACGGGATGCGCCCAGGAGAGATGATCTTCGGGAAACTCCACGAAGGATTAGATCGATTCAAGGGTGGGAGGGTTCAGAGGATTCAAGGGTGCAAGGCTGCGAGCAAGGTCATTGCCGTGTTCATTCCAGCCTTGTGCTGCTTTAACATGCCGCCGACCCGCTTGCCATATCCACTTCCCTGGGAGCTTGCATCCTTTGTGGCGCTTTGCGTCGGCTATTTTCAGCGCGAGTGACGTTCAGGAGGTCGCGTAATTTTGTACGCGCCTTGTGAAGCTGCGATTTGCTGTTGCCGGTGGAGCAACCCAACATCTCTGCTATTTCGCCGTGCTCATAGCCTTCTACGTCGTGCAGGACGAAGATAATGCGATAGCCGGGAGGAAGATCTTCGATGGCGCGTCCTAAGATCACACGGTCGATGGAGCCGGCCAGATTCTGGTCGAGTGTGCCGAAGTCTCTCCTGGGACCGTCCTCGTCCTTAGGGTCCAGAGTTTCATCGAGAGAAACCTCGGAGAGCCCTTTCTTTCGCAGGCTCATGAGGACAACGTTGACGGTGAGGCGATGCAGCCAGGTGGAAAACGCGGAATCACCGCGAAAGGTTGAGATCTTGCGAAAGAGCAGGAGAAATGCCTCCTGAGTGAGGTCTTCGGCTCTCTCAACATTGCCAACCATGCGCAGGCAGAGCGAGTAGACTCGCCTTTTGTGGCGGCTATAGAGAAGCTCGAAGGATGCACCGTCGCCTTGCTTGGCGCGGTCGATGGCCTCGTCCTCCGATACTTCAGGCGTCAGCATTTTTCTTGGGCTGGACAATGAACCCCCCTTGGAACATTCAGCATGAGTTCGTATATTTGGTACGGTTGCGAATCTGGCCAAGGTGGCGTTTAGTACGGCGGTTTCTGTTCAAGCCCCGACTGCGGCGTTGCGATGATCTCCCTTTATAAAGGCCGAAGCCACTCCTAATCTGATCAATATTGACCAATTTTGAGATTATTTTGGGCACACCCCGGGCGGGGAGGGTTTGGTGGGGAGAGAACGGGGATACGACAGTTTCGAAGTTTCGACTACTTTTGAAGGAGCGGCCAGACAAAAGCCGCCAAGTCAGCGGAAAAGCACCCGGTGGTGGTCTAACATCTTGACTAGTCTCACGGCTCTTGCAGGTCTGAACAAAATTGACCGTGCTCGATATTTACACGGCATTTTCCCTAAATGACAGGGCCCCAAAAAGACAAATGCGCTGGCGATTTGCCCGTCCTGTAGTTTCAAATCGGGAGTGCCACGTTGAACATTCATAGTTTCGAGTCAGCCGGCAAAGGCAAACGCGCATCTAATATCCCGGTGAATAGTGAGTGCATCGCCGTCCCGATTCAGAAAGCGAGAAAGATTGCCAAAATTGAGTCCGGCAAATGTGCCAACCGAGCGGACTGATTCATTTGACCCACGCGTCCTGCTAACAAAACTCTCGGCTGGAAAATTCAGCCAAACATATGAATGCGGGGAATTCGTCTTTTCGCAAGGGGCTGCGGCGGATGCAGTTTTCTATATCCAGAGCGGCAAAGTAAAGCTGACGGTTGTATCCAAGAGTGGAAAAGAAGCGGTGGTGGCGATTCTGCCGCAGGACAGCTTTTTCGGCGAGGGGTGCCTGGCTGGCCAAACTCTGCGCATGGCCACGGCCAGCGCAGAGCAGAAGAGCACGATCATGCGGGTGGAGAAGGAGGTTATGCTCGACCTGCTCCATGAGGACCCGAAATTTGCTGAAGGCTTTCTCACTTATCTTCTTTCCAGGAATATCCGCATGGAAGCCGACCTGGTAGATCACCTGTTCAACTCCAGCGAAAAACGCCTCGCACGGCTTCTCCTGCTGATGGCTAACTTTGGACAGGAGTCAAAGCCGATACCGCTCATCGCGAAGATGAGTCAGGAGACTTTAGCCGAAATGATCGGCACAACCCGCTCGCGGGTCAGCTTCTTTCTAAATCGCTTCAGAGAGCTTGGCTTCATTGAGTACAACGGCGGCGGCATGTGTGTGCACAGCTCGCTGGTCAGCGTGGTACTGCACGATTAACCTTCCACTCCCCTCACGAATGACAGCCTAAAAACAAAAGCAAAATCAGGAGCAGAAGTGAGCGCCTGGCTGCCTTATACTGCTCTCACGATGAACAACTTACGAAGTGAGATCGAGCGGCTGTTTGCCTTGGGCATGGATGCGAAGAAAGAGTGCGGGGCACTGGAGATTTTCCAGGAGTTCCGCGAGGGGCTGACGCGGGGCGAGCTGCGGGCAGCGGAAAAGCGCGATGGGCGCTGGCAGGCGAACGTGTGGGTGAAAGAGGGAATTCTGCTGGGCTTCCGGCTGGGAGCGGCAGAGGAGACCCATGCGGGCGATCTGTTTACGTTTGTCGACCGGCATACGTATCCGGTGCGGCACTTTACGTGCGAAGACGGAGTGCGGATGGTGCCGGGAGGATCGACCGTGCGGGAGGGCGCGTATCTGGCGAAGGGCGTGATATGCATGCCTCCGATGTACATCAACGTGGGCGCGTATGTGGATGAGGGAACGATGGTGGATTCCCATGCGCTGGTGGGTTCGTGCGCGCAGATTGGGAAGCGTGTGCACTTGAGCGCGGCCTCGCAAGTGGGCGGAGTGCTGGAGCCGGTGAATGCGACTCCGGTGGTGATTGAAGACGACGTTCTGGTGGGAGGAAATTGCGGCATCTACGAAGGGACGCAAGTGCTGCGGCGGGCGGTGCTGGGTTCGGGCGTGATTCTGACCCGGTCAACGCCGCTGTTCGACACGGTAAGGGGAGAGATTTACCGGGCGACGGAGGAGGAGCCGCTGGTGGTTCCAGAGGGTGCGGTGGTGGTGGCTGGGGCCAGGTCATTCACCAAGGGCAAGGCGGCGGAGTGGGGACTGAGCGTGTATACCCCGGTGATTGTGAAGTATCGGGATGAGAAGACGGACAAGGGCGTGGAGTTGGAGGATTTGCTGCGGTAGGGATGAACCACTGCACCTAGGATGGGCTAAGGTGTCAAAGTTGGTACGGAATTTTTTGTGAAAGACAACTTTTTATGTAGGTTTGTGTCTAAGGGATCAGAATCTCCTGAAACGGATGCGTTCTGAAACGGACGTTTTTTAGGGGAAACGGTGACCCACCGGCTGCGTAGGCCGGTGGGCTTTTTCTTGTGCGGGGAAAGCTTTGTTCAAAGGCGAAGAAGCAGCGAGAGCTACTTGCCCTTGTCTGCGACCGGAGGGCGATCGGAGATATAGGCTTCGACGCAGCGGGAGAGCGAGCCCTGGGCTTTGAGGATGTACTCGACGGCGTCACGGACAGCACCCTCGCCTCCACGATTGGGGGTGACGACGTGAGCTTCGGCTTTGACGTCTTCGCGGGCGTTGGCGACGGCGAAGGCGAGGCCGCAGGCACGCATGACGGGAAGGTCGATGATGTCATCTCCGACGAAGGCGGCTTCTTCGGGCTTGAGATTCTCCTTGGCGAGAATCTCGTGGAAAGCAACGATTTTTTCAGCTGAACCCTGGTAGAGGTGCTCGATCTTGAGATCGCGGGCACGCATGCGGACGGTTTCCGAAACGCGCTTGGTGATGAGTCCGGTTTTGAGGCCGCCGAGACGGGCGAGCGAGAAAGCGGTGCCATCATGAGCGTGGAAGGATTTGACTTCTAATGTGGTTTCGGGGCCGGAGGGGATTAGGAAAAGCTTGCCGTCAGTCATTACTCCATCGACATCCAGCAGCAGTAGCTTTATCTTCTTTGCACGAGCCTTGGACATGGCGGGATTGTAGCACCACGGGGAGAGTGGATTTTGTGATGTGCTTCGAAGTGAGGCGGAAGTGGGTTGTGATGGCTGTGGCCATTTTGCTGGCGCTGCCGGCGGGGGCGAAGACTAAGCACCCGAAGGCGAAGGCGAAGACGCCGGCAGTGACAAGGGCGCAGAAGGAACTGGCTCAGCAGATGGTTCGCGATGCCTATGGGCTGGGAGCTGGGTTGGATGCGCGGCAGCGGGTGGCGTTGATCACGCGGCTGCTGTACACGATGCGTCCCGAGGTGATGGCCCAGGAGAAAGAACGATGGGCCGAAGAGATGTTCAGGATGGCGCAGAAGTTGCCGCCTAGAATGGGCGATGGAGCAATTGCGACGGCGGCATCGCGGATGGCAGTGTATGACCCGGACCGGGCGATGGAGCTGCTGGATACGCTGCCCTCCGGCGGCGGACGGCGGACGGATGGGCGAATGATGGCGGCGCGGCTGGTGTTTGCCAGCTACATGAGGCGACATGGGACGGCGGGGGCGCAGACTCTGCTGAATTATGGCCGCAAATGGGGCGAGCATGGCGGCTTTCCTTATGGTGCGAGCGCAGGGGTTTTGGCAAGGCTGCGGCCGAACGAGGAGGCGGCAGAGGATTTCTTCCGGCAGGTGCTTGGAGTGTTTGAGCGCGGGCAGGAGGGATTCTCTGGGGTGAAGGAATTTGCCGGACTGCTGGACCAGGGCGCGGCGATGGAAGCGATTTCCGAGGAGAGCGCGGAAGAGGCTGGGCGGGCGGTGGTGGCGCAGCTGAGAAAACTGACGGAGATGAGAGCTGGCGAAGGGTCCACGGCAGAGAGTGCTACGCCAGATGCTGGTGCTGGGCCTCGCGAAGAGACGGCGGCTGCGGGCGCCGGGATTCGAGACGGGTATGCGGCAACGACGGCCGCTCCGGCCGCGGGCGCTGGGGGATTGACAGAAGAGCAGAAGAGAGAGGTGGCGCTGGCGCTGAAAGATGTGAGGCTCTCGGCTCCGAAGGCAGATGAGCAGGCGCGGAAGGATTCGGCGGGACTGTTTGCGATACATCCGTCCCGGGTTACGGCGGTCGATGCGCCGGTGAAGGTGGACGTGGAGCTGGAATCGGCGTTTCACGAGCTGGCGGAGGCGATGCGAGTGCATGGCAGGCCGGATGAGTTGCGCGCGGTGATTGGGCGGGGGCTGAAAATAGTGAACTCACGCTACAAGGGCGGAGGATGCGCGGAGTGCGTGGTGGCGAACTCGTCGTCAAGCGTAGCCACGAATGTATCGCCGAGCGGAGCCGCGAACGTAGCGCAAAACGTAGCCACAAATGGAGCGTCGAGCGCGTCGTTAAACGTAGCGTTGAGCGTAGCCCCAGACCCGCAGTCGTGGGCGCTGGTGTCGCTGGCGGCCTATGCGTCTCCGATGACGATTGGAACACAGTTGAACGCGATTGAAGATCCGTTCTGGCGAGGATATTTTTTGGCGATTGCAGCACAGCAGGTGGGCGAGCCGACGCGAGTCGCCGACCCAACGGCGCGCAGAGTGGCGGGAAAAGAAGTGGCGGAGCCGGAATAATTCTCCAGGATATTTATTGGCCACGCCAGGTTTCGCCGAGGAATTTATAGAGATACTTGGAGCGGGCGGGCAGAGGCGTTCGGTCGAGGCCCTTTGATTTTGTATCGGCCAGCAGCCACCAGGCGCGTGGCGCTTCGGTCACGTCGTATCCTGCATCGTGCATCAGGCAGAGGCTGACGCGGCTGCTCTGCCCCATGATGTGTTGCATCATCTTTGAGCCGACAACGGAATTGGTCGCCAGCGTTGCCAGTCCCAGACCGGGAACAAAAGCGCCGCCGATGTCTCCCGCGATTTGCGCTGCAAACATGCTGTGCCTAGCGGGCAGATAGCGGTAGAACTGCTTCTCAAGGACGCTAGCGATGTCGTCGGCGAGCACGGCCGCGAGCTGCGAATCGTTCTTCAAACGCTCCACTACCTGGTAGGGGATGAGAATGATTCCGTTGGGCCAGTCCAAGGTGTAGTGCCAGTGCGGTTCATCGACCAACTGGAAGCGAAATTCGATTCGGGTTGGGTCAGAGTCCGGCAGTTGGCGCTGATAGCTCGGAATGAGTTTTTCTCCAATGGCGCTGACTCGCGCCTGCATTGCAGCATCGTTGTACGGAGGAATCTGCTTGGGATCGATGCCGCGGAAGACCTTGCTGGCCGTGGTTTGCTTTGCGTTGGTATCGACGGCGGAGGGATCATGCTCGGTCTTAGCGCGCAGGTGCCCTTCGCTGTCTTCGATGGTATTGGTTCGGAATCTCGCCTTGTCGGCAACAACAACCCCATCTGGACCCTGCGTGCCATGGAAGGTGATCCAGATATTGGTATCAAAGGCGGTGGCTGCGCTGAGGGATGAGTCGAAGCTCAGGGTGCATTTCTCGGGAATGCGTATGACGTAGCCATCGGCACGCAGAGTGGGGCGTCCTGGAGTGGAAGACTCGAACGACGCATCCACCACACCGAAGCCATCAACGTCGACGGGGTTGGGTTGTAGTAGGTTGAGCTGCGTGGCTTCGATGGTGTGCTCTTTATTGTGCTGCTTACCATAGACTTCGACGTTTTGGCCGATATATAGCTTCACGCCAGTAGCTTCGATACGAGACAGCTTGTTTGCTGCTTTCGTAAAGAACTGAGTGCCGCTGTCAATGCGAACATGGGTGCCGTTGACGTCGACCTCCGTAGGAGAAGTGACTTGGGTAACGTATCCGTAGAGGTCGGGATCGTAGTCATGCTGTGCATGCAACGCCGTTACGGCGAAGAGAAGGAAAGCAGCAAAAACAGGATGAATTCGCATTGCGCCGAAGTGTAATTGCAGAGCAGGCAGAGGTCAACGAAAACGGCAACGGTACTGAGACTTAAGACTATTGCCACGCGGAAGGATTACTGAGAGAGTGAGAAGCTGCATCAGAGGATTTCTATGGCCGACTGGACGACGGAACTGACGGGACGGGTGATGGTGCTGGTGGCTCATGCCGATGATGAGAGCGTAGGGTATGGGGCGCTGTTGCAAAGAATGCGGGAGGCAGTGCTGGTGATTGCCACTGACGGAGCGCCGCATGACTCGTATTTCTGGAGCCCCTATGGGAGCCGGGAAAAGTATGCGGCGGTACGGCGCGACGAGGCGAGGCGGGTGGCGGAGCTGGCGGGAGTTCGGGAGCTGGTGATGCTGGCAGAGGGAGATGGACGGCTGGTGGATCAGCGGCTGTTTTTGAATCTGGCGGCAGCCTATGGGCTGCTGGAGCAGCTGGCAGAGCGGGTGCGGCCGGAGGCAATTGCCACGCTGGCGTATGAGGGGGGGCATCCGGACCACGACAGTTGCAGTGTGTTGGGGGCGCGGCTGGGAGAACGGTTTGGAATTCCGGTGTGGGAGGCTCCGCTGTATCACAGGGCGGGTGCGGGGCTTGGCCGGGCGGGCGCGGACGAAGCAGGAGAGCTGCGGTTGCAGCAGTTTGTCTGCAATGATGGTAGCGAGATGGTGATGGAGCTGACGGAGAAGGAACTGGAGTGCAAACGGGCGATGTGCGCGCAATATGTGTCACAGGGGAATTTTCTTTTGACCTTTGATGCACAGCGCGAGGTGGTGCGTCCGCAGGTGAGGTACGACTATGCGCGGGCTCCGCACAGGGGAATGATGAACTATGAGCACTGGCAATGGTGGATGACCGCGCGGGAAGTGAGCGCGAAATTCGATGAATTCCTGGGGAGTATGAGTTGAGCGAAAAGCTGTTAATGGTTGCATACCCGCTGCTGCCGGTGAGCGAGGCGAGCGCAGGCGGGGCGGAGCAGATTCTGTGGACGCTGGAACGCGAGCTGGTGAAGCGCGGCTGGGAGACGGAGGTGGCCGCATGCGCAGGCTCGCAGGTGAGGGGAAAGCTGTTGGCAACGGGCGAGCCTCAGAAGGTTCTGGACGGCTTTGAGGAGCGCGAACGGGAGCACGCAGAGCGGATTATTGAAGCGTGCAACCGGAATAAATATTCCATTGTGCTGGACCACAGCGGACACTTCTTTCGCCATGCCGAGCGGGTAGATGCCCTGGTGCTGGCGACATTGCACCTACCGCGCGAACTCTATACTCCGGGGATCTTCGAGGAGCCGAGCGAGAATGTGTACTTCCACTGCGTGAGTGAGGCGCAGCAGGCGCAATTCAAGGACCTTCCGAGGTTGCTGGCGGTGGTGCGCAACGGGATTGCCGTGGAGCGATTTCCGATCGGTGGGCGGAAGTTAGATTATTTGCTGTGGCTGGGAAGAGTTTGCCCGGAGAAGGCTCCGCACCTGGCGGTTGCGGCGGCGAAGAAGGCGGGAATGCCGATTGTTCTGGCCGGGCAGGTTTATCCGTTTGAGTGGCACAAGCGGTACTGGGAGCGCGAAGTTAGGCCGCTGATCGACGACCTGCAGGTGCGGTTTGTGGAACTGCCTTCATTTGAGAGAAAGACGAAGCTGCTGCGGGAGGCGCGGGCGTTGCTGGTGCCGACACTGATCGGCGAGACGACATCGCTGGTGTCGCTGGAGGCGATGGCAAGCGGCACTCCGGTGATTGGCTTTGACGGCGGCGCTTTGCGGGAGGTGGTTCACAAGGGAACCGGCTTCCTGGTGAGGAACGTAGAGGAGATGGCCAAGGCGTGCGGCAAGCTGGGCGCGATTCGCTCGCTGGATTGCCGGCAGTGGGTGGAGCGGGAGTATTCAGCTACCACCATGGGCGACATGTACGAAACGCTAATCAGCGATCTGCTGAAGCAGAAGCGCAGGGAGTGGCGGAAACGGTAGGAGCAGATGGGGACAGAGGGAAGCGATCAGGTTAACGGCTGGCTGCCAGCGCGCGAGGCTCCTGCAGCTTTGTTGCGAGGTCGGAGAGGAACGTGGCCACCTCGATATCGCTCGCCGGCTTCTCAAGGTAGAGGTCCGCAGACGGTCCTCCTGCCTGGACGGCCTCTGCAAGTTTGGATGTAATGACCAGAACCGGTATGCCAAGGGACTTGGCCTCGACGATCACACGCTGGTCGGTCTTCGATTTCCAGTGGAGCACGACGGCGCAATACGCTGAGGAGCTGGCCAACGAGCCTGGTTTGTATTTGGCATGGGCGACTCTCAATCCCGATGGGGCCAGTAATCGGGAGAGTTTTTCGGTGGGACGTGCGCCGAGATACAGAGCATCCATGGTCATGGTCCTCCCGAGGATAGACTGCTGCGCTTAGTCTGATTCTGTTGCCTGTGCCGGAGTTGTATTGAAATTTTGGGGAGGCGGGCGAAAGTTTACCTACTACTCGCCTACCGCGTGCTCTGGCCGCCGCTCGGGCCGCGAAGCTCCGTTGGTACGGCCAGCCGACGGACCTCTGATCACTAAGCCGGAGTTACTTTACAACTCCGGCGGCACGGGCGATGGTTTCCAGTTTGGCCCGGAGAGCGGGCTGCATTCTGCACATGGGTAGACGGTAGTTTTCCTCGATGCGGCCCATCATGGCGAGAACAGCTTTGACCGGCATGGGATTGCTCTCGATGAAATTAGCCTGCATGAGAGCGAGGTATTTGTCGTTCAGCTGACGCGCCGTGGTCCAATCGTTGTTAAGGGCGGCACGGGTCAGGTCGGCCATCTCTTTGGGGAAGGCGTTGGAGGCGACGGAGATGACGCCAACGCCACCGACGGCGATCACCGGGAGGGTCAGGGAGTCATCTCCGCTGAGGACGGTGAAGCCGGGGATGAGGCCGCAGATTTCAGCGATCTGGCTGATGCGCCCGCTGGCTTCCTTGACGGCAGCGATGTTGGGCAGCTTGGAGAGACGCTGCAGAGTGTCAGGCTCAAGGTTGACGCCGGTGCGTCCGGGGACGTTGTAGAGGACGATGGGAATGCCAACTGCCTCGGCGATGGCCTTGAAGTGCTGGTATTGGCCCTCCTGCGTGGGCTTGTTGTAATAGGGCGAGGCGGTGAGAATGGCGTCGACGCCTTTGATCTTTGAGACCTCGACGGCTTTGTGAACGGCGTCGGTGGTGCAGTTGGAGGTGGCGCCGGCGACGATGGGAACGCGTTCGGCGGCGACCTCGATGGTGATTTCGATGACCCGGCGCCACTCGTCATGGGACAGAGTGGGGGTTTCCCCAGTGGTACCGCAGGGGACAAGGAAGTCGATTCCGGAGTCGATCTGCCAGGCTACGAGCGAGCGCAACGCGCGCTCGTCCAACGATCCATCGCTAAGGAACGGGGTGACGAGTGCCGTTCCACACCCACGTAATTTGGCCATTCCGTTAACCCTTCAGCTCTGAGAAGACTTCTGGAAATTCGTAGAATCCGTGCTTGCCTTTCACCCACTCGGCGGCGCGCACCGCGCCTTCGGCAAATCCGCGGCGATTGTGAGCCTCGTGAGTCAGCGTAATCTTATCCGCCGCCGACAGCAACTCGATGGAGTGGGTGCCGACGACTTCGCCCTCGCGGATGGAGTCGATGGGCGGCTTCTGTCCGCCAAACTGCTCGATGATTTTGCCGAGAACGACGGCGGTTCCGCTGGGCGCGTCGAGTTTGTGGATGTGGTGCGTCTCAGTGACGCGGGCCTCGTAGCCGTACTTCATGGCTTTTGCGCCTTCGCGCACGATGGCGAAGAAGAGGTTGACGCCGATGGAGAAGTTGGAGGCCCAGACGAATCCGGTACGGGCGCGTTCGACCAGATTGCGCACATGGGGCAGCTCGGCATACCAGCCGGTGGTGCCGACGATCATGTTGGCGCCGGCGTGGACGGTGGCCTCAATGTTGGTCATCACCGCGTCAGGGGTGGTGAAGTCGATGACGGCATCGACGCCCTTGAGGCGCTGCTTAGTAAGGGCCGCGCCGTTGTAGTTCTCGGATATCTCGATGATTTCGACGGTATGGCCGCGCATGGCGGCGGCTTCCGCTACCAGCGTACCGGTTTTACCTGCGCCTAAGAGTACGAACTTCATTACAGTTTCTCCGCGCTAGTGCAAAGTCTCGGAATCAATCAAACACCTCGGGATCGACCTCAGTAAAGAACTCTTTGTGGAGGCGGCGCAATGCTTCGGGCACATCGTCTTCGGAAATGACGAAGGTGATGTTGATCTCGGACGCGCCCTGGGAGATCATGCGCACGTTGATTTCGCCAAGCGAAGCGAAGACGCGGGCGGCGATTTGCGGAGTCTCGCGAATGTTTTCGCCGACAAGGCAAACGATGGCGTTGCGCCCCGCATATTTTACGTCAGCAATTTTTTCCAGGTCGGCGGCGATGGCTGGAATCGCCTCGTTGGAGTCGACGGTGAGCGAGACGCTGACCTCAGAGGTGGAGACGACGTCGATGGAGCAGTGATGGCGGTCAAAGACGTCGAAGATGGCCTTGAGAAAGCCGTGGGCACCCAACATGCGGGCGGCTACGACATCGACGATGGTAATGCGTTTTTTGGCGGCGATGGCCTTGAAGGTGGAGCTCGATTTGGGAGCGCGGGCGACGATCAGGGTGCCTTCGTTGGCAGGGTTGAGCGAGTTGAGCACGAGCACAGGAATGTTCTTTTGCACGGCGGGCAGAACGGTGGCCGGGTGCAGGACCTTGGCTCCGAAGTAGGCGAGCTCGGCGGCTTCCTCGAAGGAGATGACGCGAATGCGGCGCGCCTCAGGACAGATGCGTGGGTCGGTGGTCCTCATGCCATCGACATCGGTCCAGATTTCGATGGCTTCGGCATCGAGGCCGGAGCCGATGAGGGCGGCGGAAAAATCAGAGCCGCCACGGCCAATGGTGGTGTGCGCGCCGCGTTCGGTGGCGCCGATGAATCCGCCCATGACGGGAATTTGAGCATCGAGAATAAGAGGACGCACAAGGTTCTTGGCGCGATGCTCGATCTCCTCGACCTGGGGGATGGCGCGACCGTGCTGGTCGTCGGTGATCATGACCTTGCGGGCATCGACGAGGACGGCGCGAAGACCGCGGGCGATGTAAGCTTCGGTGACGATTTTGCTGTTGAGGCGCTCGCCGTAGCAGACCACGTAGTCCGAACTGCGGGGCGAGAGCTCGCCAACGGCAACGATGCCCTTGAGCAGCTCGTCGAGCGAATCGAACTCGCGTTCGATCTCGACGGCGAGCGTGGCGTACTGCGCGGAGCTGACGAGTTCCCTGGCGGTGGAGTGATGGCGCTGACGCAAGCCGCACGCAAGCTCAAGCGCCTGCTCGCGCTGGCCTTCGCCCGCGGCTTTCCCGGCGGCGAGCAGAGCGTCAGTGACGCGGGACATGGCCGAAACCACCACCACGGGACGGCGCTCCACGCGGCTTTTAACAATCTGGGCGGTACGGTCGATGGCCACCGCATCCATCACGGAGGTTCCGCCAAACTTCATCACGATCATGGCAGCAGACCTTTACTCCAGATAACCCTTGGCCTTGAGCAGCTCGGCATTGAGCAGTGCGGCTCCGGCGGCTCCGCGAATGGTGTTGTGCGAGAGCATGGTGAACTTCCAGTCGAGCAGCGAGCAGGGACGCAGACGTCCGCAGGAGACGGTCATGCCGTGGCCGCGTTCAATGTCGAGGCGCGGCTGAGGGCGATCGACGCGTTCGTCGTAGAAGATCACCTCGGCAGGAGAAAAGGGAAGCTTGAGATCGGCGACGAGGCCGCGATAGTCGCGCCATGCGGCGATGATCTTCTCGGCGGATGCACGCTTCTTCAGCTTGATGGAGATCGATTCGGTGTGGCCGTCTTCGACGGCGACGCGGTTGCAGTGCGCGCTGATGACAAAGTCAGCGGGGACCACTTCGCGGCCCTTGAGTTTGCCGAGGAGTTTGCCGGCTTCCTCCTGCATCTTTTCCTCTTCATTCTTGATGTAGGGAACGACGTTGCCGAGGATGTCCAGGGAAGCGACGCCGGGATAGCCTGCGCCGCTGACGGCCTGCATGGTGGCGGCGAAGACAGCTTCAATGCCGAAGGCCTTCTGCAAGGGAGCCAGGGCGATGGCGAGTCCCATGACCGAGCAGTTGGAGTTGGTGACCATGAAGCCGCCGGACTGCTTGCGCCAGGACTGCCCATCGATGAGCTTGAGGTGGTCGGGATTGATCTCTGGAATGACGAGCGGCACCTGCGGGTGCATACGGAAGGCCGAAGAGTTGGAGATGACAGCACATCCGGCGTCGGCAAAGGCAGGTTCCATCTCGCGCGCGATATCGGCGTCGAGGGCGGCAAAGATCACTTTCGGCGCGCCTGTGGGTTCCGCGGCAGAGACCTGCATGCGGGCGACACGGGCAGGGATCGGCGTCTTCATCTTCCACTTGGCCGCTTCCTCATAGCTCTTACCGAAAGACCGCTCGCTGGCGGCTAGCCAGGTGACCTCAAACCAGGGGTGACGCTCGAGCAGTTGAATGAATCTTTGGCCCACCATTCCGGTGGCCCCCAAGATACCAACAGGGATTTTTGCCATTATGCCGACTCTCTTTTCCGGTGATACCGGATTCGTAGTGTTTCTACTTCTTATACCACTCCGGAGCGGGTTGTTGCTCGTGGTTTGCCTTGGGATGAGCCCGGCGGGGTACCAAAGGCTGAGCAGCAGGCAGGGGTTGGGGGTGGACGGCGGGAGAGAGTTGAGAACGGGTGCGAGCTGCTGTATGCTAACCTCAGGATTATTCGTCTAATTGTCTGAGAACTGTCTTCCACTTGGCCCTGATGCGTAAGGATTTCTTGGCATTCCGACCAATTTGCATTCTGCTGTTGCTTACGGCCGCGGCAATGCTGATCCATGGCTATCATGCAGGGGTCGAAGACCAGGACGTTTATCTGGCGGCGGTCAACAAAAGCTTAAGTCCTGAACTGTATCCGGTTAACTCAGTGTTTTTCACCGAACAGATGAAGTCCTCGTTGTTCATCCAGGCGGTGGCTGGGAGTGTACGGCTGACGGGGATTCCGGTGCCGTGGGCGCTGCTGCTTTGGCAGGCGGGCTCTACGTTGCTGGTGCTGCTTGGCTGCTGGAGAGTCGCGTCGGCGTGCTTTGAGAGCGAGGCGGCGCGATGGGCGGGCGTGTTGCTGGTGACGGTACTGCTCACGATGCCGATCGCCGGAACCGCACTCTTTCTGGTGGACCCGTATTTGCATCCGAGAGCGCTGGCGACGGGGGCGATCCTGCTGGCGCTGGCATCGTGCCTGGATAAGAAGTGGCTGCTGACCGGGGCATGGCTGCTGGCGGCCGGGGTGATGCATCCGCTGATGGCGCTGTTTGGCGTGTCGCTGATCGTCTTTGCCGGAGTGGAACCCTGGGCCAAGAGGCAGACGGAAACGGGAGAGGATGAATTAGGAGTTGGGAAGGCGGAGATTGCCGAGGTGGCCACGGCATTCATGCTGCTACCGCTGGGACTGCTCACCCATCCTTCGTTGGCGTGGAAGGAAGCAACGCTGGCGCGAAGGTATTACTTTCCGCTGCAGTGGACGTGGTACGAGTGGCTGGGGCTGATTGCTCCGGTGGTGCTGGTGTGGTGGTTTGGACGCATTGCGCGGCGTTATGAGATGGCAACAATGGAACGGCTGGCGCGGCGGCTGGTGGTGTTTGCGCTCTTCCAGTTCGCAGTGGGCGCGCTGATGACGTTCCCGGCGGTGACTGAACAGCTCTCCTCATTCCAGCCAATGCGCTGGCTGCATATTTTCTATTTCTTATTTTTGCTGATGGCGGGCGGTTTGGCGGCGGAGTTTGTGCTGCAGCGGAAGGCATGGCGATGGGCGATTTTGTTTATCCCGCTGGCGGCGACAATGTTTTTTGTGCAGCGCGATTTGTACCGGTACAGCGACCACATTGAATGGCCGGGGCAGATGCCGAAGAATCCGTGGGCCAAGGCTTTCCTGTGGTCTGACGTACACACGCCGCAGGATGCGGTGTTCGCCATCGATCCGAAGTACATGGGACTGCATGAGGAAGATGGCTATGGCATGAGAGCGCTGGCCAAGCGCAGTCTGCTGGCGGAAAACGAAAAGGACCCAGGAGCGGCCACGGTGTTTCCGGAGCTGGCGACCCAGTGGCAGGAGCAGGTGCACGCGCAACGCGGCATCGAGAGCTTTACTCTGGCGCAGTTCCATCAGCTTAACCGGCGCTATGGCGTTTCGTGGGCGGTGCTGCCGGTCACGGCAGAGGTGCGGTTGGAGTGTCCGTACCGCAATGAGGCGGCGCAGGTGTGCAAGGTGGAATAGCGTGAACGCCTGCGGGTAGACCGGTTCCTGAGTAGTTATATCCGGGAGAGATAAAGTGGAGTAAGTTTGCT
>CAZLJQ010000036.1:0-54840 GCA_964559875.1 uncultured Acidobacteriaceae bacterium
CGGTGGTGAAGCCGACCGCAGAAATATCACCAAGTATGGTTTTGGTCAGGGGCCAGTTAGACGCCCAAATGAATATGAGCAGGGCCAGTTGAAGATAGTTGGTTTGGTGCGTGCCACGTTGGGGCAGTGCTTCGGGTTTCGTTGTCATATGCAGTTCCTTGTGCGAATAGTCGAGATGCCGCACCCAGCGCGAACGTGGAGACGACACTCTGTTTGAGAAATTCACGGCGCTTCATTGAGACTCTAACCTCCCACGGTCTGTGATCTACTCAGGACTAAATGTTTCGGAGGGCCTTAAGTAACGGCGAAATATCCCAATAGACTCGATAGTGCGTGATCTTGCCACCTTCAATCCTGATGTTCTCGGCCACATAGACGTCGTACACGTTGTTGTTGGCCAAGATCTGGCCGTGTTCGTGCACAATGCCAACTGCTTCGGGGCCATCCACGATCAACCGCAGCAGCTTGAACGACAGCAAGCGCGCATGCTTCGCCCAAACTTCGATACTCTTCATGGCTGCCGGCACACCGTGGTAAGTTCCCAACCATGGCGCCAAATCGCTGACGCCGGGCGTCGATGGAATGTTTTCCCACACAACGTTCTCATCCAACAGAGCCTGAGCGTCTTGCACGTTGCCCTGTTCCAGGTTTGAGAACCACGCTTCGGCGACTTGCCGTGGTGTCAACAGCCCATGCGTTTCCACTTCTCTCGTCATAGTTCGATTCGTCATTTTAGTCTCCTTGGAATCAATGGAATTTCGCGCACACGATTTCCCGGTCTCACAGGGGGCACACTTCAGAGCCACGTGAAGCGGATGCGGTGCTGACTTGCCGTGAGTAATGGTTATAGGTAGCGTTCTATGCGGCTCGTGGTTACCCGGACATCAAGGCATCTTAGACGCAATTATTGGGCACGAAGCTGAGCTGTGACAGTTCGACCATGGTTACCGAGCGACGCTATTGCACCTGCTTTACCCGATTGACTTCAAGTTTCCCATCCAGTAATCCAGGGATTGTTTTCGCGAGCTTCTGAAAGTGTGGGCTGGCCTCATGTTTGGCGAGTGCTTCCCTGCTTTCCCACTGCTCGTAGAAATAGAAACGCCCAGGCGTATCGGATGCATACAACTCATACACCTTGCATCCTGCTTCTGTGCGAGTTGGAGCCAATACTGCCTGCAGGGCATTCCTCAGTTCCTCTTCTTTTCCTTTGCGGGCAGTTGCCCGCGCGATGATACGTACTTCCGGCATGCGATTATCGCTCCTTGTGGTTGCATAGATATCGGGTCGCGGCATTTGCGGTGCTCTGACAAATGTAATTCGGGCTACGCTTGATTCACCGACTACGCTTATGGTCAGCGATCAAGTGGTGCGGTAGCGAGCCAGCCAATGTGCATAGGGAGCGGGAAGAACCCACGCGGCACGATCAACGTTCAATTCACGAGCTGCCCGATACGGCCAGTGCGGATTAGCCAGCAGAGGACGGCCCAGCAGTACCACGTCGACCTTGCCATCGCGAATGAGGCCATCGGCCTGTGCCGGCTCGCTGATAAACCAGCTCGTTGCTGTCGGCAGGCCGGTTTCTTGGCGAACTCGCGCTGCCACTGGAGCTAGGAATGCGGGTCCCCAGGGAATCTTGGCCGTCGGAGTCGAAAATCCAATGCTTACATCGATAAAGTCGAGCCCCATGGTTTTGAAGCGCCGGATTAGTTCAATCGATTGATCGAGAGTCTCTTGATCCCGGCCATCGAATTCGATCACGCCAAGGCGCATCGTAAGCGGGAGACGATCCGGCCAGACCTCCCGTACCGCCGCCAGCGTTTCAACCAGGAAGCGGCTGCGATTCTCAAAACTCCCCCCATATTCGTCCGTGCGGTGGTTGGAATGATCATAAAGGAAGTTCTGTGCCAGGTAACCATGCGCAAAATGCAAAACCAACCATTCGAAGCCGGCCGCAGCAGCACGGCGAGCAGCAGAAACAAAATCCTCACGAACCCGGTCGATATCTGCCTTAGTCATCGCGCGTGGTACTCGTTGGAGGTTGGCTCCGAACGTGATAGCGGAAGGTCCGATCGTTTCCCATCCATGCGGATCGTCCTCGGGGATATGATCGTCGCCTTCCCACGGCCGATTGGTGCTTGCTTTGCGTCCGGCATGACCGATCTGAATTCCCGGCACCGCTCCCGCAGCCTTGATAGCGCGGACTACCGGCACGAAGGCTTCAGCCTGTGCGTCATTCCACAGACCGAGGCAGCCCGGCGTAATCCGCCCCTCCGGAGAGACCGCGGTGGATTCGGCGATCACAAGCCCTGAACCGCCACGCGCGAGCCCGGAGAGATGGACATGGTGCCATTCGTTGACAACACCGTCATTGGCGGAATATTGGCACATCGGCGACACGCCAATACGATTCTTGAGGGTAATGCCCTTGAGCGAGAACGGCTGGAACAAGGATGTCATCGTTGCTTCTTTCTCGAACTAACCTGAGGTTGGCTCGTCACGAAGCCCCCTTCGCCCACCACTTTGTTTTTCATTTCACCACCTCATTTTGCATCCCCAAAGGTTCTTCCATCGAACGATCAGTGTTAGTTCAGCCCGAAGTCCTTCAGAAATGCGGTTGGGTTGAGTTGTCCACTCGAGGCAGTCACTCCACCGTCGACGGGTAGATTCACTCCATTTACAAACGAGGCATCGTCGCTGGCCAGGAATGCGATTACGCTCGCGACTTCCTCAGGCTTTGCGCCGCGTCCCAATGGGATACGTTCAAGGGTCTTCTCCATTAGCGGGTGATGGTGTTGGAACGCTGCCGTCATCTCGGTCAAAGTCAGGCTTGGATTAACAGCATTGATTCTCACGCCGTGAGGAGCCAGTTCAAGGGCCAGGGAGCGCGTCAGATTCGATACGGCGCCCTTCGAAGCATTGTAGAAACTCTGATACCAGTCCCCTCCAAGACCTGAAACCGAGGACACGTTTACAATCGATCCCTTTGACGCGAGTAAGTGCGGTAAGGCAGCGCGAATAGTGTAGAACACACCATCCACGTTCGTTTTCATCACCTTGTGCCAATCCTCCTCGGGAGTTCCGCCAAACGGGCCAAGAACCGAGATAGCGGCATTATTGACGAGGACGTCGATTCGATTGAATCTTTCGATCGTTCGTTTCACCAGTCCAAGAACATAGTTCCTTTCGGATATGTCGCCACTGTCAATGAGAACTTTGTCGCGCGGAAAACCCTGAGCAGTATCTTCAAGCCTGTTCCTTCGCCGCCCGTTGAGAACGAGTGCCGCACCTTCTTCGAGAAACCGTTTGGCCGTCGCCGCACCAATTCCAGAACCTGCTCCGGTGACAATGACGACCTTTCCTTCGAACCGATTCATTACCTTTACTCCACTGCGCTCTGGCGGAGACACTCTGTCCGGCCAAATCGTCGCTTGAATTTCCTGCCGATTACGGCGATATACGTTGTCGTATAGGCCGGCAAGCGTCGCTATTAAACGGCGAGCGAAGCCGATGTCGCCACGCAAACCAATTTCTTGTTTACAAACTCTTGGATACCGAGATCGGAGAGTTCTTTCCCGTATCCCGAGCGCTTGATTCCGCCAAATGGAAGGTCTGGGGCGCTGATAAAGGGATAGTTGACAAAGACCATTCCGGTATCGAGACGACTGGCAACCCGCTTGCCGTGCTCAACGTCGGACGTATAGACAGAGCCGCCCAAGCCAAAGGGAGAATTATTGGCTAAGGCAATCGCTTCCTCCTCATCTTTTGCTGGGAAGAAGAGAGCCACCGGACCAAAGAACTCCTGCCGGAAGGCGGGATTATCGGGCGTGACATTAATGAGGATCGTCGGCTGCATAAACGTGCCTTGATGGCGGATACGATCGCCACCCGCGAATACTCGCGCGCCATGAGCAACCGCTTCGCGGACCTGCCTTAGCAGAAGGGTCAGTGCGGTCTCGGACGCCAATGGCCCCAGCGTAGTTCTCTCATCCAATGGGTCGCCAGGCCTCAGCTGCGCTAACGCGTCACGAAACGCATTGAGAAACTGTTCTGCCCGCGTCCCCACCACGATGAAACGTTTCGCGCCGATACAGGTTTGGCCGGTATTACCGATACGCCCCAGAACGGCCATCTTGACGGCGTACTCAAGATCGCAATCCTCCAGCACGATAAACGCATCACTTCCACCCAGTTCCATCGTCGATCTCTTCAGGTTCTTGCCAGCACGAGACGCCAGCACTTCACCCGCCTGCTCCGATCCAGTAAGCGCGACGCCCTTGGTGCGCGGATCATCGATTAACTCTCCGACCTGATCGCTTGAAATAAAGAGGTTCGTGTAGGCACCACACGGCGCTCCGGCATCAGTGAAAAGTTGCTCGAAGGCGAGAGCACATTGCGGCACGCCCGAGGCATGCTTTACTAGGAGAACGTTGCCGGCCATCAGGTTCGGAGCGGCAAATCGCGCAAGCTGGTAGTAGGGAAAGTTCCACGGTTGAACACCGACCAACACCCCAAGCGGAGAAAACTCGAGGTGCGCATCACCGATTTTTGTATTGACGGCCTGCGGCGCAAGAAAAGCCTCGGCATGATCCGCATAGTATTGGAGAATCGCGGCGCTCATCTCCACCTCGTCACGGCCTTCCGCGATCCTCATCCCCATTTCAAGCGTTGCAAGGCGAGCCAAACTTTCCTTTCGTTCCAACATCAGAGACGCGGCGCGGCTTATGATCTTGGCGCGATCCTGGAAGTTTGCCTTGGACCATATGTGCTGAAAAGTGCTGTCGGCCTTTGACAGCGCACTTTCCATCTGCGAATCGGTAAGTCGGTCGAAACTTCGGAGTAACTCGCCACTGAACGGATTGACACTTTGATATGCCACAATGCTTTCCTTTCAAATCAATCGCACGAACCCGCGCGTTACTGACGGCTCTGGAAGTATTCGGCGAGAGAAGGTGCTTTCGGCAACCAACCGAGCCGCCGTGCGTTGACTCCGCTTACCAGGCTGTTGGAGGTGATGCCATAGCGACCGGCATCGCCGTATTGGCGAACCAAGTCCTCTACATTCAAGCTGACTGTCTTGCCGCCGAGCCCAAGAAAACAGCTGACCATCTCAGCAATTTCCTTAAAAGATGCATCACCGTTTTCCGCGAAGAAGAAGGAACCTCCAGGAGCCTTTTCTAAAGCCAGTAGATACAGGTCAACCAAGTCATCGATATGCACGTTTGAGTAACGATTGAGACCCTTTCCAAAATAGACGCCAGCGCCCAATTGTTTTGAGAGTGCCATGAGCTTCGGGAGTTGGTCGCTGTCCGGCTGCAAACCTCGCCCAACCCCATAGATCATCGAAGGGCAAATTACGATGGAACGAATCCCTTTATCGATGGCTGCCTGGCGAACAAAGTGATTCATCGCTACACGGGGTCGACGGAACGCAACTGGTTCGAAGTAGGTGTCGTCGGTGACGACGGCGAAACCTACAGACTCTCCATCAGCCGAATCCGCAACAATGCCCGAACCTGTTGTGCAGATCAGTGCCTTCCCGCTGCGTTCGAGCGCCGAGACCAGCGTCACGACCGACCCTGGATGATCGGCACTTGCGGCGTGGATTACGGCGTCTGCTGCATCTGCTGCGTGCGCCAATACCTCTGAATCATCTAGGCTCCCAAGAACCGGTTCAATCCCGCGGTCCTTCAACTGAGGAATCTTGTTTGCGGACCTGACCAATCCAGTTACGTGATGGCCAGAAGCAATGAGGCGTTCGGCGACTGAACCACCGATATAGCCGGTTGCGCCTGTTACAAAAACTTTCATCTTCCTTCTCCTTTGTTTCTCTCTGGAAAATTCTCATGCATCCTTACCAAGCAGGACACGCATAGTTGTCACGCAACGCAGGTTCCTCTTGCTTGCAGCAGGGCCGCCATGCGCTCTGTTTCGATTTGCATAAATGCTTTTGCCGCATCCGGACCAGAGAGCGACAGATCGAGGTCCAGACCATCCGCCAATCGTTCGATCTGCACGTTGAACCAAGGCAGTAGATGAAATACGCTCAATGAATCTTCGGGAGACGGCGCCTCTTCCATCGCGCCCGTGAGCAGGCACGAGGGCGTGAGAGGATTGGCAATCAACGGCCGACCGAGACCAACCAGATCCAGGTCACCGCCTTCGAGAGCAGCCACCATTCCTTCGACACTGCGGAAATTGCCAGTGACCATCACCGGCATATGGGCCACGTCGCGAATCGCCCTGGCAAATTCAACAAAGTACGCTTCTCGTTTGATCGTGCTTTCAGGGCGCTTGTCCTCGCCCTCTTCCTTGACGGTAAGGCCGACAATCTTCGGTTGTTCGAGAGAGCCGCCGGAGAGTTCCAAGAGGTCAAGAGTGGTGTGATTGAGCATCTGCGCCAGCGCGATGCACTCGGAGTGAGTGAATCCGCCTTTCTGAAAATCGGATGAATTGAGCTTGATTCCGATCGGGAAATCGCTCCCGACAGCCTCGCGCACGGCCGCAATCACCGCAAGCAGGAGCCGTGCGCGGTTTTCCAGAGAACCTCCCCACTTGTCGGTACGCCGGTTCGACAAGGGGCTCAGAAACTGTGAGAGCAGGTATCCATGCGCGGCGTGCAGTTCCACCCCGGTGAAACCCGCCGCCCGAGTTTGCCGCGCTGCAAAGGCGAACTGTTGGATGGCTCGGTCAATATCCATTTCCGACATCTCCCGAGGCGGTGCAAACGTAAGCCCGGCGCCACGTGGCACAGAGATTTCGACGTTGGACGATGAGAGGGGGGATTGATTGATAGCGTCTGAAACCTGTCGCCCGGTGTGGCTCAATTGCAGCCAGAAATGAACGCCTTCAGCTGTACCGGCTTTTGCAAGTGATTTGAGAGCTTCCAGCCCACTTTCGTCGTCAATTACAATGTTCCCTGGCCGTTCCAAATGCCAGCGGTCCACCTGCACATTACCGGACAAAAGTAGGCCTGCACCCGACTCCGCCCACCGCCGATAGAGGATTTCAAGCCGTCGTGTTGAATGATTATTTGCATCAGCCAAGCCTTCGCTCATGGCCGCTTTCGCTAGACGATTGGCAATCCTTGCTCCGTTGGGCAGAACGATTGGACTTGAAAGAGAATCAGGCATTCGCAACCTTTCATCACAGTGAAATAGGGTGCTTCTATCCATACGACAAGCATTGTTGTCGTATGCGATGATGCGACAATACTCGTTGTCGTCTTAGTTTGTCAAATCTTTGCCGGGCGATTACGGACCTGTTCCGCTTAAGGATAGAAGCGCTCCTGCATAGCGAGGAAACAACTAAGAACGCACCCCGGTTGCAATCAAAGCTGCGCGGGAGAGCGGCGTTCAATGGGCGTGTGATCTGTCCAGATCACACTCACCCTCACCTGAGCTGGGCAGTATCAAAATGTCGAGGGAGAAGGCCTATGAAGGCGGTCAACAACGTACTAGAGTTTAGAAGAACCAGCATATGGGCCGCAGGAAGACTTGTACTCTAATAATCGCGCGCTGAATGCGGCCAGCTAGGAACCAGACGATTTCGAAAACCAAGATAGTTAAGTCCACCCTGAACGCCCGGCTGCTTCGATTTCCTCCAAAGTGCGCCCTTTAGTTTCCGGAACCAGATAGTAGCTGAAGACAAACGCCGCTATCGCAAGCAACCCGTAGAGCCAGAATGCCCAGGCCGGACCGATCAGTTCTACCAATGATAGAAAGGTAATGGATACAAAGAGGTTAGCAATCCAGTTCATGCTGGCCGCGGTTCCCTCAGCTTGGCCGCGAATATTTAACGGAAAAATCTCCGCGATCAACAACCAGAAGATTGGTCCCAGACCAATTGCAAAGAAAGCCACATAGGCCATCAGGGTAATTACTGCCAACTGCACAGTCGCAGCGTTCTGTGAGCCAGATCGAAATACCAAACCAAGAACACCAAGGCTGACAATCATCCCGCCTATACCCGTCAGCAAAAGTGGCCGTCGCCCTATGCGATCGATCAGCCACATGGAAACTATGGTCATCAGTACATTCACTAGGCCGATACCTGCAGTAGCAAGAATTGCCGCCGAAGCGGAGGGAAGGCCTGCAGACCGGATAATGGTGGGCGCATAATAAATCACCGTGTTAATACCTGTGACTTGCTGAAAGATTGCCAACCCTACGCCAACGATCAACGCTGGACGCACGGACCGGTGCAGAAGGTCCGACCAAGCTCCGTGCTCCTCGGTATGTGCGAGGCTTTCCAGGATGTCTTGCAACTCCGGTTCGACGTCTTGGGGTCCGCGTATGCGCACCAGCACGGCACGCGCACTCTCCCGGTTTGAATGAGTAGCAAGCCAGCGCGGGCTTTCAGGAAGAAATATCATGCCTAGGCCAAGAATGGCACCGGGAATGACAGCAAGGCCAAGCATCCATCGCCACGCTTCGCTCTTGGCAAAGCCGTAATCAACGAGATAGGCGGCCAGGATACCAATTGTTATGGCCAACTGAAATAGTGAAACTTGCCAGCCACGCGCTTCGGGAGGAGATACTTCGGAGATGTAGACGGGTACGGTTGTCGAAGCCAGTCCGATACCTAGTCCCACAACTACTCTGCCAAGTACAAGTGTTGTCAGGGATGGAGCAACGGCGCAGATCAGTGCTCCCACGATAAAGACGACTGATGTCCCAATGAGCGTTATTCGGCGGCCAAATCGGTCCGCGAACTTACCTCCCGTCACTGCACCAATGGTTGCCCCCAGGAGCACCATGCTCACCACCAATTCCTGAGGAAATGTTGTTAGGGCGAAATCCTTTGTAATGAAGATAACTGCGCCAGATATCACACCAGTGTCATAACCAAACAGAAGTCCACCCAGCGCGGCAAAACTTGCGGCAACGTAAACGAAACTGGTATTGGGCGAAGACGGAGGATTGCCGGACGCCGAGACTCCTTCACTATTTGGTGATTGTGAATTGCGCATGTGTGCCTTTCTGCGAGCCAGGTGCGATCCAGACGGTCACTTGGGACGGCTCTACGAGCTGGCGCATTTCAATATTCCAGAACGCAAGCTCTTCACGACCTATTGTGAACTCCACACGCTGCGATTCGCCTGGCGCCAGAGAAACCACCTTGAATCCTTTGAGTTCCTCCATTGGAAGATTCACGCTCGTGCCTCGTTGTCCGAGATACAGCTCTACCACTTCTTGTCCGGCGCGCACTCCGGAGTTAGTTACCGTCGCCCAGGCCTTGACGCTGCCCTTACCGCTATTCAACTCTCGTGCACTGGTGGATGCCCTACTCAACTCGGCAACTGAGTAATCAAAATGGGTGTAGGACATGCCGTATCCAAACGGAAACAGGGGTGAGTTTTGCTCATCGATGTAACGCGACAGATACTTTTCCTGCGAATTAATTGGCGGATGGCTGAGATCGGTATTCCGAGCAGGACGGCCGGTTTTCGGCGGGTTGTAATAGAGCGGCTCCTGGCCAACAGTGCGCGGGACTGAAACAGGAAGTTTTCCGCTGAAATTTACGTCACCAAACAACGTTCTTACCAGCGCAGGGCCAGCCTGTATACCTGGATACCATGCCTCCACCAGTGCGGCAACATGTGCCGCGGCCCACGGAAGTGCCAGTGGACGGCCACTGAACAGAATCAGAATGACAGGTTTCCCAATAGCAACAATCCGTTCTAGAAGATTCTGTTGATTTCCTGGCAGACCGAGGTATGCGCGTGACGCAGCCTCTCCGCTCATGGACGCAGCGTTTTCTCCGAGGGTGATGATAATGAGGTCCGCCTGTTGAGCAACGTTCACGGCCTCTTGGAACCCGCTTTCACTGGTGGTGTCGATGTCGGTGCCTTTGGCATAGAGCAGGCGCCCTCCGGTCTGTTGCATTCGCTGCATCAAAGCAGACTTCAGGGTGACTACCGTGTTGGCATTGCCTTTTCCGGGCCACGAACCAAGCATGTCTTCTGCCGCATCGGCGAAGGGGCCCAGCAGGGCGACCGTGCGAATATTCGAGCTGATCGGCAGTACCGGCGCGCCATGGAATACTTCGTTCGTCAGTAGAACCAGTGATCGTTCGGCGATTCTTCGCGCGAGCTCAACATGGGTCGAATCGAGCATAGGTCGTCCCTCAGATCCAGAAGGGACGTAAGGGCGATCAAACAAATTCAATGCGAACTTTACGCGCAGCACGCGACGTACCGCCTCGTCGATAACAGATTCGGAAACCTCTCCAGAGTGCACCAGTTCCGCGAGAGATCGCCGATACAATCCGCTTTCCATGTCCATGTCAACTCCGGCACGGATCGCCTTCTTCGCGGCGGTAGCTGGATCGTTGGCCACCCCTTGCTCCATCAGTTCGGCTACCGCATTCCAATCGCTCACCACAAAACCCCGAAAACCCCACTCGCCTCGCAAGATATCGGACAGAGTCATCGGGTCCGCGCTTGCCGGCACGCCGTTGAGTGGATTGAATGCGCTCATGACCGTCGCTGCGCCGCTGTCGATTGCCGAGCGAAATGGCGGCAGATAGATCTCCCGCAGTGTGCGCTCAGAAATATCGGCAGCATTGTAGTCACGGCCACCTTCGGACGCGCCATAACCGGCCATGTGCTTGGCGCAAGCCGCCATAGAGTCCTGATTCGCCAAGTTGTTTCCCTGGTAGCCACGTACGTAAGCTGCGGCCATGACTTCGCCGAGGTACGGATCTTCGCCCGCGCCTTCCACCATGCGTCCCCATCGAGCATCGCGGGCTATATCTACCATCGGAGAAAAAGTCCAGCGCACGCCTTCAGCAGTGGCCTCCTGTGCGGCGATTCTCGCTGCCTGTTCGACCAATTGAGGATCCCATGTGGAAGCCATGCCGAGCGGAACCGGAAATATCGTCCGATATCCATGTATAACGTCCAGCCCGAACAGCAGTGGAATCTTGAGACGAGACTGCGTCACGGCAATCCGCTGCAATGCATTCGTTTCAGCTGCGCCGGTAACATTCAGCAAGGAACCAAGCTGCCCCTTGGCGACCAGTTCTCGAAAGCTTATGTTCCCCGATTCTGGTCCTGTGGCGTTTCCTGCTGAGAATTGCACGAGCTGTCCAATCTTTTCCTCCAACGTCATCTGCTTCAGCAATGCGTCTATTCGTCTCTCAGTGATCTGCTTAGTCCAGTTAGCCGCAAAAAGGGATGAGCTAAGTAGCAGTGTAAGACCGAGAATTGTCAACCTTTGCCGCATTCTGTCATCTCTGAATTTGCTACAAGCACCTAACCCGTAGTTAGCTCGCCAAGGCAAGGTCGTCGCCGCCTCTCTGAGAAATACGGGCGGGCCTTGTATCGGGACGTAAGTGGTGCTGGCTTCGCTTGGCATGTCGAAGAACCTGGCGCTCGAGTAACAGCAGTTCCGTTGCACGCACCCGGGCAGCGCCATGAAACCATTGCTGCACGATGTTGTCGCAAAGTAAGTTCCCAATCGAAAGCAGGATCATGCCCTGATGGTGAGCCATCCACTCTCTCACCACAAAGGGATCATGAGCCCCAGAGCCCGTCATTGCGCTAAAGTCAGCCGCTTCGTAGAATCCGAAGTAGCTCAACAAACCAAGTTCAGCCATCCGGCGCAGGTTAGCAATCGCATCGGCGGGATACACCATCAGTGCCATCGCGCTTGCATACGGCGCTACCACCAACCGATCTGGCGCACGGTCGCGCATGGCCAGTTCCGGCGCACCCATTGCGGCATAGCCATAGATGCCATCGTCGTCCAACTCGCTATAGCCTGCCTCAGAGATACCCCACGGGATTTGCTTTGCGGCCGCGTACGCCATTTGCACCCGCACCGCCCCTCGCATGCTTTGGTGTAAGAGTGTGCCATGCCGGGAACGCATCCAGATCCCTGGCATCAAATACTCGAACATCGTTCCTGACCATGAAATCAGGGTCGGGAAACCACCTCGGGCCGGCGCATGAACGCGGCCTAATCGGGACCAGGTGTCTTGAGCAATATCCCCCTTGGCAATTGCAATGAAAGCCGCGATGCGCGCCTCAGACGCAAGCAAGTCATAGCACGCTGGTTCAAGAGTACGCGTGTTTAAGTAGCAGCCAACTGAGAGAAGCTTGCGGCGAGGATGCAGAAGAAAACTAAAGTCCATCTCAGCCACAAAACGTTCGACCCTAGCCGTAATGTCGCATAAGTCGCGCACCAAAGAGGTGGACTTCATGTACGCACCAGGAAGTAGCTCCAAAAGCCGCTTGCGCCGGTTACACACTTCTGCTGAAACTGGTTTATGGGCTATACCGTCCAAAAGCCTTCTCTCAATCTGCAGAATATAAGCTGGCAACTGCTCCAGCGGCGGTTCGGCTTCGATGCTGGACTCGATGCACAATTCTCGACGCAGAGAGTCAAACTCCGGCAAGAGCCATGGCATAAATCCGGTGAACAAGGCTTGCACTTGGTCTCTGCGCATTTGCAGTTGCGTTGCAAACCACTGAGAGCCGCCTTCCGCGCGTAACGGGAAAACGTGCACAACTGGTTCTGAAACAAATTCAATCAATCGGTCCAACCAACGCTCATTGCTCTCCCCAGACAGATCCAGCGGTCCGCTCGAGTAAGACGCCGGCTCAACAAGTAGGCGGAGATGATCCAGGTAGCCTTCCACCAGCACGGGTGATAGTAGCGGCCTGTTTAGCAGTGCGGCGCAGCCAGATTTGAGAGAAATCAGCGATGCCGCGAGATTTCCGCTGTCGACGCTGGAGACGAAGAGAGGAGGTTCCGGCGCTCGGGTCCGCGTGTTATACCAGTTAAGAAAATGTCCACGGTAGCGCCGCAATTGAGTCATTGTCTCAAGGGTTCGCTGCGTCTGCTCCACGAATTCAGGAATGGTGAGATAACCCAGTTCGCACGCAACCTGACGTGCATTCAACAAAAACCCGAGGTTGGTTGGTGAGATACGTGCGGCGATGTTTGCTGGCTCCTCCTGGACGTTGTCTGGAAGCAGCCAGTGATGCTCGGCGGTGCTGAACTCCGCGAAATATCTCCAGGTGCGGAGTGCTGCAAGCCGCAGGAACCGTCTGTCCTCGGCAGCAACGGCGCTGACAACTTGACGTGGAGGCCGGTCAAGCCACACCGCGACTACCTTGGCGCACGTCCAAGGCGCAACAAGCGGCAGCGCGACCCAGAACACTGACGGGCGCGACCAGAGCAGCACTGCACCGATGGCAATTGCAAACACCGGTGTGCAAGTCAGGTACAGATCAAGCCGTGTACACCTGCGGCTTCCCAGTTCTGCTTCAGCTGCGGACTCCCATTCTAGCAACCGTCGCCCTGAAATTGCGCGCCGATACAAGCTCCGGAAGATCGCGTCGAGGGAAACCAGCGCATCGTGAATAAGAAAAATCAAAACTAATAAAACACTGGTGAGGGCTGTTTTCAAAGATGCAAAAGCAGCGTCCACCTGAACCAGGTTGCGGGCAAACACCGCCCGCGCCAGATTCACCGCAAACTGGAAACCCGGCGGCGCAAACAGTATGCAAAGCAAAACAGCAGTCCAATGCAGCGCTGAGCCTGGTAACACCAGCCAACCAAGTACAAAGAGGACGAGGGTAGCGGGCGCAACCATGCTGCGACGCAGGTTATCCAAAATTTTCCAGCGTGAAATGAGGGAGATCGGATTAGCCACACGACGGCCAGTTTCATCCTGCACCTGCGGAAACAGCCACTCCGCGATCTGCCAGTCTCCGCGAATCCAGCGATGCTTGCGGCGAGTATAAGCGCTGTAGTGGGAAGGATAATGATCGACAATCTCGACATCGCTCACAAGTCCCGCGCGCGCATAAGCTCCTTCAAGAAGGTCGTGGCTCAGGATGGTATTGCGCGGGAAGCGGTGTCCGAGGACAGCATGCGCGTTCCGCAGGTCGTACAGCCCTTTGCCTACAAACGTTCCTTCCCCATAAAGATCCTGATAAACGTCCGAAGCCGCGTGCGTATAGATGTCGAAACCTACATCTCCAGAATAGATGGACGCAAGCCGTGACCGTGATGCACTCTCGGCGCTGACCGCAATCCGGGGCTGCAGAATCCCAAATCCCTGTGTGACGACGTTGCGATTGTCGACTATAGCTCGACCTAAAGGATGCGCAATCGCTCCAATCAACCGTTGCACCGTTCCGCGTGGGAGTTCCGTATCGGCATCAATCGTGAGCACATACCGAACCTGCGGCAACACCGACAAATCGCCTACCTTGTACGGAAAACTGTCATACTCACTGAGAACGAGCCGATTGAAATCAAGCAACTTGCCCCGCTTGCGCTCCCAGCCCATCCAAACGCCCTCACGCGGGTTGTACACCCTGTGACGATGAAACATGGCGAAGGTACCTGCACCATTGCCTGAGTACTTCTCATTCAGCTCCCGTATAAGCTCCCCGCAAAGCTTCACTACCTCATCGTTCTCGCGCGGTTCTTTATCCGAGTCAGGCGGGTCCGTCAACAATGCGAAATGCAGGTTTGCGCTCATGTTTCCCAAATAACGAACTTCAAGATCGCCGACAAGTTGCCGGGCCTGCTTCTCATTCAGCAACAGAGTCGGTACAACGACCATGGTCACGCAATCGTCAGGGATGCCCTCCTTGAAGTCGAGTTTGGGCAGAGTTTGCGGCTGCAACAGCGAAGGGATCAGATAATTCATGATTTGCTCGGCACTCTCGGAGCAAGGCAGCAGCAAGAGAAGAGCGGCAAAAAAGGCAGTCCATAGGAAGTTTACATTTGCCCACAAGAGGGCGGCCAAAACCATACTAAACGTCAGGAACTCGATGCCTCCTAGATAAAACGCGTCCGGGTATTGGCGCACAAACCTCTGGCACCGCTCACGAAACGGAAGACGCACATGAGCACGGCGGAGCAGCATCTCCTGTCCTTCAGCGATAAGGTAGTAGCCCACATGTGCCCGGCGCTCCGCCAGAACAGAATCGTCTTCGCGTGCCCACTGGGACGTGCGAGCCAGCGATAAAACGAGCTCCGCGATTTCGAGCTCTGAAAAGCCTGAGCGTTTCGCCATTGTAACGACGGCACCGTGATACATCTCCCGGCTCTCTGAATCCATTCGCGCGTACGCGCCTGCTGGATCACGGCGCAACACTGCATCGAATACGATCAAAGGCTCTAGCAGTTCCTGCCACGGCGCCTGATCGATCTCGCGAAGGCTCCTAATACAAGTCTCAATCGACAAACGTGCGCCTGCAACAATTCGCGAACCGCTCGCGTCGTTTGGCAGGAGAGGCCTTACAGACACGGCGATTCGCTCGATCAGTATGCACCGGAGCGCCGGGCCCATCGCCCGCAATTCCTCAAGGCGCAGCACAACAGTATGCTGCATTGCTCGCAGATAGATGCTGAACGCGGAGTCGCTAAATCGGTAATTAAGAGACGCAAGCAGATCTTCGGCAATTATCAAAACCCTCGGCGCAACGTGGCCGCCGGAGCAGCGCACGTACGCGGTCTGGGTCAGTGCGTTCATTGCTTCCGTGAGCGAACCGAGCGCGCTGTACAGCGAGCCGAGATTTTCGCACAGCCAATCATCTGAAGCGGAATCGTCGCTGTTCGACGCACGTTCAATTGCCGCAAGCGCCAACTGCACTTCCTGTTTCAGCTTCTCGATACGTTGCGAGATGTGCGGCGAAGATTTTACAAATGGCAACTGCCCAATGGTGTCGGCAAATTTAGCAGCCCTGGTTGCAAGACGGTCCTTTCGGGCGTTCTTGACCTCCTTCGCCGCAGGAGACCCTTCGGGCAAGTACTGGTTCAAACTAACGATCTGTTCAGCCATCTCACTCCAAGCAGTCGCTAGCGATAGCTGGCGGCCTGCATATCAAACATTTCGGCATAGCGTCCACCGAGAGCCATTAACGCACGATGGTTTCCATCTTCCGCTATTCGGCCATTTGTAAGCACAATGATTCGATCGGCCATGCGTACGGTAGAAAAACGATGTGAAATGAACAAGGTCATTTTTCCCGCCGTCAGTTCCGCAAACCGAGCGAACACCTCGTACTCGCTGCGGGCGTCCAGAGCGGCTGTTGGTTCGTCGAGAATTAAAACTTGTGCATCGCGCAGGTAAGCGCGCGCCAGAGCGAGTCTCTGCCACTCGCCACCGGAAATATCGACTCCCGAGTGAAACCGGCGCCCGAGCATCTGTTCATAGCCGCCAGGGAGCTTAACAATCACTTCGTCTGCCAAGCTCGTTTGGGCGGCGCTGACAAGTCGTCCCGTATCGTGCAGATACTCAATTCGTCCGACCGCGATATTCTCGCGAGCAGTCATTTCATACCGCATGAAATCTTGAAAGATAACGCCGATCTCCTGATAAAGATCTTCAATGTTGTAATCGCGCAAATCCACACCGTCGAGAAGAACTTGGCCGCTGGTAGGGTCGTACAGTCGGGTCATGAGCTTTACAATCGTGGTTTTACCTTCGCCGTTTTCGCCAATAAGCGCGACGCGCTCTCCTGGCCGCAACGTAAAGCTCAGTTGGTTCAGCACCAACCGCGCGGAGCCTGGATAAGCAAATGAGACGTCGCGAAATTCGAAGCCCCGAACAATTGGACGTGGAGCTGGCAACGCGACAGGCTTGGACCGAATTGTTGGCTGCATCTCAAAGAAGGCCAGCAGATCTGTAAGGAAGAGAGCTTGGTCCGCAATGCCTGAGGCTGTCGAGAATATCTGCTGAATATTATTACTCGCCTGCAGGATTGCACCTGCAAGAAAGTACAACGTTCCAATGGACAGCTCCCCTTTGACGGTGCGCCAGATAACCCACGCATAAGCCAGGTAATAACCAAGTGTTCCCAGTACGGTCAGCAGCGCGCCTATCCGGAGCCTGCGTCCGGATAACTCGACGTTTTCCCGATAGATCTCATTTGAAAGTTCAGTGAACCGCCCGGTCAGAAAGCCTCCAAGACCGAATAGTTTCAACTCCTTTGCCGCTTCTTTGCTGCCTCCCAAAATCCTCAGATAATCCAGGTGACGGCGGCTAGGAGTTTGGCGGAAATTCTTTGCGTACTCCAAGAACGCAAAGTGACTCTCACCCAGAAATGCAGGAATGACCCCCGCTGTCAAAATCAGAAGCAGCCACGGAGAGAAGTAAACGATGGAAATTGATAAGGACAGGGCGGCGGCGACCTGCTGCAAAAGCCGACCTAGTGACTGGATCATTCCTAATCGATCGGTCGCCTGAACACGGGCACGCTCAAGCCGGTCGTAAAAGAGCGGATCTTCATAGGCCGCCAAGTCCAATCCGGTAGCATGCTTCATGACTTCTATGCTGACGTGGCGGGTGTACTTGTCCGCCAGCAAAGAGTCGAGATAGTCGACGACTCGCGTGAACACGCTGCCGCATACAGCGAGCGCAAACTCTGCTCCTACAAGCCACCACAGCACCTTTGAAACAGGGTGGTGGTGTGCGAGCACCTCTACAATTTGATCGATAATGAGCTTGCTAATTGCGAGCAGGCCAATCGGCAGCAGAGCAGCAATGATGCGAAAGACAATGCTAAGAGATACGACCATGGGGCCAGACTGCCACACAATCTTGAGCATAGGCGGTAGCTGCCGTAACGCCAGTATGCGTTCGCTCAGCGGTGTCCAGGCACTGTTGTCTTGTTGCCTTGGCATCTAGAGATATCGCCTTCCTTCATTCTGGCTGCTCATGCACACATATGCGCGCAGCTGCATAGGGCAGCAACATAGAGCGTTGCTCTTTGACGGTGGCGTAAAAGGTATGATGCGTGAAGGACGTGACGTGTCGCTCTGTCAACGGAACTTTGGAACCTGCTGAGAGTGCTAAGGTGTCGAAGTTTCTGAAGTCACCGAAATTCGTAACCCTGCTTAAGCTCGCAGCGAAAAGTACGCGAATGGTCTGCTTCAACCCGTGCACTGCAGTCGGCCCAACTCAGGCATAAGTCTGGCCCAAGCGGAAAGACAACGCGATTTCCATTCACCTCAGCTTCGATGCTCACGCCTTCTGCTTCAGCGGGCAAGGTAAAACTCAGGTTCTGTCCCAGAATCGCTGGGTAGGATTGGCGAATGGCCTGGTCGGTCATCGGATGTACTACTTCCGCCTCTACCAGAAATGTTGCGCTATCGGACCAATCCCGAACAGAAACCTCGATGACTCGATTGTCTTCCGCAAGGCGGTTGGAGTCGACCCTTGTAAAAGGACATGGGCCAGCAATACAGGACACCACGGGGTTCCTAAACTCATTGCCCTCGCCGGCATCAAGCGACATTGCAGCTACCGTCGCTTTCCATCTTCCATCCGGCGAGCAAAGTTCCTGGCCTTTGCAATCAATGTTGCCGGTGTTTACCACTTCAAACGTCTTTGCCGCGCTTCCAATGTCTATGGCTGTTGAAGTCCTTGCGGAATACCTTATGAACACCTGGGAAATGGAGGCCAAGCGGCCGCCTGGCACAGCGCTTGCAGCGCGAGGAATAGGCAACATCCGGACAACGTACAGCATGTTTCCGGCAGGAATTGTCAGATTGAGCAGCATGTAATCTGGATGCCGAAATGTCAACGAAATCGGCTGGCTCCGCTTGAGTTCAGGACGCAGGCTGAGGTGGAAGAGCCCTGAGGAATCGGATTTGCTGTCGCGAAGGGCAAGTCCATTAGCAGCTGTTATGTCCACGCCAATGATAGGTGCCTGCTTGCCGGGATCAGAATCCTGCCTGATTACAACTCCTGTCAGTGTTATGGAATGTTCTTTCTGAATGAGCGTCAACTGGAAAAGTAGAGCGCCGCCACCCACAACGGCGAGTCCTGCCCAAAGCGCTATTTTTTGTTTACGAGTCACCGGTACCTCTCAGAAATACCAATATGATGCACTCTCAGAAACGATAATCAGAGCTAATCGAGGTGCTTAGTTGTGGAGTTCTACTATGAATGAGGTATGTGGAATACATCTCACCTTTTCAGAAACCCGGAGCAGCCTCTTTGGAAATGTATTCAACCCGGAGATGTCGATTGGAATCCATAAGGTAAGTGGATAGAAACTATTCGGCCGGCGGTGTGCTTACGCGGCGCGCCATACTCAGCGCGCTGCTCGGCTTCGGTGTTACGATGCCATTTGCTCAAAGCGAAGCTCTGAGTTGTCTCGCGAATCCGCCGGAACCAACTTTCCTTTCAGAAGACGATCACAAGTTCCTCGACGACTTGGTGCGCGCCAATTGTTTGTTCTTCACAGAGCAAGCCAATCCGGAGACTGGCTTGGTGCGAGATCGATGTAATGCTCGATCCTTAGTTAGCAGCAGCACCGTTGCGAGTATTGCCGCCACCGGTTTCGGATTAACTGCGATCTGCATCGGGCAGCATCGGGGCTTTATCCCACTCTCTGAGGCCCGCACGCGAGTTCTTTCTACTCTGCGATTTCTGTGGACAAAGCTGCCCGTACACCGGGGATTCTTCTATCACTGGGCCGATATGAACACGGGTGAGCGAACATGGAATTCAGAGGTCTCTTCCATTGATACGGCCATTTTGCTCTGCGGCATTCTGACTTGCCGGCAACATTTCCCGCATAGCGAAATCAGTCAGTTGGCACACAACATTTTCAACCGTGTAGATTGGACTTGGCTCTCTGAAGATACAACGCTCTTGCCGCATGGATGGACGCCTGAGATTGGATTCCTACCGTACCGCTGGGATTATTACAGTGAGTTGATGGCAATGTACCTGCTCGGCCTAGGTTCTTATTCCCACCCCCTGAAGTCTAACATGTGGGATGCGTGGAAGCGCATTACCTTCGAATATGACGGACTGCGCTACATCGGATCGTTCGCGCCGCTGTTCGTACACCAATACTCTCAGGCGTGGTTTGATTTTCGCGGTCAGCGCGATCGATACACTGACTACTTCCAGAACTCGACCATTGCCACCGATGTACATCGGCGTTTTTGCCTCGCTCTGGCAAAGGAATTCCCCGCCTACAGTGACGAGCTTTGGGGAATCACTGCATCGGATTCACAGAAGGGTTATGTCATCTGGGGCGGTCCGCCGGCTATGGGCCCGATCGATGGTACCATCGTTCCCAGCGCAGCGGCAGGTTCGCTGCCATTCCTCGTGCAGCCCGTGATACGTGTACTTCGGACGATCAAGAATCGCTATGGCGCGGCGTGGAGCCGCTATGGTTTTGTAAACGCATTTAATCCGTCGAAGAACTGGTATGACACCGACGTCATCGGAATTGACACTGGAATCACAATGCTGATGGCAGAGAACACGCGTACATCGTTCGTCTGGGACACTTTCATGAAGAACTCGGAGGCGCAGAGAGGGATGCAACGCGCCGGCTTTCACCGATATCGGTAATGATTGGATTCACTCAGCACTTCCACTTGGCGCGGTATCTGCAGCAAACATCCGTCTAGTCTATTTCCAACATACAAATCGGGGACAGAGGCTGCCCCAGGTCAACAGGGCCTTAGGATACCCTATTCCTATTTAGATTCGAGAACTCAAGCAATCTCCTTGATTTGCCCGACTCTAAAAGCAAATCCAGCAATGCATAGTGGAGAGTGTCGCGGCAGAGCTATTGCTCAGAACTCCCTGCCGCCTTCACCCTTCTATGCATTGGACAAGACGTGAATTGTTGCGGACGTTTGCTGGCGCCGCAGTTCTTTCAGTAGCTCGCAAAGGATTTGCTTGGAACCTGCTTCTTCGTCACGAAGACCGCGACGGGACAAGTGACGCGAGACTACTTGACGAGTTGCAACGCGCCTCATTCGATTTTTTCTGGAACGAGGCTGATCCAAAGACCGGACTGGTTCGCGACCGGGCCAATGCCGGCGGCGGCGATACTCGCCGAATGGGCAGCATCGCGGCTACCGGATTTGGCCTTGCCGCCATGTGCATTGCCCATCGGCGCAAGTACATGCCCGGCGACGAGATTGTAGAACGTGTACGCCGAACCCTTCGCTTCCTCGCTTACGAGTCTCCCCATATTCACGGCTTCTTCTATCATTATGCGGATCTGCGCAATGGCGCACGCTTTGCCGGATCGGAGATATCGCCCATCGACACGGCGATTCTACTCTGCGGTGTGCTCACCTGTCGCGAGTACTTCCAGGACGCGGAGATTCAAAAAGTCGCGGCACTAATATACGAACGCGTCGAGTGGCCTTGGGCCCTCAATGGCGGTAATACGCTTGCATTGTCGTGGACCCCGGAACTTGGATTCAATCCTCTGCGTTGGGACTCATTCAGCGAATGCACAATGCTCTACTTGCTGGCGATCGGATCACCAACCCATCCCATTTCCCCACTTTGCTGGCGTGCTGTCGAACGCCCATGGCTCGTATATCAGCAGTACCGCTATATTTCCTCCCCTGCGCCCATATTCGTCCACCAATTTCCTCATGCTTGGTTCGATTTTCGGAACAGGAGAGATGAGTTCACCAACTATTTTGAGAATTCCGTAGCCGCAGTCCGTGCGCATCGGCAGTTCTGCCTCAACTTGAAGCCGCAGTTCCATAGCTACTCTGAGAATTTGTGGGGCATCACCGCATCGGATTCTTGCAACGGCTATGTTGCCTGGGGCGGACCGCCATTACAGGGTCCCGTTGATGGCACCGTCGTTCCTGCAGCCGCAGCAGGCTCATTGCCGTTCTTGTTTCGAGAATCCGTCGCCGTGCTGCGGAACTTGCGCCAGCAATACGGAAACCAGATATGGAAACGGTATGGTTTTGTCGATGCATTCAATCCCCTAACCGGATGGGTCGACAACGACGTTGTTGGAATCGATGTGGGAATCAGCCTGCTCATGGCGGAAAACGCGCGGAGCCAATTTGTATGGAACACGTTTATGCAAAACAGCGAAGCACAGGTTGCTATGCAGAAGTGCGGCTTCCACTCGCGTTTTAAGCTCTTGTAAACGTCTCAAATCGTGAGTCTGAGAATATTTCTATGATGTCGCCCTGAGGATTGCTTGCTGCACCTGCAGAAATCCGCTCGCGATATCTTCCGGAATCCCGAGGCGTACCACCTCTTTCCGTCGAGCTAACTGAAATGCACCAACCTATCATTGGAACACTCCCGAGTTTTGCGAAACACTGCGAACGAATGAAATCTGTCGCTCTGTTTGATCGCGTTATGTCTGTGAAGTTATAGCTTCAGAGTGCTCGTCCCTCGTTTTGTGGCTCCATTTGCAGCAGGCTGTCCGCTCAGGTACCCGGCTCAACCGCGGCTCGTTTTTAGTGGCGTATGATTACGGCTCAAGTGGCCTTGTGGCTGTTGGCAGCAGCCCGCGATCCACCAGTATGGGTGGTTTGCGATGGTGAGTGCGGAGTTCGTAGTCGTAAGCCCAGCCTATCAGGTCGCCGTCATGCCACTTGCGCGTGCTTATCTCAATGCCGAACGGCAGACCATCCGGATAAAACCCGGCGGGAATGCTGATCGCAGGTAAGCCCAGCATGTTGACCCAGTCCGTGTCGCTGTGCGGCCCATCGCTCACACGGCCGTCCTGCGGCATCGTCTCGTCGACAGGCGGCATCTGGTTTGCCGGATAAACAAAGCCGTCCAGGTGCAACCGCTCGAGCTCTGCTTCATACATGGCGAGCACCTTCCGCCGCGGACCCAGAAAGTTTGCCTCGGCTTGCGGATCGCTTTCCAGCGTCGTCTGCTGAATGTTGGCAGTCTCAAACAATCCAGTCTTCTTCCCGCCTATGATGACCTCCGGAAGAGGCTTGCCGATAACATGCTCGTACTCCTCGGCCGAGTGGTACTGCGCAGGTCCAAAGTCGGAGAGAAACTTTTCGGTGCCCTCTCGGATATAAGGCAGTGTGCAGATGTGAGAGGCCGCGATTGCGAAGCTGTCGGGCAAGATCTGCGGATCGATCAGCACGGCTGCGCCTGCGGCCCTGATTTCCTCCAAGGCCTTCATGAAGGCGGCGCGGGTTTCAGGTTTCAGTGGAGTGCTCGATATCTTGACTGCCTTGGCAAACTGCTCCGGTGTGGCATTGGGGCACACTCCCTGAAAGACTGGTGTTTCTCCGTCAAGGATGAATGCTGGCACGGCGAAACGCTTGCCTTTGAGCGCACCGGGTTTGAGATATTGCGTGTACGGACCTGGCTGCGCTCTGCTTTGTGAGCCGGCGGTCACCGGATCAAGGGGGTCTTCGCCGGCCATGACCGTGAGTGCAAGGGCGGCATCGGCCACGTTGCGTGCGATTGGACCTGTATTATCGAGTTGCCAATCGAGCGGAGCGATGCCTGCAATGCTGACCAAGCCGCGTGTTGGGAATATGCCGACCAGATTGCTTGTTGCCACAGGCATGCGGATGGAGTTTCCGGTGTCCGTGCCATTGCCGAGCACGGCAAGGTTCGAGGTAACGGCGGTGACCGTGCCCCCGGACGACCCGCCCGGCGAGAAGCGCACATCGTAGGCGTTCCCTGTACGGCCGAAGGCGGTGGAGCGCGTGGTATCGCTGGCTGCGAAGTCGGGCATGTTCGTCACTCCAACCAGAATTGCGCCGGCCGCGCGAAGCTTGGCAGTGATCGTTGCATCGCGCGGTGCGACAAGCTCGTGGCCGGGGATCATGTAGCCAATCCACCCGTCAGTGGTGATAAGGCCGGCAATACTGGTATTGGCTTTGGTCACGATCGGCACGCCCCATAGAGGCTTAGGACGGAAGCCAGGCTGCTTCGCCTCGGCATCTTCGCGAGAGGCCTCCGCCAGCGCAGCCTTTGCCGTTACAGTCTGGACCGCTCGATAGATGCCGTTATAACGCGCGATGCGGTCGAGGTGCCATTGAACCACCTGCGTGACCGTGTAGCGATGTTCGCGGTAGAGCTCATGCAGACGGTCCACGGTGACTTCCATGAGGTCACGGTCCATAACGGCATGGCTGGTTTTTGCAGGTACAGGCAAAGGGCGTTGGGCGAGCAACAGCGGCGGCCCGAACAGGACTAGGAAAAGTAACGTGCGCATGTCGCCATTTTAGCCTCAAGGTACCAGCAGATTAGTATCGATGTTGCACTCACTGACGCCAATCGGAGAAGCCATGCATGGGCTAACTATGTCTCTTCAAACTAGCCATTGGGTCTGCAAACGGATCCTGCACATCGATTGAAGGCAAAATTGCCATGTCTTTAGGAGAAATCGGTTGGGTGCGCCACGTACGGAGTCGCCCCGGTACAGAGGCAGAAGCTCGTCGCCGTGCCGGCAGTATTATCGTGCACTCTGCTCCAGCATGCACATTGGCTTTGCCCGTACGGATTGAATGTGCATCTGAACAAGAAGGAATCCTTAACGAAGAGGCAGACATACCATGAACCGTAAAGCGAATGAGCGTCGTGATCGTGAAGCAGAGTTGGTTGAGTTTAACGCCGATTCAGAACAGCCAGGTTCGGAGAGTGGCGGGCAATCCGGAGATACTCAAGATTTGTCCACAGAAAGCGAAGCTGCCGATGAGAGTGTTGAAGAGCTCGTCGAAGACGATCAGCCATACGAAGCGGGAGTCGTAGAGGGAGTTGAGGATGCAGGAAATCATCCGGAGCGTCCAGTCCGCAGCCATGAAGACCCGCGCCCCGCTCATGAAGACGAGCTTCCACCCGATCCCGACTGGAAGTAAGCATCTGATCCGCTCTAAGTGGCGTTGTCAGAGGACGCAAGCCCACCCACCTTCTCTCGCACTTCGCGTCGCTTCGCCGCCTATATTCAGGAACTTCTCTGCCTTGCCCTCATCTCAGCAGGTTAATCAGCTCTAACTGATTCTTATCTCGCTCGCCATGACCGCGCGCCGTCAATCTCCCGTTCAATGCCATGCCAACTAAAACGCACCACTCCGTGTTTGCGCGCGCAAGAACAGCCAAGCGGTAACCCAGCCCGGGCTGTTATTCTGGAATGTGACTCCAAGGCCATTCACACACACCAAGACCCCGCTTCGGAAGGGTTTCCTCCGATCCTTTGTTCGACGGCTTGTCATCGCCGTGGTGCTTGTTTGGGCGCTTTTCGCGCTGATGCTCGCAGCCGCCCGGTGGATTGATCCGCCGACAACTGCAGTGCATATCCAGCGCCGCTTGCAGGCCTGGGTTCACCACACGCCGTATCACGAGCGCTACAAATTCGTTCCGCTCGGCCAAATCTCGCCCGATTTCCAGCACGCTGTAATCGCCGCGGAGGATGCGCGTTTCTACCAGCACCATGGCTTCGATTGGCACGCGATTCAACTCGCTGCCGAAGAAGATATGGAAGGCGGTCGAATTCGCGGAGGTTCCACACTCACGCAGCAGCTCGTAAAAAACCTGTTCTTCGGAACGGGCCGATCTTTCGTTCGCAAGGGCGCGGAGGTCACACTGGTACCGGTGGCCGAATTTGTCCTCGGCAAGCAGCGCATTCTGGAGCTTTACCTCAACGTGGTCGAATGGGGCCCTGGTATTTATGGTGCAGAGTCGGCGTGTCGTTATTACGACAAAACCTCGGCCCGCAATATCGGCCAGCAACAATCGGCGCGGCTAGCCGCGATTCTGCCGTCTCCCCTGAAGCGGCGGCCCGAGAGAATGAACAACTACAGCGCAGTCATTCTTAGGCGGATGCATCAAATGGGTTGGTGATGCCGCAGAATTTCCAGAGCCAAGAGCCTGTCAGCTCAGGCTCCGAAATTCCACAGTCGGGTTGCTCAGGGTGGTGTAGGAATCCTCAATGCCAGCAATTTCACCCTGAACCCATGCCCGAGCTTCGCCTTCCTTGGCGGCCTTGATGATTGGATAGTCTGCTACCTTGACTTGGCACCGAAACAAAGCGCCATTCGCTCTCTCACCATCAAAGCGAAAATGCACGTAAGCGTACTCGGGGGCGTCTGGCCTTACTTGAGCGTCAACGAAAACACCGGGCCAACAGACCTTCAACCCGGCATAGTTCCTTAGCATGTCTGCTCTCTGAAAAAGGGGCAAAAGATTTCTCGCTTGCTCTATCTCTTCTGCAGTGGGCAAACTTGTCTTTCTTGCTGTTTGCACATCAGAGGGAGATGATGCACGTTTCGTAGTCCACCGATTGAAAAGCCACTTCCCAAGGTAGCCGATTAGTAGCAGAATCACTGCCCCAATTAGCCACTCCAGATGTCCAACAATCCAACTCTGCCCCTGCATGACATATACGTTATCTTGCGCTGTATGCTGAATTCAATTAGAAAATTCCCGGTCGCGATTGCCACGGCACGTCCCAGTCGTCATGCGGCCCCGCGTAGCGGTACCGCACTGGATGAACTGCCGGGTGGCCGCAATGCCTCGATCAAAAGGTCCACCATCGGAGAGCCCAATCCTGTGCATGCGTTCCATCCGGGCGCAGCATCATAGAATCCATTATTGCCTCGCGTGATGTCGCGCAGCGGTTTGGAGCTGCCTCCGGCTGCAATCCGGTAGAGCAGCGGCGTGATGTATCCGCATCGGCTTTCGAGCTGGGTGTTGAGACACGCAATCAAAGCGGCCCACAGTGGTGCCACCGCGCTGGTTCCGGCTGACGAATAGCGGGCTTGGCCCGCGATGATTTCACAACCCTGACGCGGATCAGCCGGGCCAGCAACGTCTGGAACACCTCGGCCCCTGCGCCCAGTGGGCCCAAGCGGCACGTTGCATGTCTTCTGCCATGGTGGCGGCTGGAAATGGCGGCTTACGCCTCCGCCGCTGGCGCCGTGCATGCCATGCATAACGCAATTCCAAACAGATTCCCGCAGGTGGCCGGGCGGAAAGTGAACAGAGCTTCCACCGCAACTGAGGACGTGCGGACTGCTGGCGGGGAAATTGACCACCGGCTTCCCATCGGTGGCTCCGTTCATCGCGCCCTCGTCACCGGAAGAAACGCAAACCGTCACACCGAGCATGGCGGCGTCACGCAACACATCATCTACGGCATCGAGGTAGGCCTTGCTTACGCCAGGCTCGGGTTCGCCCCAGCTGATGGAAAGCGCGCAGGGTAGATTCTTGCCTTCTCGCAGAGCACGGCTGACGGCGTGATAGATTCCCTGCTCAGTGTTGGGCGTCATATACACGACAATCTCTGCACCTGGTGCCAGCGCCGCCGCCAGTTCGATATCCATGGTTACCTCCAGCGTGGACTGGGCGGCGGCCAGCACCTCCTGCGGAAGATCGGAAAGCTTGCGTTTGCCTTCTATCACATCGAGCAGCATCCGTATCTCTTTGGCCGGAGCGGGGGAATTGGTTGTGCCATCGATGGAAACGCAGGAAATCGAGGGCATAGGGCGGCGAAGGTGCGTGAAGAATTTCCGCAAGTCCGCATCATGGTATCCGCCGCCGAGTTCGATAAGAGCGATGGTTTGGCCGGTGGCGCCGAATTCGCGAGGAAAGCCATAGGCGCGCGCCATCTGCAACACCGTCCAGAAAGGCTTGGTGGTGCTGGTGTGATGCACCCTGCTTCGCCGCGCGCAAGGCCGGGTGGAAAGGCCTAGAACCGTCTCGACAATACCATCCAACTCGCGGGGCAGGCTGGGGCGACCGGAAACTGCGCGGTAACTGCCACGCGGATGCTGCATCTGGACTAAAGATACAGCGAAGGCCCGCTCCATGTTTCGAGCCTTGCCCGTCAGCACAACAGTGCGGCGTGCCGGGTCGACCTCGCCGAGATGGAGTTGATGCTCGCGAGCGAAGCGCTTAACCATTGCGAGGTCATCGGCACGATGTCCGTGACGGCGCGCCAGAGCTTCGCGACTAAGGTGTTGCCGCTGGTGAACCGGGCGTTCACCGAGGAAATGGACATCGGGCAAAGCGAAGCGCCGACGCAGGACGAGGGTCACATGCAGTTCGGAGTCGGGATCGGTCCTGCCGCTCTTCCGCTCGCCATACAGAGGAGAATGAGCGTGGCCCTTCAGTGGGGATCGCAACCTCGATTGCGGCAGCTTTCGCGAGGCAGACGCAGTTGAATCGACCATCTTCCGGCGCGTTTTGGCACGAGCCATCGTTAAACCTCGAATGCTTCCCAGCGCTGACGGGTGGCGGCGATGAGCGGCGCAAACCCAGGTTCCCGCCGGACGTTTTCAAGAAAAGGATCAAGGTGGTGAAGCAGGGGATAATTGATGAAGCCACAGTTAATCGCCGTGTTGAGCCACTCCAGAGCGGATGGAGCTTCGTTAATGAGGGCGTAGGCCTGGGCCATAAGCCATGCATAGTTCATATCCGCGCCAGCAGCCGTAATCAGTTCAGTACTGAGTGCGGCAAGAGCCGCTGCCTTGTCGCCGCGCAGGGCGTGGCAGTAGAAAGTGCCGAGCTGGGAGAAGAAATTTTCTCCCGTGAGCGTGGGCAATGCCTGCAGGCGGGCTACGGCTTCCTCCACGCGCCCATTCAGGGCCAGCACCTGGGCGTAGGCAAGCTGCAACATTGGGTTCTGCGGATCGCCCGCGATTGCGCGCTCAAAGGGCGCCAAGGCGCGTCCAAACTCGCCGGAAAGTGTAGCCACAAGGCCGGGAACCATCTGCCACATGGGGGTCAATGGATCGACATCAATCAATCTCTGGGCCATGGCCTCCACCGCATATCCCTTACCACTTAAGCTGCAGATGGCACAAAGCCAGCTCAGGGTGTCTGGATCGTTGGGATTGCTTTCCAGAGATTTCTTCAACAAGCGCACGGCCTCCTGGGGACGGCCTCGGGCAGCTTCTACCAGACCATGGAGGCGATGACCGTGACCGGATTCGGCGTCAAGCTCAAGAATGCGGTGGGCGCAACGCTCGGCGTTGGCAAGGTACTTTGGATCGGTGGAGATCCCAGCATTCACAAACTGCCAGTAAACCTGCCCCATGGCAGAGAGCAGCACCACATTCTCACCGATGATCCGCTCTCCCTTTTGTAGATAGTCGAGTGCGCGCTCAAGGCCCTCGCTGGAGTAGGAAAGAATCTCCTGCTTGGCTCGCAGATAATACTCATAGGCGCGAACGTCATGAATCGGCTTTTCGCTGAGGCGGATCGATTCCGTAGGACTCAGCTTCAGCTTCAGAGCCTCCACGATTTTTCGCGACAGGCTCTCCTGAATCGCGAAGATATCTTCTAGGTTTCCCGAATACTTTTCGGCCCATACCAGCGAATCGGTCGCAGGATTAATCAGCGTTGCGGTGACGCGAAGATTGTTGCCGCTGGTTCGCACCGTGCCTTCCATCACGTACTGCACGTTCAAATCCGACGCGATTTTCTTGAGGTCATACTCCGAGGCCTTGAGCCGAATGGCCGAGCTACGACAGATCACTCGCAGCTGCGAGATCGCCGAAAGGTCTGTGATGATCTCGTCGGCAAGCCCATCGCTGAAAAACTCATCGCGAGCGTCGTGTCCGAGCACGACGAATGGCAACACCACTACCGACTTCTCCAGTGTCGCAGGTGCGGCCACGGCCTCCGAACTAACCGACGAACTGACAGAGAGCTTACCCTGCGTGAGCCGTTCCAAATCCAGCAGAAACTCGCCTGCGCTCTGGTAGCGAGCGTCGCGGTTCGTGGCCAATGCGCGCAGCATCACCGTGTGCAGCGCGGCCGGTAGTTCGGGCCGGTGCCGCAGAATCGGAGTGATCGGGTCATGCATGATGGCGTGCATCACGACGTAGGAATTGGCCCCGGCAAAGGGCGGCTTGCCCGCCAGCATTTCATAAAGCACCACACCGGAGGACCACAGGTCGCCGCGGTGATCCGCCTCCTGTCCCTGCAGTACCTCGGGCGGAACGTAGGCTACGGTTCCGATCATCGCGTCGGTTTCAGTCAGGCAATCCGTGTTTCCGGCCAGCTTGGCCAATCCAAAATCGACAATCTTGACGTCGCCGCTCGCGGTCAGAATCACATTGGAGGGTTTAATGTCGCGATGCACGACGCCGTGCTTATGGGCGTGCTGCAGGCCCGAGAGAATTCTGGTGGCAATCTCCACCGCGGGCTCCAGCTCAAGGCGTCCACGCAGAATCCGCGCCGAGAGCGTCTCACCCTCATAGAAGGCCATCACCAGCACGATCTGGCCATCGGCCGCCTCTTCAATCTCGTGAATCGTGCAGATGTTCGGATGATCGAGGCTGGAAGCGGCGCGCGCCTCCAGCAGCAACCGCTTTCTTTGTGCCTCGTCCTGGGTGAGATGCGCGGGCAGAAACTTTAAGGCCACCATGCGCTTGAGCCGCACATCTTCCGCCTTGCACACCACGCCCATGCCGCCACGTCCCACTTCGTGGAGAACCTTGTAGTGCGTAATTGTACTCTCGATCAAACAGATTCTCCCGTCACATGGCTCCTGCGGGCTGAGGCATTTGCGAGTCGGCAGTCAAATCCTCGAAGAGACGGATCACCCCTTCCAGGGTTGCGAAGGCGCTCATCGCGATGAGATGTTCCTCGCTTTCCGAGAGTGGCAGAGCAGTGATCGTAGCCTTCAGCCCACGAACATGTTCGATGTCGTCTGAGGCATGGAGGTGCATACAACGGAAGGCTTCTGCAGGGTATCCGACTTGCAGCCGGATCTCTTCCAAATGCTCGGGCAGCGGCGGATTGCCTTCGATAACGCCAAGATAGCCGAACAGAGCCGCAGGATGAGCATGGTGAATCCAGCAGTACTGGGCGCCGATCAGGCGGGCGACGTTGGCACTTGCAGGACGCTGAAGAAGCTCGGCGCGATCCATGCCGGCGTCCACTAAGTCATCGAGCAGCCACTCATCGTGATGGCGCTCCTCCTCAATGTGTTGCTGAAGATAATGGGCAGTCACGGCGGCGAGCGGGCTAGAGGAGGCAAGTTGCAAGGCGCGTTCCGATGCCGCCTCCATTAACGGAACGCTGCAGCTTACGATCGAGTAAAGCTCACCGAGAAAGAGCGGAAAAGAACACGGCAGACCGGGATGGGTCCAGAATCGCTGGGCAGCGGTGTTCAGCAAACTTTGCGCCAACCTCATTTTGAGCCAGAGAGCGGCACCGGGCGATGCCACAGAGGTTGGCGATGGCGGCGCGAGCTGCCCACCCTTCAGCTCAGAAACATTGATCATCAGTACACTCCGTCTGCGGCTTCGCGACTATGCTGCGAGTTTGGCAGCTCGTGTCGCTAAACGAATATATTGGGACGGATGTGATGTTTGTCCTCTGCCGGAGCTCCTAGCCTCTTACGCAAACGAATCAGAACCTCAATCTCCTCGTCGCTTATCTTGGCAACCTGGGCCAGCTCTTCGGGGGTGAATTGGCGCTTCTCAAGGATTCCAGCGTCCTCGAGCTTCTGCAGCTTGGACTGTGCCTCTGACATTCAGACCTCCTAATGGTTGGTGCGACGCGCTGATCGCATTGGATGATGCCGGGGAGAAAGCAAACAACTTACGAAAGGAGCTTAGATGAAAAAGGGAGCTTGGCGATTCAAAGTTTCCGTGTTTCAAAGGCAGGGATAGCGTTGCTTCCCCGCCTCATGCAGATAGGATTAGAGGTAAAATTCGTGGCGAGCCCCCTACGCCAGAATCGGTTGTTATCGCCCCGGCTATACCGCGTCGCTACTTGACCCGTTTCCAAACTATAAGAGCCTGCCCTGCCCCGGATGCAGGATTGGGAACAGTCTCCCGCAGTTCATCTCCCGCAAGTGTAAAGAGGCGCTTCTGATCGTCTCCGACCCAGTTGGGGAATGTGCTTCCCTCAACGTGAAGATTGCAGATTCCATCCGCACTGTCGCACGAGTACCTGCCGAAATAAGCAATGCTTCCTTGAACGACCGCTTTGTTTTCCGCCAGGGTGCCCGTCTGGCGGTTGTTGGAGGCAAACTTGGGCACGTCAGAACGAGTAACCACTCTCACAAAATGTCCCTCCCGACCCATCATCATCAATCCTCGCGGATTGGGGCCAAAAAAGTCGGTCTTCTTCTCGCCCTGTACGTGAAGATTTGAAACGAGCATCCAAGTTCCTTCCATCTGTTTGGCTGTCTTTACTGGCTGCTGTGCCGCTGCGACAACCGTAATCACCATCGCGCAGGCAAGCAGCGCAAATGCTAAATTGCTCCGGGTTTTCATGGGAGACCTTTCCTTCGAGAGTGACCGGTGCTTTGGCCCGACCTTTCTCTAGTCAAGCATTCTTATGTAAATTTGCAAAGCCACTGCCCAGATCCGCAGATAGACGCGGTGCGATACCGTCCCATTTCGGGCTTTGCCGCCTAAGCCCACTGTTCGTCGTCTCGCGGCTCGATTGCACTCCTTTTCCACTCGAAGTCTCGCTAGCAAATCCCGGATGTGCTAGCTTCGGTTCTGGGAGTCCTGCTTACAATTGTGATCGAAAAGAAGTGGCACCTGAACCCAAAGCTCTTGAACCGCCATTTCATTGGGCTCTCTTTGGCTGAGAGCTTGGTATTGCTCATATCTACAGCCATTGCGGCCGTGGCAGTCGGGTTTCACGAGCCTTGGGCGGATGAGGCGCAAGCTTGGCTCATCGCGCGCGATCTCGGTATTCGCGGAATTCTGCACCAGATGGGGTACGAAGGCAGCCCTCCACTTTGGCACCTTCTACTCTGGTTGCTCATTCGCCTGCACCTGCCCTATGCAGTGCTGGGCATCGTCTCCCTCACCCTCGTAGCGGCTGGAATGTATATCTGGCTGCGCTGGAGTCCGCTCCCTGCGCCTGTCCGCCTGTTGGTTCCATTCACCTTTTATTACCAGTATCAATACGCGGTTGTCGCTCGCAGTTACGCGCTGTCAACGCTCCTCGCCTTTGCGGCCGTTGCGCTTTGGAGAGCGAAGCCAGTCCGCGTCATTCCCTTTGGGTTGGTTGTGGCGTTGCTGGCACAAACCAACATGCACGGATTCATGATCGCTGGAGGAATTGCCTGCTCGTTTGCCTGGGAATGCTATAGGGACTTCCGCAAACAGCGTCCTTCGCGAGCCCAAATAGTCCAGACCAGCGTAGCTGCTTTTTTTGTGCTGGCTTCCGCGGTGGTCGCCAGGACCCTGGCGACTCCATATCCAGACTGTAGTTTCAAGGCCGCAATCCAACTTCAAAAGGAAACCGCGTGGGGGAGCATCGCCAAGGGACTAAGCGGCCTACCGAAATTGGGTATAGCGCTCGGGCTCAACATGACCTGGGGACTAAGCCTGCTGCTCATCATTGCAATTTGGACCATCGCTGCAAAGAAGCGCACTCTTCTACCGCCGTCCATCGCTACCCTGGTATTGGCATGTCTGGTCATTACCGGAAATGTCACCTCCTCCGGAATCTGCGGCGGCGTGCTTCTGTTGATCCTGGTGCTGTCATGGTTTGTTGCAGTGAAGCAGGTGGCTTGTGCTCTTCCTTTCATCTTTACCGCGCTAGCCATGGGATTAGTTTGGTCCAGGCCGTGGCATTACGGAATGGCCCTGACGGCATTCCTGATTTCAGTATGGGGAGCGTGGCCTGCCGGGCGTCTGCCCGAATTGGAATCTCCAACCCGACTTCTTACAATCTCGCTGGCTGTGTTGCTGCTTCTCCAGTTGCCATCGACAGCCAAAACAATACGCGATGAAGTACAGGGACCGTATTCCGGTGCAAGAGCTACCGCTGCGTATCTTCGTCCTTACGGGGGCCACAGGCCTATCTATTGCATGAATTTCTACGGAACAGGTGTGGAGGCATATTACGACAGGAATATCTTCGTCGACTGGCCCACGGCTTTCTGGACCTGGTCAAATCGAAGGGCTTCGGAATCAAATCGAATCCTCTACGAGTCCCCGCCCAATAACGCGATCATCGTGGTTCCTACCGGCGGCCAGAGTTCTATAAAGCTTGCAAGGTCCGAGTCGGCAAGAACGCAGCTTGCTAAGAGGCATTTCTTGAGGCGTCACGAATTTTGCGGAGCGCAATTTTGGCTAGGCCGCGTATCCGAGTACGAGTGTTATGAAATCTACGAGAGACAGCCTCGATAAGCCCCTTGACCAGCGGAAGCGATGGTGCCAAGCACTCGCCCCGCATAGCTTGAGCCCAGAATCGCATCCCTCTTGCCGTTGTTGGTCCGTTCTGCAGCTTTCGCCTTGCGAAATCGCGTACTAGCGGTACAATTCCAGCGACTCAGAATTGAATAACAAAGCCCCTGGGTTTCGCCAGGTTGAAGCTCGCACAGGAGGCGACAATATGCCGAAGCATGAAAAACGCGAACCCGAGAAAACGCGGCGCGATTTCATAAAGAACGTGGCCATCGCTGGTGTAGGAGTTGCCGCCAGCAGCATAGTTCCGGAGGCTGCTGCCGCCACCATTGGTTCCAAGTGGGATCGAGAGGCAGATGTCGTGGTGATTGGGGCTGGCGCGGTTGGCTTACCCGCCGCCATTCAGGCATTTGAGACCGGCGCTTCCGTCCTCCTGCTGGAGGCGCAAAAGGACGTCGGAGGACATGCCATCGTCAGCGGCGGAAATGTTCCGCTCGGCGGTGGAACCACTGTGCAGAAAAAGTACAACATTACAGATTCGCCTGACCTTCTCTTCGCCGACCTGACCGATTGGTCCGTGGTGCAAGCCAACGGCTTCCCGGATTACCGGTACAACGATAAAGAGATCATTCGCGCCTTCGCCGATAACAGCGCTCCCACATTCGAATGGCTGGTTGCCCACGGAGTCATCTTTGTGAACAAAGCGCCGGACGAATGGGGTGGAAGGTCCGTTGGGAACTCCGTTCCTCGCGAGATGCATGCTGCCGCCATGGGATGGGTGCAGGTTACTACAGGCAAGGCTTTGGATCCCGCCCGTCAGCCCGTGACCTCCTCCGGAATCGGTCTGATCCGGCCGCTAGAGGCTTGGGCGCGAAAGCTGGGCATACCAATTCTCCTCGAACACAAGATGACCGGCATCATTCGCGAAAAGCCAACCTCCGGCAAAGTGGTTGGCGTCTCCGTCGAAAGCAAAGGAACCAAGCTGAACATTCGTGCCAAGAAAGCCGTCATCTTAGCAACCGGTGGCTCTACCGGCAATGTGAACTTCCGCCGCATCTTCGATACCAGACTTACAGAAGAGTACAACGGCGTGGCCGGCGAACCATGGTCTTTTCAGGACGCCAGCGGAGAGTTAGCTGCCATGGCCATCGGTGCCTCGCTCTGGGGAGCCTATAACCAGGTAGGAGAATTTGGCGCCAACATCACAAAGCCAGGCATGATCGGCTGCCAGTATGGTTATCAGAACTTGCAGTGGATGCCCGGGAGCCCGGTCTTCCATCTCGCCCGTGCTTCCGGACTGAAGGTAGAGGATTGGCAAAACGTCATCCTCGTAAACCAGGCCGGACTACGCTTCTATGATGAGACCGTGGGCCAGCTCACCGCGAATGATTTCAAATCACTCGTTCCCTATACTCAAGGAAGCTACCGCAACCTTCTCAATGTCAAATACGATCCCCACTCGCTCAACCTTCTAAATGCCGCTATAGCTGGAACCGGCCTTTCCGTCAACGGAGGCGGGCCGATCTGGGCCATCTTCGACGCCGACGCGGTAAAGCGGGAAAAATGGAATCCCGTACCTCCTAATGTAGATGTCGAGGCAGGATACTTTTTCTCGGCTAACACCATCGCGGAGTTGGCGGGCAAGGTGGTGATGAAATATCAGCCCAAGGGAATTCCTGCCGCCGTCCTGCAAAACTCAGTGGCCAGGTACAACGCGTTCGTGGATAGCGGCAAAGACGCTGACTTCGACAAGCCCACTCCTCGGTACAAGATACAAACACCACCGTTCTACGCGGCTTGGGCCACGCCCTGTGTCCACGATACTCGCGCCGGTCTAAGAATCAACGCGCAGTGCCAGGTGATGGATCTCAGCGGGCAGGTCATCCCGGGTCTCTACTGTGGAGGCGAGTCCGCTGGCGGATTCAGCCAGCACGGTCTTGCGCGATGTACTGTCCAAGGTCGCATCGCCGGAAAGCACGCAGCCGCACAAAAGAGCTAGGCGGAACTTAATCAGGTTGCCCTGCCGCGAGAGAATGGCGCGCCGAACAGAGTTCCTGCAGCACTCTATTCTTGCTGACGCGCGTTCTCTCGGGACGATTCTCAATCGCTTTGGAATTGGCAGGATACTCAGAATCGGGTCCGGGAGGCGGAGGAAGAACTGTAGCTAACTCACCTGCATCGGAATACCGCTCACCGGCGCATGGTGTTATCTTGTCTGGAACGTTCATTTCACAGGGAAAGCGGTGTTTGCCGATTTAAGACTTCGTCTTTTTCGCTGCAAACATTAGGAGGCGCCATGAGGATTGTCGATATTCGTGAAGCCACGAAACCCATCAAATCGGATATTCGCAACGCTTACATCGATTTCAGCAAGATGACGCTGAGTCTTGTCGCGGTTATCACCGATGTGATTCGAGACGGCAAGCTGGTCGTTGGTTATGGCTTCAACTCCAATGGCCGCTATGGCCAGGGCTCTCTCATCCGCGAGCGTTTTCGTCCGCGCGTCCTCGAAGCCAAGCCCGAATCGCTGCTCGATGAGGACGGCAATCTCGACTGTGAAAAGATCTGGGCCTGCATGATGACCAACGAAAAGCCTGGCGGACATGGCGAACGATCCGTCGCCGTAGGCACCATCGACATGGCCGTCTGGGACGCGGTGGCAAAGATCGCAGGCAAGCCTCTCTTCCAACTTCTTGCGGATAAATACGGGAACGGAACCCCCAACCGGCGCGTCTTCGTCTATGCCGCCGGCGGCTATTACTATCCCGGAAAAAATCTCGAAGCTCTCAAGCGCGAGATGCGGCAATACATCGGCCGCGGCTATACAGTCGTAAAGCAGAAGATCGGCGGTGCTACTCTCAGCGAAGATCTACGCCGCATCGAAGCCGTCCTGAGCATTTTGAAGCCCGGTCAAAGACTCGCAGTGGATGCGAATGGACGTTTCGATCTCAAGACCGCGCTCGAGTATGCCAAAGCTCTTTTACCATACGATTTGTTCTGGTATGAAGAGGCCGGAGACCCTTTGGATTTCGAGCTGCAAGCCGAGCTCGGCAAACACTACCCTGGCAGCATGTCCACCGGTGAAAACCTCTTCTCCATGCAGGACGCTCGCAATCTCATCCGTTACGGTGGCATGCGCCCCGACCGCGATTGGCTGCAGTTCGACTGCGCCCTGAGCTATGGACTGGTGGAATATCTGCGCACTCTCTCCATGTTGCGTGAAAATGGCTGGAGTCCCTCGCGCTGCATTCCTCATGGCGGCCATCAGATGTCGCTGAACATTGCGGCTGGTCTCGGTCTCGGCGGCAACGAGTCATATCCGGACCTATTCCAGCCATATGGCGGATTCCCTGACGGCGTAAACGTTGAGAACGGTCACATCGTCATGCCGGAACTGCTTGGCATTGGCTTCGAAGGAAAAGCGGATCTGTACAAAGAAATGCGGGAACTTAGCGCCTGACGTGTGCTGTCCACTAAACCAGAGAGGCCGAACATTGCCATGCAAACCCAAAGCAGAATGAGGCGGCTGTTTTCTACTTTATATTTCCAGGTGCTCGTCGGCATCATCATCGGCGGCCTTATTGGATATTTCTTTCCGCACTTTGGAACCACGCTGAAGCCCTTTGGCGACGGCTTTATCAAGCTGATCAAGATGTTGCTCGGCCCTATCGTCTTTCTCACCGTCGTGCTTGGCGTGGCAAGAATGGGCGACGTAAAGCGGGTGGGGCGAGTCGGGTTGAAGGCGGTCATTTATTTTGAAATCGTCTCCAGCCTCGCGCTCATCATCGGACTCGCCGTCGGCATTTGGTTCCAACCCGGGGGCTCGATGCATGTCGATCCTGCCACCTTGGATCTCAAAGCCGTGCAGGCCTACGCCACCACCGCCAAGCAGCAACATGGCGTAGTTGATTTTCTGATGAACATGATTCCCTCCAGTGCGGTCGACGCCTTTGCCCGCGGAGACATGTTGCAGATCATCTTGTTCTCTGTTCTGCTCGGTGTTGCGCTATCTCATCTCGGAGCGCGCGTCCAAGCCCTGCTCACCGTGCTCGATGATTTTCTTCAGGGCATGTTCGGCATTGTCCGGATCGTCATGCGCGTCGCTCCGCTCGGAGCTGGCGCTGCCATCGCATTCACCATCGGCAGCTATGGAATTTCGACCATGGCCTCCTACGGCAAACTCATCGCCTGCCTGTATCTCACAACCATTGTCTTTGTCTTCGTGGTGCTCGGAGCCGTAGCCGCGATCTGTCGCATCTCATTCTGGAAGTACCTGCGCTACATCTGGGAAGAGATACTCATAACCTTCGGTACTGCTTCCACCGAAGCGGTCTTGCCCAAGATGATGGAGAAACTCGAGCATCTCGGATGCGAGCGCACGGTCGTAGGCATGGTCCTGCCCGCCGGATACACCTTCAATGCTGATGGAACCTCAATTTACCTAACGATGGCCACGCTCTTTGTGGCGCAGGCAACAGGAATTCATCTCTCGCTGATGGACACGCTCGTCATCCTCGCCGTCGCGCTCTTCACCTCTAAAGGCATCGCCGGAGTTGCCGGTGGAGGTTTTGTCGCGCTGGCCGCCACTCTCTCTTCGATGAATAAGATTCCAGTCGCTGCACTGGTACTGCTGCTCGGAGTTGACCGTTTTCTCAATGAGGCAAGAGCCGTGGCAAACCTGATCGGCAATGGCATCGCGACCATTGCCGTAGCCAAGTGGGAGGGACAGTTCGATCAAGTTCGCGCCAAGGCCGTACTCGACGAGCAGATCGAATCAGAAGCCTGATCAGTTGTCCGATAAGCGGAGCTGACGCTCCCATTCTCTGCCCATCACGGCAGAGCGCTCGTCCGCGTTACCGTGCAGCCATCGAGCACGAAGTTGAATACTCCGCTGTTCACCACGCTCGCGTCGATCCTGCGCGGAATCTGAATCCCCTCGATCGTCTGGTAATCAATTACTACGTGCAGCTCTTGCGTCTGCTCGGGCGGAACTCCCGTGGGCTGAATAAAGGCTACAAAGCTGTTCACGAGCAAACCCTTTTCCGTGTACTTGTAAGCCGGATTTGTCTTGATCAAAGCTTCGGCCAGCTGCGTATCGAAATGCTGCAGCACGAGATTGCTGTCAAGAATCTCGGTCACCGATGTAACCCCTTGCGTGGCGTGAAGTCTGGTTCCCGCCTCGGTGTGGATAATCTCCAGCCCTTGGGAGTTCGATGGCACGGCAGAGCCATCCACAAAGGGTGTCCAGAACTGCATGAAGCCCTCAAAAATCTGCGCCACTGCTGGCTGCATTCCATTAAGAAGGTTCGTAGCGTCCTGGCTCAGCGGCGTGGCCTGCCGGGCAGGCTTCCATTCAATGTTGGAGCCGCCCTTCATGCGTCCGTGCAGGGTGATAGTAACCCCGTTGAGCAGCACTACGCGCGGATCGTCCGCGGCAACCGCGGCGCCTTTATTCGCGCTCACAAACACCGTGTGCCAATCTGGATGCACGGCGCAATCGAAACCATCGAGCCCGGCTTTCGTGGTCGAGTAATAAAGTTTGTTGGCCCTGGCCAGCATCTCGTCGTCTGGATTCGTCTTGGCGACAACCTGCTTCTGAGCTGACGCAGGGTTTTGCGCCGGGCAAATAGCGGCAATCAGAAAGACGGCCAGAACCACGGCCATGAGCCGGGCCGGAAATGCAAACCAGGGTCTATGCATAAAATCAGCCTGCCTCCAAATTGAATCCAGAGTATCTCATGCTTCCGGTTCACCGGCCAGCCAAATGGTGTACAAATAAGCCCGTAATACGCACGTTTCAGAGTTTCTATTCGTTCCTATCGCCGCATAGGTGGGTGGTTCTGTATGTTTGCTAATCACTAATAATTATTAATAATTGGATTTCGCGCGCCTGACTGTTCACACTATTTAGATGGATAAGAATGTTTTCTTCCTTGGCTTGATTATTGCGGCCAGTGGTCTTGTGTCTCCCCCGGTAGCGCTTGCCTTCGGCCTGGTTTACGGCTTCACCTGTGTACATCCCTATCACATCGATTCCAGAAAACTATCCCGGTTTCTCCTGCAGATCTCCGTTATATGTTTGGGATTTGGCATGAATCTCCACCAGGTGCTGCAGGCGGGTCGATCCGGTTTTTTCTATACGGCTGTCAGTATCTCGGCCGCGCTGCTGATGGGTTTGATCCTTGGACGCGTGATTCGCGTTGGGCGTGTCGCTTCGTTCTTGATTTCAGCGGGAACAGCGATTTGTGGCGGAAGCGCAATCGCCGCCGTCGGTCCCATTGCCAATGCCACTGACGAGGAGATGGCCGTCTCCCTCGCGACGGTATTCGTTCTCAACTCCGTAGCCCTGCTGGCGTTTCCTGCAATTGGTTCTGCGCTTCATCTCACCCAGACGCAGTTTGGCCTGTGGGCGGCATTGGCAATCCACGACACCAGTTCGGTTGTCGGAGCAGCGGCCAAATACGGTGCCGTTGCTCTCACCGTCGGCACTACCGTAAAGCTCGCCAGGGCGTTATGGATCGTCCCGCTCTCTCTGGCGACAGCCGTCGTCACCAAGAGTAAGGCTCGCATCCAGTGGCCATGGTTCATTCTCTTTTTCGCCCTCGCCGCCGTCGCCAATACTTATATTCACTTGCCGCAACCAATCTATCTGGACCTCTCTCATTTGGGAGTAACTGGCCTCACGGTTACGCTCTATCTCATCGGCACCGGACTGTCCAAAGAGACCCTGCGCGAGGTTGGAGTTCGGCCGCTCGTGCAAGGCGTGTTGCTCTGGGTGGTTGTCGGACTGGCGTCTCTTGAACTCATTCGCACCGGGTGGATTCACCTCTAAACATCACTTATAATCGCTCCGTCGAGCATGATAGACTTCGCTGCTAAGAGGTCTCTGAATGGTCCCGCCTTTTAACTCTGGGACAACGAAAGAAGAACTCGGGGTTGCCAATCTCATCCAGAAACCCGAGTTCGTACACAAGCCGCATTTCAAGATTCGCTCGGACGTCGAGATCTGGATCATGTCGATGTGCGCCGGGGTTGTGGTCTTCCTGGGAGCCCTACTGCTTCAGTGGGTCATTTACGACCGCTTCCTGCACGAAGATGGGTTGCGCTTCATCGGCTCTGTAATTTCCGCAGCTTTCGCCGTATTCCTGGTACAAAGCATGAGCCTGCGAACGAGGCGTTCCAGGCTCAGGGAATTACATCGGCTGGAAAGCATTGCACTATTGAACCATCACATCCGCAATGCGCTGCAGGCAATTCTGTGCTGCTCGCAGACCTCTGAGTCGGGCGAGGTTATTCGGAATTCCGTGAATCGAATCGACTGGGTTCTCTCCGAGGTATTGCCCGGAATTGAGGATGAACCGAAGATTCCCGACGACTCCTCCACTCAGTGAGATACCTGGAAGCTCGTTTGCCATTGGTCAGATTGTCAGCCCAGCACAATCGCCGGCAGCTCGGCCAGGGTTGTAATCTGCGCATCCGGCGTCTCCGGAATCCGTTCCGCCGTCTGGCCAAAGCGGTTGCACCACAGCACGTGGAAGCCAAACGACTTCGCGGCGTAAGCGTCCCAGCCGTTCGAAGACAGAAAACAAACCTGAGCCGCGCTAACGTTGAGCCGCTTACAGGCCAGCCCATAGACAGACGGATGCGGCTTGTAGATCTTCACTTCCTCTACTGACAACACAGCATCGAGCAGATCAGCAATCCCCGCGTTGGCTACCGCAGCCGCCAGCATCGCAGGAGCGCCATTCGACAGAATAGCCAGCTTCATTCCCGCTACTTTCAGCCGCTTCATCGTCTCGACAACTTCCGGATAAGCCTGTAACGACAGATAAAGATTCATCAGCCTGTCGCGTAACTCTGGGTTTTCAAGTCTCAGCGTAGACAACGCAAAGTCCAGCGCCTCGCCCGTCACCTGCCAAAAGTCCGCGTGGCGCCCTTCCAGGCTCCGCAGCCATGTGTATTGCAATTGCTTCGCACGCCACAACTCCGCCAGCGGCTGCCACTTCTCTCCCAACACGCCTTGTTCGGCACGTGCCGCACTGTTGACGTCGAACAACGTCCCGTAAGCATCAAAGACGCACGCCTCAATACCGTGAAGCTTTAGCCCAGTCATCTGCTTCACTTCGCACCTGGTGCTAGCCGGGCAATCTCCGGAGCCTGCCCGCGCTTGAACACCAGTAGCGTGCGTTTGAACTCGATCACGACTTTTCCCTCATGGTTGTAGCCCGTGGTTTTCACCTTCAGAATGCCGACATTTGGGCGCGACTTCGACTCGCGCGTCTCCAGAACCTCCGACTGCGAATAGATGGTGTCGCCCTCGAACACCGGATTCGGCAGCCGCACTTCGTCCCAGCCAAGGTTGGCAAAGACATTCTGCGAAATATCCGTAACGCTCTGTCCCGTCACCAGCGCCAGCGTGAACGTCGAATCCACCAGCGGCTTCTTAAACTCCGTCTGCGCCGCGTAGTGACTGTCAAAATGGATTGGAGCCGTATTCTGCGTCAGCAGCGTGAACCATACGTTATCCGCCGCAATCACCGTTCGCCCCAACGGATGCTGGTACACGTCGCCCACCACAAAGTCCTCGAAGAATCTGCCTCTCCAGCCTTCTTTCAATGCCATCCCATCGCTCCTGATGCCCTGGATTTATTTGCACATCGGCGCCGCCCTGCGGGCCTTTACTGCTCCTTCTGCAGAATTGGAAGGTCGGTTTCGAATTTGAATCCGAAGTGCCTGGTGTTGTCAAGATAGCGAATCCAGCGGGGCCGCAACACATAGAGCGAGCTTCTGGCCATTGCCACGCCGAACAAATCGCCGAGCTGAAATCGCTCTCGATATTCCCTCGAAATTTCCTTTCGCCGCAAGCGATTCGTAACTCTCTCGACGCTCCCGCGCATCAGCACGCCGCGTATCTCCTGCCAGCGTTCGGTAGGCACATGGATTGCCGCCGAGACCTCCGGAACCACTTCAACATTACGGCTGTGCAGGCTTGTCCGTGAGGAGAACCAGTAGAGCTCCAATTCGGCTCCGCTAAGGTAGAACAGAGGCGTGGCATGTGCCTGCCCTGCGCCATCGCACGTACTCAGAACCATGGTGCTCTGGCTTCTCAGCAGCTCATCAACCGCCTGCAGCATTTCCTTCCGCCTCCTGCTCATGCACATATTGTGCACGGCTTCCGTGCTAATGCACAATCTCATCGGCGATCTTTGGACCGTAAGTCTTGCGCTTGATCGAACCCGCCTATCTTCGCATCGGGTGTAATCTACATCTAGGTAGTTGGTTAAAGAACGCGGAGGGTTTTGTTGTGGAGGAGCTTCTAAAAGTAGCCGCAGATAAGTGTGAAGGGTATCGCCTCCAGGGCTACCACTGTTCGGAATCAAGTCTTCGAGCTTGCGCTGAAACCTTGAACATAACCTTACCTGAAGAGCTATTGAGAGTCTCTAGTGGTTTTCGCGGCGGAGGCGGCGGCTATGGAGATCGTTGTGGGATAGTGGAAGCGGGTATCATACTCATCTCCTATCTGTACGGACGAATCGACCCGAAGGCGGATGTCTCGAATTACAGCTATCTCGTCCGCATCCTCCACGACAGGTTTAACGCAGAGCTGGGTAGTTATTATTGCCGGGTTTTGCTGCCATTCGCCAAGTACCTGAGCAGACCGGAGTGCAACTGTTCCCACACATACAAAAAAGGAGCCGAAATCGTGACCAGGCTCCTGCTGGAAGCACCCCAACTGATCAAGGAAATGCCCGAAAGCGAAAGATTGAAATAGCGTTCGCCGTGCTGCTAATACGGCATCTCCAATGGCCGTGCTATTTCAGGCATGTTGGCCCCGCGCCTTCTCTCGCAGTTTCAGCAATCTCTCGCCAGCCTCAGCCAGCGTCCCGGAACGTTTCGCAAAATGGAAACGTATCAGGTGCTTTACCGGCTCATGGAAGAAGCTCGACCCCGGAACTCCCGCCACTCCAACCTCTCGTGCCAGCCATTCGCTGAACTCCACATCGTCCTTCCACCCAAACTCGGAGATATCCACCATCACGTAATACGCGCCCTGCGGACGGCTGTAGCTCAGCTCGGCCTGGTCCAGATAGCCAAGAAACAGGTCGCGTTTTTCCGTGTACTCCGCCAGCAATCCGTCGTAATAACTGTCCGGCAGCTCCAGCGCGGTCACCGCCGCAGCCTGCAACGGAGCCGCTGCGCCCACCGTCAAAAAGTCGTGTACCTTGCGCGCCTCGTTCACAATCTCCGGAGGCGCAATCACATATCCCAACCGCCATCCTGTAATCGAGTAAGTCTTTGATAGCGAACTGCATGAGATCGTCCGCTCAAACATTCCCGGCAGCGCCGCAAAATATGTGTGCCGGTGCGGAGCATACACGATGTGCTCATACACCTCGTCGGTCAACACAAACGTGTCGAACTGTTCCGCCAACCCGGCGATATACAGCAGCTCTTCCCGCGTAAACACCTTGCCGGAAGGATTCGCCGGATTGCACAGCACCAGCGCCTTTGGCCGCTCTTCAAATGCGCGCCGCAACTCTTCCGGATCAAAGCCGAAATCCGGCGGATGCAGCGGAACGTAGATCGGCACTGCGCCGGAGAGGATCGCATCCGCAGCATAGTTCTCATAGAACGGCGAAAACACGATGACCTTGTCGCCCGGATTGCAGGCCGTCATCATCGCCACCATCATTGCCTCGGTGCTGCCGCACGTCACCACAAAGTTTGCGTCCGGGTCCAGCGGTAACCCCATAAAGCGCGACTGTTTCCTCGCCAGCGCCGTTCGAAAATCCTGTGCGCCCCATGTCACGGCATACTGATGCGGACCTTCGCGCGCCGTGCGTTCCGCAGCCTGCAGCAGCACCTCCGGCGGATCAAAGTCAGGAAATCCCTGGGATAGATTGATGGCCCCAAACTGGTTGGCCACTCGCGTCATGCGCCGTATAACCGACTCGGTGAATGTGCTGGTGCGATAGCTCGTCTTTGGCATCGTTCTCTTTCCTGAATCCCTGCGCCTTTCAGCGCCTCGGCGAGGTCGCAATCGTCAATCAGCGTTTTGCCGCTCAATTCGTCATCATACTTCAACTCCTGATAGCTGAGCGCGCCTAGAGTTTCCAGATCGCATCGGCCCCAACCACGAGCCCCAGTGTCAGACCTGCAATCAGTATTTCACCCAATGCGCCCACAATGAAGGGCCGTGCTCCCTGCTTCGCCATCTCGCGGAAGTTGGTTCGCAACCCCACACCCGCAAAGGTCAGCAGAAACGCCCAGCGCGAAAGGTTCGCCAAAGCGCCAACCTGCTCGTTGCTGAAAACGTGAACCGATACCAGCAATGAGATCACCAGGAAGCCGAGGACGAACTTCGGAAACTTGTTCCACAAGAAGGCTGCCTTGTTCTGCACCCTTTCCGCCTGCCCGCGTCCTGCCCAGTAAATCGCATAACCGAGCACCACAAAACCAATGGTTGCGTTGCGCGTTGTCTTGGCCAGCACCGCTACCTTTCCGGCAGCGTCGGAGTAGAGTGCGCCCGCAGCCGTCGCTTCGGCAGTGTTATCCACCGCCAGTCCTGACCACAGTCCATATGCGTTGTTGCCCATATGCAGCGCGTGTCCAATCAGAGGAAATGCCACCAGCGCGATTGCTCCCAGCGTCAGAATCGCGGCAATCGCAAACGACGAATCCTCATCATCCGCGTCGATGGCCCCTTGTGCCGCAATGATGGCAGAGACGCCGCATACCGCCGATCCAATCGCGAGCAAGGATGTCAATTTCGGCTTCAGCTTGAACAGCCTGCCGAGGAAGGTCATCAAAATCAGCGAACCTGAAATTTCCAGCGCCACCAGCCCAATGCTGATACCGCCCAGTTTGAGCACATCTCCCACCACGAAGCGCGCACCGAGCAGCACTATGCCCGTTTTCAACCAGAACTCGTACGTCGCAATCCCTGGCAGAAAAATCTTCGGAATCGTCACTGCGTTCGCGATCAGCAGACCAATGGCAATTGCCCAAAGCACGTACTCAATGTTTGGGATCACCAAGTGATGAGCCTTGGCGTAGCCGTTAACCGACTGCTCAATGAATTTTCCGCCTAGGCCAACTACTGTCAGCAGCAACACTCCGGGAACGAATTGAATGATGCTTGCGAATGGGTTGTGAGCCTCCTGGCTCGGCAATGCTGTGGATGCGGCCATTTCAGATCTCCTCGTGATTTCTTGCTACCAGGGAACGTGCTTCAGGACACCCACGCGAATCAGAAGCGCGAGCAGCAATGCGGTAATGACTGCCCAAACGTCCAGCGACAGGCCCAGTCGAGTGGCAGCAACAGCGGCCTTGTTTTCTTCGGACACAGAGTTCCTCCTAAATGAACGGCTCAAACTTGTTGCGCGATTCTGAACGAAGCGCGTCCGCAACATCGCCGCGCTGCATCGCTTCCTCTTGCCCATGCAGCGCTCGTGCGCATTCGCCCACAATCAGCAAACTAGGCGCCGGAAGCGGCTCCGTTGACTTCAGCAACTCCAGATCGGAGTGCAGCACCCGCTGTGTTTTGCATCCCGCATGTGAAATCACCGCACACGGTGTTCGTGCATCCAGCCCTGCCCCGCAAAGCTGCCCAGTCAGCACCTCGTAGTTGCCGCCCGGCATGTAGATGGCAAGTGTCGACCCCGACGCTACCAGCTTGTCCCATGCGACCGCCTCTGCGCCCTGGCCTCTATGCGCAGTTGCAAATACAACGCTGGCCGCAAAGCGCCGATCCGTCAGTGAAATCCCAGCCGCCGCCGCACCTGCAATCGCCGACGTAACGCCCGGAACAATTTCGAACCGAACGTTGGCTTCCACCAGCGCCTCAATCTCTTCTCCTGCTCGCCCAAAGATCGATGGATCTCCGCCCTTCAGCCGCACCACCACCTCATGCTCCGCGGCGTTGGCAATCAGCAGCGCATTGATCTCCTCCTGGCTTAGCAGCTTCGTGCCGCAGCGCTTCCCTATGTCGATCACTTTCGTCCTTCCGTTCGGCGTCCCGGCCAGCGCAACAATCTCCGCACTCACCAGCGCGTCGTGCAGCACCACGTCGGCCCGCTGCAGCAAGCGAACTGCACGCACCGTCAACAGCTCAGGGTCTCCCGGACCCGCGCCAACAAGGTAGACCTTACCCATGCTCATCCCTCCACTCCGTGCGGCACCGGACCAACCGGAAGATCCCGTTGTGCGAACTCCACTCCACCACCCGCCAGATAACTCCTCAGCTCATCGTTCGACTTGCGCGCAAAGAACTCCTGCAAACTCTCTCCGCCATCTCGCAATTCCGTATAGCGGCCAAGCAACCGTGTAATCGCCTCCGGAACCTCCGTCGCCAGGCACCGATATCCCACCGGCCGTGCAATCGCCTGCACCCGTCCCACCGAGCCGCCTACGCAGAAGTAATAGGCGTCGGCAAGCTGTCCGTTCACCTTGATCTTCTTACCTTCCAATCCCAGATCGGCAATCCAGTGTTGTCCGCAACTGTTCGGGCACCCTGTAATATTCAGCTTCAGTTGCTGGTCAAATCCGGGCACGCGTCCTTCCAGTTCTTCCACCACCCATCGCGCAAAACTCTTCGTTTCCGTGATCGCCAATTTGCAGAACTCCGTGCCCGTGCACGCCACCGCTCCTCGCCAAAACTGCGAAGCTTCAACCTGCAAGCCGATGTTTTCAAGTTCGCGCCGCAGAGCTTCCGTGTTCTGCTTTTGCACATTCACAATCAGCAGGTTCTGCATTGCCGTCGTGCGCACTTCGCCATTGGCAAAACGGTCTGAAAGCTCGGCCACCGCGTGTAATTGCTCGGCCGTCAGCCGGCCACGCAACACCGTCACTCCCACATAGAAGTGCCCCGGCTGTCTCTGCGGATGCACACCCGCGTGATCGCGATAGAGATCCGACGGCAGCGTCTCTTCTTCTGCGGCGTCCAGCCGGAAGCCCAGCCGCCGATGAATCTCCGCAAGAAACGTCTCGCCATTCCATCCGTGTTTCAAGAAAAGAAACTTCAGGCGTGCCTGTTCCCTGCTCTGACGCAGCACTTCCGTATCCCGGAAAATCTCCGCCACCGTTCGCACCACTGGAACCACCTGGTTCCATCCAACAAACGCATCCAGCCGTTCCCCAAGATGCGGCTGTGTGGAAAGTCCTCCACCAACCCGAAGTGAAAAACCGCGCTCATCGCCGCCATTGCGCTTTCGCAGCAACCCTGTCAGTCCAATGTCGTTGATCTCCGGATAAGAGCACCACGCCTTGCAGCTGGTGAGCGAGATCTTGAACTTCCGCGGCAGGTTGTAGAATTCCGCATTCCCCACGAAAAACTTGTTCAACTCCAGTGCCATCGGCGACGCATCAAACGCCTCATCGGCATCCACTCCCGCCAGCGGGCATCCGGTAATGTTTCGCGTCACATCGCCGCACGTTCCCGTCGTCGTCAACCCCGCCCGCCATAGTTCTTCCAGCAAATTCGGAAGCGCTTCGATCTTCACCCAGTGCAGCTGAATATTCTGCCGAACCGTGATGTCCATAACTCCGCGTGCGTACTTCGCCGCAGCGTTGGCAATGGTCCGCGCCTGATGGCTCAGCAGCAGCCCGTTCGGAATTCGAATCCGCACCATGAAATACGGCACTGCTTTCCCTTCGCCGCCTTTGCCTCCGGTCACTCCCGCCCCATCGCCCTGCGTGTACACGCCCCAATACTTGAAGTACGTGCCGAGCCACTCTGGAGGAATGGAATCGTGCCCTTTTCGAGCAAACTCACGAACCTCTTCCAGACATTCCCACGGGTTCTTCTCGCGCTTCAGGCGTTCAACACGCTGCGCGTTGGTTTCCTTCTCTGCCATTTGTCCCCCACGAACAAAAAGCCCACCTCGCCAAAGCTACTGGCAGGTGGGCTTGTTAACTCTTAGATCCTGGTTAGTTGAGTGCTATACCATGATCTCCCGCGCGCCAGATGGATTCATGCTGCAACAACCGCAGCACATCGTTCCGCACATCTGGCAACACATCGTCATAGTGAAGTGTTTATATCTGAAGTAACCCGCGCCTGTCAATTCCACGTCTTCCAGCAACACTCTTCCAGAACATGGAACTACGGGCCTTTCCCTCTACTCGCCGCTGCTCAGGAACTCTCAAGCTTTTGCTGCATCGGCGTGCTTGTCCGTCACGGGCTGTGTGGGCAAAACAACCGAGAACACCGTTCCCCTGTGCTTGCCCTCGCTGCACGATCGAATCCGGATACTCCCGCCGTGCTTGTCCACAATCTGCTTGCTCACCCACAAGCCGAGTCCGGTTCCAATCGCACCTTTCGTCGTGAAGAACGGCTCAAAAAGATGCTGCCGCGAACTCTCGCCAACGCCTTTGCCATTATCAGCCACCGTCACGCGGACGCAGCGCTCGCCATCCTTGAAGGCCGAGCAGGTTGATACCCGTAACACGATCGTCCCTCTTTCCTCGATCGCATCCAAGCTGTTGGCCAGCAGGTTTGAAAATACCTGCCTCAGCTCGCCGGCCATGGCAATCACCTGCACGTCCTCATCGCATTGCTTCCTGATAACTGCGCGCTTCGCCTTCGCTCTGCTCTTCAGCAGATCCACCGCCGACTCCAGCACGCCGTTGATCGATGTCGGCGCCGTAGCATTCGACTCACGATAAAATCCCAGCGATTGCCGCGTAATGTGCGCGACCCGCTTCAACTCCGCCTCCGCCATCTCCAGAAACTGCCGGACCGTTTCGCTCAGATGCTCGTCATTCCTGGCGATGAACAGCATGTTCATCACTGCTTCCAGCGGATTGTTGATCTCGTGCGCAATCGTTGCGGCCATCCGTCCTGCCGAAGCCAGCTTCTCGCTCCGGAGCAGCGCTTGTTCCGCGCGTTTCCTGTTACTGATGTCAAGATTAATGCCAGCCCAGGAGATGATCTTCCCCTGATCATCCCGCACCGGCACGCCCCTGGTCAGAATAGGATGCCATTGGCCGTCCGCCCCATGGTAGCGGTGTTCGATATCGAAACTTGCACCGCTCCGCACGCATTCCTCCCATGCTTTCATCGTGCGTTCCACATCGTCCGGGTGGAGCATCTCCTGCCAGCTGGCATCCGAGCATTGCTGCTGAGTCATTCCAATCATCTTAAGGAATGATTCGCTGTTATAGATATTTCGCCCATCAGGGTCGCACACCCACACGCCGTAGTCGATCAACTCGCCAATCGCGCGGTACCGGCGCTCGCTGTCCCGCAGAGCTTCATCCGCGAGGAACTTCGACAACGCCGTGGCCAGGTATCCCACCAGCCTCTCCCACAACGTAATAACCTCTGCCGAGAATCTTCCTTTTCGCCGGTCGTTCAGCTGCACTAGCCCAAAGCGCTCTTCTCCAACGTGCAAAGGAATCAGCGCGACCGACTCGTACCCCTCGCGGTTGCACCGGTTGCGTGCTCTGGCCTGTCCCTCGGACTTGGTTGTACTGGCGATCAGCTCTGTTGTGCTGTTCGTCCAGAAACATCCCTGCTCGGTAAAAAATGGTTTAGAGGGATCGAATTGCCCGCCGATCACGCTTCCGCACTTGCACTCAAGAATGGGGTTACCAACGTCGTCCCGGACGACTCTGCCGGAGTCACTTCTCACACACAGCTTGTTTTCCAATACGACGAACTCTTTCGAGAATCCACGGGTTTCAAAGTACGGGAAATCCTCGCCTTCCCGCAGCCGGATGCCGACCGCCTCGCAGCCGGATCGCTCCTGAAAGAACGTTATTGCCCTCTGAACCAGATCCTTGGTTCCCTGGCTCCGGTTCACCAGCCCCAGGAATTCAATCGTCGTCTCACGCTCCTCTTCCGCGCGTTTGTGAGCGGTAATGTCGTACGAGACGCCCTCGAAGCGGACCGGAGTTCCATCGGCCCTATAGCTTGCCTGTCCGGCTGAGTGGACCCATCGAAGCTCTCCGTTGTCGGGATTTACAACGCGGTACTCGGCCTCATAGAACGTATGCTCGCGCAGCGCAACCTCAACCGCCTTCTGCGTCTTCTCGCGATCGTCGGGATGCACCCGGCTCCAGAGCAGATCGACCGTCGCCTCGGCATCAGCCGGAATGAACAGCAACCGTCTGGTTTGTGCGTCCGAGTCGAGACGGTAGAGCGGCAGCTCGTGGGACCACATCCCCACGCCGGTCTTCTCCAGCACCCAACACAGACGCTCTCTGCTCTTTACCAGCTCGCGTTCCGTGCGCCCCGTTGAGTCCTCATGATCGGTGCCTGCCATATGACTCCAAAACTCAGCGTAATAGCTCTACCAGGCGCATCTCACATCCTGGCCTTCCGATCTGGAATGAAAATATCACAACCTTCAGAGTTCCTTCTCGTCCTTCAGCACTCGACCTGCAAAAATCTGTGCACACGGGCTAGGCCATATTACCTAACCTAAGCTGCTTCACTTTGCGCGCAGCAGCAGAACCGGCACGCTGATACTATGCTGCACCCGGCTGGCTGTCGTACCTAGAACCATATCGGCAAGTAATCGATGTCCATGAGTGCTCATCGCAACTAAGTCGCAGCCATTCTTCTCAACCCAGTTCACAATTTCCTTCGCTGGGTCGCCGTAGGCCAGCTCTGCCCTGCTTGGAATTCCCTCCGATTCCATCTCCTCCCTTACATTTTCCAGGTAGGCTGTGTCTTCCACAATCTCCGGTCCCACTGCGTCCTTACCATATGTCCTGGCGGCCCATCCGTCGGCCACATGCAGCAATACCAGCCGGCTATGCGCCAGCTTCGCCAGCGGTTTCACGTGTTCCAAAATCGCCCGGTCGGTCGGCGTGCCGTCCAACGTCACGAGAATGGTGTCGTACAGCGCTTCCTGTCTTTCCATAGTTATCCGCCCATAATCACGTGCCACGTTGTTTTCAAAGCATCCGGCAAGCCGTAGATGTCCATCGCCGTAATGAGGATCGCACTCGCCCAGCCTGCCGCCATCAGGAAAGCGCCATTCTTCCATCTCCCCATCCGTTTGCGCGAACTGGTGAACTGCAGCAGCGGGAACATCGCGAACGGCAGTTGTAGCGCCAGCACCACCTGGCTCAGTGTCAGCAGATCGGTAACGCTGCTGTCGCCGCGCACTCCGATGATCAGCACCGCTGGCAGTATCGCCAAACTTCGCGTAATCAGCCGCCGCACCCATGGCAGCACGCGCCAGTGCATAAAGCCTTCCATCACAACCTGTCCGGCCAGCGTGCCTGTAATCGTGCTGCTCTGCCCGCTCGCCAGCAGTGCCACTGCAAACAGAGTGCTCGCAAAGGTCGTCCCCAGCAGTGGAGCCAGCGTCAAATACGCAACCCGTATCCAGTCACTATCCGCACTGAACGTCACCACCTGTCCGCCCGGTACCGTTACGCTATCCTTGCCGAAGAAGACCATCGCCGCCAGAACCAGAATCGCCGCATTCACAAAGAAAGCGATCGTCAGCGCCACCGTCGAGTCAATCGTGTTGAACTGGATCGCTCTCCGGATCGACTTATCGTCCTTCTGCAGCTGCCTGCTCTGCACCAGCGCCGAGTGCAGATACAGGTTGTGAGGCATCACCGTCGCTCCCACAATCCCAATCGCCACATACATCATCCCCGCCTGCCGGAACCGTGGCGAAATCAGTGCCCGTCCCATCTCCACAAAGCTCGGATGCGTCTGCGGCAAAATAAACAGTTCGAGGAAGTAACACACCGCGATGGTCGCCACCAGCACAACCACAACCGCCTCAATCGTGCGCATCCCAAAATCCTGCAGCGCCAGCAGCAGCAACACATCCAGTCCCGTGATGATCACCGCCCACAGCAGCGGGATATGGAACAGCAGATTCAGCGCCACTGCGCTTCCCAGCACCTCTGCCAGATCGCAGGCTCCAATCGCCGATTCGCTCAGCAGCCAGTTCGGCCAGCGTGTCCACCGCGGATACCAGTCGCGGCAGCATTGCGCCAGGTCTTTTCCCGTCACCACTCCCAGCCGTGCCGAGATCACCTGCATGAAGATCGCCATCAGGCTGGCGACTCCAACCACACCCAGCAGTCCGTACTTGAACTGTGCGCCCGCCTGCAGGTCCGTCCCCCAGTTGCCCGGGTCCATGTACCCCACGCTGATCAGAATTGCAGGCCCTACAAACGCCCGCCACTGCTTCCAGAATCCCGCCTCATGCGAGGGCACCTCAATCGTCCCGTGGACTCCCTCCAGCGAAACCTGATGGTCTCCCGCATCATCGGCAACCGTTCCAGCCGCCGTTTCCGCTCCGTTCAGTTTTTCGTCCTTATCGGTCTCTCTCATCCATGCCCCTGCACAACAAGAGGAGTCTACCACCACGGATGCCGATTCCTCCCGCCTAGGTTTTGGGTCAGAGGCGTGACCGTAAAGCATCTCGTGGAACCGTACAAAAAACGCCTTCGTTCTTATCGATGGGCCACATGCGGCTGCGGGCGTCGCACAATTCTCGACGTGAAGGATAAAGTTCTTCTCCATGCTGCCGATATAAGAGCCACGCTGCTGATGTGAAGGGCAAGGAGAGACAATGGAATCTAGATATGTGTATTCGCGCACCGCAAGTTCTTGGCAGCTCACGTTTGTACACGCCGCGAAGACGGCGCACTTGTTGACTCGAGCTCTTCTGATGACAACGGCATCAGCGGGAATGGCGATGGCGGGACTGTGTTGCTGGATTGATCGGTTCCGCTCCAGTAAGGGAGCTTCCTGGATGATGCCCATGTCGCCGAAGCGCGCAACGAGCGGAAATTACTCGGAGGAACCGGACATTCCGCACATCGTCTTCGAGGATAAAATCCCCGAGTCGCCAAAGCGCGCAGTTAATCAAAATTACTCGGAGGAACCGGAAATTCCGCGCAAGGTCTTCGAGGATAAAATCCCTGAGCCGCCAAAGCGCGCAGTTAATCAAGATTACTCGGAGGAACCGGACGTCCGGCGCAACGTCTTCGGGGATAGAATCCCCGCAGCCCGCCCGAGGACCAGAAGACTGCTGTACAGCCGAGACCGTGGATTTGTTTCTTGAACGTGGCCCTTGCGCATGACTAAGAGCGGGGATACCGAGAAGACACGTCCGGTTCTATAATCCTCCACTGCCGTTGCCCTAATCCGCCGCGTTCTGACGCCTGGGCAATGACTCTTCCTCAAAAATGCAGGAGGCCCGGCGTCCCCGCCGAACCTCCTGCGTCGTCTTCAATTGCCTTTTGTGCGCCTGCCTCTAGCAGCAGCCCATCTTCACTTCGCCCTTCTCTGTAACCGGCGGACCAAACGCCTCCACCGGAACGGGCGCTCCGTTCAGCACCATGATCCAGCGCCGCACCGCATCAATCAGCACCAGCACCACGCCGATAATAAATAGCACCATCAGCGAAGTGTCCAGCACGCCCGTAAAGAACATTCCCGGTGCCAATCGCAGTGGCCAGAAAATGGTTTGAATTGACATCAATCCCGCCGAAATCGTCGTCACTCCCACAAAGCACATCGGCAGGAAGGTCAGCCACGCGTACTTGGCCTTCCCCATGTTGATCAGGAACGTGGTCGTCACCGCCAGCGCAATCGTAGCCAGCAACTGGTTCCCTGTGCCAAACAGCGGCCAAATCGTCGAAATGCTGCCCGTCCAGATCAGGTATCCCCATCCGGCCACTACCAGCGTCGTCGCCGACAAGTTGCTCGGCAACCAGGCGTTGTTAGCAAGTGGCTTGTACACTCTGCCCATCAGTTCCTGCAAAACGTAGCGCGCCACGCGGGTTCCCGTATCCACCGTCGTCAGAATGAACAGCGCCTCAAACATGATGGCGTAGTGGTACCAATAGCCCATCAGCTTGTCCATTCCTGGCAGCCCTCTGAAAATCTGCGCCATGCCGACCGCCAGCGATACCGCGCCGCCGCTGCGTCCGGCCAGTTTCTCGCCAACCTCGCGCGAGAGCATATCCAGGTTCACCGTGTGCAGTCCCAGCTTGGCGAAAACCG
>CAZLJQ010000037.1:0-54252 GCA_964559875.1 uncultured Acidobacteriaceae bacterium
GACCAAGGTGGCGATAGCCAGGTGGGCGCGCCCGTGGTGCGACTCGCCCCAGCCAACGAGACCGCTTTTTGTGGTTACCTTTACGAACACAATGTCACGCTTGACCATAACGCCGATCCCCAGGCGAACGCGGTGCTCCGGAGGAACGGGAACGGTTACGGGGAATGCTTTGATTTCGACGATTTTCATGATGACCTCATAGGATAATGACGCCGTGCCGACGCAAGGCGTAATGAATAACATACCGGTTGCGGGATTTCCAAACCACTTTCAGGTTCAGATTGACGGGGCAGCGGAGCTGGCGCAGAATGGGTAGCCACCATATTAAGCAATCTTCTCGCCCGGCGTTTGAGCACCTGCGCCGCCCATTCATAAACCATCAATGGGCAAAGGAGACTGAGTGGAAACCCGTCAGACGTCGACCAAGTACTGGATGCTGTTCCTGATCTTCAGCGGAAACGCGATCAACGCGCTCGACCGCTCCAGCCTTGCAGTCGCCAATAGCTTCATTGCCAAAGACCTGAACCTCAGCCTGACGACCATGGGCATGGTGTTATCTGCGTTCGGATGGGCGTACCTGCTCGGCAATCTGCCTGCGGGGCGGCTGTGCGACCGCTTTGGGGAGAAGAGAGTCTATGGATGGGGCGCGACCTTGTGGTCGTTTGCCTCAGCCGCGACCGGACTGGCGAGGGGTCTGGGAACTCTGCTCCTCACCCGCGTATTGATCGGCGTGGGCGAGTCGGCGAACTTCCCGGCAGCCACCAAGGTCATCACCGAACGCTTCGACAAGTCGCAGCGCGGGATGGCGACCGGCGTCTTCATGTCTGGGTTGCGTGTCGGCTTCGCGATTACGCCGGCGTTGATGATCGGACTGATGCTCGCCTTCGGCTCGAAGGAAAATCCAAACTGGCGCGCCGCTTTTTACGTCACCGGGTTGGGTAGTCTGCTCTGGGTAGCCATATGGTTGCTCACCTACCGCGATAAAGCCGGCAGTCCGGCCCATGCAAGTAAGGCCTCGGCCCCGATGGTACGCATCCCATTGATGGTACTGCTGAGGTACCGGAATACCTGGGCGATGATTTGCGTCAAGTTCTGCCAGGACTACCTCTACTATCTATTCCTGACTTGGCTGCCAGGATATTTGGTGCATGCCCGTCATCTCGCGCTGGGCAAAGTGGTGTTTTACGCCACCATGCCATGGATCGCGGGAATGGTGACACAGCCGCTGATTGGCATCATTGCCGACAGGATGATCAACGCGGGGCTCGATTCTACGAATGTAAAGAAATCCCTGCTTGTGCTGATGCAAGTGGTTTCCTTGGCGGTAGTCTTCGCCGCCTTCGCCGAGAGCGCCGTCACTGCGGCCTGGATGCTGGTGATCGCCATGGCTGGAGAGTCCGCCTGTGCGGCTCTTACCTGGACTATTCCGCAGGACCTCTCGCCCAAGGGCATGTCGGGCACACTGGGCGGGGTTAATAACACCTCCGGCGCCATGGCTTCCATCGCAGCGCCGGTCATTACCGGATATGTTGCACAACACTTCGGATTCCAGTTCGCGCTAGCCTTCGGGGGCGCCATCACCTTCGTCGGTATTCTCTGCGTTCTCTTTATGATGACGACGCTTCGTCCGCTGCCAATCGATACTATCGCCAAAAGCGCAGCCGCATCGCAAGGCAGCTGAACAGGATTTGTGGAGGCATAGCCCCTGGGCCACACCGAGGAAATTGCCAGAGTAAAAGCGTCGGGGAAGGGCCTGACGGAAACTGCAGTAGCCGGCAACTAGCTCAATTAACATGCTTAGCATGGTCATTGTATCAATGACCGTGATTGCCGCCCAATACCTATGATTGCGCTCGAAGCGTCCACGAACGAAATTTAACTTTCGCCCGCGGACGCTTCAGCTCATGGCCGGTAGTCAGCCACGCCACAACGTCAGCTTTGCGTGATCGACGCCCAGCAGGCCAACATGCGGAGCGTCCATCTCGCGCTGATGACGTATCCCTATTTCATCACTGCGGCGGGTGCTATCACTTCGATGTCGGTCACCACATCGATGACGACCGGGCGGTTGGCCTTTAACGCTCGCTGCAAGGCTCCGGGCAACTCTTTGGGGTCCTCGACGCGAATGCCAACTGCGCCCATCTCTTCGGCGATGCGAGCGAAATTAACCTTGCTGAAAGTCCAAATCTCGCGCGCCCAATCGGTTTGGTGGCCGTCGTATACGCGGTCGAAGCCAGGCTTCGACTGATTGCCGCTGTGATTGTTGTTGACCACGGTCACCGTGTTGATGCCACGCCGCACGGCAGTTTCGATCTCGGCGATGTGGTACCAGAAGCCGGCATCACCGGTGAAGACCACCACCGGGCGCTCCGGGCAGGCGCACTTGGCGCCGAGTCCGGCCGCGAAAGCCCAGCCAAGATGTCCAGAGCTGCGGAGATAGCTCTGCGTGTTGGTGCGTGTGTCGTACATGCCGCCCATCCACATGCCCGCATGGCCGGTGTCCACGAGAACGATGGCGTCATCCGGCACGCCCTTGGTCAACTCATAGCAGATACGCTCGGGACGAATCGGCACGTCATTCGATTCGAGGAAGGGCTGGTATTTTTTGTACCAGTCGCTGCAGATCGAGCTTGTGGTCTCGTTCCAAGCCTTGCGCCGACTGGCCGTGGATCGGTCTGCGTGTTCGAGCATGCGCTGCATGGTAACTTTCACGTCTCCGCAAATGGCGACCTTCAACGGATACGTGCGGCCAAGCACCTCGGGATTGATGTCGACCTGAATGGTCGGAACTCCAACGGCCGGCACCTGCCAGAAATGAGTGGTCATGCCGCCAGCCTCACTGCCAACGTAGAAAATAAGGTCAGCCTGCTGCACTACGCGGTTAGCGCTTTCGCGCGAATAAGTTCCCATGACTCCGACCGACAGCGGATGGCGGCCGATAATCGTGCCTTTGCCATTGAGTGAGGTAGCGACAGGGATGCTCAGGGCTTCGGCAAGGGCTACCACTTCCTTCTGGGCGCCGGACCAGCGCACGCCTCCGCCAGCGACAATGAGCGGCCGCTCTGCCTTCTGCAGCAGCTCCAGTGCGGCGAGAATGCTGCTCAGCTCAGGTTCTGGACGGAAGGGCGGTACCTTAGCATAGAGCGTCTCGCACAGTGGCTCCATCACCGCCGATTCGTTATCGATCTGGCCCTCATTACCTCGCAATTGCAGATGTACGGGCCCCGGAGTTCCCGAAACGGCGATGCGAAAAGCGCTGCGCAGCATGTCGGGGAAGCGCTCAACCGAGTCGATAGTCGCGTTGAACTTCGTTACAGGTTCGAAGGAGGGAACGTCATCGACTTCCTGGTAGGTCTTCTTGAACTTGGTCTTGGGATCACGTCCGCCGGTAAAAGCAATGACTGGCGAATGCGCGAGCCAGGCATCGCGCAAGCCGGCCGCAATGTTGAGAGCGCCAATGATCTGCGCACCGCAAACGCCGGGCCGGCCCGAGGCGCGGGCGTAGCCGTCGGCCATGTAAACGGCGGATTTCTCGCCGTGGGTGCGGACCACCTTGATCTTCGTCCGCTTCTCTATTTCAACTAAGGCCCGGCGCAGGATGGCCGGGACCATGAACATGTGCGTAACTCCATACTCTTGCAGCATCTCAGCAACTGCCTGCCCGCCGGTTATCTCATTCCTACCTAACTCCAGCGCCTCTGCAACAGCTTGCCCGCCTGTTTTCGCATTCATGTCGAAACGTCCCCCTTTATCTTGTTTAAGAAGCGAGTTCTGATTCGTCCATTCCCGGAATCCCGGACTGAGGACACCACTGATCGATACACGAAGCCGTTTGTACTCTTCTCCGCCGCACCCTAGATGATTTCCTGCTCGAGATCATTCCAACTTAACGGTTTGCCAGGGAGCCGCTCCGAGCTGCGGCTGCCGCTTGCCTCGCTTTGCCAGTTTGGCGCTCGAGCTGATCCTCGATGACTTCGAGCGAAAGTCCCTTGGTCTCAATTCCGAAGCAGCCGTAGACGATACCTGTCATCGTGAAAAATGCCGCCAAAAACAGGAATGCCGGTATGATCGCGGTTACCGATGCCTCGGGCTTGACCACGTTGTGAGAGCCCACGATCATGGCGAGACCAAGCGGTCCAAGAATCTTGCCGAGCCCGCCAAAGCCGTACGCCGATCCCATTCCCGTAGCTCGCAGGTGAGCGGGCCAAACCTCCGCCGAATACGGGCCGACAATGGCGTAACCACCATCCGCAAAGAAAGAAGCGCAAACCATCAGCAGGCAGAATAGGGAGATTCCGCCGATGACTCCGGCGTGGAAGATGCCGGCGCATGCTAGCGTGATCGCCGCTCCGAACCCGAGCAGTGCCCCAGACTTGCGCCGCCCGATCGCATCGGACAGCCAAGAGAAAGTGATGCGTCCAAAGAACCCGCTGAGGCTAATAAAGAAAAACCAGAAAGCGGCATGCTCCGCGGTGGTTTTGAGCACCACGACCATGAGCGTCGGCGCCCAAAGATTCATGCCATAGGAGCCGGTTTGCGCGCCGAGATTGCCAAACAAGGAGACAAACAGGCTACGCGGATATTGGAACAAACTGCTGAGGCGCGCCTTCTCCTGAACGGGGAAGGTGACGGCCGAGAGCGGTATGGTCTTGGGATCGACCTCAAGCGCCCAAGCCAAGGACTTGCGCGCTTCTTCGGCCCGCCCCTCGCGCGCCAGCCAACTCGGCGATTCCGGCACCCAGGCGCGTACCAGCAGCGTCAGTACGGCGGGAAGAAGTCCAGTGGCAAACAGTCCCCGCCAGCCGACATACGGCGCAAGGAAAGCTCCCGTCAGGGAGCTCAGCATCATCCCGACCGGCACCGCGGAGGTAATCATGCCACTGATGAATCCCCGCTTATTACTGGGCACAAACTCCTGTACAAGCGGCAAGTCCACTGAATATAAGCCGCCGACGCCGAAGCCGGTCAGAAAGCGGAAAATCGCGAGGAATAGCCACCCATTATCGGGCGTGAACGCCAGTATGCCAGTTGCGATCGAGAAGTTAAGCACGGTCGCGATGAAGACCGACTTGCGCCCGATTCGATCGGCGACGTAGCCCCAGAAAGGCGCGCCAGCCATAGCGCCCAGCCCCGACGAAAGGAGAATCACCGCCGATATGCCGAAGGTGAGATGCCAAGGCTTGATGATGATCGCCAGGACAAAACCGATCAAGTACAGGTCGAAGAACTCCAGCATGTCCCCAAGCATCGCAGCGCCGATGATGCGGTACTGATTGCGCGTGAGCTTTATCTGCTTATCGAGGTACTCCATGATTCCCCCCTAAGAAGGAGTTTGTTGTAGCGCGGACGAATTAATTGCCGCCCACGTCTACTTCGCAAAGCGGAGCCCTAACATTCCTTTTCAGATTGCGGCGGCGAATATTCTGAATGAGACATCGTAGGAGAACCGATCGCCAGTAAGTCCCCGCCGGAAGCTGTAACTTACATCGAATTTCCGGAGCCAGCGTGCATTGCAGCTGCCTTCCGTGCCACTTTTTGCCCTGTGAGCTGATCATCGATTGACTCAAACGAACGTCCCTTGGTCTCGATTCCGAAGCAGCCATAAACAATGCCTGCCATCAAGCAAAACGCTGCCAGATAGAGAAATGCCGGCATGAGACCGCTGATCGACACCTCCGGCTTGATGATGTTCGAGGAACCTACGATGAGGGCAACACCGAGCGGCCCTATGATCTTGCCGAGTCCGCCAAATCCGTAGGATGACCCCATTCCCGTAGCTCTCAAATGCGCTGGCCAGACCTCCGCCGAGTACGGCCCGACAATGGCATAGCCGCCATCCTCAAAGACATGAGCGACCACAAGCATCAGCCAGAACACGGAAATGCCGCTGATAAATTGAGCATGAAAGATGCCTGCGCACGCCAACGAAACAGCCGCGCCAACTCCGACCAGTGCTCCGGACATGCGGCGACCAATTCCATCCGATAGGAAAGAAAACATGATCCGTCCGAGGAATCCGGCGATAGGGCAGAACATGAACAGGAAAGAGGCGTGTGCGGGAGTCGTTCTGAGCACCAGGACCAGCAGCGTTGGCGCCCATAGATTCATGCCATAGGAGCCAACCTGGACGCCAAGGTTTCCAAACCAGGAGACACACAGGCTGCGCGGATACTGGAACAAATCTCTGAAGCGCGGCTTCTCCTGAACGGGGAACGTGACGGCCGAGAGCGGTATGGTCTTGGGATCGACCTCAAGCGCCCAAGCCAAGGACTTGCGCGCTTCTTCGGCCCGTCCCATGCGCGCCAGCCAGCGCGGCGATTCCGGCACCCAGGCCCGAACCACCAGCGTCAGGGCAGCTGGAAGAACTCCGACGGCAAACAGTCCCCGCCAGCCGATGTGCGGCGCCAGAAAGGCGCCCATGGTGGCGGCCAGGAAGCTACCGACCGGCACTGCGGAAGTGATCATGCCACTGATGAGTCCGCGCTTATTGCTGGGCACAAATTCCTGCACCAGCGGCAAGTCCACGGAGTATAAGCCACCGACGCCGAAACCGGTGAGGAAGCGAAAGAACGTAAGGAAAAACCATCCATTGTTGGGGGTGAACGCCAAGATGCCGGTTGCGATCGAGAAGTTAAGCACGGTGGCAATGAAGACCGCTTTGCGCCCAATTCGATCGGCGATATAGCCCCAAAAGCCAGCGCCGACCATAGCGCCCACTCCGGACGAAAGGAGAATCACAGCCGATACACCGAAGGTGAGGTGCCAAGGCTTGATAATGATCGCCAGGACAAAACCGATCAGGTATAGGTCAAAGAACTCCAGCATGTCCCCAAGAATTGCTGCCCCGATGATCCGGTACTGATTGCTCGTGAGCTTTGTCTGATTGTCAAGGTACTCCAGCATGGCTCTTTCCCCCAGAACAACGAGTTTCGTTTCGTGGTTCGGGCGGAATGAATCTGCTTCGTTCCGCCCTACCCCACGTTCTCAGAGGCCCTTAACCAGATCTCGTGACTAGACTTTGCGCAACCCCGGTTCGATGAATTGTGTGAATTTGCTACTTGAACGCTAATGGATTAATCGGCGAGCCAACTGCTCCGGTGATTGGCAGAGCCGGCGCGACAAACAAGAATTCATAGCGCTGGTCGCCTGCGCAATCCTCGGCGAGTTCGCCCAGGACAAAGATCTCGCCTACCGTAAGACCCATCATCGGAATGGCAATCTGGTGCCATGGCTGATTGGCCACATCGCTGTTGTTCGGTCGCACTTCGGCTCCCCATGTGTCCGTTATGATTGCCGCCACCTGCTTCTCGTGCAGCCAATCCAGCGTCTCGAAAGCAAGACCGGGTGCATCTCCGCCGTTATAGCCCTCCCAAGTCTGGGCTTTCAGCAGCGCGTCCATCTGTCCCGTGCGAACCAGCAGGAAGTCGCCGCGGCGCACCTGTACTTTAAAGAACTTCTCCGCCTTGTCCAGCATTTCGTTGGTGATCGCAAAAGCGTCCGGCAGGCGCTCCATTCCGAACATCTTTGGCATATCGAACAGCACGCCTCTGCCGGCCATCTTGGCCTTGGTCTTCTCGATGCCACACTTCTGGGCACCAAAAGAGGTCACAGTTCGAATGTCATAGCCGTTCCACATTTTGTCGCCGATGAAGACGTGGCCCAACCCATCCCACTGAGTACCGCACTGCAAGGGCATGATGACGATGTCGTCGGCGGCGCGGATCTTACGGTGATCGTAAACACCCGCATAACCATCGGTCCCGGAGCGCAACATGACGTGAATGGGGTTGAAGCGGCCCGGCGCCGAAAAACTCGTCTTTGCTCCCTGGGGGCCATTGTTGTCGAAAGGGAGAACCAGCGAAATAATCTTGCCCTTCTGCACAAGGCGCGCCGCCGCAATAACGTCCTCAGGTTGGGTGAAGTTGAGTGTTCCGATTTCGTCGTCCGCGCCCCAGCGTCCCCAGTTGCTCAGGCGCTCTGCGGCATCCTTAATGTCCTGCATTGTGAGTTTGCAAACAGTAGCTTCCTTTGTGGGCATGGTTCTCTCCTCCGGTGGGTTTCTTTAAGGTTCTATGAAGTCGGCCGACAACGAGGCATTGTGGCCCCGGTGAGGTTCCAAGTCCAATACTTATTGTGAAACGCGATTTATACCCGAGAGGTATAATTTGGCCCCGAGGACGGACAAAATGAGCGAGTTGGAGCTGCGACATCTGGAGTCATTCCTTGCCGTTGCCGAGGAAGGACAATTCACCCGGGCGGCAAGCAGGCTACACATTGCCCAGCCGCCACTGAGCCGGCGCATTAAAGAGTTGGAAGCTGTACTAAGAGCGTCCTTATTTGACCGCACGACGAGGCACGTGCGGCTGACCTTGGCGGGCCGAATTTTTCTGGAGAAGCTTCAGGTTACAATGCAGGCGCTTAATTTGGCAGTGGCGGCTGTCCGACAAGCGGAGCAGGGGATCATAGGCAGCCTGCGCGTGGGATATACCGGAATTGCGAGCGATTCGATACTCCCGCGACTCATTCATGAGTTTCGCACACTGCACCCGAAGGTTGGGCTTGATATCTTAGGTCCTTTTACTGCAGGTGAATTGGCGTTGTCACTGCTGAATGAGGAAATTGATGCTGCGGTTTGTTTTCTCCCGCCGTCTAACAAGCGCCTCGAGTCGCGTACGCTCATTGTTACAGAGCTAGTGCTGGTCTTGTCCGATAGACATCCGTTGGCGCGCGCTAGGCGAGTTTCGTTGAGAGACGTGGCAGAGGAATCTTTCGTGACCTATCCCGCAAACGAGGGGTTTTCATTGCGAGCCGCGGTTGATGCGGTGTGCGCCCGGGCAGGGTTCAGACCGAGGGTCGTCAGAGAATCCCGCTGGTCCAGGACATTGCTTTGTTTAGTTGCCGCCGACGTTGGAGTTGCCATTGTTCCCAAAGAGCAACAGAAGCACGGAATGGAGGGGGTCAACTTTCACAGCCTGCACCCGTCTCAGCTACCCCTGCATCAGGGTGTCGTGTGGAGGAAAGGTGACACGAATCCGCTCGTCGCTAACTTAGTCGCCGTGGCCGAGAGATCGTTCCCACGCAACAGGAAACGCATCTGATCGGATGGGCATCTTGCGAAATCCTGCGGACAATTTCTTAGGCTGCGTTGTGAAGCTGTCGACTGAAGAAACTTCTGACTTTGAGCATTTGGAGTGATTGTGGCGCAACTTCTGGCTGCTATGTTTCTTCGCAGGCAAGGGTTCCGCGCAGGAACTCTTGCCTGCCATCTGAGAAACTAATATACCTTGAAACTATTACTTCTATGACTGCATGAAACCGATCAAGCCCAGGGTTTCTCCGCCGCCGCATTCTTGCCGCAGGCCCTGCCGTTGACGATACAGTCTGCTGTGGCGTTGCCTCCCAGTCGGTTGGTCCCGTGGACGCCACCAGTGACCTCTCCAGCCGCATAGAACCTAGGAACCGGACGCCCTTCTCGGTCCAGCACCTGGCCGGTAGTCCCCTTTGTTCTTATACCGCCCATCGTGTGATGGACACCTGCCTGAGTTGGGCTGGCATAGAACGGCGGTTTCTCAATCGCTTTGAGATTAGTGAGAGTCTTATGAAAGTCCGTGTCGTCGCCTTTTTTGACGTATTCGTTATATTTCCTTATCGTCTCGAGAAATGTATCGGGAGGAATGTCAAACTTGTCTTTGAGTATCGTTGCGAGGTCTTGAAGCGTGTCAGCTTTAAAAGATGCCCCGTTTTTCAATATCTCGGCAGTGGTTGCTTCATCAAATCGCTTTCCACAACTGTCGTCAGCCACCCACAACAGCACCTTCTTGGGTTGTGCCAGAACAGCCGCAGCCATGACGTCCCTGCGTGCATCTTCTGCGACGAAGCGCTCACCCTTGGTATTTACAAAGACCGCGTGGTCGATGCCAAGATTCGTGATTGAACCGTAATGCTTCGTGAAGTAGTTGCAGGCAATTAGAAGCTGGATGTAATCCATGCCGATCACGTCCGCCCCTTCATCTTCCGCATACACGATGGCTTCTCCAGTTGCAGTCGGAACATTGGTGGTGGGAAGCTCGGCATCGAGACGCGGATTATACTTCGATCGCATCTTTACGTCCGCAGCAAAGCCGCCCGTTGCAAGTACTACCCCCCGCTTTGCTTTGAAGTAGAGCTTTTTCCCTCGACTCTCCACTTCCACACCCTGCACCGGACCGGCGAGAAATTTCTCTCTGACTATCCCGGTCAGTTTAGTGTTGAGAAGAATCGGAATCTTTCTGCGATCTACCTGAGATTTCAGCACCTTCACAATTGCCCCGCCCCGCCCGTGGTTTATGGGGTCGTGACTGCGGGGATAGAGAGCGCCGACAATCGTATATACCGTAGGTTCGAATTGAACACCCATCTTCTCGAGCCAGTGGACACCGTCCAGAGCATTTTCCACCATGTATCTGACCTTTTCAGGGTCACCGCAGTAGTCGCCGCCCTTGAGTGTTTGCCTGTAGTGCAGATCGATGGAATCTTCGATGCCCTGCTTTTTCTGACGTTCAGGATCAACCGCATTGTAACCACCACTGGCGATAACCGAGTTGCCACCGACGATCGGATTCTTTTCCAGTAGAATGACGCTGCAGCCTGCATCAAAGGCTTCGATTGCAGCCGCGAGGCCTGAATAGCCCGTGCCGATAATCACGACATCGGCTTCTCGGTCCCACTTTGTGGGTGTCTGCACAGCATGTAACGCATCGGGAAACAATAACTGATTTGCCGCCACGGCACCTGCTGCCAATGCTGCCGTTGCACCGATGAACTTTCTTCGAGAAACTACTGACTTCTCTTCGTTAGCCATGTTTCCTCCTTAAAAGCGCGACTTCTATAACTCGATAGTCACAGATAATGACAACTAAACAGCGTTAATGCCCCGATCCTGGAATCGTCATCTTGAAATCGTGGCAATCAAGACAGTACACCTTCGAATCGGCGTGAGCGTGATGGCAGACCGTGCAGGAGATTTCTCCGAGATGGGAATCGTGCGGATTGCGCTTCGGAAAATCCTTGGGCGCGCTCGTGCTGGCAAGCTTTTCCCGGGGACCATGACAAGCAAGGCAGCGGGCGTCGTCAATCGCGGCGTCCAATAGAGGAATCCCTTCTCCGTGACATCCGGAGCAATCAACCATCGCTTTCTCGTGCAGATGATCGATGTGTGATGACTCCTGCCAGGAAGCGAACTTCACTTTGATTGCAGCCATGTCGTCGTTGTTGGGGGATCCCAAAGAAGTGCTTTGCCCGATGAGTCCGAAGCTCTTTCCCGGAACATAGGTATGGCAGGCGGTGCATTCCAACTTAAGCTGAGAACTGGAATGAGCGAGATGAATGCGCGTCGAGAATGCGTTTTTCTTTGCATCTTCCGCCAGTGCGAGGGAATGACAGGAGATGCAGGTATCCAACGCTGGTTGCTTCACTTCGGGGTGTCCCTTCGGCAACACCGAAGAAAAGTCAGAATGGCACGATGCACAGGCATCGCCTTGTTTTTGTTGAGTGCCGGAGGGTTGGGCAGAGGCAACCGCGCACCACGTGAGGCAAAGCACGGCAAGAGCAATCAAAAGATTGGTCCCAGGTTTCACATTGTTGCTTTCTGAAATCGATCAATGTAATGGCACATGAACCGTTCAGTGTATGCCTGCAAGCGTTGCGAGTACGTGCGCTGGGTCAATGGCTGTTGTGACAAGGGAAGCTTAGGACGCGTACTAACTGCTCATGTTCTGAACCGCTGCCGCCAGTTACAAACCAGGTTCTCCTGCATTCTAATTGTGGGCATTAACCTGTGCGGTGGATTCCCGGTGGCATTCGCTGGAATTTGGCGACGCTTCCGCCTCTATCGAAATACTGCAAGTCCAGATCAAGGAAAGTGTGGGCCTTTCTACTCCAGGATTACTAACGGAATCGGTTGCGACGGAGCCGGAGCGGCGACTAAAGTCCGCAGGAAGTTGTGGGTAAGTTGCCACCAGCCCTGAAAGATATCGGCGCCAAAGCGAACGTCGAATGGGTGCCAATCATGAGAGTCAAAGGACCGCGACAAATCGGGTGCTGGATCATTTCCCATCGAGTTGACCACCAAGGATCGAGTATCGAGGCGAAGGCCCACACCAAGGGCTTTTAGTGCGCTCTCCTTGCCGCTCCAGAGCAGGGCCAGAAGTTGAGACCGGTTTGCTCCCTGCGACTGGTTGACGAATGCCTGCTCTTCCGCAGTGAAATAGTCGGTGACGAAAGCGTCGCTGCGTGGCTCGATGATTTCCAGATCACAGCCGAGAGCCGCGCCGGAATCTGCCAGGGCACAGATTGCAGTACCGGAGCGATGGCTGAGTGAGATCGCGATATTGGCGGGTTCGTTCTCCAGAAATACCTTGGGCGCACCCGACGGCTCTGCGCGGATTTCGATCTTCGTCAATGTCTGAAAGTTCGAGGGGAGGTGCAGGTAGACGGCGAGCGAGCACTTCGCCGTCCACCTTCCCAGCCGCCAATCTGCCCGCCGCCTTTCAAAACGCATGCTGTTGAGCCGAGCCATGTCGCCCGCACTTAACCAGTCGTTTCCATCCGGCAGGTCCGTGCTGTTTTGCTCCAACCAATAGACATCCATGACCGCGTCCCTAGTCTGCGACTGCTAAGTTACGTTCGGGCGTTAGCAGCGCGGTCAACAAATTGGCATCGACGCGATCTGGAAGTGCGATCGTCGAATAGCCACTTAGCTGAAGGTACAGGTTTCCTGCAGCGTCGATTACCTCGGCATCAAAACTCCCATGCTCCGGGTCGGGAGTAACCACTGCATAGAGCGGGCCGTCGTTGAACTCCGGTGTGCGCAAGAAGAACACGCGACGAACATGCCGCGGCAGACCCATGCGGCCGTCTGCACTGATCTCCCAAAGCCCCGCGGTTTGGAAGCAGAGCTCGATCAGACGAGGAGCGAGGAGTACAGGGAGATTGGATGGCTGGTGATGCGTAGGAAGGTTCTTCGCCATCTGGCCGACGATACAATTCCCATCTTTCCATGCATGGTCCAGAACCTGGTACGCGGGACCATGGAAATAGATGCGATAGATATCGGCGCCCTGGAAGATTGCCCCGTCTGCTGCCGGAAGCTTCCTGGCGGAGACCTCCGCCACAGCCTGCTTGGTTAAGCAAACGCGTGCTGTGAAGTGAGTTGTTACTTCCGGCTCCGCCTGTTTGGGAAGCGTCCTGTGACCGGTCAATCGGCAGTCTGCCACTACGGTATTCCCTTGCTGAGAGATGACCGCTTGGATCGTCACTTGCCGTGGCTGGCCGCGATAAAACTTGAACGGTGCCAGGAAGTGAACGTCTTCTACCGCTTCGATGTGCCAGCCAGGCAGCACCACAAGAGTTGCTTCGGCAAATGCCTCGATGCCCATGACGCCGGGCAGCACGGGCGTGCCGCCAATCTGATGGTCGTGCAGGAACGGTTGAGCGGCCGGGTCGAGCGTGGTTTCTATGGTGAGGCCACTGTGAAGCCCCATGCTGACGATTTTGCCGATCATCGGGCCCTCTGTGCGCGAGAGCTTTTCGGCGGACGCACTGACCGCGTCGGTATCCAGCCCGCCGGTTGCATCCCATTCGTTCATGAGGATGCCAAGGCGCTTTCCGACGACGATCTCTCCGCGCGTTCCTCCTTCGGTTAACTCACGGCGAATTAGAGGTACGCCCGCCTCTGGCGGCAGCATATCAATGCCAGCAAGTTCCATCATTTTAGGAATCGAACCGCGCGTAGCCATGCCGATGCCCGCCCAAGCTGTCCAATCGATAACAATGCCGCGTGTGGCCGGACGGGTGGTGCGGAAGCTCGAAGTGATCTTGCACAACAGATCATTGGCCGAACTATAGTCCGCTTGCCCTCCGTTGCCGAAGCGGCCTGCAATCGAACTGAAGGCTACGGTTGCTCCCAGAGGCATATCGCCGATTGCCCGCAGAAGATCGAACCAACCGTCACTCTTTACGTCGAAGATCAGGTCGAATTCGCGAGGGTCTTTATCCGGCAGGAAATGACTGCGCTCCATGCCAGCAGCGTGCAGCAGTACGTCAATGCGACCGCTGCGTTGGCGTACCTGATCGATGACTTTGGCCACCGCAGCCGCATCGGTGAGATTGACACTGAAGTAATATGGCTTGCCACCAGCGGCGCGCACAGCCTGGATTGCACTGAGGGCGGCTTGCGCTCGCTCCAGGCCCGCCAGTTCTTTCTCAACGAGAGCCGGAGTAGCGCGCTCGCCGCGTGCCTGTATCCGTGCGAAAAGATCGCGCTTCAGTCCGTCTTTGTCGCTTACGAAACGCGCCAGGTCCGGACTATTGGGATCGGGTTCGGGCACCAAGTCCAGTAGATAGAATGTGCCACCGGAAGCAGCGGCCAGATCGGCGGTAATGGCGGAGACAATGCTTCCCGCCGCTCCGGTGACCACAAAGACGCTGTTGCTGTCCAAGGTTAAGCCGGGATTACCGTCTGCTGCTGGCTGTTCTCGCAGGCCGACACTCCAACGCTCACCCTGCTTGTAGCCGATTTCGACCGCACCGGGGTCGCGCAGAGTTTCACGGACGAGAAGTTCGGCAAGGGACGATGCATCGCGCGTCAGTTCGAAATCGACTGACTTGACGAGAACGTCGCCTCTTTCGCGCTTGTAGGTCTTGGTCATGCCAACGACTGCACCACCGAGCGGCGCTACTGCTCCAGCATCGTCATATCCGTGCTGTCCTCCGAGCAGAGTGGCTGAAACCAGGAAGGTTCCGGCCGCAGAAATCTGGTCGTAGAGCGCGCGCATGGTGGTGAAGAACGATTTAACTCGGACACGCAATGCATCATGCCATTGAGCTAGTTCCATGGTGTGAACGCTGCTCTCGTGGTCGAGTGCTGCGAGCCAATAGACGCCTTTCACGGGGCCAGCCGCCATCCACTTTTTAAGCAGCGTGACGAGGGCGTCTGCGTCCGGCGCGCCCTCTATGCGTAAGACCTCTACGCCCATAGTCTGCAGCAGCTGTGAGAGAGCATCTGCGACTCCAGCGTTGTCTGGCATGAGAACTACGCGAGAGCCGGGAGCAAGGGTGACTCCCGTTGGCTTACAAAGGTTTAAGGGCGGGCGCAACACGGGGACGGGCACGCGACGAGGAATGCTGTTCGCCGCTTCAAAAGATGCGAGGGTGGGACGCGGGCGGGTAATTGGAATAGGTTGCGACGTTGCTTTCGCAGGCGCTTCAATTGTGGGTTGAGAGACCGGCGGCGGGGGCGCCGAACCTGGCTGCCTGTCATGAGCAAACTTGATGACATGGGCCAGGGTAGGGAAGTCGCGCAACTTTATGTTTTCATCACGCGGGATGTTGTAGGCGGCGCGAACGGCAGCGAACATCTCCGCCTGCTTAACGGTGTCTACGCCAAGGTCCGCTTCGAGATCCAAGTCGAGGTCGAGCATCTCCTTGGGATAGCCGGTCTTCTCGGCGACGATCTCGAGGATTTTCTCTTTGATTGAATCCTCAGTGATTGTGTTCTCGGTATGGGCTTCTGCGGCTGGGATTGGTGTGTCAGCAGGAGTGGCTGGAGCGGTTGATGACGGTGGCGCGGTGGCCAACGCGGGCTGCCTGTCATGGGCGAACTTGATGACATGGGCCAGAGTAGGGAAGTCGCGCAGCTTTATGTTTTCATCACGCGGAATGTTGTAGGCGGCGCGCACGGCAGCGAACATTTCCGCTTGTTTTACGGTGTCTACGCCGAGGTCCGCTTCGAGATCCAAGTCGAGGTCGAGCATCTCCTTGGGATAACCGGTTTTCTCGGCCACGATCTCCAGAATCTTTTCTCTAATCGCGTCGTTCGCATCGGCTTGGGCGACGACAGCGACAGGTGGTGCGATGATGCCTGGTTCGGTGACAGGTGGCGCAGTCGAGGGCTCGACCTCTCGGCTTGGCGGCAGGGGATTTGCGCCAGCGAGATCAGGCCGCCTCTCATGCACAAAGCGAATGACGTGCGCCAGCGTGGGATAGTCGCGCAGCTTGATGTTCTCGTCGCGTGGAATGTTGTAGGTCTCTCGGATTGCGGCGAACAATTCCGCTTGTTTCACGGTGTCCACGCCCAAGTCTGCTTCGAGATCCAGGTCCAGATCCAACATTTCGAGCGGATACCCGGTCTTCTCCACCACGAGTGCCAAGATGCGTTCCTTCACAGCGTCGCTGGAGCTTACGACCGGCACCGACGCCGCAACTTCCGGCGCCTTCGGGGTGGTGTCTTGCGCCTCGGCGGCGACCGCGATTTTCGGGTGCTCGCTAAGATCCGGACGGCGCTCGTAGACGAAGCGAATGACGTGAGATAGAGTTGGGAAATCACGCAGCTTGATAGTGTCATCACGGGCGATGCCGTAAGCTTCGCGAATGCCAGCCATCACCTCTGCCTGCTTCACTGTATCAACGCCCAGGTCGGCTTCCAGGTCAAGATCGAGATCGAGCATATCAACCGGATAGCCGGTCTTTTCAGAGACCAGAGCCAGAATTCGCTCCTTGACCGATTCGCCCGGTGAAGTGGTTAGCGGCGGAGCGGAAGCTGCGACTGCGATCCGCTCAACTTTCGGAATTGCCTCAACGATGCCATGCGGCGCAGGAGTTGCCGGGGCATCTACTGCACGGGCATTCACTATTACAGGCTTGATTAGCGGCGGCGCAGGAGTTGCCTCGGGCACGGGTTGGGAAACACGAGCGGCTTCGGAACGAGCAACCTCAGGCACGCTCAAGGGCGCTTGCGAGTCATGAATACGGAGGGTGCGATGGACTATTTCCAGACTCGCTGCCGGAGCGCCAGCTTGCCGGGCAAGCCAGGCATTCCAAGCTTCTAGATCGACAACGCGGTAGGCGTAGCCAAGTGCATTTTGGCTGCGATGAACGCCGTCTTTGGTTGCCACCCAACGCAGCAGCATCATGCTGATCTGTGAACCGAACCCCGCTCCCAGACGCAAAGCGTACTGGACAGGATAGATGCCTCCCTTGGACAGGTTCAAAGACCCAAGCTCGGGATCGATCTCCTTAAAGTTAGGTACAGGCGGCACACAAGCCGTTTCCAAGGCTTTGACGGCGACGACGTCTTCAATTCCGGTGGCCATTGCATGTCCGGTAAAGCCCTTGGTGTTGGCAATTACGATCTGATCCGCGCTGTTGCCAAAGACGTGACGCAATGCATTGATCTCGGCTGAAGCACTGCCGCCGCGCGCCGGCGTGTAAGTTTCATGCGAGACAAAAACCATTTGCGGAGCAATCTGGAAGCGTGAAATTCCACTAGTGGCTTCGAACTTGGTAACCAGGTTTTCCATTAACTGGCCAATGTGCTGGACATCGAGGCGAGTGCCGTGGAAAGCGCTGTTGGCCGTGACGGTGCTCAAGACCTCGCAGATTGGCTGGACGCCGCGTTCATGTACGGCAGCGGCGCTCTCGACGACAAGGGCCGCTGCGCCCATGCCGACGATCAAGCCATGGCGACGGCGGTCAAAGGGAATGGCCGCATCTTCCACTACATCGTCGGTAGCGGCCGCGCCGCTGGCCAGGAACCCCGCGCCCATCCATTCGAGCAGATGGTCGGAGGTGACGTCGTCCGCTGAAATGACGATCACGCGGCGGCAACGTCCAGCTTGAATCCAATCCTCGGCCAGCGCCACTGCCTGGGCGGTGCTGGCGCAAGCAGCGTTGATCTGCGTGTTCGGTCCTCTGGCGCCGATGAATTCGGCGAATTGAGAATGCCCCATTGGCAGGACTTTGAGCATAAAGCGCCGGTCGAATTGATATGGATTCTTATTGACGGCGATCCGTAACTGTTCGACGAGATGATCGATTTCCTGCCCCAGCACAGAATGACCGTTTAGCTCTGCCGACCGAGTCTGCAGGTCTTGCAACATGGACAGTTGCTCGCGGCGCGCACGGTCCTCGTAATAGCGCGAGAGCATGTCGGCGAAAGAATCGCATCCGGGAAACGCCGAGGCGAAGATTACGCCGGTATCGTCACGCAGAGCCTCCGGAAGCTGCCAGCGATCCGGCAACTGCGTGCCTTTGCTCGTCGTCTTGTAGCGCATGATCAGGGGAATGCCGGCGTCACGCAACGCATCGATACCGGCGGCAATGGCCAGAGAGGTTGTGCGATCGAAGGCTGCCGAGCGCTCGGCAGTCACTCCGAATTCGGATTCAACATCGAAGGCGCCGCCACGGCCTGCCAGCTTGATTACGTCCTTAACGTCGCTGATGGTTTCAAACGCGCCGCCGCCGTCGCTCTTCACAAGCCGCGTAATGTGTTTGTCGAGCATGGCGCGGCGGAATCGAGTAGGAATCACATCGATGAATTGCTCTCCGTTCAGGATGCGGCCTATGTTGGCGTCATCGAAAATGTGTTCCGTGCCGGGAAGTCCCAGAGCCGCGCCGGTGATGACCACGGGAGGCTTGGCCGTGTTGGCACGAGGTCTCTGCGCAACTTCGCCGTCAGTGGCGAGCGGAATTGTTCCCCCTTGGATTTCAGAAGTGATTGGAATGCGCTGCGGCGCTTCCGGCGTAAGCTCGCGGGCAGTGTCCGGCTGCCCACTTCCGAGGCCCGCAGCGTACAGACCACACAGTGCCTGATTGAATGCCATGAGATCACCTAGTTTCGGATGGTTGGTGAAAAGTGAAATCACATCGCTATGTTCCCCGAGCACATCGTCGGCAAACCCTTGCAGTGCTTTCTTCGGACCGGTTTCCACGAAAACGCGCGCACCAGCCTCGTATAGCTTCTGCAGACCTTTTACAAACTGCACCGGAGCGGCAACGTGCTTTGCCAGCATTTCCACCATGTGCGGCTTAGAGTCAGGCGTGGTGGGGTAGAACTCGCCATTGATGTTAGCGATGACCGGCAGCCGGGGAGGCTGCAGGCGAAGGCGTTCCAACATACGCTTCAACGGCTCACTGGCGGAAGCGACAATTGCAGTGTGGAACGCATGGCTGACGGGAAGTGGCACAGCGTTAAAGCCTGCGCTCAGGAAAGCTTCCGTTGCCTGCTGGATTGCTTTGCTCTCACCGCCGATGACGGCTTGCGACTTACTGTTGATATTGGCAATCACCACGTAGCCGTCAATCGTCTTCAGTATTTCTTCTATCTTTTCGAGCGGTGCGAAGACCGCAGCCATGCTGCCGTTGTCTCCGAGTGAGACCAGAGTCATTTCGCGGCCGCGGGCACTGACCGCCTCCATCGCATCGTCAAAGGGCAGGGCATCTGCTGCTACCAGAGCTCCGTATTCGCCGACGCTGTGGCCCATAGCCATATCGGGCCGGATGCCGAAGGCGGCTAATAGACGAGTCATCGCAACGTCTGTTGCGATCACGGCTGGTTGCGTAATGGCAGTCTGACGCAGATCTTCTTCAGCCTTTGCGACTGCGTTCGGATCGGCTCCATCAACGAAGATGAATTCGCTTAGAGGTTTGCCGAGCAGCGGGCTTAGAACACGATCAGCCTCCGCAAAGGTCTCGGCTACCACGGGTTCTGCGCGACGCAGTTCCTGGACCATGTTTACGTACTGCGAACCTTGACCGGTAAATAGGAACGCTACTTGGGGCGCAGGGCCGTGTCCGCGAAAGATGCCTTGAGCGCGAAGAGCTTTCCAGATGGGCGGTTGGTTTGCTGCGAGAGCCTTGAGCGCCTTCGCCGATTTGTCCGCCAATTCGGCGGCATCGGCATAATCAATCGCCAGGCGTTCGGGCGAGCGCAGGTCAGCTTCCGCTGGAGCCGCCGGAGCCGGAGCCTGACCCACCGCAGCAGCGAGTTGCACTGCCCGCAACCGTTCGACGAGATCAGCAGCCGAGTTGGCGCCGATCACCAGAGCGCCGCGCAATGGCGCTTTGCACGATGCCGCGGGCGGCGTAGTGTCCGCGGCGTGGACTGGGTTGGAAGCAGCTTGGTAAGTGACAGCGCTGTTCGGCACTCCTGCGGGATAATCAACGGCCACCGAGTGCTTGCCGTTGCCGTTCAGCCTGCCGGGAATATGTTCTTCGAGTACAAGGTGGAAGTTGGTCCCGCCGAAGCCGAAGGCGCTCAGCCCAGCACGGCGCACAGTATCTTTCGGAATATCCCAGGGCCTGAGTTTGCCATTGACGTAAAGCGGTGAGTGCGCAAAATCGATATCGGGATTAGTGCGTCCGCAGTTTACGCTGGGAGGCAGCACCTTATCCCGAAGAGCAAGGATAGCCTTCAGCATTCCGGCAGCACCGGCAGCCGCCTTGAGATGTCCAATGTTTGACTTTACCGACCCGAGGGCCACTGAGGCGTGAGGAAGATTGTAGCCGGCGAGCGAGTCCACCATGCTCTGGACTTCGACAACGTCGCCGACCATGGTCGATGTGCCGTGGCCTTCAATCATGGTCGCGGTAGCAGGCGACAGTCCGGCGTTTTTCCAGGCGCGTTCGATGGCGAACTTTTGGCCTACCGGGTTGGGTGCCGTGATGCCTTTTCCCTTGCCGTCGCTCGATCCGCCAATGCCACGCAGCACCGCGTAGATTTTGTCTCCATCGCGCTCGGCATCGGCCAGGCGCTTGAGCAGGAAAATCACTGCTCCTTCGCCCATGACGAAGCCATCGGCACCCTCGGCATAGGGTCGCGTGCCGGTTGCCGATAGCGCGCCGATTTTGCAGAACTTGACGAAGGTCGGTGCGCCCATATTGCGATCGATACCGCCCGCCACCGCGAAATCGAAATCATGGTTCACCAGTCCGTGCACCGCAGCACTCAGCCCTGCCATAGTCGAAGCACAGGCGGCATCCGCTGTGAAGTTGGGGCCATGAAAGTTGTAGACATTGGCAATGCGTCCGGCGAGGCAGTTGGACAGTTCGCCCGGCATGCTGTCCTCAGTAATTTCCGGCAGGCGCATCCCAATCCGGCTGTGGAGCTCACGGGTGATGGAGGACTGAATTGCTTCGGGCAGGGAGGTGAATGCGGCGCATGAGGCCAGTTCCCGCGCATATTCCGGGAAGTAAATGCGCAATGATGTCAGATAGTGTTTCTCTCCGGCCATGGCGTTGCCGAGGATGACCGCCGTGCGATCAGGGTCCAATGACCGCCCGGGATATCCGTAGTCTTCCAGCGCTTCGCGAGTGCAGGCAAGTCCCCACTGCTGCGCTTCATCCATGGCTTTAGCAACCCGTGGAGGGATAGGCAGCCGCCACTTAATCGGATCCCATGGGAACTCCCGAACCCAGCCGCCAATCTTGGAGTAAGTCTTATCAGGAGCGCTGTGATCGGCATCATAGTAAGCGGCTGGATCCCAACGTTCAGGTGTAACTTCACTAATGCAGTAGCGGCCGGTCTTAATGTTTTCCCAAAATGCCGCAACGTTCGGAGCATCGGGCAGAACCGCACCCGCTCCCACAATCGCAATTGCTCGATAAGCTGTATCTTCCATGACGACACCCCCGATAAATGCAAAGCGCATTCAGCGCCGAAAGCATGGCCGGACATCCCTAACTTACGAAGACTTCGCCTCTCAATGGCTAGACGCCTGCGCGTTTCGCCACGCGATTGAAGAGCACGTCAGCGACGTAGTCCATGTCTGCAAGCAGTCCGGCCTGGGCACGTTGAATCGCCTGCAGACCAAGTGCCGCTTCAAACGCTGTCATCTCTGAGTCATTCACGCCACCGCTTGCGCAGATCCAACGCAAGCCCTCTTGCCCCACTTTGAGCGCGGCCTCGCGGGCGAAGATCCGGCTGATCGCCGCAAGAGCAGTCGCGTCAAAGCGTTGGCTGGCTTTTTCATTGAGCTTGCCTTCGTCCGTGAGCGCGGCTCGCCGGGCAAGGCTGCCGGCGCTTTCCGCGTAGGCGATCAGCTCTCCCAGGCGCAGCAGAATGTGTTGGTGCCGGGTGAGGCGGGCGGCACGCGCTTTCTCCAGCACTTCAGCGAGCGCGTGCAAGGCCAGCGCGGCGATGTTAGCGCCTGACTTTGGATGAGCCATATGCATCTCTTGAAACTTCTTTGCTTGATCGTGGTAGTACTGCCCGCGCGTCTTCAGATGAAGCTGCCAACGGTCGCGGCTGATCGTCATCTCCATGATCTCTGAGGTGCCCTCGTAGATCGTGGTGATGCGAACATCCCGGCTGATCTTTTCCACCATGTATTCGTGGGTGTAGCCGTAGCCACCAAGCGCCTGAATGCTGGCGTCGGCAGCCTTGTCTCCGGCCTCGGTCGACATGTACTTGGCGATGGCGCCTTCAGTGTTTAGACTGCCCTCACCGGCGTCGATGCGCTCGGCGGTTTCTTCAATCGAGGCGCGTCCTGCTTCCAGGCGGGCAACGTGCGGCACGATCAATTTATGCGTGTATCCCTGCTTTTCAGAGAGTGGCGCTCCGGCCTGGATGCGCTTAGTAGCATATGGAATCGCTCGATCCAGCGCCGCCCAACCTGCGCCGAGACCAAATGCCGCGACCATGAGGCGTGTGTAGCCGAAGACAGCCTGAGCCTGGTTTAGTCCCTGTCCTTCGACGCCGCCGATCAACCGATCCGCATCCACATAGACGTTATCGAGTGCTAGCGCGGCCGTGTTGCTGAGGCGAATGCCATGCTTATCTTCCGGCTTGTCGTGCTTAAAGCCTGGCGCGCCTTTTTCTACGATGAACCAACTCGGACCAGCCGACGTGGCAGCCAGAATCGTGTAGGCATCCGCGATGCCGCCGTTGCTGATCCACTGTTTCAGTCCATTGATTTTGTAGCCGGCGATGCGGTCGCCATCCATCACCCGCTCTGCCGTGCTTTTTAGAGCGCCCAGATCGCTTCCTGCCTCCGGCTCTGTTGCGCCGTAGGCGAAGAGCAGTCCCTCATCGGCGATGCGGCCCAGCCAGAGCTTTTTCTGCTCTGGAGTAGCTCCGACGAAGATTGGATCGCTACCGAGGAACGTGGCCAATACGGCGGTTGCGACGCCCAGATCGATGTGCGCCATCTCTTCGCAGACGCAATACACGTCAAAGGCACCACCGCCGAAGCCGCCATACTCTTCGGGGATAAAGAGCAGTTGAATGCCGATTCCCTTGGGGTCGCAGAGCGTGTGAATGATTTCCAGAGGACATTCGTCACGCGCATCCAGATCGATCAGCAACTGGTCTGGCAGCTGTTTTTTTGCAAAATCTCGAAGGGACTTCAAACTTAGTTTCAGCGTCTTCTTAGTAATCATGGGACTCCTCTATTTCATGCTCACCGCTTCGCGGATTTTGCTTGTCAGCTCCGGCAGGAACTCCAGGAGGTCGTCAACAACTCCCACGTCTGCCACCTGAAAGATGGGAGCTTTGGGATTCTTATTAATGGCGATAATGAAAGGACTGCCTTTGATTCCGGCAAGATGCTGGAACGAACCACTGATGCCGCAGGCGAGGTAAACCTTGGGTTTTACGGTTTGTCCGGATGAGCCTACCTGGCGGGACTTCGGCAACCATTTGGCGTCCACGACTGGCCGCGAGCAACTTACGGCCGCTCCCAGGACATCGGCCAAATCCTGCGCGATATGGACGTTGTCCTCTTCCTGTATGCCCCGGCCTATGGAAACTAGGATGGCTTCTTTGCTGATGTCGACATCGCCGAGTTCCGCAACCACCGTCTGCAGATAGCGCCGTCCTGCGGAGAGGACGCCCAATGTGGATGATTTGTCTACTACTGTCCCGCCAACGGGCGGCGCTTCGACTGGCTTGAATGCTCCGCCCCGTAAACTGATCACCGCGCCAGCGGAGATATCGCATTGAACGTGCGCGCTCATCTGTCCACCGAACTCCTGGCGGACAACCTTGAGACAGCCGCCATCGACGCCATCGATGGCTACAACGTCGGGAACAAATGCTCCCTCCAACTTGACGGAAAGTCCTGGCCCAAGGTCAACGCCAAAGTGAGAGTGAGGAAGAAGTACGATGCTGGCGGGCGGCAGGATAGAGACCAGAGCTTTACGGATAAGTTCAGCATTTGGATAGGCGAGAGCTTCGTTCGAGATTTTCCAAATTTCGCTATAGGAATCCTGGAGGCGCTTGCAAACTGCATCAAGGTCCGGGCCAAAGCCAGTGACAATGGCCGCCGGAGAGGCGGTAGCGTCGATCTTTTTCGCCGCAGTCAGTGACTCAAACGCTGCATCATCGGGCACACCGTTTTTATGCGTAACATAGGCAAAGATTTGAGCCGTCATTTCAATCCTCCTTTTGCTCGTACCAACCCAATTACTTTGTCGATGACCTCATCCCGGCTGCCGTTGAGAATCTCGGCTCCCTTGTCAACCGTGGGCAGGAAGTAGTCCATGCGTTGCACCTTGGCTGCGGACTTCCCGACAGACTCGGCGGCAATTCCCAGCTCCGATGCGCCGAGGGTTGGGATCTCTATGGAGGCCACCTGACGAATACCTCGCATTCCGACATAGCGCGGCTCATTAATGCCGGTCTGGATCGAGAGCACGCAGGGAAGGTCGATTTCGTTCAGCTCCTTGTTTCCGCCTTCAATTTCGCGGCTGACCTTCAGTTTGCCGCCATCCAGAACTTCGATGGAGTTCACCAGAGATGCAAAGGGATAGTCGAGCATCGCCGCCAACATGCCTCCGACCTGAGCGGCGCCGTCCTCGGCCTGCACGCCCGTCAAGATGAGGTCATACCGGTTCTTCTGCACAAAAGCTTTGAGAAGCTTGGCAATGCCCGCGCCGTCCGATCCTTCAAACGCCTCGTCGGAAATCAGCGCGCTGTGCTTCGCTCCCATGGCCATTTCGCGGCGCAGTATCTCCTCGCCATCCTCTCCGCCGACCGTGACCACGGTCACGTCTCCGCCATTTTTCTCGACGATCTGAAGAGCCTCTTCCACTGCGTAGTTATCCCATTCATTCACCGAGTACACCAAGTCGTCACGCTCGATGTCGCTGCCGGCACTGTTGAGCTCGATCTCGTTCTCGGAATTGTCAGGTACGCCTTTAACGCAAACTAGAATGTCCACTTCCATCCTCCTGCTACGCGTTGTGTGTTCCAGCAGTCACTAGCTCTACCGCATCTGTTTCAAAACCTCGCCGTACCATCTGCTTGTCAACCAATTCCGCCAGATCGATGGCCGTCATCTTGCCTTCCATGCCCGCCACCTTGATTGCGTCTTCCATGTTCACCATGCAGAACGGACAAGCGGTCACGATGACGTTTGCTCCCGCCTCAGCGGCCATCTGCACCCTTCGTACGCCCATTCGCTCATCCTCGGTCGGCTCGTAGAACAACATCAGCCCACCTCCGCCGCAGCAGAATGAACGATCGCGGCACCGCTCCATTTCGACTCTCTTTAAGCCAGGAATGGCATCGAGCACATTTCTGGGATCGTCGTAGATTTGGTTGTGCCTGCCCAGGTAGCACGGGTCGTGGTACGTGTACACGGCGTCGGCTTTTTCAACCGGATTGAAGCTAATGTTGCCAGCCTCCACCTGTCGCGCGATCAGCTGACTGATGTGTTCTACGGGTGGCACATCTTTGTAATCGTTTGTCAGGGCGTTATAGGCATGAGGGTCGGCGGTAACGATTCGTTTGGCGCCGGAGGCTTTGATGGCATCTACGTTGCGGTCACGCAACTCCATGAACAGTGTTTCTTCGCCGAAGCGCCGGACATCATGACCGCTGTCCTTCTCCGCTGCGCCCAGAATCCCGAAGTTCTCTCCGCAATGATCGAGAATCCTGGCGGTTGCGCGGCCAATGGCCTGAATCCGGTCGTCGAAAGACGTAATGCTATCGACGAAGTACAGAGTGTCTGCGCTCTGCTTGCCATCCAGAATCTTGACCCTACAGCTCTGCTGGAACTCTTTGTCCTCTGACCAGTTGGCCCGTTTCTTTTCCATCTTGCCGTACGGATTGCCGCGGCTCTCCAATCCCTTCAAGGGCTTCTGCATAGACTGCGGCACGTTTCCTTCATCAATCAGTCCGCGCCTGAGATCGACAATCTTATCGATGTACTCGATCATCAGCGGGCATTCTTCTTCACAGGCTCCGCACGTGGTGCAGGACCAGACCTCGTCTTCCGAATAAATTCCGCCAATCAAAGCTGCCCCGTTTGCCTTCGAACGGCTGAAGAGCGGGTAATGCTGGAACAGATAGTTGCGAGCCTTGATGGAGAGGAATCTTGGTGACAGAGGACGTCCTACGGTATTGGCTGGGCAATTATCTGAGCACCGCCCGCAGTCTGCACAACTGTAGAAGTCGAGTAGGTGCTTCCAGGTAAAATCTTCAAGGCTTTTCACGCCGAAGGACTTTACCGTATCCAGGTTTGCTACTCCCCAGCGGACCGGCTTGACGGTTCCCCGGTCTAACTTGGCGAAGTACACATTGAAGAACGAGGTAACAACGTGAAAGTGCTTTCCCAAGGGTAAGAAACAGAGAAAGGCAAAGAAGGTAAGTTCATGGGTGAGATAGGCACCGTTGTGGAGTGCAACCAAGAAAGAGTGAGGCGACCAAAGTAGTGAGCTCCTGAATATCCAGGCAAGCGCAAGCGGAGCTGACGACTCAGGTCCGTTTCCTTGCTGCTGCAAGAGCACAGATTGACTGGCTTCAAACGCGCTCTCTGAGAGCATTAGCAGCGAGATCAGCCCCAATACCAAGAGGGCCTCAGCCGTATGGTCCTTTCCGTACCGCGCCGGCACCGCATATCGGGATGGCCGGAAGATCGCCCTGCGAATCGCAGCAATGAGTGCCGCAAGAAAAACGAGGGTTGCCGAATAATCCTTGATGACGTGGTAGAGATGTCCCTCAGAGAAGCTCGGCAGCATAGAGTGTCCGGAAACCCCCATCATCACAAGTGCAACAGAGCGAACCGACAGAATGAGGAATCCAGCGAAAATCAGAATGTGAAGAACACCTGCGAAGAGAAAGCGCGGCTGTTTCCATTGTCCTAACCAGTACTTCAAGCTCCGGAATAGCCGGGCCGAGACGCGGTCAAACCGAGGATCGGGCGCGCTGTGATAGAGCGGCGCCATGCGTCTGGCCAAGATATAGACGAAACACGAAATCCCGAGAAGCGTGATAACCGGAAACAGCAGTCGCCCCGGGAATATCCAGTACACTGCTTGCGTTGGTGAATAGGTGTCCAGCATAATGCCCACCCTTGAGATTTCAAAACTGTGCTGCTCTCGTTCGAACTCACCTAGTACTGTGCTGATGCAGCACGGTCAATCTCTTTACTCTTAACTCGCACGGGATGTTGCCGTGCTATCTGCGCGGTTGCAGTTCCCGTTTTGTTGCAGGGGTTCCCAGAATCTCGATAAGCCGCTCCCGCTTCGCTCAATTCAAATCGCCGCAAACACAACAGCGAACGAAAGCGATAAAGAGCGATACGCCCTTCGATAGTCGCGGGTTTCTTGATTAAGGCGCAGATAAGACCATGCACGCGGCAGATACACATGCGCATGCAGTGTCGAATTCGAAGCAGCGATTCGATTCACGGAGCCGGGCGAGGTGTCCCGGCGTGGCAGCATTGGCAAAAAATGAAAGCCTATCGAAATAATAATCAGAGTCTTAAATACACTTCCTAGCCACGATCCCTAAATCTGAACTCCGGTCTTCCTCACCTGTTCGTCCCTGGAAACCTCCTTGTCTTTGTATATCTATGGCGCAGAACACCGGGTAACCTGAAATGAATGTATGAGCGTTATGCTCGGGCTCCCATTGCTGCTTGCCGTGTTTACAAAATAGATCAACGCGGTCGCCAAAAAACGCCTACAGTATGTACCCTAGTGCGCGAATGCGAAGTAATCCTTCACTTACATCTGGATTACCGGCGAATATCCTGCGTCCTTGTATTCGTAGCTGAAGAACCAGCACTTCTGGTGTATGATGAGGCCCAAATTTTTCGCGGAAGTAACTTTCGCCGATAACAAGGATGGTTCAGATGCCTACCTTGAAGTCACACCGGGTATACTTCGCCGACTTTATTGCGGACATTGATAGTGGTGAACTGTTCAAGAATGGCAGCAGGGTCCAACTCCAAGCCAAGCCTTTTCAGATTCTCGCGCTTCTCTCGCAGCGGCCGAAGGAATTGATTTCCAGAAAGGAAATCATCAGCAAGGTATGGCCGAACACCTTCATTGAGGGAGACCTGTGCCTCAACGTTGCGATCAGAAGGCTCCGATCGGCTCTGAATGACAAGGCGTCGGACGCCCGATATGTTGAGACCGTAGGAAGCCACGGATATCGCTTCATCGCCAACGTGAGCCGTTCGGGTGCGCCCGAGACGATCACGCTGAACAGGGACCGTCAGAGAGTTGCAGTATTTCCACTGGAAACCGATCGCGACATGCACTGTGAGTCGTTTGCCTCTGCAATGACCGAGTTGATCATTGTTGAGCTCCGCCGCATGTCTCCTTCCATCTCTGTGGTAACTCCGGAATTTACGACGGAGCTTGCCCGAAAAGGAAAAGGAAAGCTATCGCTCTGCCGTGACGTTTCGGCTGATTACATGCTCGTGGGCAAAATGTCAGAAGCCGACGGGCAGATGCGGGTCATCATAAGGTTGTTGAAATGCAGGGCGCAGGCGTGCGTGTGGGGAGAGACCTATACGCATCCGAGAAGAGATCTGTTCACGAATCAGATCGGAATCAGCCGGAAGATTGCGTCCTCGGTGATTCAATCGATTCCCATCTCCATTCGCCCCTCGCAACTGGGATCTGTCCCGGCCAGTGCTTATGAAAACTACCTTCAAGGTTGTTCCCTCCGCTCCAGACTTACAGAAGATGCGCTCGATCGTTGCATTCTGCTCATGGAATCAGCGGTGCGAGAGTGTCCCCAGTTTGCCCTTGCCTGGGTAGCTCTTGCCAACGCTCACTGTATGGCGGCGAGGTTGGGAATTGTGCCGTCCACCAAAGCTTTTCCTGCGGTGAAGAGTTACGTGGACAAAGCTCTTGCAATCGAAGATTCAGCTGAGGCCAGGACCGCTCTTGCGTACTATCAGTTTTTCTATGAACACGATTGGGATGCCGCGGAGGCCAGCTTGCTTCGTGCGCTCTCGCTTGATGCGAGATATCCACCCGCTGTCGGGGGATACGCCCAGGTTCTTGCGGCCCTCGGAAGGCATGACGAAGCAGTTTTCCTGATGCGGCAGGCTTGTGAACTGGACCCGTTCGCAAGCTATTCGGCGATCATGTTCGGGTGGGCTCTGTATTACGCCAGAGATTACGGGGCCTCCCTCGATCAACTGAATAAGGCGATGGAGTTGGACTCGTCGCTATGGATTGGGCATACCAGCGCAGGAATGGCGTGGGAAAGACTCGGGGGAATCGAATCGGCAGTGGCAGAGTTCCGGCTTGCCCTGGAATATTCGGATAACAGCGCACTGGCCAGAGCCCACGTGGCATATGGCCTCGCGCGCATGGGTGACAAAGCTGGTGCTACGAAGATATTGAACGCACTGCTCAAGCTACGGCAGAAGCAATACTTCAGTCCCTATTGGATCAGCGTCATCTACGTTGCTCTCGGCCAGCAATCGGAGGCCATCAAGTGGCTGGAGACAGCTGCAAAGGAGCGGTGTAGCTGGATTGTGTTTGCAAGAGAAGATCCAAAGCTCGCCATGCTGCACTCTGATCCACGCTTCCATAGAGTAGTGAGCGGAATTAGCCCGGCCCGTGTGGTTACTTGCCCTGCATGATGAGTTAACGCGCGACTTCGCCATCGAAGGCTAGATTGAGATTACAAACACGTCTTTGGCAGTCGCAGCCTTGCAGGCATCAGTATCACAATTCTCTCGGAGACATCTCGCTCTATATTGAATGTTTGTCGATGACCGATGAATACGTAAGTGTATATTACATCTAATGACGCGCAAATGGATGCGCAGGGCTCTGAGGTTCATTTATTGAATAATAGATTCCTGGAGGCTCGCTCCATGAAGGTTACGGTAATTATCGACAATGCGGTTCGGCCAGGAGTAAGGCTCCCTCTTCTTGCGGAGCATGGTCTGTCACTCCTGATTGAGCACGAGGGGAAGAAAGTTCTTTTCGATGCGGGCCAAACGTCAGCCGTCGTTTCCAACTTGAACCTGCTCGGCTTCCGGCCCTCAGAACTGGACATGCTGGTGGTGAGCCATGGTCACTACGATCACACCGGTGGCATATTCCATGTGTTACAGCATGCGCGGAAGACAATTCCGGTTTATGCCCATAAGGGAATATTCCAGTCTCGATACTCTATTTCAGGGACGCAGCGCCGGTTCATCGGAATTCCTTATGAAAAGGAACTGCTGACGGCGCTTGGAGCCGAGTGGCATTTTTCCGATAAGCCAACTGAAATCATCTCTGGGCTCTGGATCAGTGGGCATATCCCCCGGTACACCGATTACGAAACTGGTGATTCCGAACTCATGACCTGCGCGGCAGATGGGTCTGAATGTCAGGACAAAGTCGAGGATGACACTTCTCTGTACTATGCGAGCCCTCGCGGACTGGTGGTGATCGGGGGATGTACTCATTCCGGACTAGTCAATACGGTGCGGTGGGGACTTGAGGTCACAGGTACTTCGCGGTTAGCCGGGTGGATTGGTGGCACTCACCTGGGACCTTTATCGAAAGAACAGCAGGGAAGCACCCTCACTCAGCTTGCATTGTTTAATCCGGAGTTCATCGCGGCCAATCACTGTACCGGTTTTGCCATGATGGCAACACTTTACGAATGCTTTGGAGATCGGTTCATTCCGGCTTTCGTAAGCACCGTAATTGACCTATAGACACAGCTTCCCGTCGGAAACTAGGAAATGGAGGCCGGGGGGCGACTCTCCGGCCATACACATTGCATGGAAGCCGCCGCGATTCCGTGTGTATCTTCGCAGTCGCGAACTGCCAGATTGCAGGACGTTGGTGCGGCTCCGAACAGAGATGTTACCTACACGATCCAGTAAAACGGATTCCTCGCTGCAATTGTTAAGCGTCGAACCGTGTTTCCAATCTTGGCACTCCATAACGTTCGGCGAGTTCGCCAAGAGAGGTCAGCAAATCTGCTGAAAACGGGATGCCCACTGCTCTACATTTCTCCGCCTTTTCGAACTCGATCTCTCCGGGCAGGAAAGCCGGCGGCCCCTGGATGGATGGAAGAGTCTTAATCCGCAGAATCACTTCATCAATATTCTTCTTGAACTGTTCTACGTTCACAAAGCTGCCAATATTAATTGCCATCAGAAGATGAGAGGTATTCATCGGACCCGAGAGATCCATGATGAGCTTCACATCGCCGCTAAGCGTCGTGCCCGTCAATACTCCGCAGAGTAGATCGATGATCAGTGACAGGCCTGATCCCTTGGGGCCTCCGATGGGCTCCAGGCTACCACCATTCAGGGCCGCGTCTGGGTCTTCGGTCGACTTGCCATCTTTATCTAGCGCCCACCCCAAAGGTATTTTCTGACCCGCCAGGGAAGCCAGCCATATCTTCCCGCGGGCAACCAATGAAGTCGCCATGTCCAAAACTATTGGTAGTTTGGAGGCCGCTGGAATGGCGACGGTAATAGGGTTTGTCCCGACCAGCGGAACCTTCGCGCCATAGGGAGCAATAGAAGGCGCCGCATTCGTCAGCACGAGTCCGATCATGTCCGCCTCCATGGCTCGCATGGCGAAGAACGCAGCGGAACCGAAATGATTGGAGTTCTTTACCCCCACCAGCCCAACTCCGGCGGTTCTGGCCTTCTTGATTGCGATCTCCATGGCCTTGACTCCGGCAATTTGCCCCAGCCCGTTATTGGCATTCAACAAGGCGGATGCCGGATGGTCCTGCTCGATCTCCATGGTTGGTTCCAGGTTCATGGCCCCGGCTCTAACCCTCGCCAGATACTCAGGCAATCTTGCGACCCCATGTGCAGTAAGGCCGCGAGCATCGGCAAATGACAGTGACTCTGCCAACGTAATCGCATTCGGCTCGCTTAATCCGGCCTTCTTCAGTACTGCAATACAGAACTTCTCCAGAGACTCGACGGAGACTAAGGTTGTGCGGCTCGCTGCCACCTTTTGCATCAAATTTCCCCTATAGGTATCGGCCCTGCGAGGCATCGCACTCTGGCCGATGTCTCGCCTTTCAAGTCTACCTCTTGTTACCTAACCGGCCCTGTGCAAGCTGATTGCGCCCTCGCAGCCTCTCAAAGAGGTCCGCTACTCAAAGACCAACCAGCGACTTCCTCTTCCCGCTATTCAGCTCTGTTTAAGCGCCGCCTTCACGCGATCCGGCGTCATCGGGAGCTGGAGCAGTCTGATCCCGATGGCGTCATGAATCGCGTTTGCGATGACTGCACCCATGGTGATGATCATCGGTTCGCCCATTCCGTCGGGTGGGAACTGGCGATTGTCGAGCAGGACGACCTCCATCTTAGGCATGTCCGAGAAGCGTGGAATCTCGTAACTGTCAAAGTTGCGAGCCAGTACTTCTCCGTCCTTGAAAAGTACTTCTTCAGTAAGCGCGTAGCCTAAGCCCATAACGATGCAGCCTTCAACCTGCTGACGAGCACCTTCTGGATTGACCACGGTGCCAGGGTCAACCGCGGTAACGACTCGCTTAACCAGCACGGTTCCGGTATTTTTGTCGACTTCTACCTGCGCCATGCTCGAAACGTAAGTGCCGTAGGCCAAACCGCAGGAGACTCCCACGCCCCGGCCGCTAGGCGCTTTTCCGGGTTTCCAGCCAAACTGTTTTGCGGCCGCCTCGAGCACACTCCGCATGCGTTTGTCGCTTAAATGGTTTAGCCGGAACTCGACCGGATCGATACCAGCTTTGCTTGCCATGACATCCATCTGCGATTCGCGAGCGAAGGATATCGTGTTCATGCATGGCATCCGCCACGCGCCGACATTGAACGGATGCACTCCTCCGGCGTTGTCTCCTTTCCGCCAAGCGATTTCCGCTACCGGTGCCGCTACCGTCCGGTTATTTGGGACGTCGTAGAAAGTTGCGGCTCCCCAGTCGCCGGCGGCGTGTACAGTCAGGCCCCATGAGACAAGCTGGCCCTCCTTCGTCATGGCCGAGCGGATCTTTACCACGCCAGCCGGGCGGAAGCGGTCGAACATGAAATCTTCGGAACGGTCCCAGACAAGTTGCAGCGGTTTGCCGACAAGTTTCGCCAGCCGCGCCGCTTCGACGGCATTCTGAACATAGTTTTTTCCGCCGAAGCCGCCGCCCACATAGGGTGTGATAACGCGCACGTTTTGCGGGGTGAAATCCAAAGCCTTCGCGACGGCATCGCGTGTCCCGAAAGGCCTTTGCGTGCTGGCCCACACGGTCGCCTTGCCTCCCTCGATCTTCACCACGGTTGCGTGCGTTTCCATGTGCGCATGCGCGCCGTAGCTCTGTAAGTACGTCTGCTCAAAAATCTCGCCGAGCTTTTCGCCTTCCGCCAGGCTGCCCTTCTCGGCGACCACATTGTTTTCCACCTTGGAGCCAACCAGGTAGTCGAAGATGGATTTGTCGTCCAAGCCTGTCTGCGGACGGTCAAACTCTACCTTGATCATCCCCAGAGCCTTCGCTGCTACGTCGGGCCGATTGGCGATTACGGCGATCAAGTTGCCGTCCTTCACTACCTGGACCCCAGGCACTTTCTCAGCGGCGCTTGTGTCGATGCTCTTGAGCGTCGCCCCGTGTGCCGGTGGCCTGAGTATGCTGGCGAACACCATTCCCGGAGCGTTGAAGTCGGCAGTGTACTTGGCCTTGCCGGTAACCTTTTCGACAGCGTCTTTGCGCCGGGGTGACGTCCCCATCACCGTGTAGGCCGTTGTGGGTTTTAGCGGAACCTTGCCGACCTTGCGTTCGATGCGTTTACCTTGAACCAACTCCGCGTAGGTAACGCGCTTGCCCAGGACTGGATCGGAGATGACGCCGTCCTTCACCTGCAGCCGTTCGACCGGAGCATGGAGACGTTCAGACGCCATCTGAAGTAGGACCGTTCTCGCTTCCGCTGCGGCTCCACGGAGGATTGGACCCAGTATCCGGTTAGCCTGAGAGCCGAAAGTTCCAGCATCCCATGGGCATAAGTCGGTATCGCCCATGATCATGTCGATAGAGTCGAAATGGACCGCAAGCTCCTCGGCAAGGTTTTGCGCGAGCGCGGTTTGGAGGCCCTGTCCCATCTCAATTTTCCCCACCATACAGGTGACGCGGCCGTTAGCCTCGATCTGTATAAACGCATTGAAGTCGGCGGCAGGCGCGGGCGGAGCTTGGCCGAAGACGTCCATTGGACCAGCCCAGAAGTACACCACCAAGCCGGTTCCAAGCTTGAGAAAATCACGGCGGTTGACTCCGTCGTTGGCGGTTACAGTCAGCTCGGTTTTCATCACGCCCTTCCTTTCATCGCCACTGCTGCATCCTGGATGGCCTCGACGATGCGAACCTGCGCCCCGCAACGACACAAGTTGCCATCCATATGGCGAATAATGTCGGCGGCCGTCGGTCGCGGGGTCTGCAGCAGAAGCGCATAGGCACTCATAATCATGCCCGGGGTGCAATAGCCACATTGAAAGGCGTTGTGTTTCACGAAGGCTTCCTGGACGGGATGGAGGTGTCCGTCCTTGCCCAATCCCTCGATGGTAAGGACTCTCTTCCCGGCGATTTCCTTGACCGGGAGGGAACACGACCTGACCGCCTGGTTGTCCACAATAACGGTGCAGGCCCCGCAGATGGCGGTCCCGCAGCCGAACTTGGCGCCGGTCAGACCGAGGTCATAGCGCAACACCCATAGCAGCATGCGCTCGTCATCGACCTTGATACGTGTCGGCTTGCCATTGAGAATGAATGCAATCGATCGTTCCATGAAGCTCCTTTTCAATCCCTTTTCAGAGGCCGAATCCGGGGTTCAAATACGATCTACAACAAGGTTCCTAAAGCGAGGTTTCCATCTTGCTTTCGAAAATGGTTGCATTCTATATCCATCCAGCCTGCTCGCGACCTTACTAAACGACATTCAGCACGCGAGTTCCGAATCGGTATTCGTCCCAGAAGCGCGCAGCAGTGCTGCTAGAGATGATGAAAGAACATGGGTTGAGCAATGATGGTTGCGCGCCGGTCGTCAAGGCTCTGGTCCAACAACCGGCGCGCTACCGACCGGTGAAATCCGAGCTAAGGTGCATGATTTCCGATGGAAACTGGCTCAGGTTCGTGCTCGACGGGGGATGGCTCCTTCTGCCTGACGAAGGCCACACCCTTAGCTTCCGGACCGAACTTAATGGTTAGGAGCAAGCAGATCAGCACTACAACCATGGACAGGCTCATGGCTCGTGAATAGCTGAAATGCTCTCCAGCGCGGGCTTCTATGTAGCTGATACTGGAAGCGCATAGCACACCCATCTGGTAGACAAAACCGGGAAAGAATCCGCGCAACTGCGGCGGCGACAGTTCGTTTATGTGCGCCGGTATAACTCCCCAAGCTCCGGTAACCATAAATTGCATCAGAAAGGCGCCGATAATAATGGTCGGAACGTTAGGTGCCCACATCCATAGCGGGATGAGGAGCAGGGCCAGCGTGACGGCAATCATTATGATCCGCCTACGTCCCCAGAGGTCCGAGAGGCGGCCACCAGTGAGTGCTCCACAGAGGTTGCCCAGGGTGGCGAGCATGGTGATCATGGCGACCAGCTTGGGTGCGTAATGCAACTGGCGAGTAAGGTACGTGGGGAACATGTCCTGTGTTCCATGGGACATGGAGTTCATGAACATCAGCAGCAGGAGCATGTACAGAAAGCGCTTCCAATTGGATGCAATGGCCTTAAAGTAACTCTTCCAATCGGTGCGATTCTGATGCCAGGCCTCCGTCTCCTTTACCTTGGACCGAATGAACAGAGATAACAGGGCTGGAAAGCCGCCGACGAAGAACATCATGCGCCATCCCCAGTGTGGAAAGATGGCGTAGTAGGCCAGCGCTGCCAGCAGGAAGCCGAAGGTATAGCCGCCTTGCAAGACTCCTGAGAGGAAGCCCCTCAGCTTTACGGGAACCGATTCCAAAGTCAATGAGGCGCCTACGCCCCATTCGCCGCCCATACCAACGCCAAACAGCAAGCGCAGAATGATAAAGACCCGGTAACTGGGCGCCAATCCCGATAGGACCGACATGGTAGCGTAGAAGATCACGTTTAGCATTAACGGCAGCTTGCGGCCGTAGCGGTCAGCCATAATGCCGAAGAGGATCGCACCGATCGGCCGGGTCATAAGGCTACCCGCCAGCGCGAGGGCGATGGCAGGAACGGTGACATGAAAATCCTTGGCCACCGCTGACATCACCATTACGAGGATGAAGAAATCAAACGCATCCAGCGTCCATCCAAGGAATCCGGCAAAAACGGCGTTGAACTGATCGGTCCGGCTCTGAGTGGAACCAACCGTTATTCCCATAAGTCCTCCTGCACTGGTCCCGATGGCGAAAACAATATCTAAAGCACTCTCTGTCCTGCCACTAACTGAAAACGAAGAACGCTCCTAACGCCTTCTATCCGCCGCCACCGCAGCATCGGTGCCACGCGTCCAGAATAGGTACCCAAACGGCACCTAGGCTTGCGCTTTTGCCGCGGTCGAAGCAGGTTTTCTTCCGGCCTCCTGCTTGAAGCCAGCCGTGACCCTAGGCAGCAACATCGTGATGCCTCCGCCGATAAGCAACACCACAACCAGGCTGTAGACACCGTAATTCAGATTTCCTGTCCTGGTGGCGAACCAGCCCACCAGAACCGGTCCGAAGAATCCTCCCAGGTTGCCAAGTGCGTTGATAGCGCCGCGAGCTCCGCCCGCAACTCCCGGAGGAAAAACCACAGCCGGCATCGCCCAGAACGGACTTTGCATGGATTTGGTGAACAGCCCGGTCAGCACCAGCAAGCCGAAGCACATTCCAATGTTCCCCGGAAAGAACAGAGTCGCAAGGAAGAAAATTACACCGAACCCAACCAGAGAAAGCGAAGTGTACAGGCGGCGATTGCCGTGCCTGTCAGAGAGCGCACCCATCAGGTAGAGGCCGCCGAGTGCCATGACGAAAGGCAGAGAGGTCATCCATCCCACATTGGTCAAACTGCTCTTGGTCAGCTGCTTCAACAGTGTCGGCAACCAGAGCGTGTATCCATACTGACCGGTCGTGTAGCACATGTAGACGAGGATCAGGAGCCACAAGTTCTTATCGAAGAAAAGCTTTGTGTAGCTCCATTTGATCGAATTGCCAACGGCCAGAAGCGCCTCTTCCGCTTCGGACTTTTCCCGGGCCAGGGTGGTGAGCAAATACTCTTTTTCTTCCTTGGAAATCCACTTCGCTTCCTCGGGGCGATCGCTGATCATGGGCATCCAGATGAAGATCAGCAATAAGGAAACCGCACCTTCGTAGATAAACAGCCAGCGCCAGCTATAATTGGCCACGATCCATCCCGACACGGGATTGGTGATGACCGTGGAAATCGGCAGACTCATCAGAAACAGAGCATTGGCTCGCCCGAGCTCTTTCTTCGGAAACCATTTGCCGACCACGATCAGAATCGCAGGATAGACTCCACCCTCGGCAACTCCCAGCAAGAAGCGCATGATCAGCAGTTCATGGAAATTGTGCACGAAGCCGGTCAATGTCGACAGACCGCCCCAGGCAATGATTGACCACATAATGAACTTCTTGGCGCTGCCATGTTCCGCGATGTGTCCAGCTGGCACCTGCAACACCAAGTAGCCCCAGAAGAATATTCCTGCGGCCAATCCGGACGCGGCCATGCTTAGTCCCAACTCTTTGTTCATGCCGCCGGCCATCGCAAAGCTGATGTTCATGCGGTCCATGTAGGCGATGATGTAAATGATGATAGTCGGCGGGATAATCCGCCACCATCTGGCTTTTGGGACAACTTTCTGCAGATTTTCAGCTCTACTTATTGATCCCATTTAAGCTTCCTCATACCTTCACGTTCTATGTTGATCATCCAACCCCGATCGTCCGAGCGTGGCGCACAGCGTAGCGGCGCGCTGAATACGTTGATAGAACCGCCGCACCTGCGAGCTGTGGCGTTTAGTCAATCAGGGCATAACGCGCTCGTGTCGTGCGTACGAGCTTATTGTTCGGCTCGGTAATGAGCGCGAAGTATTCGGACTTATAGGGGTGGCGTGCAGAAAGCAGCCGAGATAAACATCCAGCCTGCAAGCATGCCAATTCCTTTAATCAATTTTCGGCGCTCAATCAAACCATCATTCCTGCTCAATGTCAACGTTGTTGTAGTCATGAATTGTTTTTATTGACATATGGCAGTCCGAGGAAATAATTGGAGAGCAGCACCCCAATCCGAAGTAAGCATCGAGACTGACGGGCTGGCGCTATTACGAATTGAGGCGAAAGGCCAGTAAGGGAGACTTATGCGTCTTTTTGAATACGAGGGAAGAGAAATCTTTGCCAGATTTGGCATAAAAGTCCCTCGTGCGGTTTTGGTCAGGTCAGTGCAGGAATCAGTGGACGCAATTACCACCGTTGGCTATCCAGTGGTGGTGAAAGCTCAGGTACTGTCGGGCGGGCGAGGCAAGGCGGGTGGGGTAAAGATCGCAGCCAACCAAGCCGAACTGGTCGAGCATGTCGAACGGATTCTCGGTTTGACCATCCAAGGCGAGAAGACGGAAAGCGTGTTACTCAGCGAAAGAATCGAGATCGACCGCGAACTCTATGCCGGCGTCACTTTCGATCCGACGAACGGCGTTCCGGTTCTGATGTTCTCCAGCAGCGGCGGTATGGACATTGAGGCCGTGGCCAAGACAGCACCGGAGAAAGTCCTGAAGCTGCACTTGGCGCCTACACAGCCGGTGCGGCCGTTTCGCATTCTGGATCTTCTGAGGCGGTCGGACTTGCCGTCCAGTCTTTTGCCGAAGGTATCGCAGGTCATTCAGAAGCTCATCGCGGCGTTCTACGGCACCGATGCCACTACGGCCGAAATCAATCCTCTCATCGTTACTCCAGATGGAGAAGTAATCGCCATCGATTCGAAAATGGTGATTGACGACTCTTCGTTGGCCAGGCAAAAGATGACGCCTCGTTTCGAAGGCAGCACTCCTCTGGAGTTGCAGGCTAAGGCTGCTGGCCTGAATTATGTGCAGTTGAACGGCAACATTGCTGTGTTAGGCAGCGGTGCCGGTCTGGCCATGGCAACCATGGATATGATCTCGCACTACGGCGCATCGCCCGCCTGTTTTCTGGATACCGGAGGCGGAATTTCAAGCGAGAAGATGGCGGCAGCCTTACGCGTCTGCCTGGCAACCCCGGGAGTCGAAGGCGTGCTGGTAAACGCATTTGGCGGCATCAACAATTGCGAATGGATGGGCCGAGGAATCGCAAACGTGATCGATGCCGACCAGCCGAAGGTTAAAATCCTGGTCAAAATGCGCGGGCATTCCCAGGATGAAGGCTGGAAGCTGCTGGAGGACAGAAATATCCCGGTTGTGAAGTTGGGAACCACGGAAGAGGCGGTCAAGCAGATCGTAGGACTGTTGAAAGAGGGCGTGTAAGATGGCGATCCTGATCAATAAAGAGACAAGGGTAATGTTGCAGGGCATCACCGGAAAAATGGGAACGATGCACGCGCAGTACTTACTTGAGTACGGAGTGAATCTGGTTGCAGGCATATCGCCGGGAAAAGGCGGAACGGCTGTTCACGGAGTGCCGGTCTACAATACCGTTCCGGAGGCGCTGGAGCATACGCCCATCGACGCAACATTAATCCTTGTTCCGCAACTTGTTGTGAAGGACAGCGCCATCGAAGCCATCGAGAGCGGCATCCCGCTGTTGGTCGTTATTACTGAGCATGTTCCCATTCACGACACTGCTTATATCAAGCAACGGGCATGTGAGTGCGGCGTAAGAGTTGTTGGACCAAACACAATCGGTGTGATCAGCCCCGGCAAAACCAAGGTAGGCATCATGCCAGGATCGATTTATAGCGAAGGTCCGGTTGGTGTTGTTGCCCGCAGCGGGACACTGACTCACGACATTGGAGCGACGCTGACAGGAATGGGCATCGGGCAGACTACTTGCATCGGAATCGGCGGTGATCCCATCCGCGGCATGGATTTTATCGATGTGCTGAGAGAGTTCGCCTTGGATGACGAGACCAAGGTCGTGGTCATGGTCGGCGAGATCGGCGGCAACGGGGAAGAACAGGCCGCGAAGTATCTCGAGAATGGCTATCCGAAACCGGTTGTTGCCTTCATCGCCGGGCAAACGGCGCCTACCGGAAAGAGAATGGGGCATGCGGGCGCCATCATTTCCGGAGAAGGCGGATCAGCCGCGTCGAAATATGCCGCGCTGGCCAAAGCCAACGTGAAAATCACGAAGACATTCAATGAAATGATTGCCGCAGTGCGCGAGGTGCTCTCCATGGAGCCGGAGCTGGCAAAACAACTCGTGGGAAAAAAGCACGCCGCTTGCAATTAACAGCGATAAGTTCGGCGGAGAAGTCTATGAAACATAATGTCACTTACTTACGTGCGTGAGGTCACTGCAGGAGCTTCCGTCTTCTACTAGATTCACTGGGCTTTATCACGGCGAAAATAGTTTGTAGAGAGGTTGATTCGGGCGAGTCTCGCTGTGTGTGCGGCTGCGGCTAGGGCATCCGGATAGGGGTTCCTTTAGCTGGTGGAGGAACATGCAAACTGTGACCGATAACCAATCGACTGCCGTTCAACCGGCGCGGTCCGTGCCCTCAGTAAGGCGAACTAACTATCGCTGGATGATGGCGTTCTTTGCCATGCTCATGATCTTCATGAATTACCTCGACCGGGTCAATCTGGCAGTGGCGGCTCCGTCGATCATGAAGGAACTTCACTTCACCAAAGTGCAACTGGGAACTCTGCAATCGGTTTTCTTCTTTGCTTATGCGTTGTCTCAGCTTCCGTCGGGTACCTTGGTCGAGTTTTTCGGGCACCGCAAGATTGTTCCTCTTTCGCTTGCGTGGTGGTCTATCTTCACGTCATTGACCGCTGCCTGCCGGACATTTGGCGCTTGGGTTGTGGTTCGTGCTCTGTTCGGAATCGGGGAGGCTCCGGCCTACCCCGGCCTGAATGCCGCGTTTTTCAACTGGTTTCCAACGCGTGAACGCGGCCGTGCTGTTGCCATGATGCTGATGGGATCGAAGCTCGGCCCGGTCTTAGGTATTCCCGTGGCCACCATACTGATGATCAATTTCGGCTGGCGCACGGTTTTCTGGATTTTCGGCGCCACAGGGGTGCTGATTGCGCTAGCCTACTATTTACTGTTGACGACGCACCCGCATGAGAGCCGCTTTGTAAATCAAGCCGAGTTGGAACACATAGCCGACGGTCGGCCGGTCGTAACCAAGAGCGAGAATCACAAAAGGGAGCTGGCTCCGTGGGGCCAGTTCCTGCGTTCTTGGCAGTTCTGGTGCATCGGTGGCCAGTTAGGCATGGCAGATTTTGTGTCATATGTTTTCATTGCGTGGCTTCCAGTGTACTTGATGGAAGCGCACCATTTTTCTCTCAAGGCAATGGGATTTGCGGCGGCAATTCCGGAACTCGCCTTTGCCTTCGGCAACGTCTTCTGTGGCCTTGCGTGCGATTACCTGATTGGTCGGAAGATTACTACGTCGAAGGCTCGTGCCTGGATGGGCGGCATCGGTCAGCTTTGCTGCTGTTTTGGCCTGTATATGACGGCCATTTCCAATGGCAAAGTGCCGACCATCGGCTGGTTGTCGTTTGCTTTGGCGTTCCTGGGATTTAGCATGAATGTCAGTTGGACGAGCGCCTCGGATTTGGGGGGCAAGTTCTCGGGTACGGTTTCCGGCTGGATGAATTTCATCGGTAATCTGCTCGGTGGCTTGGCCCCGATGGTGGTCGCCTGGGTAGCGACCGGGTGGGGCTGGAAAGCTGCCATCATGGTGACTGCTTTGTGCGGGATTGTTGGCGCGATCTGCTGGGTCTTCGTACGTCCTGATCGGCCTTTGAAAGGAACATTCGAGCAAACTGCCGCTGCGCATAACTAAGGAGCTAGAGAATTGGAAAAGGTAGCCAAGCTGATTCAAGGGAACCAGGCAATTGCAGAGGGCGCATTCTATGCCGGCGCGCGATTTTACGCCGGTTATCCGATTACGCCTTCTTCGGAGATTGCTGACATAAGTTCCCGTCGCCTGCCGAAGCTGGGCGGGATCTTCATGCAAATGGAAGACGAGATCGCCAGCATCGCGGCGGTGATCGGAGCGTCGCTCACGGGCACGAAATCGTTCACTGCCACCAGCGGGCCCGGATTCTCGCTGATGCAGGAAAATCTAGGCGTTGCGATTATGGGTGAAGTGCCCTGCGTGCTGGTTGACGTTCAGCGCTCCGGTCCCAGTACCGGGTTGGCAACCAGGCCCGGACAGTCGGACTACATGCAGATTCGCTGGGGACGGCATGGCGATCAGACTTTGATCGCTCTCGCTCCCGCCTCTGTGGCGGAGTGTTTCTCCCTGACGGTGCAGGCGTTCAACTTGTCGGAAAAATTTCGCACTCCCGTCGTGTTGGCGGCAGACGAAATCGTGGGCCATATGCGCGAGAATTTCATCTTTCCTGAGCCGGGCGAAATACCGGTCATCGCACGTCAAAAGCCCACGGTGACGCCGAGCGAGTACATGCCTTTTAACTTTGGCATAGACGGTGCCGCGCCGTTGGCGTCCTTCGGAAGTGAGTACACTTTCCATATCACTACCACAATGCACGGAGAGAACGGATATCCCAGCACCGACCCGGCGAATGCCTCCCGGCGCATCAGCCACTTGCACCGGAAGATCGAAGCAAACCGCGATGAGATCGTGCTTACCAAGTCCTACGACACGGAAGATTGTGACGTACTGATTATTGCCGCGGGTGCCGTGACCCGTATGGCCCGCGCAGCCGCGCTGGAAGCCCGAAAGGCTGGCATCAAGGCGGGAGTTCTCCAGTTGATTACCATCTGGCCTTTCCCTGATAAGGAAGTGCTGGCGGCCGCCGCCAAAGCCAAGAGAGTTATTGTGGCTGAAATGAACTACGCTGGGCAGCTTGCTGGCGAGGTCTTGAAAGCAGTTGGGAATTCTGTCGAGTTGGAAAAAGTGAACTCGTTCAACGGGGAAGTTATGTATCCGCAAGCGGTGCTGCAGGCAATTCAAAGGACCCCGGGCAGCCTCGCCACAGGGGCGAAGTAGGAGGCGTTATGGCTGTTTCTACGGGACAAAGATTTTTGAAAGAGAGTGCGCTTCCGCATCAGTGGTGCTCCGGTTGCGGAAACGGCGTCGCCCTGAAAGCGCTGCTGCGGGCATTCGAAGAGCTGGAGTACGCGAACAATCAGGTGGTGGTTGTTACCGGAATCGGCTGCTGGGGCAAGGCTGACAGTTACATTCTTACGAGTGCCCTGCATGTGACTCACGGACGAGCTTTAGCCTATGCCACTGGGGTCAAAGCAGCCAATCCTGATCTGCACGTGGTTGTTTTAATGGGAGATGGCGACGGCGCCACCATCGGCGGGAACCATCTGATTCATTCCGCGCGCCGCAATATAGATCTTACGGCGATCATCGTGAATAACCTCAACTATGGAATGACAGGTGGGCAGCAGTCGGCCATGACTCCGGCTGGCCGCTTTACCAGCACAACGTCCTACGGCAACCCGGAAAGAGCTTTCGATATCTGCGCGCTGGCCGAAGCTGCCGGTGCAAACTACGTGGCGCGCGAGACCACTTATAACGGCTTAGCTCTCAAGAACCGCATGAAGGAAGCGTTGGCAAACAAGGGATTCTCGTTAGTCGAGGTTGTCAGTCCCTGTACGACGCTTTATGGACCGCGCAACAACATGCCTGAGCCGGTATCCATGCTGCGCTGGCTGAAAAAAGCGGGAATCCCGGCAAGCCAGTATGACAAGCTGGTGAACCCTGAAGCCGAGGGGTACTTCCGCACCGGCACGCTGGTGAGCAAACAGGTGCCCGACTTCAGTACCCGTTATCGCGAAATCCAACTTCAAGCTCAAAGCGAATTGGCAGGGAAACAAAAGTGAAGCAGAGATACGAGATGATTTTGGCAGGATCGGGCGGCCAGGGAATCGCGGTAAGCGCGAGAGTTTTTGGACTGGCCGCAATTCTTGAAGGCAAGAATGTTGTCCAAACGCAATCGCTTCTGGGAGATTCTCAGCGAGGCGGGCTGATTACCACCGAGTTGGTGATCGACACAGAGGAGATTGTCTTCCAGCAGGTGCAACATCCTGACGTCATTCTCGCGCTTGGCGACATGGCGATCAAGAAATACGCGGAATACACTCCAAACGTTGCCATGCTTTACGAAAGCAGCTTGGCCGATCTCGGCGAACGAGACGGGCTCTATGCGTTTCCTTTCGCCGAGTTGGCGGCAAAGGCTGGCTGCGAGGCTAACATGATCGCTTCGGGCGCGATTGTTGCTTTGACCGGCGTGGTCAGTTTTGAGAGCTTGGCGGCAGCCGTCCGGCAAAGTCTTTCCAAGTCAGCGGAAAAGAACATAGAGGCGCTTCGACGCGGATTGGAAATCGCCACAGCAGCGAAGGAAAAGAGAGGCGTAACCGTATGACGCAATCCGGGAAAAAAACATACAAAGTCGAAGTGAACTCGGCGCTTTGCAAGGAATGCGATTATTGCCGCGAGGTCTGCGAGCCGGGCGTCTTTGCGAGCTCGGGTTTGTTCAACAAAGCCGGATATCTCTATATAGCCGTGAAGCAAGAAGAGAATTGCAACGGATGTATGAAGTGCGTCACGATTTGTCCTGACTTCGCGATCGCTGTGCAGTTGCAGAAAGAGAATCCCATTTGAGTTCGTTGTAGAGAATCCTGGTTTGCGTCGGTAACAAGAGATGGGCACGCCGCGTCTGGTACACCTGACATTCAATTGGCTGTCCCTATACATCTCTCACTTCTTTACAAACTTTTGCAAACCGTCTCTCAACGGTGGCGAAACGAATCGGCTCGCCGAACCGAATGGCAGAGTACAGTTTGAAACGGCGCGACAAACGACGGGTTAAGGATTACGAAATGATAGACAAAGAGTGTGCAGAAGCCTCAGGCTCACCGGTCGTAACCGCAATGAAGGTGATCCCCGTCGCCGGACATGACAGCATGTTGCTTAACCTCAGCGGTGCGCACGCTCCGTTCTTCACTCGCAACATTGTCATCATTTCGGACGGGGCCGGCCACACCGGCGTGGGCGAAGTACCGGGAGGCGAGCAGATTCGTCAGACGTTGGTCGACGCAGAATCGCTCGTCGTCGGCCAGATGATCGGGGCTTACAACAACATTCTGAATACAGTGCGCAATCGTTTCGCGGACCGGGATGCCGGCGGACGTGGACTGCAAACCTTTGACTTGCGCACTACGGTTCACGTGGTGACAGGGATTGAGGCGGCGCTGCTTGATCTGCTCGGGCAACACCTGGGGGTTCCGGTTGCCGCGTTACTGGGCGAGGGACAACAGCGCGATGAAGTGGCAATGCTTGGATATCTGTTCTACGTTGGGGACCGAAGCAAAACGGACCTGCCCTATCTGAGCGCACCCAGCGAGAAAGATGACTGGCTACGCATGCGCCATGAGGTAGCGCTCACGCCGGAGGCGGTTGTTCGTTTGGCCGAAGCAGCGCATGCGCGCTATGGCTTCAATGATTTCAAACTGAAGGGCGGAGTATTCAGCGGGGCGGAAGAGATGGAGGCCATCACCGCGTTGGCCAGGCGTTTTCCGCAGGCTCGCATTACGCTTGATCCGAACGGCGCCTGGTCATTGCAGGAGGCGATCTCACTCTGCAGCGGCCGCCACGGCGTGCTTGCCTATGCCGAGGATCCATGCGGCGCCGAACAGGGCTACTCCGGACGGGAGGTGATGGCTGAATTCCGTCGCGCCACCGGCCTGCCAACTGCAACCAATATGATCGCAACCGATTGGCGTCAGATGGCGCACGCCATCCAGTTGCATTCAGTTGACATTCCGCTTGCCGATCCGCATTTCTGGACTATGCAAGGTTCGGTACGCGTGGCGCAGATGTGCCATGAATGGGGCCTGACCTGGGGCTCGCACTCCAATAACCATTTTGATATTTCCCTCGCGATGTTTACCCATGTCGCCGCCGCAGCTCCAGGCAAAACCACTGCCATCGACACACACTGGATCTGGCAGGACGGGCAACGCCTGACCAAAGAACCGCTGACAATCTCCGGAGGAATGGTGAAAGTGCCGAAGAAGCCAGGGCTCGGAATCGAGGTTGACCTGGAGCAAATTGAACAAGCTCACCATTTGTACAAGAACATGGGGCTCAGCGCACGCGACGATGCAATGGCGATGCAGTACCTGATTCCGGGCTGGAGATTCGATAATAAGCGTCCTTGCCTGGTGCGCTGACAGTTTCCAACTACTAATTAAAGTCCCAGCGAGACCCGTAATGCAGAGGAGTTCTGGTTACGGCGGTCATTTTGGAGAGACAGGACATAATGAATTTCGCCGCAAACGTCATCCATAAACAAATCGTAACGATTCTGACTGCTTGGAAGATGAAGCCGGAATTGATTGAGGTCACGGCCGAGATCATGGCAGACACCGACCTTGCCGGCATCCTGCTGTGCTGATCTCGAACAGGATGAGCCACGGAGCTGCGTTCCCACTTATCCTGAAAGTCAGCGTTCCGGGAAAGACTTCTGATTTTGCAGTGGGAATTTTGTCTCTCTCGCTGTAAGTTCTCATAGAGGTAAGTCAAGCCATGGGGATCATTAGCGATCTGTTATCGGATATTGCTTTGCCCAGAATGGTTCGGGTAAAGCAGGCGTTTGTTGCTCCGGAAGTCCAGGATGTTGCCGCCACTCTACGCGAACAGCTTCGCCGTCCGGAAATCGCCAGACGTGTGAAACCTGGCATGAGCGTCGCGGTAGGCGTCGGAAGCCGTGGCTTGGCGGAACTCGCGCTTATCGTAAAGGTCGTCATTGAAGAACTGGAAAGGCTTGGTGCCAAGCCCTTTATCGTGCCCGCCATGGGAAGTCACGGAGGAGCGACGGCCGAGGGCCAGATGCAGGTGCTCGCCGATCTCGGGGTTACGGAAGCCAGCGCCGGCTGCCCAATTCGTTCTTCCATGGAAGTTGTGGAATTGGGCATCATGAAGAATGGGCTTGCGGTGTTGATGGACAAGAACGCCTACCAGGCGGACGGCATCGTTGTCATCAACCGCGTCAAGGCGCACAACGCGTTCAGCGGCCCCATTGAGAGCGGCTTGGCCAAAATGATCACCATCGGTTTGGGCAAACAGAAGGGCGCGGATGCCGCTCATGCCCTGGGCTTCAAGTACATGGCGGAATTCGTTCCTGCAATCGCTCAAGTCAAGCTGGAGAAGCTGCCCTTTCTGTTCGGTCTCGCGACCATGGAGAACGCGTATGACCGTGTGGCAAAGATCGTGGCGATCCCTCCTGAGCAAATTATCGAGGAGGAACCAAAGCTGTTGATCGAGTCCAAGGGAAACCTGCCCAAGTTGCTTCTGCAACCGCTCGACATTCTTGTGGTGGACCAGTTGGGCAAGGAATTCTCAGGTGGCGGCATGGACCCCTACATCACTGGCCGGGCGCCGACGCCCTACCTCGATCCAGGTCCCACGGCCACCCGCGTCGTGGTGCTCGACGTGACGGACCGCAGCCACGGAAATTGTTGCGGAGTAGGCATGGCCGATATCACTACCCGTCGGCTATTCAACAAGATGGATATGGAATACACCTACGCCAACGTCCTGACCTCAACGGTGACACCATCGGCGCGAGTTGGCCTAATCATGGAGTCCGACCGGCTGGCGATCCAAGCCGCGATCAAGACCTGCAACTCTACGGACCCCAAGCACCTTCGCATCGCACGCATCCCGAACACGCTACATGTGGGTGAAGTTTGCATCTCCGAGTGCATGCTGGAAGAGGCCCGGAAGCATTCCAACATCGCTGTTTCGGGCGAGCCGCAACCCTGGGTCTTCGATTCGGCAGGGAATCTCGCGGAACTCGGAGTCTGGCATCACCAACGGAAGCAGGGCAGCATGACCGCGTGAAATAGACAGGAGAAAAGCCTGGCGGCCGGTGCGGAGGCAGCCGAGATGCCAATCAGGACGTTGTCAGAAGCTCAGCGGACGGCGTGGAACTTTTCCTTTGGAGCATTACAGATGGGACAGCGCTCCGTTTCCTCTGAGCTGTCCGTGACCTCGCCGCAAACCAGGCAGACATAGAAGGTTGTCGAGACGCGTTGCGTTTCCAAGTTCTCCAGCGCCTTGACGTAGAGTCTCGCATGCACCGCTTCGGCCTTCAATGCCAGACTAAAGGTGCGTATCGCATCCTTTAGGCTACTGGCCTCGGCTTCCTTGATAAAGCCGGGATACATCACGTCTCGCACGTATTCCTCGCCAGCCTTCGCCGTTTCAAGATTCTCGCGTGTACTCTTCACCTCAAGCGATTGGACGACTGCATGAGGCGTGCCGCCTAGCTTGACGATGACGCGGGCATGGTTAATCGCATGGACTTGTTCCGCCCGGGCAATGGCACGAAACAACGCAGCGGCACGCTGGAAGCCATCTACCTCGGCTTTTACAGCAAATGCGGTGTACCGGATGCTGGCATTGTTCTCACCTTGGTAGGCAGCTAGCAGATTACTTAGCGTCTGGGATACAGGAGCATTGGCGTCGCTCATGGATCTCCTCCTGGTGGCAGACTACTACCCGAGCTGTGGACATGAATGTGATGAGTAAACATCCTACCCGGCACCGATCGGCACCATGAGATGACGAGATCGACGCTTTCTGCCGATAGTTCTGGAAGCAAGCCAGTTATAGATATTCTTTGAGCCGTCCATCGAGGGGCCTGAGCTTGATACGAGGAAGTTGTCGATGATGATTCACGAGTATTCTCCAGATGTAATACGGCCTTCAGTCTCGGGCATAATCACTCTGGGCAAGTCGTAATGGGGAGTGTCCTGACTCCAGATCAGCTTGAAATGCTGAGGCGATACCTGCTGGAATTGAGCGGTACGGCGCCCTTTCAGCATCTGCACGCGGTGCGCCAACGTCTCCGAGACCAGTTCATATCCGAGTACGAGCTTGTGGAGTGCGCGAAGATGCTCCTCCTCAACCATGCCTATGGCCACGAAGCCGCGAATAACGCCATTCCTGCCGACTGGCTAACCAGAATCAATCTCGACCTGCAGCTGCGGGATTCGTAATCACCCTTACTTGAAGCTGGACCTTTAGCTTCGGAGCTGAAGTCTTGTGAACCTTGCTGCGCGGAAAAATAGATGCGCAGAAAAATATTGTGAGAGGCCGCCTGTGGGCGAGTATCATCCGTCTGATATGGCCATAACCATGGATTCGCTCGACCACCTCGTCCTCACCGTCGCCAACATCGACATTACCGTTGACTTTTACACGGAAGTCCTCGGCATGGAGTTATCCGTCGTGAATGGCCGAAAGGCTCTTGCCTTCGGCGAGCAGATGATCAAACTTCATCAACGTGGACACGAGTTTAATCCTAAAGCCGCCCACCCTACCCCCGGTTCCGGCGACATCTGCTTCATCACCTCAACCCCTCTCGACGAAGTGATTCGCCACCTGACCCAACAGGAAGTTCGCGTCGAAGAAGGCCCTGTCGAACGCGACGGCGCAATGGGAAAAATGCGCTCCATCTACGTTCGCGACCCAGACAAGAACCTGGTTGAAATCTCGAACTATTAGAGGAGAAGTGTGATGACGACGCCCCGCACAGCCAGGCTGCCATCTGGCGAGGAAGTTCCCGTTCTAGGGCAGGGAACTTGGCATATGGCAGAAGAAGGTCATCTGCGGAAACAGGAGATTCAATCCCTGCAAATTGGCCTCGATCTAGGCATGACCCTGATTGATACCGCCGAAATGTACGCGGATGGCGCTTCGGAGGAGCTAGTTGGCGAAGCCATTCTCGGACGGAGGGATGAGGTCTTCCTGGTCAGCAAGGTATTGCCACATAATGCGAGCCGCACCGGCACCGTTGCGGCGTGCGAGCGCAGTCTGCGGCGCCTGAGGACAAATCGGCTGGACCTGTATCTGCTGCACTGGCACGGCTCGGTCCCTCTGGAGGAAACGATTGAAGCTTTCGAGGGCCTGGTGAAGGCTGGCAAAATCCGCTACTGGGGAGTCAGCAACTTCGATACTTCGGAGCTGAAGAAGGTGGTCAATCTTCCGGGTAAGGTCGTGGCGGATCAGGTTCTCTACAACCTCACACGACGTGGCGTCGAGTACGATCTCTTGCCATGGTGCCTGGAAAACAGAATCCCGGTCATGGCCTATTCTCCGATCGAGCAGGGGAGAATGCTGAAGGAGCCTGTGCTGGAAAATATTGCGATCCGGCACAGCGCAACTCCGGCGCAGGTGGCTCTTGCATGGGTTTTGCGGCAGGACGGAGTGATCGCAATTCCCAAGGCTGGCGTTCCGAAACACGTCCGCGAGAACCGGGCCGCGCTTGAGGTTCACCTGACCGAGCAGGATATTGCAGAGTTGGATCGCGCTTTCCCGCCACCAAGGCGAAAGCAACCGCTCGAAATGTTGTAGCTAGATCGTGCTTGTCGGAAGCTCTATCTCGGAACCGAAAGAAGCGAGTCGGCGAGATGGTTATTCCCTCACACCTGCGGATTCCAACATCTTGAGAAACTGCTTCCTCGTGCGCATATCAATGGCCTCGGAAACCAGTTTTCCGTCGTGGTCATAGAGAAAGCTTTTTGGAATTCCATAAATCCGGAATTGCTTGCTCAGCTTGCTCCCGGCATCAAGCAGAACCGGGTAGGTAATATTTTGCTTCTGAATATATGACTTAACCTTCTCCGGATCATCGTCCGTGATCGAGAGGATGACCAGTCCTTGAGCTTCAAACTGCTTGCTGAGAGCTTCGAGATCGGGCATCTCCCTGCGGCAGGGAGGGCACCAAGTGGCCCAGAAATTTAGCAGGACCACCTTGCCCTTCAGGGCCTTCAGGCTCCATTGCCGGCCATGCAAATCCTTGAGCGTGAAGTCGGCTTCCTGGCGCTGACGGTCATCCGCCTCCATCTTGGCAAGCGCGCGAGTGAATTCTGGATCATTAAGTGAAACGCTGACATGCTCATAGCGGACCAACTGCGCGAGCTCCACGTAGGGCGCTGCGGGCGATCCGTTCTTCCCGGGTACAGCATGTTTCTGAATCGCCTGTGCCAAGGTGACTGCTACTTCCTGCAGAGTGCCTTCGCCAAAATCACCTTCAGTTGCGAGACTAGCCAGATCGACCGCCAACTCCAGTTTCTTCGCGTCATCGGGAAGCTGCCGGATATCCAGCGCAAGCTGCTTAGTGGCCATGGCTCGTTCACCATCAGGCAAACTGCGAAGCTGCCGAATTTTGCCAGTGATGGATGCGGCGTTCACGTCTCCATCGTTTTGCGCACTGACGGCGGTAGACACGAACAGGCAGGCAAGAAGCAGGAGGCAGGCGGGGAAGGCATGAATTCTTTGCATGCGAAGCAGTTTACGCTGAGGCCGGTCCATGTGTCATGCCTACTACTGGAGGCCGCCAAGTTGTCTCACTGCGCACTTTTGGCCAGATACGAGCCGAGGCCGCGCTCGAACTCCGCGTAATTTGCCTGAACGGCGTGACTCAACGCGGCTTCGGGCCCTTCGCCATCGTTCAGTAGATCCAACATCCGGCGGAGCGCGTACATGCCGTAGGCGGAGCGCAGGTATTCGGTCGCGGCCAGCGACTCGGCATACGCCAGTTGCGCCTGCGCGGGCGAGAAGCGCATGAAGGAACCCTCCAGATGGCGTAGAGGCGCCTGTTTGCCCTCATGAAACAACTGAGCCAAAGGAGCGGCGAACGCGCTGGAACTGCGCGGTTCTTCCATCTGCGCAATGCCTTCGTTCAGCCATTGCGGGCAGCGTCCGTGGGTAAGCGAGTGGATGAACGAGTGCGTCATCTCATGCTTGAGCACGGCTTCAAGCTGCGGCGTCACCTCCGAAAGATCACGTACTGGGATGCGCAACTTGCCATCGTTCAGACCATGGGCCCACGAAGGTGCCTGGGTTATTTCAGAGAACTGTTGCTCGGTATAGAGAATAACTGTGATGGTGCTATCTGGCGCGAAACCAAATTCACGCTGGAGGTCGCCGTATTGACGGTCGAGGGTGGACAGCAGTTCGGATACGAAGTGGAAGCCTGCCTGTCTCCCTTCATAGCGCAAAAAGAAGTGCGCGCCCTCGCGCTCGCTGAAATTCGACTCGACCGCGGCTTCGCGTCCTGCTTTCGCCAGGTAGCTGGCGACGGCTTCAGTGGGGTGCAGCTTCTGCGCCTGCTTCCAGTTTTCGATAGCTTCGGTGAACCGTCCCGAATCGTAGTATGCCAGCCCAAGTACCTGCAGAGCTTCGGCGGAATGTGGTGCCCTCTGCACGGCATGCTCGGCTTGAATTACCGCCTGCTGGTATTGCCCCGCGTCCAGCAGCAGGATGGAATACCATTCCAGCAGACCAGCCTGTTCGGGCTGGAATTCGATGCAGCGCTTCATATACTTTCGGGCTGACTCACCGTCGTTGTGTTCGTAGGCATACTTCGCCGCGATGAAGTAGGCTGCGGCAGACTTTGCAGGGCTGCCTTCCGCCTCAATGTCGTAAAGCGCTCTCTCGTTGATCTGGTTGAAGAGCACAATCTGGGAGAACAATGCGGCGGAGTCCACGCCTTGCAATTGCGGAGCCCGAGGCAGAGCCGAGGTGAGCTCTCTGTGCGAAACATTGTGCTCGCCGCTAGCGCCCGCGAGGCCGGAGCTGGGGAGTACCGGCGGCGCGATTAATCCGCTTTTGGAGGTGCCAATCGTAATGCTATACGTGGTGCCACGATCGATACTGGTGACCGAGGACTTTGGAATGGAGTATTGGGTACCTCCAACCGTGTACAGTATCTGGCCGTCCTTTTCCGCAACCTTGTCGGCGGAGACCGTGATGCCGTTCGTCAGGTGAATCGATTCCGCCTGGACAATGCCCAGCATTGCCGCCACCATAAATACCGCGCAAAATGCTGCGCAACCCCAGTGCCGCATTTCCACACCTCCGGCCAGCAACTTACAAATTTGGATGCTCCTTGCGAGATGATGCGGAAGCAATTGCGTCCAGCAGCGCGTCTGAAGCGTTCCATTCTGGGGCAGTAGGGCTATCGGCCCAAGCGGTTGTCTGCGAGTGTGATATTGTGGCGCAGTTTCAATAATCGGTTGAACTTCCTGGAGGACCCACGTGTTAAAGAAACGCTGCTCGACGAGCCCAGGCCTGCGCATGCACGCTTTGCTGACCGTTATGCTGGTCGCCGCTGCATTGGTGACCGCTACGCCCATCCTTGCGGAACAACAGCCTGCGGACCCGGACGAGAAGAATATTCAGGAACTAGTAACGGCCAATCACATCGCTGCGGATCAAGGCGTAGTGGATGGCTTCGGGCACATCAGCGTGCGCTCGATCAGAAATCCATCTCACTTTTTTCTTTCAAAGTCGAAAGCGCCCGCGCTCGTGACGCGAGACGACATCATGGAGTTCGACGAGAACAGTGAGCCGGTTGACGCACGCGGCCGTACTCCGTATTTGGAGCGCTACATTCACGGGGAAATCTATCGCGCCAGGCCGGACGTGCAAGCCATCGTGCATAGCCATAGTCCGGCAGTGATTCCCTTCGGTGCCACCAGCGTGCCGCTGCGTCCTATCATGCACATGGCAGGGTTCCTGCCGCAGACCACGCCGGTCTTCGAGATCCGCTCAGCCGCCGGTGACGACAACGGAATTCTGGTCGAGAACCGGCAATTGGGAGCAGCGTTAGCGCGGTCGCTAGGAAGCTCGCCAGTAGTGCTTATGCGCGGGCATGGCAGCGCGGTGGTAGGACCCACGATCAGAGTTGCCGTTTTTCGAGCTGTTTACACGCAACTCAACGCTCAGATCGAGTTGGAGGCCCTGAAGCTGGGCCAGCCGGTTTTTCTGAATTCGATGGAAGCCGTGAAAGTCGGTGCTGCCCTCCAGGGCCTTGTGAATCGGGCCTGGGAGATATGGGCAGCGCACGCGAACGCCATACCGGCCGACTGCGCGAAGAGGTGATTTGCAAACCCTGAGAGAGCTTATCCGCGAAGGGAAACCGCAGGCAGCAAATAGCCAACCGGTGGTCTGGTCGGCTATTTGCTGCTGGTGTCTGAAACTTGCTTCTAAAATTCGGCGTAAGTTGTTGAAAACATGGTGAGCGCGCTGAGACTCGAACTCAGGACCCACGCCTTAAAAGTGTTGTTAACAGTTGTATAATCAGCGACTTACACG
>CAZLJQ010000038.1:0-51409 GCA_964559875.1 uncultured Acidobacteriaceae bacterium
TGGCGCGCGAGAGAAAGATCGAGAAGATCGTAATCACGCACCCGGAAAACGATCCTCCGTTTATGCCTCTTGAGATCCAGAAGCGGATCGCAGCGCAAGGCGTCTTCTTCGAGCGAACCTTTGTTTCCACCCTGCCTCCGAGAAAGATGACGGCCGAAATCCTGGCGAGCCACATTAAGGCTGTCGGCGCGCAATCGACGATCATGGCAACCGATCTCGGTCAGGCGGAGAACGAGGAGCCGGTGATGGGCTTTATCGCCTATATGAAAGCCATGATGACCTTCGGCATAACAGCCGACCAGATTGCAACCATGGTGCAGAAGAATCCGTCCCAGCTACTGGCGTGCTGAGGCTCAGACGAGGAGACGACCACGATGAACGTCCTTGCGTGTGACCCCGTAGTTCAAAAGCAGCAAACGGCCGGGGTTACGAAGCGAACGAACTATCGCTGGATGCTTGCCATCTTTGCGTTCCTCACCACGTTAGTAGCCTACCTTGACAGGGTCGCTCTGGCGGTCACCACCCCGTCCATCATGCGCGAGCTTCACTTTACGAGGGTCCAGATTGGAACATTGCAAACGGCATTCTTTGTCTGTTACGCGCTGTTACAGGTTCCATCGGGGACGTTCACGGAGTTCTTCGGGCATCGGAAGATCGTCCCCATGGCGCTCGGCTGCTGGTCACTGTTTACCTGCCTGACGGCGGCTTGCCGTGGCTTCGGAACCTGGTTGGTAGTTCGAACATTGTTCGGGCTTGGCGAAGCACCGATCTTTCCCGGCCTGAGCGCAGCTTACCCCAATTGGTTTCCTAAGAAGGAAAGGGGTAAAGCCATGAGTTTCATGCTGGCGGGATCGAAATTTGGTCCAGTGTTCGGAATTCCACTGGCGACGCTCATCATGGTGCATTGGGGATGGCGTTCGGTCTTCGTCTGCTTGGGGATTCCGGGAATTGTGATGGCCGCCGCCTACTACCTTCTGCTCACGGACTATCCGCACGAAAGCAAATTTGTGAACCGAGTGGAGCTGGAGTACATCAACGACGGACAGGTCTCGAAAGACACCAAGAAAGTCATGCCTCCATGGAAGGACTTCTTCCGCTCCGGCCAGTTCTGGGCAATTGGCGGACAGTTCACGGCCACCATTTATATCAATTACGTATTCCTTGCTTGGCTGCCCGTGTACCTACTGGAAGGACATCACTTCTCGCTGAAGCAGATGGGCCTTTTCGCCGCCATTCCGGAGCTGGGATATGCCGTGGGAAACATCTTGTGCGGGGCACTCAGCGATCTTCTGATCGGCAAGGGATGGGCCGGCTCCAGGTCACGCGCCTGGTTCGGCGGCGTTGGATTACTGCTCTGTTGCGCAGGGCTGTATATGACAGCCATCGTCGACGGCAAGACCGAGACCATTCTGTGGTTGACCTTTGCGCTCGCGTCCCTCGGAGCCACCATGAATGCCGCCTGGACAAGCTGTGCCGACATGGCCGGAAAGTTCGCGGGAACCGTCTCCGGATGGATGAACTTTTGCGGCAACGTGTTCGGCGCTGCTGCGCCCCTCATCACCGGCTTGGTAGTCACGAAATATGGCTGGAAGGCAGCGATTATGGCCACTGCAGCGGCGGCGATTGTCGGGGCGGTGTTCTGGATATTCGTCAAGCCGGATATCCCGCTGAAGCATCGCTACTCCGAGCCGGTCCAGGCGACCGCCGCCCGCGCATAAAACGGGACACGCGTGCCGCAAAGCCAACCGGAGGAGAGATCCATGAGGAGGGCAGCCGAGAACACCAAGCTGCAGAGCGAGACAACGAGAGACGACCTCGGTCGTCCGTCAGGGCTGGAGAAATTGCTAGATGGAGATGAGGATGAACTTCTGCGGCAACGTGGCCGGAGCTGTCGCGCCCCTCATCACCGGCTTGGTAGTTACGAAATATGGCTATAAGCTGCTCTGAAGCGGATCATGCTATCGAAGTCTTGGCCCGCCGCACGAAAAGCAACGTAGAGAGTCACCGAGAAGCGTTGGACTTAACATGGAGGCGTCCTATGGAGGCAGTCGTGCAGGCGAGCTGTGAGTCCGTTTCAGAACTTCATGCTGTTCAGCAGAGCGCAATGCGAAAAACCGCGTGGCGATTTGTTCCCGTACTGTTCCTTGCTTACATATTCAACTATCTGGACCGCATTAACGTCGGGTTTGCCAGCCTTACGATGAACAAGGACTTAGGACTAACCGCCACTCAGTTTGGCTTGGGCGCGGGCCTCATGTTCGTCAGCTACTGTCTATTCGAGGTTCCAAGCAATCTTGTCATGTATCGCTTTGGCGCGCGGCGCTGGATTGCGCGGATTATGATTTCCTGGGGCATTGCTGCGGCTGCCACAATGTATGTTGTTGGCCCCCGCAGCTTCTATCTCATTCGTTTCGTGCTAGGGGCGGCCGAGGCGGGATTCCATCCGGCTGTTATCTTCTTTTTTGCGCAGTGGTTCCCCGCACAGTATCGCCCTCGGGTTATAGCCTGGTTCTTGGGTGCCATCCCTATCTCCTCGCTGCTTGGCGGGCCGCTATGCGGACTGTTGCTCCAGATGAACGGATTTCTAGGTCTCGCCGGCTGGAAGTGGCTGTTCATACTTGAAGGGGTGCCCGCAGTTTTCACAGGAATTGCTACCTTCTACCTCTTGGGAGATGAACCCAAAACTGCTTCATGGTTGAACGCGGCAGAACGCACGGCTCTGGTCACCATGCTCGCCGAGGAGAAACGGGAACGGCCCCACAGAGACCTGCTCGCCGCCCTGAAAGATGCGCGTGTACTTATTCTAAGCGGCATCATATTTACTTTTACGTTAGGCTCTATCAGCATGGCTGTTTGGCTGCCTCAGATATTGAAGGGGTATGGCCTATCTACTCTGAAGATCGGATTTGTCGCGTCCATTCCATATTTCTTCGGAATTATCGCTTCCATTATCTGGGCGCGCTACGCTGGGCGGACCGGGAAAGCCGAACTCAGCCTGACGATCGCCATGTTAGTGACGGTAGTTGGACTGGTGTTCTCGGTGTTATCCGGAGCGCTTCTACCAGCCTTGGTGGGTATAACCATAGGACTGATTGGTCTCACTTCCAGCCGAGCGGTGTTCTGGAGCATTCCTCCGAACTTCCTGACTGGTATAGCCGCTGCGGGCGGAATTGCGTTCATCAATAGTGTGGGCAATTTGGGCGGTTTGGCCGGACCTGTGATGGTGGGTTATTTGAAAGACCGGACGGGATCGCCGCGCAGTGGGGTGCTTGGGATGGCTGTGGTTCTGTTGTTGGGCACCCTGCTTGCGGCCTTGCTTCGGGCATTTGTAAGTGAGAGCAAGAAGAAACCCGCATAGAGCGTCGGCAGTACCAGTGCTTCCCGCCATCGCAACCACTCCTCCGCGGGTGATGACGAGGCGCGCTTTGGCGCCAAAGCGTCAGCCAAGCCAATACTATATTCAGGGGCGGCGCACCTTTTGGTAGAGTTGTTTAACGCCGGAGTAAGAACAGACAATAGTAGGTTGTCATTCCTGCGTCCGGCGTTTAGAAACCGCGGCTATAATCGCTCAGACCAACAAGCTCGTGTCCAAGGCTTGAGTCGCTCGGCCGTCATTTCAAAACCGACTCCTGGGCCGCAAGGAACTGAGATTGTGCCATCACTATTAAGCGAGAGCTCACCCGACAAAGCTAGTAATGGATTGGGCGTCACGTCCACCTCCATAAAGGGGTACGGCATGGGGCCGCCGCCACGTCGACTTTCCAGTACAGCCGCCATTTGAAGGGAAGCATGAAAGTGAACTGACGTGCCAAAGACATGTGGCATGACAGGCAAATCGAAAGCCTGGGCCAGCGCCGCGATACGACGCATACCGCTGTATCCTCCACAGACAGACAAATCAGGTTGAACAATTGCCATGCAATTCGCCACGAAGAACTCTCGGTAGGCCGCCAGACTGCCGAGTGCCTCACCTCCCGCAACTGAGGTTGATACAGCACGCGTGAATGTTTGATAACCCGGCACGTCCTCCGGGAGCACCGGTTCCTCGATCCAGAGGAGGTCGGCCGCGTCCATTCGCTTGGCGGCATCGATTGCTGCATGAGCTGTGTAGCCTCGGTTGAAATCAACCATCAGGGCCACGTCAGGCCCTAATTGTTTCCGAAGTTGCAACGCCATTGCTCCGTCGGCGCGCGGGCTGAACCCTCCCCTTGGCTTCACACCGCGGAATCCGCGGCGTAAGTAATCGTCAACCCGCGCTTCATACTGGCAGTAAGGGGAGTTCCCTGGCTTCATGAATGGACCACTCGCATAGGCAAAGACGCGGTCGCGGACAGCGCCGCCCAGCAGAGCAGCGACACTGATGTTCTGGGCCTTTGCGCTTATTTCGTGCAGAGCCACGTCGACCGCCGAGATAGCCATAGTCCCAATACCGCGACGATCATAGTTCAAAGCAGCCATCATTGCCTGCCAGTGCCGGTTAGTCTCCAGAGGCGATTGGCCGAGAAGCATGCCGGCGAGCCGTGTCCTAATGAAGGCTGCGGCTGGGTGCGGAGCTGCCCCCACCTCTCCCCAACCGCTGATACCTTCATCGGTAATCACCTCGAGCAGCAAAAACTCACGCTGGGTCAATGCTGTCACTGCATTGCCAATCGGCTCGGCGAGCGGAAAACCGACGCTGTATCCACGAATCTCTGTGATCTTCATTGTGTCCCTTCTACTTTGCCTGTAGCGGCGTGGAACTCAAACTGCCCCGCATGAGGCTCTATGTTAAAACCGCTCGGCGACCAAAAGCTCTCCCGGCAGCGCACCTACCCTATTGGAAGGCACGGTCCGATGACCTACTGAAAGTCAATCTGCCGGTAGACAATTCGTCCGTCGAGAACTGTCATCTGCGGAACCAGCATGTGTTCGCCGATGATCGAATCTCCGTGGATGTCTTTCACTTCCAGCTTCTTTTTCCCAAGGCGGAAGATCGCGACGTCGGCAAGCGCTCCCGGCGAAAGCGTACCGAGTTTTCCTTTCATTCCAATCAAGCATGCCGGAACGGAAGTGCATGCGGCGACCACCTGTTCGAGTTTCATCCCCATATTCAGATACTTCATCATGATGAATGGCAAGCTGAATACGAGGTTTCCGTAAAGAGTCTTCTTTCCGACATCGCTGCTGATAACATCGGGCAAGAATCCTTCCGACAATGCGGCCTGAGCAACTTTGAACGAGAAGTTGTTGCGTCCGTTGGAAGCGTCGAAGACAATACCAGACTTCTGCGCTGCATAGAGCTCGGGTCTGACTTTTCCGTTCGGGCCGAGAATCGTCTCCCCAACTCCCTGATGCACGTGGCAGTAAACGTCACCGGGGCGCAACATGGCTGCAATCTTCTCCGGAGCTGCCACTGGATTGGTGGTGTGCACCACAACCGGGCAATTCAGCCGCCGTGCAATCTCCAAGGTAACTTCGAGCGGTTTGATTCCTAACTCGCCGACAATCTCTCTTGATACCCTGATCTTGATGCCCAGCAATTGTCCACGATAGCGCCTCAGCAATTCCCCGATCGTGGCCTCGTCGTAGTACTTGGGGTCGAGTTCTTCCGCGCATCGGGTTGCGATAAGACCAGCCGGAGAGATGTTGACAAAGCCGAAGAGACGCGTCCCGGAGGTCGCTACGGTTGTGCGCATGAAAAGGTCAAAATTCGCCGATCCGCAACTGCCCGCGTCAATGCCGGTCGTAACTCCATTGGGAAGGAGAGCGATATCGGGATCAACGCCTGATTCCGTGCCTCCTACCGTTAAATGGGCGTGGAAATCTATAAGTCCAGGAAGAACCAGACATCCTTTGGCATCGATCGTTCTCTCTGCCTGTACGGCTTCCCCGTCTGTGGCCTCACCAACAATCTTGTTTCCACGAATAAAGACTTCCCCGGGGCCGCTGATGCCTCGTTCCGGGTCGATGATTGTTCCGCCAATGATCCTCAAATCAACTTTCACGGCAGCTTCCTTTAAATTAAGTTGGATCAGCTCACCAGTAAGTTATCTATGAAGCAGCCGGTCAGTTAGCCCGGCTACGATAGCCCTAAGATATACACCTACTCTCACTCTAGCCAGCCTTCCCTGCGAGCTTTGCCAGCTCCTGATACTTAAAGCCGGCGGTTACCTTGGGTAGAAGCATGGTGAGCAAACCGCCCACTGCCACGATGGCGGCCAGACAATTGATGCCCAAGATCATGCTTCCGGACTTCGTCATAAGCAAGCCAAGCAACACCGGTCCGATGAAACCGCCAAAATTGCCGACGCCGTTGATGATGCCCGTGGCTCCGCCAATGTATCCGGGCTGAAAAACAAGCGGAAGCATGGTCCAGAATGGACTTTCTACGGCCTTGGAAAACAGTCCGGTCAAGCAGATCAGCCCATAGGAAAACCAAACGTATTGCGGGAACAGGGTAGATAACCAGAGCGCAATAGCGAAGCCCCAACACCCATTTGCACACCAGATCCGGCGATTCCCTTTCCGGTCTGAAAGTGCGCCAAACCAATATAGGCCAACCATGCAGGCAACCAATGGTAAGGAACTAAGCCAGCCTATGGAGATTAGGTTCATATGCGTGAGCTTTTTCAGTAACACCGGTAAGAAAATTAGGTACCCGTACGTGCCCGATGTCTCGCATACTTTCACGATTATCAGAATCCAGAGATTCCTGTCCCTAAGCAGTTGCTTATAGGACCATTTCACTTGTCCGACCTTCATGTTTGCTGCGGCCACTGCGGCCGTAGCTTTTTCTTTCGCTATGGTCGTTAGCAGGTACTCTTTCTCTTCCGTGGAAATCCACTTGGCTTCTTCGGGACAGTTGCTGATCATGGGCAACCAGATCGCCAGCAACGCCAGCGACACGATACCCTCGAAGAAAAACAGTCCGCGCCAGTTATAGTGGAAGACCACAAACCCTGAAATCGGATTCGTTAATGCAGCGCCCAGTGGCAGGCTGAGCATGAACAGCGCATTGGCGCGTCCGAATTCCCGCTGAGGGAACCACTTGCCGATCAACATCAGGATAGCCGTGTAAACACCGCCCTCCGTCATTCCCAGCAGAAAACGCATGATAAATAACTGCGTGCTATTTTGAACAAACCCGGTCAGGAACGAGACGCCGCCCCAGCCTACGATCGCCCAGGTTATGTAACTCTTCGCGCCGCCATGTTCAGCAATGTGACCGGCGGGGAATTGCAGCACCAGATATCCCCAGAAGAAAATCCCGGCCGCCAATCCGGCAACGCCGCTCGACATTTTCAACGCCTCATTCATGCCTCCGGCCATAGCAAAACCGATATTCACCCGGTCCATGTAGGCGATGAGATAAATGATGACTGTCGGCGGGATAATCCGCCACCATCTGGCTTTTGGAATTGCTTTCTGAAAGACTTGGGTCGTAACCGCTAATCCCATCGAAGTTCCCTCGGTTTTGCGTTCTGTAGATATGCTTCGCTCGCGATTTCCGCAATCACAAGGTCGGGTGGGTATGCAGGTTCGCATGCCAATTAACAAGTTCGCCGGTTAGTCTGAACGCGATCACGATTCAGCGTCGAGCCTAGATGTTTGCATTCTGCCTAACGTATGTTGGGCAATACCTGCTGTCCAGTTTCTAATTTTCATCAATTGTTAACCTGCGGAAAACAATGACGCCTCGCATCACGGTTCCTTCTCGCGCTTGCGGAATACTTCCGCGATATTGCGGCCAAGTTTGGCGATCAACTGTGGACGCTGCCTCGTCGCCGCCGGTCTCAAACAATATGCCGCTCCACCTTTTTAACGCGTCTTACCCCGCGCTCAACATTTGCTTTTGGGTTGGAGGCATCCGCCTTAAGCACATCGACTCTGTCCCGAAAGAGACACTTATAATGGTGTGACTACGCCCCGCCTCGTTGAAACGAGAAGTCGAGCTCGCCTAGCGGTCTGTGAAGTAAAGCGATCTTAATTTCACCTTCTATTGTTTAAATTGATCGTTTATCTCCGGTGACGGACATTAGCATTGGTGGCTTTGATGTCGCAAATACATTGATAGGAACGACTGATATCCAAAGCAGAATGATCCAGTGAAGCTCTACAAAGGCCGCTTAGCTTGTTGGCACAGATGTGCCAATAAGCTCTACTCCCTCGAGCGATAGCAATGCGGTCCAGTAAAAAGCGCTTTGGGTGTTGCTGCAGAATGTTTGCCGTAATGTTCGTCACCGATTCCTCAGGGTAGGAAGCCCGGTAATAAAGAAACGTAAACCCGTTATGCTGAGTTTTCACCTGCACTTCTCTTGGCGATTCATTGGGCTGTCGAAACTGTCGATTCTGACTCGACATTCTTCAACACTTGTCACGTGCCGGCATACGTAACTTTCTATCATCTTGTAATTTCAACAACTTACGAACCATTTATCTTCCAAGTATTTGGCACTTGCCGTGCTCTCTGCATGAGCGATGCTATTGCAACGCCGCGCCTGTCGAACCAAGTGTTGGCTATCTCTCCGGAAAATAAGCCGTAAACAGCTCGAAACAATAGGCAAGGTTGGGAGGACGCCACGAAGTTGCAATATGAGCGCCGATAAAACTATGAGAGATATTCAATTGTCCCGGAAGGTTCCCCAGAAACTGACACTGATGTACTTCAGGAGGAGATATGTAGTTCTCCTCCTGGTTTTTATCGCAGGCACACACACTGCGATAGCGCAGTGCCAAGGAATGGTCGACTCCGTGACAATTGCAGCAAGTTGCACAGCCCGAAGCAACGTTCCCATATCACATACGGAGATCGATCCACACAAGGCTTATCGCCTAGAAGAGCTGATTGACATTGCAGAAACCAACAACCCGCAGACGCGAATTTCTTGGGAGACGGCAAAGCAAGCGGCAGACCGGCTGGGGATTGCACGTAGCGACTATTATCCGCGCCTTGCAGCCATAGCGCTCTTTGGAGATCAGCGTCTTATCAATCCTTTCCCGGAGCCTCTTGCGCCTCGCGGATATGTGATGGTTGAGGCTCCGGCGGTGGAAGCCGGCCTGAGTCTGGAGTACAACGTATTCGATTTTGGAAGGCGCAGCGCAAAGATTGAGGCCAGCAAAGCTATCCGGCTCGCCGCCGTGGCAGCTTTTCAGCGAACCAATCAGGATGTGGCGTTTCGGGTGGTTACTGCCTATTACAACCTTCTTACAGCTCAAGAACGGCTGGAAGCCTCCCGCCAAAACTTGAAGACCACTCAGACGACGCAAGCAGCCTCAGAGGCTCAACTTGCGAATGGCAGAGCCACTCTTCCTGACGTGCTGACTGCCAGAGCTGCCGCCGCGCAAGCCGCCTACGACCTCGAAGCCAGCATTGGTGCCGAAGGTGTTGGGCGAGTCGTATTACGCGAGGTTGTCGGAGTGGAGCCCTCAGACGCCATCACGATTGAGAGTCCCGCGACATCTCCCATGTCGACGGAGGTGATCGCATCCACGGAAAAGCTGGTGGAGATGGCAATGCAGCTGCGTCCCGATTTGAAGGCGCTCTTTGAAAAGCTCCAGGCGGCAAATGCGGAGTTCAAAGAGGCGCAGGCCGATTACCGCCCTGCCTTTCACCTGCAAGCAAGTGCTACACAGGAAAAGGTTTGGCCTTCGGCAGACTACGGGACACTCGGGAGCGCGGACCAGACGGTGTGGAGCGTGGGAATGAAGTTTCAATGGAGCCTGTTCGACGGAGAATTGCGTAAGAACGAAGCTCGCTTGGCCGACTCCAAACGCCGGGAAGCGCAGGATGAACTGCGCGAAAAGCGGGATGCGATCGGCCGTGAGGTATGGACAGCATACCTGCAGTTCCGGACGGCGGTACGCCAGCAGGAGGCCGCTGAGACGCTCTTCACCTCCGCGAACACCTCCTATGACGCGTCACTGGACGCATACAGATATGGTGTCAAGAATCTAGTGGATGTCGTGACGGCGGAAACGCAGCTCGCGCAGGCAAGGCTTGCAGTAGTGCAGTCTCGCTCAGCAGTGCGAGTCAACGCATCGAATCTCGACTACGTAACCGGAAACCTGCTTCAAAAGCTTCCCCCTGTGGTTGGGCCCGTTGCGGTGAATCCTTAAAGTGCGAGGAAAAGGGACGTTTGTGTTTAAACACAGAATGTATTGGTTACTTTGCCTGTCATTGTTGAGCTCTAATGGCTGTTCGCGAGCTCCGTCCGTCGAGATACTAGGATCGTTTCTGCCATCGTGGATGTTCTGCATTGTTGCCGCAATCGCCGTCACCAGCCTACTACGGCGGCAGCTGGCTCGCCGGGATCTGGAGAAAAAGATTCCTGCGTTAGCTGTGTTTTACCCAAGCGTGGTGGTAGCGCTGACATGCTTGTTGTGGCTCATTCTGTTTGCATAAGTACGAGGTTGGATTCTTGAACAAAGATAACAAAGAGATCAAATCGAACGGGCTCTATGTTTCCATTGGAGCTTTCATACTTGCCATTGCTGCAGCGCTCGTCGTGTTTTGGCAGATAAACCGCAACCCGCGCACGGATGACGCAAGTGTGCGGGCAAACTATATCCAGTTTGCTCCTGAGGTCAGCGGCCGCGTAACTTCCCTCGCCGTAAAAGACAATTCCTATGTCCACAAAGGAGATCTGCTGTTCGCAATCGACCCCAGGCCCTATGAGTATTCGCTGCAACAGGCGCTGGCGGAGCAACAGTTGCTGGAGGCTCAGATCGGCGATGCACAGCGAAGGATTGCAGCTGAGTCCAGTGCTGTGGAGGCGGCGCGCGCAGGGCTGAATGGTTCCAGAACGCAAACTTTTGTCAGTGCGAGCAGTCTACAGGCGTCACTTGCTGCTGTGGAGCGCGCCAAGGCCGCCGTAGAGTCTGCTGAAGCTCAGAAAATGCTAGCGATTAGCAATCTAAAACGGATTGAGCCGCTGCTTGCAAAGCAGTACGTAACTTCTCAGCAAGTCGACGAGGTCCGCACCAAGGCGCAGATTGCGGAACATAACTACGTGGAAACTCAGGCCTCGTATCTACAGGCGCGGGCGCAAGAAGCGCAGGCGCGATACGCTCACGAGGAGTCTCAGGTGGCGGTAGCCGCGTCAGACGCTCGACTGCACCAGAGCATTCATACGGTGGACACTCTCGACAGCTTGCTGGCCCAAAGGCCGGCGAAGGCCGCTAAGGTCGATGACGCAAGGTTGAATCTGGAGCGCTGTACGGTAAAGGCTTCCTTCGACGGGTATGTGACGAATCTGAATATCTCCGAAGGAGAGTATGCCAAGCCAGGAGTGCCGATATTCACCCTTATTGATGGCCGGGCCTGGTATGTGATGGCCAACTACAAGGAATCGGAACTGAAGGCGATACATCCCGGCAAACATGTCGACTTGTATCTCTTGAGCAGTCCATCAAGGCGTTTTGATGGAATTGTCGAAAGCGTTGGATACGGCGTGTCGCCCGATGATTCGCACGTGAACAATGGACTCCCTCAAATTGAACACACACTCAATTGGGTTCACATTGCAGCACGCTTTCCCGTCCGTGTGCGTGTTCTGAACCCCGACCCGGCTTTGTTTCGAATCGGCGAAACCGCCGTCAGTATCGTGAGATAAGAATTTGTCACTCTTCAGCACTGAGATAGATGCGACGCTGGGTCGTTTTCGCTGTGAGATGGCTTTTTCTCCCGCACGCCTAGCCGGAACGTTGCGATTTTCGCTGACAACGGCGTTGGCAACGCTTTTATTGCTGATCCTGCAACCTCCGCTTTACAGCATCGCTCCATCACTCTTCATGTTGTTCCTGATCTCACACGACACGCCCTTCAATTGTTTCAAAGACCTCGCTGTCTGCCTCAGCTTTGCTGCAATAGGTACGGCGACAGCTTTATGTCTGGTCGTTACCACCGGCAATGATCCCATGGCGAGGGTGCTGGGGTTGGCTGTGTGTACGTTCCTGGCAACGTTCTTCTTTCGCGCGTCTACCGTTCCCATAGCGGCCCTGTCCTTTGGATGCCTTACGTTCATGGTGATTTCTCTCTGGGAAATTCAAATCCCAGCGGAACAAGTGCTGCATCTTTCCCTATGGCCGATGGGCACATTGTCCACGGTCGCCGGTTGCGCGATCGCGGTTGACTATCTGCTCAACTGCAGTGATCCAGCTCCCATCTTGCAGCGCGAAATGAAGGTCAGATTCGAAGCTCTCGAGCAGCTGTTTCTCCTATGTGCGGCGAAGGTGGATGTCAACCGGCTGCAAGATCATTCAGCTAAAGTGCGGCGATACGCAACCACTGGTCATGGCAGGATGCAGGTTCTGCTGGAGCAGATCACCAAGCGCGAGGTATACGGCGACCTAGTGATCGAGAATTTGTCGAAGGTCATATTGATGCTGACTCGACTACTGGACCTGGGCGCGGCCTTTGCCCTGCACAACGGTCTCGAGAGGCACGAGCCGGCACGCCTTGAGCGAATTGGCAGGGCCTTGACCTGCGCGCGCGAAGGTCAGCTGAAACAGATCAAAACCATCCTCGGCGATTCTCCGACGTGCATAACAGGAGAGCTGGATCGATTTGAGCAGACCTTGCACGACATGGGAGAGATAGTAGAGCCGAATTCAACTCAGCAGGCACAGGTCTCTCACGATGGCCGGTCAATTAAAGTATTTCGTTCCTGGCTTGCTCCGGATGCGTTCACCAACCCAACCTATCTTGTTTATGGCTTCAAGCTAAGTCTGTGCGCCACGATCTGTTACGTGATCTACAACGGCTTGAAATGGCCGGGGATTTCCACGGCGTATTTCACTGTCCTGTTCACCGGCTTGACGACAACGGGCGCAACCAACCGGAAACTGCTTTTTCGAATTATAGGTTCAACGATTGGTGGTCTCATCTTAGGCATCGGGTGCATGGTATTCGTATTTCCAAATATAGAGTCCGTGACATCGTTCATTTTGGTGATTGCCGCGGTATCGTTCATCGGGGCGTGGGTGGCCGGCAGTCCATACTACGGCTACATAGGTCTGCAAATTGTATTCTCTTTCAATCTGATTGCATTTGAAGGATTTTCTGCGGCAACCCAGATGACGCCGGCCAGAGATCGACTTCTTGGAATTTTTCTGGGTCTCATCGTGATGTTCCTCATCTTTCACCAGATTCGTCCCGAACGCACGGTAGACACGATGCGCCTGGCTCTTGCCCGGCTGCTTCGCAACGAGGCCGAGTTAGTGCACCTTATGGGTGCCGAGCCCGCGAATGTTGTGCCGTCGGTAAACGTTATCCGACTTCGAACTCAACTCGAGCGCCTGGTGGCGACCATCCACAGCTTCTCTGAGGTTGTTAAGTATGAATTCGAGCCGGATCGCACCGGCGACATGACAATCAGTCGAGAGATTCTGAGTGCTGTTGTCACTTCTGCAAATTTACTATTCAGCATACAAACGTGGCCGGATGCTAGCGATGCACAGAGCGAGGGGGTGCAAGAAACTCGCTCAACCATAGAAACGGGGCTGTGCGACCTGGCGCGTTTCCTTGAGCAGGTGCGCTCTAGTGCTGAAGGGCCGCAGCAACACGCCGAGCAATTCCAGGAGAGGTTCACGATTACAGAGCCGAAGTCAATCGGGAAGGCAATCGACAGCTACCGAGAACTGCAAATGCTTTGCGAGGGTATTGCTCCTCAAGAGAGGGCCGGATGAGCCCGCCGCAAAATAGGATCTGATAGTTGTTTTCGCGCATTACCTTCGATTCGTTGTCGATTCGTTCGACACTAGTCGAAATCCAGATCAAACCGCTCGACACACGCCCGCTGTACCAATCGACGCGCAAACCAGAAGGCTCACAGATTCAGTGACTTCAGCGGTTTTATTTCTTTTGCCAATCTTGGCAGGTGCCGTGCCCTTGCATAAGGGAACAAGTTCCATGCGGTAGACAACTTCGAATCGGACTTGTTGATTCTGGGGAATTCCATCGTTAGGTAGCCATGACGGCGATAACGCAACCGAAGCTCCGAGACTGCGACGCGCATCGTTTCTACGTTCAGACACTCACTACTAAACGCAGAGAAGAGCGGCCCAAACGCCAGTCTTCGATCGAGCGCGATTCCGTGTCATCCCTTCGCGGTGGTGATGTCCTCGAATTGATGCCGGGCACATTGAATGGGCCGGCATCTCTAAAGAATGAATGGTGAAGACTCATGCCTTGGCTCAACAAGAATAACGCCTCAGAGATTCTATCAAGAGATCCTCGTATTGCATCGCCCACTGAGATTCGAAATGTATTTGAATCGCAGAGCGAACAGCTGTTGTGGCTCGCCGGAGCAATTACCGGAGATCCCACACTGGCGGCGCGATGCGTTATCGATGCGAGCAAACTCACTGAAAACAATTCGGCACTTTTCCGGGACTGGCTGGCGCAGTGGGCACGAAACGCAACCGTACACAGTGCTCTGGATCAGATGCAGGCGCAGATTTCGCATGCGGCAGAAACCAGTTATGAACGCGTTCGATGTCCTCACGACGGGCACGAAACTCTGTCGAACGGTGAAGTCGCGGCTCTAGAACAATGGCCCTCGTCGGAGTTGGCGGCGTGCCTAGATCCGCTCGCCAGAGCTGTACTGATTCTTCGCGGGGTTCAGCACGCGGCGATACAGGATTGTGCTTTGAGATTGAACGTATCACGTGCAGCGATTCTGGCTGCTTACTGCCATGCAATCGATTGGCTCTCTCGCGGGACAGCATCGCTATGCAATGAGTATCAACCAGCATCAGTGCTCGAGTTGGCAAAGTCTTTGCAAAAACCGTAACCAGTTACGAAATCGTTCTGCTCGGAAGCAAGTGTGAACTTGCATCGGGTCAAGCAATCGTCACATGAATTTCAAAGTTCATGTGACGATTCGCGAGGGAGCACGTCTTCAATGATGAGCATCAAGGAATTGCTCTGTACTTCTATTATCTGCATTTCTATCGCCACTGCAGCAATCGCCCAACAGATTGATGCGCCGCAGCCGCAGAAGGGAAACCTGATCGGCACTGTAACCGATCTAAATAACGATGTCGTTCCCGGCGCCACAGTTATTCTCGAGGGCCAGGAGTCCGAAATTCAACACATGGTCATGTCAAACGACAGCGGATTTTTCGAACTCAAAAACCTTGAACCGGGAACAGACTATCACCTCACCATCAGCGCATCGGGATTTGCAAATTGGACCTCACCCACGATCATTCTGAAGCCAAGCCAGTTCCTAATTCTAACGGACTGCAAGCTCCGGGTCGCAGAGATGCTAACCACGGTAAATGTGGTGTATTCCTCCGCGGAAATTGCTACCGAGCAGGTACGGCAAGAAGAGAAGCAGCGCGTTTTTGGCATCATTCCCAACTTCTACGTTGTCTATGGGCACGACGCTGAGCCGCTCACGACGAAGCTGAAGTTTAAACTCGCTCTTAGGGTTTCCGCCGATCCCGTTACTATCGCGGGAGTCGGCTTGCTTGCCAGCATAGACCAGGCGGGTACCCACCACAGGACAGTGGTCAGCATTACCGCCATTGCCCTGATTGCTTCAGGCTTCATTCCTGCGGCTGGGGCAATGAAAATGGAGCCCACGAGAATCAGTAGCCCCACTGCGAGGTAAGGCTAGCGATCGCGCCGCCAACCTCACGCGGCAAATGTTGGCATTCAGCCGCAAGCAAATTCTTTCTCCGATCGTGCTCGATTTGAATGCGGTGATTGATGAGACTTCGAAGATGTTAAAGCGGCTCATCGGAGAGGATATTGAATTTCGAGTCAGTACGGCAAAGTCACTCTGGGCGATTGAGGCTGACCCGGATCAGATGGTTCAGGTTCTGATGAATCTTAGCGTGAATGCCCGAGATGCAATGCCCCAAGGTGGCACGCTCACAATCGCGACTGGAAATATCACGGTGGCGAAAGGAGAAATTAAAGGGCAGCAGTTTGTCCCACCTGGAGATTACGTCTGGCTGTCGGTCAGCGACACCGGTACGGGCATAAGTAAAGAGATGCAGGGAAAAATTTTCGATCCTTTCTTCACTACCAAGGAGGTCGGTCGGGGAACCGGATTGGGACTGGCTATGATTTATGGCATTGTGAAGCAAAGCAATGGCGTGGTGTGGGTAGAGAGCGAACTGGGACGGGGGGCCTGCTTCACAATCTATTTACCCAAGGCTAAGGAGGCGATCATCCAAGGGAAGGTTGCGGAGGCCGAAACACGGTCGCGAGGGACCGAAACGATACTACTCGTCGAAGATGAAGCAGCTCTAAGGGAGGCGATGCGTGATTATCTAGGTGGCTTGGGATACACGGTCCTCGTTGCTGGCTCCGGTAAGGAGGCGTTAGAGGTTGTGAGCGAACATGAGGAACACATCGACCTGTTAACTACGGATGTGGTAATGCCGGGAATGAGTGGGAGAGAGTTATCGCAGATGCTGGGAAGCCTACGATCTGATCTGAAGACTATCTACATCTCCGGTTATGCAGGTGATGTGCTTTCGAGGCATGGTATTCACGAGACAGGAGCCGCGTTCTTGCAAAAGCCGTTCAGCCTAGGAACCCTCGCGCGCAAGGTGCGGGAACTGCTGCAATCCTAGAACTTGCGATCTGTGTAGCAAAGGCGCCGTTTGCTATACGATCATAGGACCGGCAAGCCGCCTATTTGTACGGTGACAGGCGCCACATTTTCCAGGCGACATTCTCTTGGGTAAACCGCTTTAGTCAGGTGGCATCTGGATTTACTTCTCCGGTTGGACCCGCCCAGCCATGAGCGATCGCGACTCGTCACTGGCAATTACGTCCGACGGCCCGGAATATCTTCAGAACGGACGCGGAAGGAAAATGAGCGTACCCTGGCGTTCGATCCGAAGGCTGTCTACAGATTACGCACTGCGTGCGTTGTCCGATGCCGCGAGCGGCACGCGGAATTCCATACACCCTCGACACGGCCCCGTACAGCCAGTGCTCTATCCATCAGGTCACGCGGATCAGGTCCACTCACGTAACCCGAAATTTTGTAGTCGTCTCAGGAGGTTAAAACTGCAGCTCCGGCGTAGTGACGCCCCTTTTTACAGCCTGTACCGGGTCCGGAGCGGAACTGGGGAGCTATACTAGCTCCCCCCAGTTCTTCCGCTTCCTCGGAACTTGCATGAACAACTCGTGGAACTGTTCCTCATGAGGTAAGTCTTTGAACGGGTGACGGTTACGAGTTGTCGCGGAACACCGCGGAACAACTTGCGGAACAATGTCCACGCTTCGATGGAACTGCCCGCGGAACTCCGCTCCGATCATCAGCCATTCTCCTTCTGCTTGCCGCCATTCTTTTGCTTGCCTTGCGCCTTTCCCTTATGCTCCTTAATGACGTTGCGCGCATAGCGAGCGCTGACATTGAACTTCGAACCCAGCATCTCTGCGGTCGCAAGCTGGTCAGTCTCAAGCTGTCGCAAGATTTGCTCTTTCGCCGTGAGCTTCGGCTCGCCCTCATAGGTCACTTTGCGGACTTCATCGCAAATCGTTCCATCTGGGCGAGTGATCTTTTCAGTGTGGAGTTTTAGCGAGAACTGAGGCTGTGACATCCCTAGTTTGCTGTCGAGAGTCACGTTTGTTGTAGTCTCGCCGGAGTCCTTAATGTGCTTCTCAAAGTGAATCGTCACAAGGAAATTTGCCGTTTGGGTCACTGTTCCCAGCGCGCGTTTGTTTTCTTTGTCCCAAGGTGAGTGCGTGATAAGCACGATCGGACAGTATTTGCGCGAGAGCCTCACAATCATGGCGTTCACCGGAGCCATGTCCACCTGTTCTTTTACGTTTCTCTCGCCGAGTAGCCCCTGCAAAGTGCTGAGTACGACAATTTGAGGCTTGTACTCTTCAAGCAGCTTTGACAGCTTGTCTTCGGCTTCAGTCAGGACAAATGGCCCGGGGCAAACGTAGTAGAATCCCGTTGGCGGCTTGCTAGGGTCAATTCCCAACCCTGTCGAAAACCCGCGTATTCGTTGCCTGACGACAAACTCCGGGTCTTCAGTCTCGATGAACAGGCCCCGCTCGATTTTGGTCGCGTCGAAGTGTCCCCACACCTTTTTGTGAGCCACTGCTTCGAGTAGCGCTTCCAGCCAGTTGAGGGACTTGCCTGCATGTGGCTGACCTGAAACGAGCGTCGCGGAGTCCGCGAGTACGAGCCCGTCAATAAACCACGGCGGGGGAGCATCTTCCTGCTGCAGGGCGTCTGCCAGCGTGTGAACTGTCCAAAGCTCACTCGTTTCGGCAGGCCGTGCCATGCCATCTCCGATGATGGCCGGTTTGCAACTCAACCGCGCATCCCTCGCGATTTTCAGCACCTCGGCTTGAACAAGCGGAGTAGGAAGGAAGCGCTCCGCATTTTCGCGGAGCAAGGCATTCTCAATGTTTCGCAACCTCTCGCCACCCGCAGCAAGGCCTGCGGCCATTGTGCGTAGGCGTTTCCGCTGCTTGTCGGGGTTGCTGATGAGTAAAACAGGATGTGGCGTCGGAGCAGAAACGAGAAGAGGTCGTGACAGTTCTGCTTCTTGCTGTTCTTGGTCTGGCTTCAATTCGACGGAATTGTCTTCTTGTTGGGTGCTCTCAGAGAGCTCTTGCTGCAGACTCATGTTCACTTGCTCCATTACTCTGTGCTCTGGTCATGACCCGGCGTAGATGTCTAACGCTGTCGTAGAACGTCACGGCGGCGCATTGCGCCCCGCTCTCAAATGCCACAAGCAGCTCTGCGCCTTTCCCGGTCGGGTCTGCGAATAGGAACTCGATACGGGAACTATTGCAACTCTGCTCACATCGCAGGAACTCAAGCTGTCGTGTCGAATGCAGGAAGGCAGCAAAGGGCAGGTCCCCAGTTCTGAAGACAGTCGCCAAAGTTTCTGATGGAGGCGGGTCATGAACAGACCACGGCGAGTGCGTGCGTGAACCGATTTGTTCAGTTTGAGAGTTTGAGGTAGCCGGGTAGCTGCGTTCCACAGAGTCGGAACGGCCTCCCGAGTGCCGGAGGTTGAGTTCTGAGTTGTTCTTAGTGCTCATATCAGCCCGAGACGGCTTGAGCCGACACGGGCACAGCGCAAGGCTGGTTACGTACGTCCTCTTCCGGTGGTTTCAGGCTGCGACATGATCCCCTCGATCGCGTCGCGCGACAGAAGAGATTTCCGGTGTACCGGAAAGAAGTCGCTGTAATGATTCAATAGGGATAAGGACCCTTTTCCCAAGTTGTCTTCCGGGAATTGTCCCTTTCCTAATTGCTCGCCGGACTGTTGCGGGACTCACTGAAAGCATGCTCGCCGCTTCACTGATCCCGACTGCTAGTGTTTCCATTACACTGATCTCTCCTTCCTCCGATTCCGGATACTCTCCACGGGAATCTCCCAGTGCTTTCCCACCTTTCTTGCCCCGGCAAAGCGATTTGCCCAAAGCTCGTGGTACGCGAAAGTCAGCGTCGTGCCGAGCATTTGAGCGGCCTGCCTCACACTCACGGTGTGTTTCTCAGTGTTTTGCATGCCTTCCTTTCTTGCGAGGAGTTGACCTCGCCCAAAAGATAGAGTTATTATAACATTGTTTTTCCGGCGTAGCGACATAATAAGTACACAACGCTAGGAGCATTACAATGGTAAAACGTTCAACTCGTGACCCACTAGCCACGCCGCAGTTCTTTGTCCCTCAATTCGGAACCGGCCAAGTAGCCAAAATCTTGGATATGAAGCTGTGGCGCGTTCAGAAGTTTGTGGACGCTAGAACATTTGGATTGTCGCCAAGCGGGCAGACGGGAACAGGCTACGGCTCGCGAAGACTTTTTAGTGATTGTGACCTGTGCAGAATTGCATTGGCTCGACGCATGACAGATGACGGCTTCACTCCGAAGACTGTTACGGAGGTGTTGCAAAGTATAGAGAATCGCGATTTGCTCGGAATTGACGAGCGTGGCCGTTCTGTCGCATTGGGGGTGATGCTGAGACGTAGTGAGTCTGGACCTACAGCGGAATTATTCGATCTCTCAAAGCCTCCAAAGCTCAGCATCGGAGGAGATACCTACTACACAATCGATCTACAGGAATTGAAAAGAGACGTTGACGAAGGAATTGGCCGTTTCCTGCCGAGCAAAGACCGGCAGGTAAATCCAATAGAAAGGAAGCGCACATGATCTATAAACCGAAAGGGCGTCGTTATTACCGAGTGAAGTTTCGTTTTCAAGGCAAGATGATACACGAATGCACGCGCGCTACGGACAAGAAAACAGCACGCTCAATCGAGGCAAAAATTCGGACAGAACTGGCGGAGGGGAACTTTGGAATTCTCCAAGTAAAGCCCGCACCAACTCTCGCAGAATTCCTCAAGGACGACTTCCTGCCCTTTGTGAAAACCAAGTTTGAATCGACGAAGCAGAAAACGTATGAATATTACAGCTTCGGAGCAAAGCGGCTTCTCGACTCGGGCCTGAACCGTTTGCGCCTTGATGAAATCACCGATCAGCACGCGGCGCAATTTGCAGCGCACTATTCCGAACTCGCAGTTTCTACGATTAACTGCGGCCTCCGCACGCTCCGACGCGCACTCAACTTGGCCTATCAATGGGGAAAACTCAATCGTGCGCCTCATGTCACGCTTGCAAAAGGTGAACGTCAGCGCGAACGCATTGTGACTGAGGAGGAGTTTCTTGCGTATCGAGAACTGTGTCGGCAGCCCTGGCGTGACGTGGCGACAGTCCTCTTTGGAACGGGCATGCGTCCGGGAGAGGCGTACGAATTGCGCTGGGAGCATGTCCTGCTCAACGGGCGGCGGAGCATGATTCAGATCGCTGACGGGAAGACCAAAGCGGCTCGGCGCCTCCTGCCAATGGTGCCGGAAGTGTATAGGGTTCTGAGCGAGCGTCACGAAGCCCAGAACAAACCGTCCGAGGGCTGGGTGTTTCCCTCGGGCTCCGAATCCGGGCACTTGGAAGAGAGCACGGCCAAAATTCAGCACGGAGACGCGCTTCGAAAACTTCAGGCGGCTAGGGATGCCTATGACAAGTGGGAGAAAGAGGGTCAAACAGGTTCCTGGGTGACCTCTGTAGCGGATTCCACAAAACTTGCCAAGGAATATATATCCCGGCACTCGGAAGCGCTGAAAGCCGGTGTGAAACCGTTTGAGCCCTACTGTCTGAGGCACTCTGCCCTGACGAGGCTTGCGGAGTCTGGTTGCGACGCCTTCACCTTGGCTCGCATTGCCGGACACAGTTCGATCACCATCACGCAGCGGTACTGCCATCCCCAGGCAGATGCGATCGAGCGCGCATTCACAAAAATGGCGTCCGAGAAAAAGGTGGTCACCGATGCTGGTAACCGTCGAAAATTGCCACCCGCGAAGAGACTCGGTGGACAGACTGTAAAGCGTTCTGCTTGAGATAGTTAAGTGGTGAGCGCGGTAGGAATCGAACCTACAACCTACTGATTAAGAGTCAGTTGCTCTGCCAATTGAGCTACGCGCCCTTCTGAATTACGCTACTGCAGACCAGATACGGAGAGTTGCGTGGTCATCCGTACTGCGGTTCTGATTGGCTCAGGACCTTTTTGATACTAACAAACACCTCTGTATCGCGCAATGCTCCATCCCAGGGCGGTGACACTCCACATCATGTCTTAAAGTGGTCAGAATGCTCCCCGGTCAGTCGCTTTGAATCTGAATCAGGTCTCCAACGTCGCCAGAGCGCGCCTGTGGTTGCAGAGTTTGCGGCGAGCGCCAGAAGTCAATGTAGCTCACCTGATGAACGCAGCTCACCGTGCAATTGGGCGAGCATCCCTTGGCGGTGACGAACTCACGGTGCACATCAGCCTTGGAGTATTGCAGAAGCGGAACACCGGGATACCCGCGCTGCTGCGAACAATAGTGCACAAGCCCATCTTCGCAGATGTAGATGTAGCGTGCTCCCGCGCGGCAACGCCAATTGTTCGGCTTGCCGTTGGCGATGTTCGTCTGAAACCAGTTGAAGCGCGAGTAGTTCTTGCGCTCCATCTGATGCATCTTGAAAAATACTTCGCGCTCATCGCCGTTCAACGGACGCAATTGACCGTCGCCGTCGTGGATGATTCCAACCGTTGAGGTGAAACCAAGCTGGCGAGCGCGGCGTCCTACCACCAGCGCATCGTGCGGATTATGAATTCCTCCTCCGACAACGCTGTTTATGTTGACGTGGAATTCAGCAAATTCGCTGAGCAATTGAAGTTTCTTGTCCAGAACCTTCAGGCTCTTTTTGGAAACGTCGTCGGGTGTCACATTATCGATGGAGATCTGCATGTGGTCGAGCCCGGCGCGGTTCAGCCGTTCAATGCGGTCGGCGGTTAGCAGATATCCATTGGTGATCATACCGGCGATCATGCCGTTGTCGCGGATGCGGCGGATGATCTCATCAAGTTCGGGATGCAGAACAGGCTCGCCGCCGCTGATGGTTACAATTGCCGTCCCCAACCGTGCCAAGTGGTCCAGGCGCTGATACATCGTCTCCAGCGGAACAGGTTTGCTCACCGCGTCGTACTCATTGCAGTAGGCGCAGGCCAAATTGCATCGCCGCATTGGAATGATGTGAGCCATTACCACATGGTCGGTGTCCGCCAAACCATGGGCAATCATGCGCAACTCCCTAAGGCGCCTGCTAAACGCGGCCCACTTGCGACGAAGTCCCTGTTTCTTCTGCGACATAGATAGTGGATATCATTACACCACGCCCCCCGCCAGGCAAGGAAAGGGGACCGGGCTGGAATGGGTATTTCTGGCCTCGAAGCGCGAAGTTCTTCATTGGGTGGCGATTGGCGCATCCTCGTTTGCCCTGATCGCCCAGATTCGGTCAATTCAAGGCACTGGTTTATAATCCTGTATTCGCCCTCTACTATTTCGGAGCCTATTGGAAGATGATTCGATTTCTGCAAACCCAGGGCCGATTTCAGAGAATTCTTCTGGTCGGCATTCTTTCCATCGTCTGCATTATGATGGTCCTCTATCTCATTCCCACCAGCGGCGGCGGAGTCTTCAGTGACATTAGCGGCCAGGGTGTCGGTGCCAATTCGGTTGCGAAGGTAGATGGACAGGAAGTCACCAATCAAGAAGTGGATCAGGTGGCTCGCAACTTAATGCAGCAGCGTCACATTCCCCCGCAGTTCAAGCCTTATGTTCTGCCCCAGGCAGTCGATGCCATCGTGATGCAGAAGGTGTATCTGCGGGAGGCAAAGCGCCTTGGTCTTGCCGCTACCGATGACGATCTGCGTTACGAAATGCAGCACGGCGGGCTCTCTCAGGCACTTTACCCGAACGGATTATTCATCGGTGCGGACCAGTACCGTGATCTGGTGGCGTCGCAGTTCAACCTCAGCGTTCCGCAGTTTGAGCAGGAACTGCGCGACGAGTTGACCATGCGCAAGCTGCGTTCGGTTATCGGCGCCGGGGTATTTGTCTCCAACGCCGAGGTGCACGATGCTTTTGTGAAGATCAAGACAAAGGTAAAGTTTGACTACGCGGTGCTCAGCGTTGCCGACCTCGAGAAATCCGTCTCTGTAAGCGACCCCGAGCTGCGCGCTTTCTATGAAAAGAATCAGCAGCAGTTTGCAAACACAATTCCCGAAGTGCGTAAGGTCAAGTATGTGGTGATCGATCCGGCGCGGCTTCCCAACGCTGCCAAGGCGTCCAGCGATGACCTGCAGGCTTACTACCGGCAGCATGCCGCTGAGTACCGCGTGCCTGAGTCGGTGAAGGTTCGGCACATCCTGATCAAACTCCCTCTGCCTGGCCCTGACGGCAAAGTGGACGCCAAGCAAGTGGACTCCGCGAAAGCAAAGGCACAGGACGTCGTGAATCAGCTTCACAAGGGTGCAGATTTCGCCACACTCGCGAAGAAGTATTCCGACGACACCGCCACTGCCAAGAATGGCGGTTCAGTAGGCCAGCTCGTGCAGGGTTCGGGCACCGCGCCTGAGATTGAAAAAGTTGCATTCAGCCTCGCCAAGGGTCAGTCTTCTGACCTGATTCAGACGAGCTATGGTTTTGAAATCATCCACGTGGATGACAAGACAGCGGCGCACGCGCGCTCGCTGGACGACGTCCGCTCAGAGATTGAACCGATCGTAGCGGCGCAAAAGAATCAAAGAAATGCCGAGCAACTCGCTCATACGGTAGAAAACCAGGCCAAGTCTGGCGGTCTGGAAAAAGCCGCCGCCTCTAATGGCTTGCAGGTGCAGGACAGCGGTTTCATTGCGCGCAACGCTCCGCTGCCTGGGATCGGCTCTTCCCCGCAATTCTCTGACACCGTCTTTACCATGAAGCCCAACGACGTTCCCGTCGCCGTTCCTCTGGCGCACGGTTTCGCCGTCGCTCAGGTTACAGAGGTGAAACCACCCGCAGCGCCCACCTTCGATCAGGTAAAAGATCGTATCGCGATGGAGTTAAAACAGCAGAAGGCGCAGGCTCTGCTGGCGCAGAAGACCCAGGAACTCAGCGATAAGGCACATGCATCGCATAACCTGCGCGAAGCCGCCAAAGCCGTTGGTGCAACCGTGAAAAGCAGCGATCTGGTAGCTCCGGACGGTCAGGTGCCCGATCTTGGCCAGGTCGCCTCCTCCGTTCCACAGGTCTTTGACATGAAGCCGGGCGAGATCAGCCAAGCCATCAGCCTCGGACAAAAGGGCGTGGTCGTTGCCCTCACCGAGAAGCAGGGGCCGACTGACGCCGAGTTTGATGCGGTGAAGGACCAGATCAAGGCATCGCTGCTGGACCGGAAGCGTTCCGAAGCCGAGGAAGTCTTCGTTGCTTCTCTGCGCGACCGTCTGGAGAAGCAGGGAAAGATCATAGTGGACAAGAAAAAGATGGCTGCATTAAGCGGCGCCTCGGAATAGTGGAAGCAACAATCTCTGCATACGGGGAGGGTCATCCTCCCCGATTATTGTTCGCCGGTATGCATTCCGGCGATGCATCCTATACAAGAAGCTGTTATTCATGTAGTCAGTGGCATCTATCCCATGCTCGACAAGCGAAGTGCCGGAATCTTACTGCATCCCACCTCCCTGCCTGCCCACGGCGGAATCGGCGACCTTGGGCCAGCAGCCTATGAGTTCATAGATTTTCTCGCTGCTGCGCGCCAGGGACTCTGGCAGATTCTGCCGCTGAATCCCGTAGGCCTCGGAAACTCGCCCTACTCTTCTACTTCGGCGTTTGCCGGCAACATTCTGCTGATCAGTCTGGAGCGGCTGGCGGAGCGCGGAATGATCTCGCGCGAACGCGTGGACTCGCTCAACCTTCAGCAAGGCCCCATCGATTACGCACGTGTCATGAACGAGAAGCTTCCGCTGTTGCAGGAAGCCGCAGCCAGTTTTCTGTGCCATGCGACTGGCGAGCCGAGGGCGCGCTTCGATGGCTTCGTTGCCGAAAACTCCTGGTGGCTGGAAGACTACGTCTTGTTTGAGGCGTTGCGCCTTCGTTACGAACAGCGGAGCTGGAATACTTGGCCGCACGAACTGGCGCATCGCGAACCTAAGGCTATGGCCGAGGCCCGCGAGGAACTCCGCGACGAACTTGATCGCTCCCGTTTCCTGCAGTTCGCGTTCTTTGAGCAGTGGCGCGCTCTGCACGCATACAGCCGGGAAAAGGGCGTAAAGATCATCGGCGACGTCGCCATTTTTGTCAGCTACGACTCCGCCGACGTCTGGACCCATCCTGACACATTTCGCCTCGATGCAAATACCCTGGAGCCAGAGTGCGTCGCCGGAGTTCCACCCGATGCCTTTTCGGAGACCGGCCAACGCTGGGGGAACCCCGTCTATCGCTGGGCTGAGCTAAAGCAGCGCGGCTACGATTGGTGGGTCAAGCGCATGAGCTGGGCGCTGGGGAGCTGCGACATCATCCGCCTCGATCACTTTCGCGGATTCCAGCAGTATTGGGAGATTCCCAACAGCGAGCCGACTGCGGTCCACGGCCGCTGGGCAGACGGTCCCGGCGAAGATCTCTTCCGCGTGCTGCGTGAAAAGCTCGGCGACCTGCCGTTCATTGCCGAGGACCTAGGTGTGATCACGCCCGACGTCACCGCTCTCCGCGATCGCTGGCAGATGCCTGGCATGAGGATTCTGCAATTCGCGTTCGGCGACCCTGGCGCACATATCTACCTGCCGCACCGCTATCAATCCAATACCGTGGTCTATACCGGGACGCATGATAACGATACGACGCTGGGCTGGTGGAAGAACTGCTCGGAGAACGAACGGAAATATGCCGGCTCGCTGCTCGGAGATACCAGCGACGGAGTCAATTGGGCGATGGTTCGCCTCGCGCAGAGCTCCACGGCAAACCTTTGTGTGGTGCCTTTGCAGGATGTGCTGGACCTGGGCTCGGAAGCCCGCATGAACGTACCGAGCTATAGCGATGGCAACTGGACCTGGCGCTACCAGTCTGGAGCCCTGCAACCGGGCCTTGCACAGAAACTCGCCACCCTTGCCGAGGTCACCGATCGCCAGTCCTCATTCGACCAGCAGAACCACCGGGAAACTGGCGAAAACTTCGCCGCATAGCAACTCACCGTCTTCCCGAACATGGACATCCTCGCCGGTAAGCGGGTTATAAAGTGTGTGGCCGCGGAACTCGTGGGGTACCCGCAATCGCGTCGCGCCCCAATCTTCTGCCCGGGGCAACCGGGCCTCTCCGTTCAACATGGTAAAAAACAGCCGCGGCACCGCCACCAGTGCCGCACTTCGCAGGTGGCGGCGCGCATAGGAAAGCACGTGCTCTGCACGCTCGCCTTCCGGGCGCACCACCTGGTAGTCTCCATGGCGAAACAGATCGCCTGCTTCGCTCCTCGCATGCAGCGCACGGTGTGTAACCCAGAGCTTCAATCGTCCATCCGTCCACTGCTCCAGTAGCTCCCTGCAAAGTTCAGGACTCGGTTCGCGGCTCTCAAACTCCTGCAGGTACGCTTCAGCGGGGGCAAAATTCACCGGACGCCGGTTATCGGGATCAACCAGGCTAAAGTCGAACAGCTCTCCTCCCTGATAAACGTCAGGCACGCCCGGCGAGGTTAATTTCAGCAAGGTTTCTGCCACCGAGTTGAGCATTCCAAACCATGCCAGGCGCGGCACAAAGTCGTGCATCAGGCGCAAAAAGTTGTTGGGCTTGGCCTCAGTGCCGGGCGATAGAATCTGCGCCACAAATCTTCGCAGGGCCTCGGTGTATTGCTGGTTCGGATTAATCCAGCTCAGATTGATCTTGCCCTCGTGCACCGCCTTCTCCATGTGCTCCTGGATTCGTGCGATGTAGGTAAGCCGTTCCTCGCGGCTGAGCGCCCATTCGTTAGCAGAAAGCGTTGCCTTCCCCGGCATCGGCCAGGTACCTGCCAAGGTCTGGTAGAGGTAATACTCTTCGTTGTGATCGGGCACAATGTGGCCGTCATCGGTCGTCTTGCGCTTACCGCGATTTACCCGCCGCCATCGCATCACCTGCGCCGCCCATGGACGCGGCATTTCGCTCAAAACGTCGAGACGCATGCGCACGTCCCCGCTGCGCTTGGTGTCATGCGTGGAGGTCGTGAGCAGTGTACCGGGCCACAGTTCCGCCCGCGTCCGGTTGCCCTCATGGAACTCCTCGACGCTAACCCCGAAGCTGCCCGGGTTTCCACCCACCTCGTTCACCGAGATGAACCGGTTGTACACGTAACAAACCGTATCTTCCAGCCCCTTTGCCATCACCGGCCCGCTGAGCTGCTGGAATTTCAGGGAGAAGTAGAGCTGCTTGCGATAGCCATGAATCGGCGTACCACCGCTGTCCTCGCGCAACAGCAGAATGTCCTGCAGAAAGTCAAACACCTGTGGCGCCATGGAACCGTTGATGCGCTTTGCGGATGCGACGGCCCGTGCGATGTACTCGCGGTCGCGAGTGCTGATGTTACCGCGCTCGTCCACGTAGGTCCGGTATACGGGAAAGCAGGCGATGGTCTCGCGGATAGCGTCGCGCAGCACCTTGCGTGTAAAGTCGCGGGCCCGCCAGTTGGCCGAACTGATCTCGTCCAGCATGTGGCTGAGCACGTTGACCTCGCTGGAGAGCGCGGAGGACATCACGAGTTTCTTCGCCTGGTAAATCAGCCGCTCCACGTTCAGCGATTCTCCAATCAGCCGGTGATACAGATTGGTGAAGCTCTTCTGATTCCGCGCATCGATGAAGATTCCATTCACCGCATTGGCAAACTCATATCCCACGGTTCCGCTAACCGGCCATTCGCGCGGCAGCGCCTCACCCTTGGCGAGAATCTTCTCCACCACCACGTAAAACGGCTCCTTGCCCGGCTGCAGCGCATGCTGACCAAACGTGGTCTGCACGACCATCTCAATCCCGTTTTCTGCCAGCTCGCCCACCGCTACCGGCCCAAAGAGCTTGGCCGCCGCAAACAGCATCTGCAAACGCGTGAAATACTGCGGAGGGTTGAACATCCCATCCGGATGGTCAATTCGCAATCCGATCACTGCATCCTCTGCCAGCAGACGGCGAATCAGCTTTTGAGTAGCAGCAAAGACCTGCGGGTCTTCCATTCGCAGCCCGACTAGATCGTTGACGTCGAAGAAGCGTCGGTAATTGATTTCTTCGGCCGAGACCCGCCAGTGCGCCAGCCGGTACACCTGGGCCTCCAGCAGCTCGTGCAGAGCGTCAAAGCTGCGGGTATTACCCGGCGTCCCATTGAGCCTTTCCACCGCCGCCCGAACATAGTCCCGTACCTCTTCCGAGCGCTCCACCAACTCCACAAAACGGCGCAACAGAAAGGGAACTTCGCGTTGCCGTCGTGAGGTGCGCTCCGCCTGCGGAGCAGTGTGGGGCGGCAGCTCCGCCAGCGAGGCCAAAAGGGCCAACAACTCTCGCGGCGTCTCCTCTGCCGGGCGAACTTCGCGTACCGAGCGAAAGATCAATGGGATTGTCTGCGGATCGACCGGCAGGGCCTTGTCAAAATACTCCACGCGGAACCCTAGATGTCCAAACGCCAGCACAATGCGGCCGGCTTCCAGCTCCTCGCCATACTGATTTCCCAAGATCGGCAGCAGCACCTTATTGTGCAGCTCCGGCTTCAGCGGGCTCCAATCGATATCGAAAAAGTTCGCGTACTCCGACGCGCGGCCATTTTCCAGCACGTCCGCCCACCACAGATTGTTCCCGTAACCCACACCCATATGGTTGGGAACCACATCCAGCAGCAGCCCCATACCGTTTTCCTTCAGCAGGCCGAGCATTTGCTGCAGCTCTTCTTCGCTCCCAATCTCCGGATTGATACGGTTGTGGTCCGTAATGTCGTAGCCGTGCATGCTGCCGGCTTGCGCCGCAAGAATAGGCGAACAATAAAGCGTCGTGATTCCAAGCCGTTGCAGGTAGGGAATCATGCGAATCCCATCCGCAAAACGGAAGTTGCGGTTAAACTGGAGGCGATAAACCGAGCCAGGCCGCACCCTGCGCTGGTTCTCTGCCAGCCGCTGCAGGAACTCGGCTGCTTCGTTGGCTGTCTCAGGGTGCGTGGGTGTCTGCGTGCGCATTTTGGGAGTGTCCGCAGGAAACGAATCCTGCATCCGACTCGTTTAGATGCGGGTGATTGGGGCCAAGTGCGTCACATTCCGGCCATCGGCTTTGACGCAACCCACGTCGAACGCAGACAATACTGTTTTGCTGTGTCTTACGGAACCAATACACATCTAGAGTCTTCAGGAGGCATCATGGCTTCAAGCGGCGAACTGATTCGAATGATGAATTACGTGGACGACATCTCCACCACACTCCGGCGCATTGTCGTCGGCAGCGGCTTCATTTCGCCGGAAGAGCGCAAGAAGCTTGCCGAGTACATGCGCAACTCGGATCCGAATTTCACCAAGATGGTCGAAGACTTGGACAAATAGCGATGTCGGCTCCGGATATGGATGCGGAGATAATCGCGGTGATTGGCGCCGGAAGGGTCGGACGGGCACTGGCCCGTCGGGCCGCCGTGGCCGGGTATCGCGTGGTTCTTGAGGACTTGATCCCTACCTCGCTCGCGTTCGCGCAGCAGGAGATCCGCCAGACCTTGGACGACGAGGTCAGCTCCGGCACGTTGGAGCAGGCACGCGCCGATGAGGCTTTCGCCCGCATCGAGTGCGCCACCAGCATCGAAGATGCTGCACGGCGGGCTCGCATAGTAATGGAAACCGGTCCCGACGAACAGGAATCCAAGCTTGAGATGTTCTGCCTGCTCGACCGCATCGTCTTGCCAGACACGGTCATTGTCAGCAATTGCCATGCACTCGACCTGAGCGACACCGCGACCAAGGCTGCGTCCATCGTTGGCATGTATTTTTCCGGAGACCAGGCCGAGATCCACTGCTCCACCTTCACTGGTGCTCGTGCGCTCGCCGTGGCCGTAAAGCTTGCCGAGCGCATGGCCTCCAGCTACAGCATCACGCGCGACGGACACGCCGCCGCGGGGGCTTGAAGCTGGTGCCCACTTTGTAAGTTACGTATCCGCTCTCGCAAACGGTGCCGACAAATACCTGCGCGCTTCGTCGAGCGCTCCCTGCGTATTGTCATTGGTCTGCAGCGCCTGCCGGTATTCGCCCAAGGCGCGTTCGCGTTGTCCGGTGATGTCGAAGATCTTGCCCAGCTGGATATGGCTCCAGACCTCCGTCCACTTCGGCTCGCCGTCGCCATTCAGAGAATCGCGATAGGCGTTCGCCGCAGCCTGGTAATTCCGTTGCAGGTAGAAGACCTCGGCAATCCGATAGTGGGCCAGCGAGCTATTCTTGTTCTGATCGATCGCCTTTTGAAACTCCTTCAGCGACTCGGCCAGATTTCCCTGTTGCACCATCTGCTGCCCGCGCATGATCGCCGTCCGCAACTTCAAGTCTCCCGAGTTCTTCAGCACCCAGTTGTTCGGATCGAGAGTGATTCTACGCGGCTTGCCGAAGGTCTCAATTGAATAGCTGGAGTTGGTTCCAACCACGTCGACGGTCTTCTCCTCCGTCTTACCGTCGGTGTCGATCTTCAGTTGCACCGGCATCCGGAACAGGTCGAGATCCTGCTGTATCTGACCCACCACGCGGAAGCCTTTCTGAATCCGGTACACCGTGTACTTGTCCTTGAACTCTGGGGCACCGGTCGAGTCCAGCCACTGCGAGAAGAACCAGGTCAGCTGCTCGCCCTGAATTCCCTCGGCCACCCTCTGCAGATCCTTGAGCCCCACCGGCTTTCCCACGTAGCTCTGAAAGAGGCTACGCATCGTCTTGTCGAACTTTTGATCTCCCATCACCCAGCGCAGCATGTGGTAGATCATTCCGCCCTTGTCGTTGGCCAACGACTGGAAGACCGGGTCAAATGTGTCGAGAGTTCCGATCTGTCCGAGGGGAACGCTTTCATAGGCCAACGCTCCCACCGCCATGTCCTTCACAGCCTCCTGCGCACCCGCCGGACCGGCCGCGTACTCGATGTAACGGCTCTCGCTGTAGCGCGCGCCGCCGTCCTGTATCCACCAGTCATTGCGCGTCGCGGGGCTCACGATGGTGCCAAACCACTGGTGCGCGATGGCATTGGCCAGCAGCCGGTAATTCACCTTCGCGTTAATGTTGCGCGCCGCAATCCCCGCCACCTCCGGAGCCCACGTCGAGGGCACCGAATCGTCTGGCAACTCCACCAGCTTCAACTCCGAACTGATGGGAACTCCGTAGAGAGTGACGAAAAAACCAAGCTCCTTGGCCGCCGTCTCGCCATACTCCTCGGCAAAACTGGATTTGTCCTGCAAAAAGTACACGTGCACCGTCATTCCCGCTTCGCTCACCGGGGTGTCCACAAATTTTCCAATTACCACCGTGCCCGGAAAACTCGGCTTGCTCCAGGTAAAGCTCACCGTCTTCATGCCAGGGTCGGTTATAGACCCGTCACTGCTGGATGGCGCCGTCGCCGTCTTTGCCCTTTGCCCAGGCCTCTCGCGTGTCTGCAGCTTCGGAGTGTCTCCACCACCAGAGTGTTTGTCGGCTTCTTCCGCCTGCCGCTCGCTAGCGCCCTCGCCTCCGCTTGAGATCACCGTGTAACCAGCAGGCACACTGATCTTGAGCCTTGCAGTAAAGCGGTCAATGCCGTAGTTAGTCACCGGAAACCAGCGTCCGGAATACAGCAGATAGGTGATCGGATCGCCCACGTACGCCAGCTTCAGTCCTGGAACCGGACTATCGTCCGCCGAGGTCACATTGCCCTCATATATAAACGTCAGAGTCGCTTCCTGACCCTTGGTCATCCCACTGGGCAGAGAGACGCGAACCGTCGAGTCTTGGGATACGCGTTCCGCAGGCAGCACATTTCCCTGCTCATCCTTCACCTGGGTCACGCGCAACGCGTTGTGCAATTCGAAGCTTGCAATGCTGATGTCGTCCAGCGCTACAAACTTGACTACCGCGCGCGCCATCAGCTTGTGCGACTGGGGAATAACCTTGGCCTCAATCGTGTAATCTTCTGCCTGGATGCGAGGCTTCTCTGCGGCCTGCAGCGTTGCGGCCGGGAGCAGGCCGGCTAGTATGGCCAGCGCCATGAGAACGGCTCGCGTCCGTATCCGTCCCGCAAATCGCAATCGCATTTTGCTCTCGCTAAGTTGCACAACCATAGTTGATGTAAGTAATCGTACAGAAGATGCTGAGTGCCTTCCCAGGAGGCGCGGTTATTCTCTGCCCCGCACCGCACTTTCCGCAACGCGTAATACAACCCGCGCCGCCCGCTGCGCTGCACTTCCTCCAAACATCCCCTGAGCCGCAGCCGAGTCCAGCTCTCCCGCCATCTTGGACTTCACCTCGGCCAGTTCTTCCGTCATGCGCCGCCGCGCCTCGCCATCTTCAAGCAGCCTGCGTACTTCCCGCTCTACGCTCTCTGGCGTAAATCCATCCTGAATCAGCTCTGGGACCACCTTGCGCCCTGCAACCAGGTTCACCATGCCGTAGAAAGGCAACTTCACCAGATGCCTTCCCAGCGTCCAGGTCAGCCCCGCCACGCGATAGACCATCACAAATGGCGTGCCAATCAGCGCCGCCTCAACCGTGGCCGTTCCGCTGGCCACCACGCCTACCCGCGCATGCAGCAGGCTGGCTCGCGCGTCATCCGTCAGCTTTACCTCCACTTGGCTGGCGCACAGCGCAATCTGCTCCCGCACCCACTCCGTGTCCAGCGTGCTCGATACCGGCATCACGAACTCGAAGCCATCTCCCAGCCGTCGCGCTGCACCTAGCATGGCGGCCAGATTCATACGCAGCTCTTTCCTGCGGCTCCCCGGCAGCAGCGCAATCCACCTGCGGGACGCATCCAGCCCCCAGCGCGCCGCGAACTCCTCCCGGCTCACCTTCGGCGGCTCCAGCTCGGTCAGCGGATGCCCAACGAACTCCACCTGCACTCCGTTCCGCGCGTAAAATTCACGCTCAAACGGAAAGATCACCAGCATTTCGCTGACGTACCGTTGCACCAGCTTCAGCCTGCCCTTGCGCCACGCCCAAAGCTGCGGACTCACGTAATACACCACCGGAATCCCCCGGCGGTGCAGTTGCCTTGCCAGCCGCATGTTCCAATCCGGGAAATCTATGAGCACGGCCACGTCCGGCCTTCGCCGATCCACCTCTGCCAGCAGTTTGTGAAACTTCTGATAAATCCTCGGCAGGTGGCTGATCACCTCAAACAATCCAACCACGGCCACTTCGCGCGCGTGGACAACCAGCCCGCATCCCGCCTCGCTCATGCGCTCGCCGCCCATGCCGAAGCATTCAACTTCACCTCCGGCGCCAGCGGCCTGCTGTGCAGCGTTACCCGTCCCTCCGGCCAGCTCGCGCAACGCCGTCAGCAGCTCCGCGCCATACATCTCGCCGGAAGCTTCTCCGGCCGAGATCATCACCCGTAGCGGACGCAAATTTGGTTTTTCAGCGGTGGACATACGCGCCGACAGAATATCAGGCGAGGATGGCAGCCTGGAGAATGTTTGTGGATGTGCCGAGCGGCTTCTTTGCCAAGTTCTACGTTTTCAGCCGGGCGCGCAGACCTAATCCGCCCGCGCCTCCGGTTGCAGCTGCTGAGGCACCGCCGCGGCACCCGCCCCCAGCTCCTGGTCCTTGTACTGCAACTGGTAGAGTTTCCAGTACACGCCTCTCACCGCCAGCAGCTGCTGGTGCGTGCCCATCTCGCGCACCTTGCCCTTGTGCATCACAATAATCTTGTCGGCGCGCTGGATGGTCGAAAGCCGGTGTGCAACGATCAGAGAGGTTCGTCCCTCCACCAGCCGGCTCAGTGCCTCGCGTACCCGGAACTCGGTCTCCGTATCCACGCTTGAGGTTGCTTCGTCCAAAATCAGGATGCGCGGATTATGGGCCAACGCTCGCGCGAACGACACTAGCTGTTTCTGCCCGGTTGACAACGAGTTTCCTCGCTCCTGCAGCAGCGAGTCGAACCCTCCTGGAAGCGTCTGAATAAAATCCGCAACGTTCACTTCTTCCGCCGCACGCTCCACCGCCTCGCGCGTCACGTGCTCCGAGCCCAGCTTGATGTTATCCGCAATCGTCCCGCTGAACAGGAACGGGTCCTGCAACACCACGCCGCAGCGCCGCCGTAACTTCTGCAGATTCATCTCGCGGACATCCACGCCGTCGATGCGAACCGCCCCCTTCTGCACATCGTAAAAGCGCAGCAGTAAAGAAATGATCGTCGTCTTCCCTGCCCCCGTATGCCCCACAATCGCCACCGTCTCGCCCGGCTCAATCACGAATGAGACGCCGCGCAAAATCCACTCCCACTCTTCAGTTGGAATTGTTTTGCCGTCCTTTTCCACCGGAACTCTGCGGTAGGCGAACCACACGTTGTCGAACTCGATCCGTCCTGCTCCCTGCGGCTCTTTCTCAACCTCGGGCGATTGAATCTTTGGTTCGGTGTCCAGCAGTTTGAACACCCGTTCCGCAGCGGCCATAGCCGATTCCAGAATATTGAGCTTCTCGCTCAGATCCTGAATCGGCCGGAAGAATCGTTGCGCATATTGCATAAATGCCACCAGCACGCCCAGTGTCGTGATCCCCGCCAGCACCATGTGTCCGCCGTACCAGAGCACGCAGGCAATCGCAACCGACGACAAGGTTTCCACCACCGGGTAGTAAAGCGCATAGGCCATGATGGCGTCTTTGTAGGCCTCCATGTGCTGCGCGTTCACCACCTCGAATTCCTCAAATGACTTGCGCTCGCGGTTGAACAGTTGCAGGGGAACGATGCCGCTAACGTGTTCCTGCAGAAACGAGTTAATCCGCGCAATCGCCACCCGGATTCTCCGGTAGCTGTCGCGAACCGCTCTGCGGAAGATCTGCGTCGTAAGAACAATCACCGGCAATACCACGAAGGCAATCAGCGCCAGCCGCCAGTTTTTCCTGAGCATGATTCCCAGAATCGCTGCCAATACGAAGACGTCTTCAACAATGGAAACCACTCCCGAAGTGAACATCTCATTCAGCGCGTCCACGTCGGTTGTTACCCGGGTCACCAGCCGTCCCACCGGATTCTTGTCGAAGAACGAGATGTCCATCCGCTGCAGATGCCGGTAGAGCTGGCTGCGCAGGTCAAACATCACCTTCTGCCCGGTCCACTGCATCATGTACGTCTGCGTGAATTCAAAGAGGAAGCCCAGCAGGAGCACGCCCAGGAAGATGCCGCCGATCTGCGCGATTCCAACCATCGGCTCTGGGCTCAGAAAGCGGTCTAGGAACGAGTGCTCCCCAGGGCGCGCCGCCAGGTACTTGTCGATCGCCGTCATCGTCAGGTAGGGCCCGAGCACGTCGGCACCTGCCTTCAGTACGATAGCCATCATCGCCAGGGCCACCTGCAGCCGGTAGGGGCTCAGGTACATGATCAACCGGCGAACCATTCGCTGGTCATACGATTTTCCTAGTACCTCTTCCTCGGCGGCCATCGTCTTTCTATTTTAGATGGAAGCCAGCCCTCCCAAGGTGCAGCCTGATAAATTTGCGCATCGAAACGCTTGTTCTCTGCCTCTCGCACCGGCAGCTTGACATCGTATGCGTACAGTGTAAGCATAATGCGTACGGCGTAAACAACCATGCCCACAACCGTCGCTTCCGGCAATCTTCGCGAGACCATTCTCAAAAGCGCCCGCAAGCTCTTCGCCGCCCAGGGCTACCAAAGTGTCTCCATGCGCCGCATCGGCCAGGCCGCCGGTTGCTCGCCCATGGCCGTCTATCGCCATTTCGCCAGCAAGCAGGAGCTTCTCCTTTCCATCTGCGAAGAATCCTTTGCCCACATGTTTCGCAACCTGGAGCGGCCTCACCCCGATCTCCCGCTGGTGCAGCAGTTGCGCGCCCGCATGGCGACATTTATCCGTTTCTGCGCCGCTCATCCTTGCCACTATCGTCTGGCTTTTCTCGATGCCGCATTTGCCGGCGTGGAGATTCCTTCGCGCCACGCTCTGCGCGAGCATTTCCGGAACGTGGTCGCCGAGTGCATCGCCGACCGAAAGCTGGCACTCGATCCTGATTCTTACTCCCTGACCTTGCTCGCTTGCATGCACGGAGCCATCCTGCTGCTCATCTCCGGCCAAAAGCTGGCCGTCTCGCGCGAAACGTTTTTAGCGGAGCTGATTGCCACGGCCACGGAGGTATTCGAGTAGTGTCCTTGCAGTCCTCCGTGTCATTGCATCCGCACCCCAAGGTCAACCCCTGGCTCATCGCCATGACCGTAATGCTGGCGACCTTCATGGAAGTGCTGGACACCAGCATCGCCAACGTTGCCCTGCCTCACATCGCCGGCTCGCTCTCGGCCAGTGTCGATGAGAGCACCTGGGTGCTCACCTCCTACCTCATCTCCAACGCCATCATTCTGCCACTCAGCGGCTGGCTCACCGAACTGTTTGGACGCAAGCGCTTCTACATGACCTGCGTAGTCATCTTCACCGGCAGTTCGTTGCTCTGCGGCATTGCTCCCAGCCTTCCCCTCCTCGTGCTCTTCCGGATCATGCAGGGACTGGGCGGCGGCGGCCTGCAACCCTCCGCGCAAGCCATACTGGCCGACACTTTCCCTCCACAGCAGCGCGGCATGGCGTTCGCCATCTATGGCATGGCTGTGGTCTTTGCCCCCGCCATTGGTCCCACTCTCGGCGGCTGGATTACCGATAGCTACAGTTGGCGCTGGCTCTTCTACGTCAATGTTCCCGTTGGCATTCTCTCCCTCATACTGGTCTCGCGTCTCATCCACAATCCGCCCGCCCTCACTGGCAAGCCGATTACGCGCCAAAACCTTCTCTCCATGGACTGGACGGGCATGGGCCTGCTCGCCCTGGGTCTCGGCTCCCTGGAGTTCGTGTTGGACAAGGGACAGGAAGACGACTGGTTCGGCTCCGGTCGAATCACCTTTCTTGCCGCCCTGGCCGTCACGTGCCTGATTGCTGTCGTCATCCGCGAACTTGTGATCAAGAACCCGGTCGTCGATCTCAAGCTCTATCGCGAGCGTAATTTCTCACTCTCGCACGTTCTCATCTTCTGCCTCGGATTTGTCCTCGCCGGTAGCACCGTCCTGCTCCCTCAGTTTCTGCAGACACTGCTGGGGTACTCTGCCACGCGTGCAGGGATGGTCCTCTCTCCGGCAGGAGTCGTGCTTATCTTTACCATGCCCATCGCCGGCTTTCTGATTGGGCGCATCGGCGCGCGCCCAATGATCATCTTCGGCTACATCGTGCTCGGCAGCTCACTCTGGCTCACCGCACGTCTCCAACTGCAAACCGATTACGCCACCTTCACTCTTGTGCGCATGATTTCATCACTGGGATTGGCAGCACTGTTTGCTCCCATCAGCACCACCTGTTTCGCCGTAGTTCCGCCCGGCAGGAACAACGCTGCTTCGTCGCTCTACAACCTGATGCGCAATCTGGGTTCCAGCTGCGGTATCGCCGCCGTCACCACGGTTCTGGCCCGCCGCGCACAGTTCCACCAGCTTCGTCTCTCCGAGCACCTTACCGCTGCTCACGCCCAGGTTCAGCAGACGCAACTCGGAAGTTATCTCGCGCAGCATGGCGATGGCCTTGGCCTTCCCGCCGCCCGTGCCGCACGAGTGCTCTACCACGGCGTCTTGCAACAGGCCGCTGCCATGGCCTATCTCGACGCCTTCTGGCTCCTAGGGACGCTCTGCTTCGTCATGCCGCTTTTCGCCATTTTCATCGTCAAGGTTAAGCACGCCCCTAGTCCCGGCATGCCCGCGGAATAGCCATGCGTCCGCGACCGGAGCGGCGATCGTTGCCGCGTACCCGACTGCGAGCCAACGAAGTCTTGCGCCGAACCGCGACCGGAAGGCCATCCGTCATCCGTACCCGTCGCTAAGCCGTTTCCACGTACTCGTATCCGAACTCACTGCCGACTTCGCTCCGAGCAGTACACTGGAGTCGCGGCTATCGAATTGAACTCCAACATCCATTCCGCGCTCTATCTTTCCGTACCCTTCTGCCGGACCAAGTGTTCTTTTTGCAACTTTGCTTCCGGCGTCTTCTCTCGCGGAATCTTTGACAGCTACATTGCCCACCTTGAGCAGAGCCTTTCCCATGCTCCCGCCCTCGCCCGCGAATTCGGAGCGGAATTCGACCCGCTGCTCGACTCCATCTATCTCGGAGGCGGCACGCCCAGCGTTCTCGCCCCCGATCAGCTCGACCGCATCTTCGCTGCCATCGTCCACACCTTCGAGCCTTTGCCGCAAGCCGAGTTCACCGTCGAAGTCGCTCCAGGCACACTCTCCGATGAGGTCCTCGCAGCTCTTCTCCGCGCCCGCGTCAATCGCGTCTCGCTCGGCGTGCAGTCGTTTGTCGATCAGGAATCCCGTTCCGTGGGCCGCCTGCACTCTCGCCACATCACCGTCGCCGACATCGCTCGCCTGCGTGCCGCGGGCATCTCCGAAATCAGCGTCGATCTCATCGCCGGCTTGCCCTATCAGACCGCGGAAAGCTGGGAGCATTCGCTCGACGAACTCCTCGCCCTCGCCGTTCCTCACGTCAGCGTCTACATGCTGGAGGTCGACGCCGACTCGCGTCTCGGCCGCGAAGTCATCGCCGGAGGCACCCGCTACCACGCTCATCATGTCCCTGACGAGGAGCTGACCATCGCCCTCTACGAGCGCGCCTGCGAGCGCCTCAACGCCTCCGGCATCGCACAATATGAGATCTCGAACTTTGCTCGTCCTGGTCACCAGTCGCGCCATAACCTGCGTTACTGGCAGCGTCTCCCCTACTTCGGTTTTGGCGTCGATGCCCATTCCATGCTGCCCTCGCCAACCGCTTCCGAACCGCATCGCGCCGTGCGCATCGCCACCGTCGATTCGCTCGACGCATTGCTCGCCAGCACCGCACCCGAGGTCGAAACGGTCGCTGAGCGTCAGGCCATCGAGGAGACCTACTTCCTCGGTCTGCGTCTGAACCGCGGCATCAATTTGTTGGCCATTCAGCAGGAGTTTGGAACCGATGCCGTGGAGAGCTATCGTGAGACAATCTCCGGCCTTGTGACCAGCCAGTTGCTCGCATTGGAGAACGGCTGGCTGCGCCTCACCGCGCGCGGCCGCCTGCTCTCCAACGAAGTCTTTCAGGCTTTCCTGCACGACTAGCGTTTAGACTGGACGATATATGATCACCGGAGAGTGAATCGTGAGGAGAATCGTGAAGACTTACTACGCACCTGGCACAAAGCCGCCCGGGCTAAAGAAGTGGGATTCAGGACAAATTCGGGTCCGGGATCGCATTAAGCTCAAAGTAGCGGCGGTCGTGATCGGGGCACTGGTTTGTTGGATCATCTCCACGTATTCGAAAAATTAGCATTATTGTTTCCATTATGTTTGGGGGTACTTATGAGCAATTCATGGATTGATCTTCGCAGTGACACCGTAACCCTACCCAGCGATGAGATGCGCCGCGCCATGGCCTCCGCCGAGGTTGGCGACGATGTCTACGGAGAGGACCCGACCATCAATCGTCTGGAAGCCCTCGCCGCTGAAATCTTTGGCCGCGAAGCCGCAATGTTCGTTCCCTCCGGCACCATGGGCAACCAGATTGCCGTCAAGCTGCACACCCGTCCCGGTCAGGAAATCCTCTGCGAAGAGCGCGGCCACATCTTCAACTATGAGATGGCAATGCTCGGCTGGTTCAGCGGATGCATCGTGCGTCCTATCCCCGCACCTCTCGGAATTCTCTTCTGGGATCTGCTCGCCTCCCGCATCGCACCGCCCACCTACTACGTCGCCCAAACCGGTCTAATCGCGCTGGAGAACACTCACAACATGGCCGGAGGCACCGTCACCCCCATCGCCATCATGGAGGACATCTGCGCCCAGGCGCATCAACTCAATCTCCCCGTGCATCTGGATGGCGCACGCATCTTCAACGCCGCCGCCTATCTCGGCAAGCCGGTTGCGGAGATTACTCGTGCCTTCGATTCCGTCATGTTCTGTCTCTCCAAGGGACTCGGAGCGCCAGTCGGTTCCATGCTCGTTGGCTCAGCAGATTTCATCCAGCAAGCGCGTTCGGTCCGCAAAGCCTTGGGCGGAGGAATGCGTCAGGCTGGAATCCTTGCTGCCGCCGGTCTCATCGCGCTGGAGCACGGCCCCACCCGCCTGCACGAGGACCACGCCAACGCCCGGATGCTCGCCGAAGGCCTAGCCGCCATCCCTGGCATTCAAATTGATCTGGACACGGTGCAAACCAACATCGTCATCTGCGATGTGAGCGGAACCGGCCGTTCCTCCACGGAAATCGTCGCGGCTCTCAAAACCCAGGGCGTACTGGCTGGTACCGTCAACCCGCAGCAGATTCGCTTCGTCACTCACCTCAATGTATCCCGCGCCGACTGCGCTCAAATGCTGCAAGGTCTGCGCGCAATTTGCGAAACCCGCGCCAGCGTCTGACGTGGAAGCCGATGTCTAATCGATCTTCACTCGCGAGCTGATGAGCTTCAATTGGAGCTTCATAATCGCCTTCGCCATGTGGTCCTGTTGACGGTTGTCCGGCTCAAGATACTCAAGTGCGTAGAAGTGACCGCTCCGCGCCTCGCGTCGTTCGATGCGGCGCACCACTGCGGCCACAGAAAACTTCTCGTCATTCAGAACAAATTCCAAAAGCAGTTCCCGTCCCACATTCAACGTGTCATTCTGAACCAGCAGCGTCGCCCCTCCCAGGGAAACGTCGCGCAGTTCGGCGGCCTTCCAAGTCGGCGCCGTTATCGCTAAATCGCGGTAACGCACCTCGGAGTGGCAATCGATGCGGCACGAGTCGCGGCGCTGGATTTCGCGAGGGCTCCCAAGCAGCGTCACCGTGAGCATCAGCTCTTCCTCCCACCATTGCGAACGTCCGCGCGCCTCGAACTCCAGCACTCCATAGCGAGTACTTTTGCGAACCACGCAACGGACCACGTCAGCCGAAAACGCACTCGGTCTTTGCTCTTCCAAGCTGATGGCAACGCTCAGGGTCTTTTCGGTGGCAGCCGCGACCTTGCCTTCAAATACCATCTCTTCTCCGGCGGCGCCATGCGGCTGCGCCGGGATGCAGATGTGTACTATCTCATTCAGCAAAAACCTGGACCCGGTTGGGTGAGTCACCCAGATATCTCCATTTGACCAACAAAGTGTAATTCCGCGGTTACCAGACCTGAACCTCGAATCGCGCCCGGGACGCCGTTGCCTTCCCGATCTGGCGTCAAACTGTCTATCTTTCCCACAAAGCTAATCTGCCGTCACCACCAGTGCTTTGCACTCGCCCTTCTCATTCACTCGCAAATAGTAATGCGGCATCGAACTGTCGAAGTAGATGGCATCCCCTGCGGCCAGTTCATACCCTTCTCCGTCGATCTTCAGCTTCAGTGTACCTTCAATCACAAACAGCATCTCGTTACCGGCGTGCCGGTGCGGCTTCAGCTTCTCGGGAGCAATCAAGTCGAACTCTGAATAAAAGGAGTTCAACTTGCGCTCGCTGGCCTTGAAGTCCAAGCTCTCAAACCAGTAGGAACTGGCGTCGGAACCCGGGTGCTCCGGAAAACGCTTGCGCTCGGCCTTGCGAGTGACCTCAACCAGGTGGCGATTGCGATTGTTGTCGAAGAAGAACTCCAGACCAACGCTGAAGACCATGGCAATGCGCAGCAGCGTGGGCAGAGTTGGAATCAACTTCCCGCGCTCAATCTTCGAAAGCAGGGCAGCCGAGAGTCCGGCCTGTTTGCCAACCTCAACCAGTCCCATGCTCTTCTTCAGTCTCAACGCCCGGAGTTTCTCCCCGATCAAGTACGGTTTGAGTCCCTGCGTGATGGTTTCACTTACCATCTTGCCCCCATCGACAGCTCTATAAGGTGTAGTGATAGTAAAATAACATTTCCTGCCTTTCAAACAATAGCCCGTTCGAAGCCTGGCCAACGAACCTTGTTAGCCAGCCTAGCCGTTTACTGAAATGTTCTAGCGATTCATCAAAGGGAAGACACGCAAAGGCCACCCGTAGGCAGCCTTCGCGCGTTACATCGGCGGTACATCAAAGGTCGGAGTTGGTGAAGGCCATCGAAATCAACGTGTGCTGTTCCATCTGGTGCGCCTTCGCCGAGCCGGTCGCAGGACTCGCCGCCGCCTGCCGCTGGATCGACCGCACCGGGAGCTTCTGTCCGGCTATGCGGCGCAGGCGAGGTTTCACAAAACTCTCCGCCCCCATGTTTGCCGGTTCTTCCTGCACCCACACCAGCTCGTGCGCATTCTTGTAAGGTGCAATCGCTTCCAGAATGTCCTTCTCCGGGAACGGATAGAGCTGGTCAAGAAACAGGATCGCCGAGCTCGTATGCTTCAGACGTTTCCGTTCCGCCTCAAGGTCGTGGCCAATCTTGCCCGTGCAGAGCAGTATATGCGTGACCTGCTCCGGATCGGCCTGCGTGTCCGGCCTAACGGTTTGGAAACGCGGCACACTCAACGCGGCCAACTCGCTGGCCGCATCCGGATGCCGCAACATGCTCTTCGGAGTAAAGCAGATCAGCGGCTTGCGCCACCTGCGCAATGCTTGACGCCGCAGCAGGTGGAAGAATTGCGCCGCCGAGGATGGCTGGCACACCTGCATATTGTCGCGCGCACAAAGTTGCAGGTAGCGCTCAATGCGCGCGCTGGAGTGCTCGGGCCCCTGCCCCTCGTAGCCATGAGGAAGCAATAGCACCAGCCCTGAAAGCAATCCCCATTTTTCTTCTCCGGCGCTAATGAACTGATCGATGATGATCTGGCCGCCGTTCGCAAAGTCGCCGAACTGCGCCTCCCAGATCGTGAGCGCCTCCGGATAATCGCGGCTGAATCCATACTCGAAGCCCAGAACCGCAGCCTCCGAGAGCTCCGAATTGTAGATCTCGATGAACGCCTGATCCGCCGCCAGATGTTGCAGCGGCATGTACTCGCTCTCGTCCTCCACGTCGATCAGGTAGGAGTGGCGATGATTGAACGTGCCTCGCCGCGAGTCCTGCCCGCTCATCCGAACCGGAATTCCGCTCGTGACCAAACTGGCGAAGGCCAGAGCCTCTGCCATCCCGTAATCCACCAACCGTTTTCCCTCTGCCATCTCCTGCCGCTGCTTCAGCAGCGCTGCAACCTTCGGGTGAATGTGGAATCCTTCGGGATACTCGCCTAACTTAATCCCCAAGCGGGTAAGCTCTTCTCTCGGCACTCCGGTGTCGCGCTCGTGAATAGGCGACCATTTGGCACCCATGAAGCCGTCCCAATATGCAGGCAGCTTGTAGAGCAGCGGCTTCCTCGTCATCGCCTTGGCTTCTTCTTTGGCCTGCTGATAGCGAGCTTTGGCTTCCGCAACCTGCGCCGTTACGTCCACGCCGAGCCGCTTGGCATAAATCTCGTAGAGCGGCGGATGATTCTTGATCTTGGCATAGACAATCGGCTGGGTAATCGTGGGGTCATCGATTTCCGAATGCCCATGACGGCGGTAGCCGATCAGATCGATCAGCACATCCGAGCCGAACTGGTAACGATATTCCAGCGCTATCCGGCCAATGCGCACCACGGCCTCGGGGTCCTCCGCGTTCACGTGGAAGATCGGAATAGGCAACCGCTTCGCCAAATCGCTGGCAAAGCGTCCGCTGGCGTAGTCGCTGGGATTGGTCGTAAAGCCAAGCAAGTTGTTGACGATGATATTGATCGTGCCGCCCACGTCGTAGGCCGGCAGATAGCTCATGTTCAGCGTCTCGGCCCAGATACCCTGACCCGCAAAGGCCGAGTCGCCATGCATCAGGACAGGCAACGTCTGGGATTTCCCCTCCGCGCCGCGCCTTGTCTGTTTGGCCCTCACCCTCCCCAGCGCCACCGGATCGACCGCCTCCAGATGGCTGGGATTGCTCACCAGGTGAATTCTCATCCGCTGGCCGTTAAACTCCCGGTACCCGGTGGCTCCGTTGTGATACTTCACATCGCCGCCGCCCAGCACCGAGCGCGGATCGACGTCCTCAAACCCGGCATAGATGTCGGTTGCCGAGCGCCCCACCGTGGTAGCCACCGCCGCCAGGCGTCCTCGATGGCTCATCGCCATCACGCACTCCACCGCGCCATGCGCTGCAGCTCCCATGAGGATCTCCTCCATCAACGGAATCAGCGCGGTGTCGCCTTCCAGCGAAAAACGCTTGGTGCCGATATAAAGCGTCTGCAGCATCTGTTCGAAGATGTCGGCCTCAACCAGATGCTTGAGAATGGCATCGCGATCCACCTCGCCCTGCGGACCCTCCAGCCGGTCGATAATCCACTGGCGGCGCTCCGGATCGGGGATGTGCATGAACTCAGCGCCAACCGTGCCGCAGTAGATTGCCCGCGCCCGATCCGCTTCCGCACCGCTGATTTGCAGCTCAGCATACGCAAGACGCGGAAAATGGCCGAGTGGATCGAGGTCAGCCTGCAAATATCCCCAACGCCGGAAAAGATCGAAGACGCGCCCCTGATTTTCCGTACTGGTTTCCACAGATGAAATGAGTTGAGCCTCTGGCACTTTGCTCCTCGCCCGAGAGAGCCGGGACTTTTGATGACTGTAAGATTACCGCCCCGCAGCCCGGTATATCAAAGCAGAAAAAGTCCGAGCCGCGGCTACTCAGTTGGATTCACAGCGCGAGCCCCACGATTGCGGAAATTTCGCCAGGCGCTAGCGGCTGGCGCGGCATCCGGTGCCGCGTACCCACCGCTAAGCTATCCGGAAGCCGTGCCCATCGCTGCACTTCACTCCTACGCCTTCATTGCGCCGGTATAAACCGCCATTCCCACCACGGAGTCCACGCCCTCTTCATCCAGCCGCTTCACTTCCTCCATCGACTTGATCCCTCCGGCAACAATCAGCTTGCGCGTAGTAGCGGCCTTCAGCCCTGCCACCACCTCAAAGGGAAAGCCGCTCATCGTCCCTTCCGTATCGATGTGCGTGTAAAGGTAGCCGGAACAGTACGCCTCCGTCTGCCGCATCATCTCCGCCGGAGTCAGCTCCGTCCCCTCTTGCCAGCCTTTGATAGAAACCTTTCCGCCGCGCGAATCCACTGCAAACAGCAGGCGCGCCGGAGCTGCATAGTGCGCCAGGGCCTCGGCCATCTTCAAATCCACCGCCCCATTCCTCAGCAGCGCCGAACCGATAATCACCTTCTTCGCTCCGGCCTGCAACATCCTCGATGCCGCCTCCACCGTGCGAATTCCTCCACCCACCTGCACCGGCAGGTGCTCGGAAATATGATGGATCAGCGCCGTATTCTCGCCCGTGCCCATCGCCGCGTCCAAATCGATCAGTTGCACCATCGGATACGCAAGAAAGCGGTCGATCCAGTATTGAAGGTCGTCGAACTCCAGCGCTTTTTTCTTGCCTTGCACCAGTTGGACGACCTTGCCGCCCATAAGATCAATTGAGGGAATCAGCATTTTCCTGTGTCCTGTGTAGTTGGCGTTAGCGTGCCGAACCGCGTGATTAACATGGCAGCCTCACCGGTATGCCTTCACGCTGCAACTGCGCCTTCAACTCGCGCACGTCGTGAATGCCGAAGTGGAAGATCGAGGCAGCCAGCGCCGCATCCGCACACCCGCCTTTGAATACCTCCACAAAGTGATCTCCCGAACCCGCGCCGCCGCTGGCGATCACCGGAATGTTCACCGCCTTCGCCACCGCTGCCGTGAGCTGGCAGTCAAAGCCATTGCGAGTTCCGTCGCAGTCCATCGACGTAAGCAGAATCTCTCCCGCTCCTCGCGATTCCGCCTCGCGCGCCCACGCCTCGGCATCGCGCCCCGTCGCAGTGCGCCCCCCGGCCAGATAGACCTCGGCAGGCACCGCGCCTTCCGCCGACGCCGCAGAACCTACTTTGCGCTTTGCGTCAATCGCCACGATCACCGCCTGCGAGCCGAAGCGCTCCGCAATTTCCGTAATGATCCCCGGCGTCTTGATCGCCGCTGAGTTGATGCTGATCTTGTCGGCGCCTGCGTCAAACAACGCGCTGGCGTCATCCAGCGACCTCACCCCTCCGCCTACCGTGAACGGCACAAACAGCTGCCGCGCTGTCCGCCGCACCACATCAATCAAGATTGGCCGCGCATCGCTGGTCGCCGTGATATCGAGCAGCACAATCTCATCGGCCCCGCTCTTGGCGTGCAGATGCGCCAGTTCAGCCGGATCTCCGGCGTCCACCAGATCCACAAACTGCACTCCTTTGACCACACGCCCATTGGTCACATCGAGGCAGGCAATAATGCGTTTTGTAATTCCCGTGCTCAGCCCTCCCGTGCTCATCGCGCGATCCTCTCCGCGGCGTAGTCGCAAAAGTTCTTAAGAATCCTCAATCCCGTGTCGCCGGATTTTTCCGGATGGAATTGCACGCCAAAGACGTTCTCCCGCTCCACCGCTGCCGCAAAGGTCTCACCATAATTTGTGACCGCCGAAACCCCATCAACCACTGGTGCGCGATACGAGTGCGTGAAGTACACAAAGCTGTCGTCGGGCACGTCGCGCAGCAGCCGCGACTGCTTGCCCGCCGCCGTCCGTCGAATCTGATTCCAGCCCACATGCGGAACTTTGAGCGTGGTCTGGAAGCGCTCGCACGCCCCATCAAACAGCCCTAGCCCCATCGTCTCCGGTGCCTCGGTCGAGCCCGCAAACTGCCACTGCATTCCCACGCAGATGCCCAAAAAAGGCGTGCCGTGCGCAATCGCCTCCAGCACTGCATCGCGCACGCCGCTCGTGGCCAGCCGCTCCGTGGTGCAAAAGTGTCCCACGCCCGGAAGCACCAGCGCCTCCGCGTCGCGCACCAGCCCCGGGTCGTCCGTGACCACCGACTCCTGCCCAAGATGCGTCAGCGCCTTGCGCACGCTGGTCAGGTTGCCCGCTTTGTAATCGATGAGCGTAATCATCTACAGAAGTCCTTTGGTGGATGGCAGCATCTCGGCCAGCCGTTGATCCTTGCTGCAAGCTGCGCGCAGCGCGCGCGCAAAGGCCTTGAACAGCGCCTCGATCTTGTGATGGTTCGAGCGTCCGTACATCGTTTTCAGGTGCACGTTGGCCCGTGCTCCGCGGGCAAATCCCTCGAAGAAATCGAAGACCAGTTCGCTCTGCAGATCGCCCACCAGTCGCACTCGCACCTTCGTGTCCACCACGCAAGCCACGCGCCCGCTCAGGTCCACCGCGGCAATCCCTAGCGTCTCGTCCATCGCCATCAGGAAATATCCAGCGCGGAGGATTCCCTTCTTGTCGCCCAGCGCCCGATCAAACGCCTCCCCCAGCGCGATGCCGACATCTTCCACCGTATGGTGCTGATCCACATCGAGGTCGCCCCTGCATGCCAGCGCCAGATCGAAGCCACCATGTCGTGTAAACAGCTCAAGCATGTGGTCCAGGAAGCGGATGCCGGTTTCCACCTTGTAAATTCCAGTTCCATCAATGTTCAGCGCGAGCGCAATCTGCGTCTCTGTCGTGATGCGTTCCAACTCCGTGCCCCGGGGCATGATCTTCTCAACTTTTCTCATTGCGCCTCCTTGGCGGCAGGAACGGGTCGCGGTTGCGGCTTAAATCCAATACTTTCGAGCGCCTCTGCCAGTTCGCGCAGCAACCTCTGCGTCTGCACTCGATTCCCAATCGTTATGCGCACGCAGCCCTCGCAGCCCGGATCGCTGTTGCGGTCACGAACCAGGATGCCGCGCTTGCGCATCTGCCCGACGAAAGCCTGACGGTAGCTTCCAAAATACGCGAGCACAAAGTTCGCCTGCGATGGCCAGTACGGGATCTCCCGCTCGCGGTAAAAGCTTTCCAGCCGGCTTCGTCCTTCAAGAACCTGCGCAATGTACCCCGCAATATACTCGCGATCGTCCAGTGCCGCCCTCAGGCATGTCAGCGCTATGCCGTTCACGTTATACGGCGAAACAACGCGCCGCAGCATCTTCAGTTGTGTCGCCGAACCAAGCAACGCGCCCAGCCGGAATCCCGCCAGCCCATACGCCTTCGAAAATGTCCGGCTCACGAAGAGGTTGTCGACAAGTCCAAGCTGATCGAGCAGGCTTTCGCCGCCAAAATGAATGTAAGCCTCGTCGATCAGCACCGCGGCCTGTGGAGCGGCGTGCACAATCGCAAGCAACTGCTCGCGGCTGGCCATGGCTCCGCTGGGATTGTTGGGATTGGCAATGCAGATGAGGCGCGTCCTCGGAGTAATCGCGCGCAGCAAAGCCGCCGCCGGAAACTCCAGCCCCTCGCCGCACTGCACCGTACGAACCACCGCTCCCGTTGCCTGCGCATAAATCTCATACATGCTGAACGTGGGCACCGCGATCAGCGCCTCGTTCCCAACTTCCAGATAGGTCTCCGCCAGCAGATGAATCGCTTCATCCACGCCGTTTGTCAGCAGCGCCTGTTCCGGAGCTATGCCGAAATACTCTGCTACCGCATGTTCTCCGGCCTCGCGCTCAGGATACTTGTTCAGCGTCTCGGCGGTGATCGAGTGCAGGGCTTCAAGAACTCGCGGCGAGCATCCATCCACATTTTCGTTAAAGTCGAGGCGCAACCCTTCGCGGCCTCCCAGCGGCGGATGATATTCCTTCAGCGTTTCAATAGCGCGGCGGGCGCGCAACTCGGAACTCATTTCTTCAACCTCACGCGTACGCTCGCGGCGTGGCCTTTCAATCCCTCTGCTTCGGCCAGCAGCGTCACCGTTGGCGCCATCTTCTCCAACCCTTTGCGGCTGGCTTCCTGGATGGTAATAATCCGTACGAAATCGATCACATTGAGCCCGCCGCGGCATCGTGCCATGTTGCCGGTTGGCAGGGTGTGGTTCGGACCGCTGACGTAGTCGCCCAGCGATTGTGCCGTGTAGTCGCCGAGGAAAACCGAACCCGCGCACTTCACCTCATACACATCTTCCGATGGCACGCTGACGTGTTCTCCTCCCAGTTCGTTCGCCCACTGCATCGCCTGCTTGCGGCTTTTGGCAACCAGAGCCACGCCGCGCGCGGCCAGCGATTGCCGGGCAATCGCATTGTCCGCGGCTTGTTCCGTGGCGCACCGAATCACCGCCTTCGCCAAGCGCGTGCTGGCCGTGACGAAGACAGCCAGCGCCTCCGGATCGTGTTCAGCCTGCGCCACCAGATCGCTGGCAATGAACTCCGCATTGCCCTCGGTTGCGCAGTACACAATCTCCGTCGGCCCGGCTAGGAAATCGATCCCGCAATCAAACGCCACCAGCTTTTTCGCCAGCGTCACATACGTATTCCCAGGACCGACAATCTTGTTGACCGGGGGAATGCTTTCCGTACCGTAGGCAAATGCGGCAATCGCCTGCGCGCCGCCAATGCAGTAGAACTCCGTAACGCCAATGATTTCCGCCGCCGCCAGGGTCTCCACCGCCGGACGCGGCGAAGCAACGGCAATCCGTTTCACCCCCGCCACCTGCGCCGGAATCACCGTCATCAGCACCGTGGAGGGCAGAGGATATCGCCCGCCCGGCGCGTAGCAGCCCACCGACTCCAGCGGACGAATCGCCTGCCCCACCCTCAGCCCCGGATGAATCGTGCGAATCCATGGACGCGGCAGCTGCCACTCGGCAAAGTTGCGAATGTTTTTCGCTGCCGTCTCAATCGCGTGTACGAATTCCGCGTTCACCAACCCTCGCGCCGCCTGCAACTCCTCTGCCGAGACGCGCATGCACGCACCCTCGGCGAGCCCGTCGAACTTCTGTGCATAGCCGCGCAGAGCAGCATCGCCACCAGCGCGTACCTCGTTCACAATCCCAGCTACCGTCTTCTCCACGGCAGCGTCAAATGATGCGTAGCGATGAGCAAGCGAGACAACGGCTTGCGCAGCCTCCTCACCACTGAGCAATTTCATTACATCACCACCTTGTTCAGCGGATACTCAACGATTCCGCTGCCGCCTGCTTCCTTCAGCCGTGGGATCACATCCCGCACCACCGTCTCTTCCAGAATGGTGTTCACCGCAACCCACTCGGAGTTGCTCAGCGCGGAGATCGTTGGAGAGTTCAGCGCCGGCAGCACGGCAAGTACCGCCTGCAAATCCTTCTGCTTCACATTCAGCATCAATCCCACGCGCCCCTGCGCGGAAATTGCGCCTTGCAACATCAGGGCAATGTTGTCGATCTTCCGCCGCTTCCACTCGTCGGCATAGGCTTTCTTGTTTGCAATCACCTGGGTGTTCGATTCCAGCACCGTCTCCACTATGCGCAGCCGATTGGCGCGCAGCGAGCTCCCAGTCTCGGTAATCTCGACAATTGCGTCGGCCAGCATCGGAGGCTTCACCTCGGTCGCGCCCCAACTGAAGTCCACCTGCACCGGAACATTCCGCGATGCGAAGTAATTCTTTGTAACTTCGACCAGCTCCGTCGCAATGGTTTTGCCCGCCAAATCCTCCGCGCACCGCACTGTCGAGTCTTCCGGCACCGCCAGCACCCAGCGCACCTTGCCCCGGCTCTGCTTGGCATAAATCAGGTCACACACGGCCTCAACCTTGCGTCCGCTTTCCACCACCCAGTCCAACCCGGTCAATCCGGCATCCAGCACGCCTTGCTCAACATATCGCGCCATCTCCTGCGCGCGAATCAACATACATTCCAGCTCCGGATCGTCGGTCGAGGGAAAGTACGAGCGTCCATTGGCGTAGATCTTGAATCCAGCGGCGGCAAACAATTCGATAGTTGCGTCCTGCAGTGAGCCCTTGGGAATGCCAAGCCGAATCTTAGGCATTGCGAACCTCCGGAATCGTGATCGGTTTGGTGAAGCAGGAACGCGTGCCTTCATGGCACACCAACCCGTCGCCCTCCACCTCAACCTTGCAGAGCACCGTGTCGTTGTCGCAATCGGTCGCCGCATAGGTAAGCCGTAGCCGGTTGCCGCTGGTCTCGCCCTTCGTCCACAGCTTATTGCGGGTGCGGCTGTAGAAGGTCACATAGCCGGTCTGGAGCGTCTTATCCAACG
>CAZLJQ010000039.1:0-45111 GCA_964559875.1 uncultured Acidobacteriaceae bacterium
GCAATCCGCGTGAACTCAACCAAAGCCGTTTACACAAAACACTGGACACTACCGTTTCGCCCGTTCACGCCGCCCTGCACTCCTTCGCCGTCTTATCCTCCCTCAGCCCCAAAAACACCGGAGCCCGCATCTTCACTCCGCCTTTCAGCCCCTCATGAGTCCACTCCGTAAACTTGATCTGTGCCACCAGCTCCGGCCTCACAAAGTGAACCTCTCTCGCGGACTCTACCTTATTCGCAAACGGATTCTTCTTCGTCTCCAGCGGTTTCAGCAGCGCAAAAATCTCCGCCTCCGTCTCGCGCGTAAACCCTGTCCCCGCCTGCCCCACCGACATCAGCCGCCCCTTTTTGTCGTAGAGTCCCAGCACCAGCGAGCCAAAATATTCGCAGCTGCCCTTCGGCTGCGTCCATCCGCCAATCACACACTCTTCTGTCTGCGTCAGCTTCACCTTGCACCACGCCCGCGAGCGCTTCTGTTCGTACTTTGAATCCCTCCGCTTGGCCACAATCCCTTCCAACCCTTGCTCTCGTGCGGCCTCCAGCAACTTCGCTCCGTCGTCAAAGTGCTCTGAGTATCGGACCTGCCTAGCGCCAGCGTCTGGCAGCGCAGCCTTACCCGTCTCATCCGTCGCCAGCACCTCGCGCAGCAACCGTTTGCGCTCCTCCAGTGCCACTCCCATCAGCGACCACTCCTCCACATGCAGCAAATCAAATGCATAAAACACAATCGGAATTTCCGCGGGTGGCCCATTCAAGCCTTCTTTTGGCTTGAGTGGGGCCTTTGCCTTTGCTCTTGATTTTCCTGCAATCACCTGCTCCATCCCTGTTCGCTGTTGCATCAGGCTAAAGCTCGACCGCCCTTGCTCGTCGAGCGCCACAATCTCTCCATCCAGTAGCGCCCGCCGCGCCCGCACCCGTCCTGGCAGCTCTCCCGCCAACTCCTCAAAGCCCCGCGTCAAATCATTCTGATTGCGCGACACCAGCCGCGCCCTGCCATCTTCCACAAACGCCACCGCCCGATAGCCATCCCACTTCACCTCATACAGCCACTCACGGGATTCAAGCGGAGCCTCCACCAGCGTCGCCAGCATCGGCCGCAGCGCCTTCGGCATCGCCGACTTGCGCGCTCCCTTCACTTCGCCAACCACCTTCGCCCAATCCATCAACACATGTCGATCTTCTGTCGTAGCGTTCGTCGCCGCCCCTCCGCCCGCGCCTGCGTACCGTATCTTCTCAGCCTTCTTCTCTCCCCACTCCGCCGATTTCTTATCCCCCGCAATCTCCTCCATCGACCGTCCGCTCAGCACCGAACCGTCATGCGCCTCAATCTGGTAGCCGCTCTCCACCTTATCGTCGCGATGCTTGATCAGCAGCCACTCCGTTCCCTTACTCCCCGCTCTGCGCGAGCGCATCTTGGCCAGCACCCACTCTCCGCTCAGCTTCGTCCCATGCAGCCGAAACTTCAAATCTCCTTTCTCCAGCATCGCCCGCGCCTGTGCCTCGCGCTCCGCGCCTGTCATCTTTTCCGCGCCCGCCGGTTCCCAGCTTCCCTCGTCCCACACCATCACCGTTCCCGCGCCATAGTTGCCCTCCGGGATTCGCCCCTCAAACGCGATGTAATCCACCGGATGGTCTTCCACCTCCATCGCCAACCGTTTCTCCGCCGGGTCCATCGATGGCCCTTTCGGCACCGCCCACGATTTCAGTACCCCATCCAACTCCAGCCGGAAGTCGTAATGCAGATTCCTCGCCTTGTGCTTCTGCACCACAAAACGCCAACCACCAGCGCCAGCGGCCGGAGCGGCGTTTTCTGCCGCGTACCCGGCTGCAGGCGCTCCACCCGTTATCGGCTTCGGCTCCGGAGTCTCCGCAAACTTTCTCTTCCGCTCGTATTCCGCCAATGACATTGCTTCCCCCGTTCAACTCATCCGAATGCCACTCTTCCTAATTAGGATGCACTCCGCATTTTTCTGAACCCGTCATCCGCTCCCGTGTTTTATCCTCTCAGCAGTTGGCATTCAGGAGATCTGCACGTGACCAGACGCGCTCTTTCGCTTATCCCCCTAATTCTTTTTGCCTTCATCCTCTCGCTCGCCGCTCAGCAATCCGCGCCTCCCGCAGACGCCGTCCCATTCGACGAGCGCGCCGCCGCCCAGGTCCTGGGCACCATTCAAGATGGCCTTGAAGGTCATTCCCCGCACCGTCTGCTCTCCGCCTTTGACGCCAATCAAATGGATGGCTATCTCAGCTTCGAGGATCAGATTGACGCCTACTTCACCCGTTATGAAGCCTTCCGCGTCACTCTCCACATCCTCCAAACCTCTGAGGAGAACGGTCGCGGCGTCATCCTTGCCGACTTCCAGGTTGAAAACGAGCCCCGTGGCGGAGGCCGCATCTCCCGCCGCGAAGGTCAGCTTCGCTTTGAACTGGTTCGTGGAGCAAAAGGCTGGAAGATCGTGGACTTCAATCCGCGGGGATTTTTCTCCTAACGGGTTCTTCCCAATCAGGTACCGTTCCCATCCGGCACGCTTTCGCCGCTCTCGCCGCCACATTCTCCATCGCTCCGCCCGCAAAATGCGCTTCAATGGAGAAGTCACATCGAGGCCTCGCGGCTTCAGCATTTCAGCCCAGGAGTTCACTCTAGCCGAGGCTGCTCACACCTATGAACCTTCCTATCCCTCGACCCTTAAGCCCGTGCGAAGCCAAACTCGACCCCCCGGCGATCTTTGACCTCGTCAACTTTCAGCAACTTCTTACTACCTTGCGGATCATCACCATGCAGCAGGTCAGCATGGCCTTTGCCGCACGCAGCTAACCCACTGGCGGGAGTCTCCAACTCCCGCCTGACGCACCGTCCCAAGCTGATCGCCGCCCTACGCCACTTCTCTGCGCTTTTGCGCGGGGAAATCCTCAACATGAAATTCGCCCATTCGTCCGAAGTAAATCACCTTCTTGCCTTTGAGGAACGCCCAGTAGGCGATCACCCCAGCGGCAGCCGAACGCTTCATGAACTCCGGATAGCGAATCGTATCCGCCTGTGCTTCGCGAACTGCTGCAATTACCGCAGAGGACGAGAACTTCTCAGCCACCTGCGCCATCGGAAGAAACATTTGTTCCACATAAGTCTCTCCATCCGGCGCGTAGAAGGTTTCTTCTTCTCTGGCAAGATCGCAGAAGTACGACTCAACTCCGAGCTCAAGCAGCCTGCGTACCACTTCAGGAAAGATCAGCTTGCCGGCCTGCGATTCTGACAACACCTGGTGAATTGCGTCCGTGTTCACAATTTCTCCTCCGCTTGGAATCCTTACGCGCACCTCGACTTTCTACATTGGAGCGCTTTGTCTGAGGAATGGATTGCTCCGAAGTAACCGAGAAAGCAGCCGCACTGCCGAGCCTGCATCCTTGCTTTCGAGTTTAAGGCTGGGTGCGGACCATCAGAATCGCCGTTGCATCTTCGTGCTGCACGCGCCATCCGGGCTCGTGTTTCAGCAAATAGACCATCTGGGTCTCCGGCGCCAGCAGCACGCAGTTGATGCGGTACTGATCGAGAATCGCCAGCGAGTCATTCATCGTGATGGCCTTCAGGTAGTCGGCGAGCACACCGTGGTACTCGAAGACGTCCGTGCGGCTGTCGAGGAACACCGGAGTTTTGCGCGCGTTCCAAATCAGGTAACCGCCCCACTCATAGCGGTTCAGCAGATGTCCTTTCCCGCAGCTGCCGTTCTGCTCAGTCAACGCAGCGACCGGGAAGTATTGCGCTTCCGCAGCTCGCAACGTCGCTGACGTGGGAATGTGCCGAACCGCGAATACGCACAGCGCTGCCATGATCACGGCATTCAGCAAGGGTTTGTCGTGCTTCGGGTTGAAGGGCGCAAAAACCGCCCCCGCCAGCTCCTCCGCAAAGATCGGGCACACCACAATTCCAAACAGAAACAGCAGCCGCTTGTGCGTCAGCGCGGCATAGAAGGCCAACAGTGCGAAGAGCAGTTCATGCAGCGGCCACCGCCGTTGCTGAGCCAGCGTGAACACATAGATCAAGCCCACCAGGACAAACAGCATTGTGCCGTGGAAACTTTGGAAGTCAATGCTCTGCCACTCATCGATCACGGCGACATTAAGCCGCTGCCGGAACATCATGTCCAGTGGATACGCCACCAGCCGCCAGCCATAGGGATTGGCGAACAGCATTGCCACACTCGCCCCGCCCACTGCGGCCAGCGTGCGCATTTGCTGCGGCGTCCAACGTACCGCCTCAATCCTGCCCCACGTCCCCCGCACCAGGCCTGACGCGGCGAACAGCACGAAAAATGCCATCCCCATAAACCAGGAGCCATGCAGATTGATCCACAGTGCAAACAGCGGCGCCAGCAACCAGAGATGATCGCGCCCCTTGCGGAAGTCATCCAGCAGAAGCAACTCCGCGATGAAGCAGAGCCAGCCAAACAGGATGGTCCGTGGCCCCATGTTGATGGTTGCAAGCAGCACCGCGATCCAGGTAGCCAGGAACGCGGCCTTCACATCTCCCGTGTGGCGATAGCAAAGCAATAACACACCGCCAATCACCAGCTCCACGGCCAGCAGCATCACCAGGAACAAACCGCGCTCTCCCAGTAGCCGGAAGCCGATGTAATACGGCACTTCCCCCAGCCATTCGTGGTTGATCCACGGCTGGCCATAGGTGGTGAATGAGAAGAGATCCTCGCGCACGAAGCGGTGTGTTGAAAACAGGATTTCAGCATTGCGCAGGTGCCACCAAATGTCCGGATCGCGCAGCACCGGACCGCCCTGCTGAATGTCGAGTGAGGCAAAGAATGGCGAGGCGAACAGTGCTGTCATCAGCATCGCCGGAAAGCTGAACAAGCGTGACCAGATGTTAGACCGCATGGGCCAACCTCCGGCGTCACACCCAGTGGCGTCGTCGTATTACAAGCCCATCATTATAGACGAGAGTAGCTGCGGACCCGCATGTCTGCACAACTTTGGAACGGCCCAATGCCCACATCGGCACAGCGCGTCAGCCCCGAGATGTGCATCTTCACTCCTGCCGCCGGGCGATTTGAAAAACCATCCCACTCCTGTACCACCGTTCCCCGTACAATATTTCCATGTCCCGTCTTTATCCTTCGCGTCCCATCGTCGGTGTGGGTGCTGTCATCGTGCGTAATGGAGAGGTGCTCATCGTTCGCCGCGCCAACCCTCCGCGTCAGGGCGAGTGGTCCATTCCCGGCGGAGGCCTCGAACTCGGAGAGAAGCTTCGCGACGGCATCGCCCGCGAAGTTCTGGAGGAGACAGGTCTCGACGTGGAAGTCGGCCCCGTGCTCGATGTCTTCGACTCCATCCATCCCGACGGTGATGGCCGCATCCAGTATCACTACGTCCTTGTTGATTATCTCTGCTATCCGCGCTCCGGCACTGCGCTAGCGGCTAGTGATGCCAGCGAGCTCCGCTGGGCCCGGCCCGAGGAGCTTTCCGCGCTCGGCATGAAGCAGCTCACCATCGACGTCATCCACAAAGCCCTTGCTCTCCAGCATGAGCCTGCAAAGTAAAACGCCCCGCACTGTAGCTATGCGGGGCGCCGGTTAGCTGTGTTGGATTGGCCTGAGGCGGGCTCGCTCCTGCTGCGTCCGCGCAACCCAATCTGCGCGCAATACAAATTAAACGCAACGTGAAACGTAACCCAGCGGCAGACTTCGAAATTGCGAAAAGTCTGGCGAGTGGTTAGAGCGATTCCGCCCTAAGCCTCAGCCACCTCACTAGTCACGATTTGTCTGCTACATTCGCCTGAACTTTTATCCATCGGACCACCTCCTCTCCAGTGTGAAGGCATCCTAGACCTCCGCCGGCGGGGTTGTCAAATTGTTATCGGCTTCAGAGTACATGGTTGAACGGAGGGGTTAATCGAACAGGCAACCCTTTGCAAATCCGCGCAAGGATTACCAAGAAAGTAAACTGTCAAAGTTCAACGATTATCGGAAGAATCAATCGTTCCCGTCTTCCGGCTTCCACACATACGCTCCCTTTTGCGGCAGCCCAACGTGCTTCAGCACTCGGTTGACGAACTGGCGCGCGATCTCGTCCAGCGTACTGGGTCGGCTGTAAAAGGCCGGAATCAGCGGATAAATCGTCGCTCCCGCCTCGGCCGCCAATGTCATGTTGCGCAAATGGATGCGGTTCAGCGGCGTCTCGCGCACGCACAGCACCAGCGGAATCCGCTCCTTCATGCAGACGTCGGCGGCGCGGTCAATCAGCGTGGAAGCTAGTCCCTGTGCGATCTTCGCCAGCGTTCCCATCGAGCAGGGAAGCACGATCATCGCATCCGTGGGATACGATCCGCTGGCAATGTTGGCGCCAATGTCCTGGTTGTTCTGCAGATGCGTCTTGCGCGGCTCCGCGCCCAGCAACTGGCGCAGCAGCTCGTTGCGTCCGCTCAGGCCGAGCTCTTCAGCCATCACTCGCAAGCCGCTGTCACTGCTGATGAAGTTAACGCAGCCGACGCGCTCGTCAGCCTCCAGCGCCATCAGCATCTGTCGCGCAAACAGCGATCCGCTTGCGCCGGTGACGGCGAGTGTGATGGTGCGCATGTGCTTTTCGCTTCCCTCTGGCATCCAGCTTAGCGTAGTGCTTTGCCGCGCCGCAGGCAAGTGCGGAGGCCGGTCAGGCGCAGAGCAAATATGGAAATTGCGTACCCCAGTGTTAGGCTATTGGCGTGGACCCCATTCGACTGAAAGCTCTGCTGGAACAGGTGCGCACCGGAGACGTGACTCCCGACGCGGCGCTTGAACAGATGAAGAATCTCCCCTTCGAAGACCTCGGCTTTGCCAAGGTGGATCATCACCGGGCGCTGCGCGTGGGCGTGCCTGAAGTCATCTTCGGTCCCGGCAAAACTTCCGAACATTTCCTGGAGATCTTTATCCGCCTCGCCGAGCGCGGCAACAACGTTCTGGCCACGCGGGTCAACGATGAGCAGGTGGCAGCGGTGCTGGCGCGCTTCCCGCAGGTGGAGCACAACCTGTTGGCCCGCACGCTTGTGCTGCGGCAAAAAAACGAAGTGCTCGGCAAGGGAACCATCGGCATCATCTCCGCTGGAACCAGCGACATTCCTGTTGCCGAAGAAGCTGCTGTCACCGCCGAGGTGATGGGCAATCACACCACACGCCTCTTCGACGTGGGCGTAGCCGGGCTGCATCGCCTGCTCTCGCACAGCGAGGAACTGCGCCAGGCGCGGGTGCTGGTGGTCTGTGCCGGAATGGAGGGCGCACTGCCTTCCGTGGTGGGCGGGTTGGTAGGTGTGCCGGTGATCGCCGTGCCGACCAGCGTGGGCTATGGCGCATCTTTCGGCGGAATCGCGGCGCTGCTCGGCATGATCAACTCCTGCGCTTCCAACGTTTCCGTAGTAAATATCGATAACGGCTTCGGCGCGGCCTACGTCGCGTCGCTCATCAACCGGCTTTAGCCAGCGCCTGCGGCCGGAAGCGTCGTCTGTCGCCGCGTTACCCGGATGCAAAGCGTCGTCCGTGCGGGCGCGAGGCAAAACTTGTTGCAACGAAATTCTTGCATCCAGCAGAGCTGTGCGGAAATCTGAGCAGTTGTGACTATGACCAGGAAACCCATCAGCGCGGTGGGCGAAGAGATTTACCAGACCAAGGCCTTTGCCAGCCTTGAAGAAGAGCTATTGGTTTCGCTGTTGCGCACCACGGACCTGTTGCACGAGCGCTTCGAGCACATCATTCGTCCCTTCAGCATCTCCATGACGCAATACAACGTGCTGCGCATCTTGCGCGGAGCCGAGCCCAAGGGCCGCACCTGTGGAGAGATCGGCGAGCGCATGATTGCTCGCGAGCCCGACGTCACCCGTCTGCTGGAGCGCATGGAAAAAGCCGGATTGATCAAGCGCACCCGCGACAGCCGGGATCGCCGCGTGGTGGTCACGCGCATCACCTCTGCCGGGCTCAAACTGCTCGACGCCATGGAGCCGAAGCTGCGCGAGATCGACGGACTGCTGAAGCCGATGGGCGAGCGCAAGATCGAGACGACCCTCAAACTGCTCGACGAGGTGCGCGCCCACGTGCGGCAGGAAGGAAACTGATTTGCGATACGCAGTACGCCGTACATGTGACTGCTACAATGTTCACCACAATGAGCCCCGACATTTCTACTGATGTCCCTCTGTGGGGCGGCGCGGTTGCTTGCAAGTAATGCGAGCCGGTGTCGTCGAGTGCTGCAGCCACTAGATATGCGGTGCCTTGCCCTACTCGCCGGTCATAATAAACAGCGGCTTCATGTGGAAGCTCTTGTAGTACGGACGCAGGCGCTCGACGTCGTAGTGATCGTGCACGTTCACCAGCTTCTTGCTGCCGGTGACGCAATCGATCGGCATGTCGTCATAGCGGCCATTCTTCAGCACAACCAGCCGTCCATGAATTCTTCGCAGCAGCAGGTCCAGCGCCAGGTTTCCATATGCCATCGGTACGATAGAGTCGATAGCGTCCGGATCTCCGCCGCGCACCAGGTAGCCAAGCTTCTGGTTGATGGTGTCAATGGTTTTTCCATTGTTGTACTGCGGTGCCAGTTCCTTCAGCTTCGCGGAAACCACGTCGCCAATGCCGCCCAGTTTCTTGTGGCCAAATGCATCGAGCGACTCATCTTCATAGATCATCTCGCCGCCCTCAAACATGGCGCCTTCGCTCACCAGAACAACGGAATACCTACTGGGGTTCTTCCTGCGGTCATAACACAACAGCTCGGCCAGTTGGTTGATGTTGAACTTATGTTCGGGGATGACGCAACGGTCAGCCGCGCCGGCCATGGTGGGCAGCATCGCCGTGTAGCCGGCATAGCGTCCAAAGACCTCCATCACCAGAAAGCGCTCGTGCGATCCGGCGGAGGTGCGTAGCGAGTTCGTCATCTGGATGGTACGGGTAACGCAGGTGCTGAAGCCGATGCAGTAATCCGTACCTGGCACGTCATTGTCCATCGTCTTAGGAATGGCGACGATCTTTGCGCCTTCTTCATAGAGGCGCACGGCATAGCTCAAGGTATCGTCACCGCCGATGGGAACCATGTAGTCGATGCCGAGCCAGTCCAGGTTGGCCAGCACCTCGGGCGTCAGGTCGTTGCGTTCCTCGGTGTACTTGTCCTTCAGATGCTCGGGAACGATGTCCTTGCTTACTTTTCCGGGGTTTGTGCGCGAGGTATGCAGAAAGGTGCCACCGGTACGTCCCGCACGGTTCACAACCTCGTCGGTAAGAATCGAATAATTGCTGGAATTGTCGTAGTCCTTCTCGCGGACTATGTCGATGAGCCCGCCCCAGCCGCGGCGAATGCCGATCACCTGGTAGCCTTCGCGCAGCGCGCGGATGGTTACGGCCCGGATCGCCGGATTCAACCCCGGCACATCTCCACCGCCCGTTAAGATGCCAATGACGCCCTTATGTGTGTTGATGTTTGCCATGATTCATCCCCCTTGTCTGTACAGAAAAAGCGCGGTATCAAAGCCGCGCTTCCGGGTTGAATTAATCCGCCGTCCGTTGCAGCGGGGTGGCCGCGGAGCTTGTACCGGCGGGTGCGGAAGCCTCCCGCAAATCGCTGGGATAGCGTTTAAGATTCCAGATGTCGGCGCTGTACTCCAGGATGGTTCGGTCGCTTGAGAATTTGTGGGAGCGCGCCGTGTTGAGGATCGACATGCGACGCCACTTCGCGGTGTCCTGAAAATCGGCGTCGATCTTCTCGTTGATATCGATATACTGCGGCAGATCGGCAATGTGGAAGAACCGGTCTCCCCGGTTGATCAACTCGTCGAAGATCCAGCGGAAAAGTCCCGGCTCACTGGGCGAGAAGCGGTCGTTGAGGAAGCAATCCAGCACCCGCTTAATGCGGGGATCGCGGTCATAATATTCGCGTGCATGGTAGAGCCCATTACGCTGCATCTGTTCGATCTGCTCTGCGCGTAGGCCGAAGATGTATATGTTCTCCTCGCCTGCTTCTTCGGCGATCTCGATGTTGGCGCCGTCCCAGGTTGCCACGGTAATTGCGCCATTCATCATCAGCTTCATGTTTCCGGTGCCGCTTGCCTCCATGCCCGCGGTCGAGATCTGCTCGCTGAGGTCGGCGGCCGGAATGATCGACTCGGCCAGCGAGACGCGATAGTCAGGCAGAAAGGCCACCCGCAAAAGCTGGTTGGCTCTGGGGTCCTTGTTTACCACGGCCGCAACATTGTGGATGAGCTTGATAATCTGCTTGGCGGCCCAGTATCCGGGCGCGGCCTTGCCTGCAAATAGCACGGTTCGTGGCGTCTTGGGCGCGTTGCCGTCCTCCACAATCAGCAGATAGTCATGGATGACCCGCAGCACGTTCAGCAACTGACGCTTGTACTCGTGGATGCGCTTGATCTGCACGTCAAACATGGAGCGTGGATCGGTGCTCACGCCGGTCTCATCGCGAATGATGCGTGACAGCTTCAGCTTGTTCTGCACCTTCACTTCGGCAAATCGCGCTTGAAAGTTCGGATCGTCGGCCAGCGGCTCGAGCTTTTGCAACTCCGACATGTCTGTGATCCAAGCCTCTCCAATGCTCTCCGCCAGCAGGCGCGACAGGTGAGGGTTGGTCTTGAGCAGCCAGCGGCGCGGCGCAACGCCGTTGGTCTTGTTGCTGAATTTCTCGGGCCAGAGCTGGGCAAATTCCGGCACCAGCGAGGTGCGTATCAACTCACTATGCAGGGCGGAAACGCCGTTGACCGCGTGCGATGCCACAATGGCCAAGTGTGCCATGCGCACGTTTTTGTCGTGCCCTTCCTCGATGACCGACATTTTCCGCAGCTTCTCTCCATCGACCCACGAGTAGGCTGTGAGAGAGCGCAGAAATTTGTAATTGATTGCGTAGATGATCTGCATGTGCCGTGGCAGCACGCGCTCCATCAACGCGATGCTCCATTTTTCCAGTGCTTCCGGCAGCAGGGTGTGGTTGGTGTAGGCCACCGTCTTGTGAGTAATCTCCCAGGCTTCTTCCCACTCCAGGTTGTTTTCATCCACCAGCACGCGCATCAATTCGGCAACGGCCAGTGCGGGATGGGTATCATTCATCTGGATGGCGACCTTCTCTGGGAAGGCCTCGAAATCGTTGTGTTCAGAGAGGTAGTTGCGGGCGATGTCGCGCACCGCGCAGGCCACCAGGAAATACTCCTGCACCAGTCGCAGTTCCTTGCCCGCCATCACCGAATCGCTGGGATAAAGCACACGCGAGATGTTCTCGCTGCCGATCTTCTGCTCGACGGCGCGGATGTAATCGCCGCGGTTAAAAATGTCGATGTCGAAATCGTCGGAGGAGCGTGCCTGGAAGAGGCGAAGGTAATTCACCGTCCGCCCGTTGTAGCCCACCACCGGCATGTCATTGGGCACTCCGACCACCACTTGGTAATCCAGCCAGTTCTGGCGCTCGTTGGTACGGTCGCGTGCACTCTCAACTCGCCCGTAGAGGGGGATGACGATTGCTTCTTCGGGACGCTGAATCTGGAACGGGGTTCCATTGGTCTTCCAGCGGTCCGGCTTCTCGCGCTGGAATCCGTTTGCGATCTCCTGGCGGAACATGCCGTACTCGTAGTCGATTCCATAGCCGCAACCCGGCATATCCAGGGTTGCCAGCGATTCCAGAAAACATGCAGCAAGCCTACCCAGGCCGCCATTGCCGAGTCCGGCGTCGGGCTCACTTTCCAGCACCGACTCCAGCCTCACATTGAAGCTGCCCAACACGCTGTCCAGCACTTCGTTCAGGCCCATGTTGCAGACGGTGTCGCCTAACAGGCGGCCCATCAGGAATTCCATGGAAAGATAGTAGAGACGCTTGGCGTCGCTCCGCCGATAGCGTTTGCTGGTGGCCAGCATCTGGTCCACGAACAGGTCGCGTACCGCCAGTGAAACCGGAATCAGCAATTCAGCCGGGGTCAGGTGATCCAGCGGCCGCACCAGTGTGTATTGCACGTGGCGCTCAATCCCCTCGCGAAGCGCCTTTGCGATTGCGGCCATGGAATCAATATTCGGTTGCGGCATAGATGAATGCAATTTCCTGACTCTTTATGAACTTACCGCCAGCGCGTACACCGGGCTTGCCGAAAACGGCACAAGGCAGCCGTTCTCGATGACAACCGCAAACCGAGTGCGAAGTCCACGTACGTGGCTGCTTGGCCCGCGCAAAGCTCTCTTCCTGTTAGGATTCTACGCATGATTGGCCTGCTTTACCATGCGTCCGGCCGCCACTCCCCAGGCAGGGCAAAGCGTGGCGAAAGGATGCCACCAATGGCGCAATTTGACCGTTCTGTCAACGAAAAAGAAGCACAGCGAGCTTTAATCGAACCAAACTAAAACTTAAAGAAATATTGATCTCTTCCAGCTCAGGATGGATTAGATTGTTCGTTGTACAAACCTGACTGATCGGATGGATATACATGCTTCTGACCGGGGAAGAGCCCTGTAGAGGAAATCGCCCGGCATCTTTGAAAGAATTTTGCGCGCTGCGAAAGTGGCGCGTTTAACGCCGTTTCAGGAGAACTACCAAATGAAGGAAATCAAGAACAGCCAGCGTTTCCGGTTGTTATCGTCATTTCTATTCTGCTGCGTTCTAGTGTTGTCCAGCATCGCGGCCTGGGGACAGTCGACCACCGAAGGCGCCATTGGCGGAACGGTCGTCGATCCTCAGAATAAAGTGATTCCAGGTGCGGCCGTCACGGTCAAGGACATCGGCACGAACCAGGAATTCAAGACGACCACCGGTCCGTCCGGGTACTTCGTCGTCGGACAGTTGAAGCCAGCAACCTACACTGTAACCGTCCATGCCACGGGATTTGCCCCGTTCAAGGCAGAAAAGGTCACGGTCACGGTCGGTAGCTTAACGCCTGTAGCCCCGCACTTGACCATTGGCACCACCGAACAGGTAGATGTAAGCGCCGAAGTCGCGCTGGTGAATGTCACCTCCGCTGATTTCACGCAAACATTAAACCAAACAGCGATCGAAAACCTTCCCATCAACGGTGGGCGCTGGTCCAGCTTCGCCCTGCTGACGCCTGGCGTGGTCGCCGATTCCAGCGGCTATGGTCTGGTCAGCGTTCGCGGCATCAGCCCGCTACTCAACAACGTGACCGTGGACGGCGCCGACAACAACGAGTCATTTTTCTCTGAAGAACGCGGACGCACCCGTGCCGGTTACTCCACGGCGAAAGTTGCCGTGCAGGAGTTCCAGGTCAACACCGCCGACTATTCATCAGAATACGGTCGTTCGGCTGGAGCCGTTATCAACACCGTCACCAAGAGCGGAACCAATGCAATTCACGGCGAAGCTTTCTGGGAAGACCGCGACAACGCCTGGGGTTCCAGAAATCCATTCACGACCGTGACCAGTTTCAACCCCTCTACTCTCACGGCAACAACTTCACCCTACAAGCCTGAAGACGTCCGCAAGATGGGTGGCTTCGGCGTGGGTGGACCACTAATCAAGGACAAGCTGTTCTGGTTTGTCGCTTACGACCGTTTCCATCGCAATTTCCCTGACACATCGGTTCCGAGCAGTTCGGCCTTCTTTGCCGTGCCTGACGCTGTTCTGCCGACGGGAGTTGTCTGCGGAGGCAAGAATGCAGCCGCTCCCAGCACTGCGGACGCGAATGTCTGCACGTTGGCTGGGTACACAGGATTAAGCTACGGCAACGCCCAGGCACTTTGGATGAAGGACATGTTCGGCGTTGGCGCCGCCAACGGCCTTGGTCTGGTCAGCGATACCGGATCTTCCCCGCGTACCGGCGACCAGGACATCTTCTTCCCCAAATTGGACTGGGTCATCAACCAGAAGAACCATGCTTCGTTTGAAGTCAACCGCATGCGCTGGTGGGCTCCGGGAGGCATTTATTCGACCGCTACGAACGCAGACGGCATCTCTACCTTTGGCAAGGATTACGTGAAAGACACTTGGGGCGTAGCCAAGTTGGATACGCTATTGACCAACACGATGTCCAACCAAATTCGCTTCCAGTACGGCCGGGATTTCGAGTTTGAAACCAACCAGACTCCATCGGCTTACGATGCCGCGAATCTGACTAGCTCAAGTGTTTACCCGGGCATTCCTCCCACCGTCGCCCTTGGCAATCTCACAATTGGTAGCAGCACCTACGGGAACCGTATTGCGTACCCGGACGAGTACAAGACGCAACTCGCCGATACTGTCTCCATGGTCCGCGGACGGCACAGCATTAAGTTCGGTGTTGATTTCATGAACAGCAACGACACCACCAATCAACTCTACGAGCAGTACGGTTATTACTCTTATAGCGGGCCTACGCAGTTCTTCGCCGACCTGTATAAGCCATCGCTCAAGGAGTACAGCTCGTTTACTCAGTCATTCCAGGGAACGTCGGCCAGCAACACGCCGCAGGCATATCAGTTCAGCACGAAGGACTTTGCACTCTTCGCGCAGGATGACTGGAAGTTTTCTCGCAGGTTGACCGTGAATCTGGGCCTGCGCTATGAAACCGAAATCATGCCCAACGGCATCTCAGCCCTGCAAAATCCCATCACGCTGGGTACGCAGAACATCACTCTCGGCAAGATGCCCAACAACCCCAACAACTGGGGACCGCGTGTAGGCTTTGCTTGGGATGTGTTCGGCGATAGCAAGACGGTGCTGCGTGGCGGTTACGGCATGTACTTCGGCCGTGTTATCAACGCCACCATCTATAGTGCCTTGACCTCAACCGGCAATCTCACTTCCAGTGCGAGCCAACCTTCGTACTATCTGACCTACAAATCCCCTGCGGCGTGCGGTGCGCCGGGCCTCCCGGGGGTTCTCGCAAATGCACCAACTGCAGCAGGTTGCACCGGGAGTTTGACGCTGGATTACTTTGATCCCAACTTCAAAATGCCGCAGATTCATGAAGTTGATCTCAGCCTCCAGCGCGAACTCCCCGGGCACATGGTTTTCTCCATGAGCTACCTAGGTAGTTTTGGCCGTCACCTGCAGGCCTTTACAGACTCCAACCTGGCAGCTCCGGGAACTCCCGCCTGCTTCACCAGCGCCGGATTGCAGGCAACGACTGGCTGCCAAACGCTCACCCCGCCATCCACCATCTCCTACACGCTGTCCAACCAAGTCGCCGGCAACAACGTTAGCGGCATGCCGCTGTCTACCAGTTATGCCGCTACTGTGCCGTTCTTCACCTCGCGCATCAACCCTGTTTACGGAGCGGTGGTTGAGAACGCCAGCAGCGTCAACTCCAGCTACAACGCCCTGGTCATTCAGCTGGAAAAGCGCATGAGCAACCATGTTCAGTTCGCAATGAACTATACCTGGTCACACGCTATTGACGACGGTGTGGGCGAAAACACGAATGCTTCTTCATACGCGACGTATGTCAATCCACTCAACGTGAAGCAGTACGAATACGGCAACTCCACCTTCAACGTGCCAAATCGCTTCACCTTCTATTCCGTGCTGCAGTCTCCGTGGTCGGCTTCGGGCTGGAAGAAGTACTTGGTTGAGGGCTGGGAAGCGTCACCTGTAGTACAGATGCAGAACGGTCTACCCTACAGCGTGACCACGTATTCAAGCTATTACCCTCTTCAATACGTTGCCACCTCGCCGACCAAGAGCCAGGAATTCCAGAGCGTAGCCCAAGGTATGCTGGGTGCGGGCGGTTCCTACCAGATGCCGGGAACGGGGCGCAATTCCTGGCAACAGCCAGCCACCTATGTATTCGATCTGCGGATGGCAAAGCAGGTTACCCTCGCCGAGCGCTACAAGCTGGAGTTCACGGCGGACGGTTTCAACCTGTTTAACCATCGGAACGTGACCAGTATATACACCACTGCGGCTTACACTGGTGCCACCACCAGTGCGCCGGGCACTTCCACCAGTCCAGTGCTTTCACCGTACAATTACGTTGGCGCAGCTGGCAGCCAGTCCTCGGAGTTCGGTCTTCCGAATGGCGCCAACAGCAACTTCGTCTACGGCACGCGCCAGATTCAGCTTGGTGCGCGGCTGCAGTTCTAACTTCAACCAGCATAGAAAAGCGGCAGTGCTTCGGCGCTGCCGCTTTTTTCTGCGGCGTTCTCTAAGTGAACGCCGACTCCTCGTAGCTTCCATACACCTCGCGCAGCGCCTGGCAAATTTCCCCCACCGTTGCATAGGCTCGCACCGCATCCAGAATGAATGGCATCGTGTTCGCCTCGGAGATATTGCCGTTGCTTCCGGCATCCGGCGCCGTGGCCGCAACCCGTTTCAGTTCATCCAGTGCCCGCCGCACCGCTTCGTTGTCGCGCCGTTCGCGCAGAGCCTTTAGCTTTGCCTTCTGCCGCTCGCCAACGCCCTCGCCAATGTAGAGAATCGCTGGCGACTCCTCTTCGTTCACGAATTCGTTGGCTCCCACCGTAATCTTTTCCCGTGCCTCGGTCGCCTTCTGGAACTGGTAGCTGGCTTCGGCAATTTCCTTCTGCGGAAAGCCGCGCTCAATGGCATTCACCATCCCGCCCATTGCATCCAGCTTGCCGAAATACGCGAACGCTCCGTCTTCCATGTCCAGCGTCAACCGCTCCACAAAATACGATCCCGCCAGTGGGTCAATCGTATTCGCCACGCCACTTTCGTAGGCAATCACCTGCTGCGTGCGCAGCGCAATCCGCGCCGACTCCGCCGTAGGCAGCGCCAGCGCCTCGTCATAGCTGTCCGTGTGCAGACTCTGTGTCCCGCCCAGCACCGCTGCCAGCCCCTGCAACGCTACCCGCGCAATGTTGTTCAGCGGCTGCTGCGCCGTCAGCGAAACTCCCGCCGTCTGAGTGTGAAAACGCATCAGCCACGTGCGCTCATTCTTTGCCCCAAAGCGATCTTTCATCAGCCGGTACCAGATCTTGCGCGCAGCCCGAAACTTCGAGATCTCCTCAAAGAAGTCGTTGTGAGAGTTGAAGAAGAAGCTCAGCCGTGGTCCGAACTCATCCACATCCAGCCCGCGTCGCCGCGCCCACTCCACGTATTCCACTCCGTCGTAGATCGTGAACGCCAGCTCCTGCAGCGCCGTCGAGCCGGCCTCGCGGATGTGGTATCCCGAGATCGAAATCGTATTGAAGCGTGGCGTGTACTTCGAGCCAAACTCGAAGGTGTCAATCACCAGCCGCATCGATTCCGCCGGCGGATAGATGTACTCCTTCTGTGCGATGTATTCCTTCAGGATGTCGTTCTGCAGCGTTCCGGAAATCTTCTTCCAGTCCGCGCCCTGCTTTTCAGCCACCACCAGGTACATCGCCCAAAGTATGCTCGCCGGAGAGTTGATCGTCATCGACACTGTGGTCTTTTCCAGGTCGATGCCGCGGAACAGAATCTCCATGTCTTCCAGCGAATCGATGGCCACGCCGCACTTTCCCACCTCGCCTTCGCTGAATGGATGGTCGCTGTCGTAGCCCATCAACGTCGGCAGGTCAAAGGCCACGGAGAGCCCGTTACCCCCATGCTGCAGCAAATACAGGTAGCGTTCGTTGGTCTCCTCCGGCGAGGCAAATCCCGAAAACTGCCGCATCGTCCACAGCTTTCCCCGGTATCCCGTGGCATGTACTCCGCGCGTATAGGGCGCCTCGCCCGGGAATCCAAGGTACTTTTCCTCCGACCAGTCTTCCGGCAGATCTGCCTGCGTGTAGAGTCTGCGAATCGGCCTCCCTGAGATGGTCGAGAAGCGCGCCGCACCCTGTTCATCCAGATTTGTTCCTCGCGCCGCGCCGATCGGCTTCTCGGGTCCGCGCTCCAAGGCCGCCGCCAGCGTGGTCTCCTCCCAGCGCCGCTCGCTCTCCGAGGGCTTTCGGTTCACGTTGTTTTCGGAAACATCTCGCGTCTTTGCCGTCTTATCAGCCTTGGAAGCCATCTCTCGTCTCCGGTCTTTTCCGCAACACCGATTGGATGCTGAAGTGCCGGGCGAAGGATCAGGCGGGGAAGGGAATCAATCGGCGGTTGGGGTGCGTTCTGGGGTGCGTTCTGGGGTGCGTTCGATGCCGCGCTTTGCCTTGCTGGATTGCACAATGCTTCGGTAGTAAGCCTCGGTATCCTCGATCATCTTCTTCAGCAGAAACCTCCGGTATGCGGTGCGATAAGCCTGTTCTCCCAGCCGTCGCCGCAGCCCTTCGTCCGCCGTCAGGATTTCCATCCCCTTGGCTAGCGCCGCCACGTCTTTCACCGGGAACACAATGCCCTCGCAATCATTTGCAATCGCCTCCGGCGTTCCTCCCGAATCCGACACCAGCAGAGGCCGTTGCGAGAACATCGCCTCCAGGATCGTGATCGCAAATGGCTCTCGGTGCGAAGGCAGCAGAATTACGTCAGAGGCTCGCATCACTGCTGGAATATTGTTCTGGAATCCGCAGAACACGACCTTATCATTCAGCCCATAGCTGGCTACCAGTTCCTGCAACTTTTGCTTGTCCTTGCCTTCTCCCACAATCAGCAATCGGTAATTCAAATCGCGCGGCAGCCTCCGCAGCGCCTCCACAACATCGTAGTGGCCCTTGGATATCGTGATCCGGGCGACCAGGCTGAAGACGACCTCATTTTCTATGCCGAACTTCTTGCGAAACAACGCGGCCTCTTCATCGCTCGCCGCTTCAATCTGCTTCGGGTCCACTCCGTTGTGGATCACCCGAACCTGTTCCGCAGCCATGCCGAATCGTTCCACCAATCCCTTCTTGATAAATCCGCTGACCGCGATCAGGTGGCGAAAAATCCTGCCGTGCAGTGCCTTGGCCGGCGCCTGGTGCCAAATGTCGTGCACGGTGATCACGTACGGCACTCCGCTCCGCCGGAAGATACACTCCGCAAAGTATCCTCCCGTGCGGTGATGCGCATGGATGATTTCGATTCCATGCCGCTTCACAATCTCCAGCAGTTGTTTGTATGCCTTGATCTTGTCGAAGGGATTCAAACTCTGGAACGGGAGGCGGTACTCCGCCACTACTCCCAAGGGCTTTGTCTCTTGCCGCTCGGTTTCTTTGCTGCCTTTGGCGCACGAGGCCACAAAGTAAATCTCATGGCCGCGCAGCGCCAGCTCCTTCATCAGTTGCAGCGCGTGCGTCTCCGCGCCGCCCGATCTTCCTCCGCGCCACGCGTGCGAGAACAGGATAAGAATCTTCATTGCGATTTCTCATCCTAACAAACGCCTCAGGAATTTTCCTTCAGGCTCGTCTCGAGTTGCAGAAGATTTCGCTTTACGAAATTGACGTTGCAAATTTAATGACGAGCAGTACAATCCGGCCTGATTCGAGCCACAAGAATCTTCCGGTTGTTTGTTGATGACTCGTCTGTACTCCAAGGAGAACTTATGGATCGTCGTCACTTCCTTTCGACAACCCTTGTCGCGACCGCAGCCACGGCTGCAACCGCGATGGCAAGCACCGAACCGGCAGCCGCCGGCGCGGCCGCGGTGGATGGCCAAAGCCAACCCAACTCGCCCCGTGCCCGGCGATTTGCTGAGCAGCGATGGCTGCTCGATAACATCATTCAGGCGAACGGACTCGACTGGGACCAGGCGCGCTCAGCCTACCTGAACGGGCCTTGCGGCATGGATGCCAGTGCGGATTTCGCCGCCATTCGACAGCGCATCAAGAAATTCGACGACATTTCTCCCACCTTCGAGGCCACCGCCCGCCGCCGTGAGGCCCGGGCGCACCTCATGGAAGAAGAAGGTTCGCCAGTCAGCGCGCGTGAGAACTACTTCATGGCTGCCATTCACTGGGGCGCGGCGCAATGGCCCATCGACGAAAGCAACGATAAAAACCGCTTCTACAATCAGCACAAGCGGGATTGCTACTCAAATTACGCAAGGTTGGCCGACCACCACGTCGAGGCCGCCTGGATTCCGTACCAGGGCAAAAAGCTGCCCGGCTGGTTTCATCTGCCACCCGGATACAAAGGTGGCCGTATTCCGGCCGTAGTTGTGGTTCCGGGAATGGATAGCTTCAAGGAAACAGCCGTTGCTATGTACGGCGACTCTTTGCTGAACCGGGGCTTCGCCGTGCTTGCCATGGAAGGTCCCGGACAATACGAGTGCCCGCTCCTGGGAATCTACGTCAGCGTCCCCGGCTGGGCAGAGGCGGGAAAGGCAATGATGGATTGGCTCATCGCCCGTCCGGAGGTGAATCCGCAGCAGATCGGACTTCGCGGAACCAGTTTCGGCTCCTTCACCTGCACCGTGATTGCCGGAAGCGATCCTCGCTACCGCGCCGTTGCCGTTGCCGCAACCGCCGTGGAACCGGGCTATTACACGATCTTTGACCGTGCCTGCCCCACCTTCAAGAACCGCTTTATGTATATGTCCAACATCGACGACGAGAAGACCTTCCAGGAGTTCCGCAAGACGCTGACCTGGGAAGGCTACGCCGATAAAATTCGCGTCCCCTATCTCATGGTGGCTGGCGAGTGCGATGAACTTTCGCCCATGGAACACACCGAGCGGCTCATCAAAACCGTAAACGGTCCCAAGCGGTTGGTGGTTTACCAAGAGTCCCGGCACTCCGTCGGCGGAGTTGCCTCAACCACGGTCGGACCGCCAGTCGGCAGCCTGATCGCAGACTGGATGTTCCACGTACTCAACGGCAAGACGTATCCCAGCGAGCACTGGTTCATCGAAAGCTCGGGCCGGGTCAACAAGACTCCCATTGGCGCTTAGACTAGCTCCCGCAAGTGCAAAAAATTAAGGCCGGAGGTTCTCTCTTTTCGAGGAACGTTCCGGCCTGAATGCTTCATCAGGAGGTTACACGTGATAGACGCGCCTCCCATCAAAAGGTTAGCGAACTATTTTTTTGCCCTGCGCCCATGCCGATGCATCCGTCAGCGGCCCGAGGCCTCTGGCTGCGTCGTTACCGTCGCAGGCGTTGAGTTGGGCTGCAATCCCGGAATCGCAGGCGGATGAGTTACCACGCCGCTCGCTGCGTCCTCCATCGAAATTCCATTCTTATCCAGAATCGTCGCCGTAACCTGGTCCAGCGCTACTCTCGCCTTCTCGTAGGCTGAAAGTGCCGCCACGTAGTTTGAAGCCTGCTGCGTAAAGGCGCTCTGCTGTTGCAGCACCAGGTAGCTGGTCGAAGCTCCCAGCGCGTACTTTTTCCGCTCTGAGTCCAGATTTTGCGCGGCGTATTCCTTGGCCGCCCGGGCTGCTTCCACTCCGGCCCGTGTCTGTTGCAGAGCAAACGCCGCATTGCGAACCTGCAAGTTGATCTGGTTCTTCTGCTGCTGAAGGTTCAGCTGGTTCTGTCTGTATTCCAGTTGCGAGCGGATCTGGTTCGCCTGGGCCGCGCGATTCCGCAACGGCACCGTCAGATTCACATACACGCCCTTATCCGGAATGCTCCGATCCACCATCTGAGTGAATGTGTTGTCGTAGTTGGCGCCCTGCCCTGCGGCTGCGTAATATCCCACCAGGTCCACGGTTGGCAGCAGGGCGTTCTTGGCCGCCTTATTGTTGATCTCATTGTTCTGCAGGTTGATCGCACTTTCCAGCAGCTCCGGGCGATTGGCCAGCGCATAGTTCACCAGCTCCTCCGCCGGAGGTATCGGCTCATTGCTCAGTACCATCGTGTCGGTCGGAATCACCTGCGCTGCCGTCAACGCCGGATCGTTGAAGTTCCGCGCAATCGCGTTCTTCGTAATCAGCTCCTGATACTGCAAGTTGGTCTGCGAAGTAATCAGGTTCTGCGTCGCCGTAGCGACTGACGACTGCGCCGAAACCACCTCGATCGGCGCCAGCGATCCGATCTCCACCTGCTTCTTGTTGTCGGTCAGAGTTTGTTGCGCAAACTGCAGCGCCGTCTGCTTCACCTTCAGGTCTTCGTAGGCGTTCACCAGGTCCCAGTAAATGTTCTGGATCTGCGCCACCGTCAAGATCACCTGCGCCCGGAAGCTGGCGTCGGTCACCTTGCGGTCGTTCTGCGCAATGATGATCTGCCTGCGGTTGTTATCGATTCCCCAGCCCTGCAGCAGATGTTGCCGTACCTGCACCTTCCACGATCCATCCAGCTCCGGATTGTAGAAGCTGGCAGCCAGCGCGCTATTCGGGATGTTATTCGACGTCCGGCTATTGTTGTAGCTCACGGTGGCCAATGTGCCCGTGGACCATCCCTGCGTATAGCTGAAGTTGTACTGATTGGAGTTTTGATGAATTGCGCTGATATTGCCGTAGTAGAACACCGAGTTCGCAGGGCTAAGTGCAAGTGCCGCCGATGCCCTGTCTCCCGAGACTGTTCCGGACACAATTGGATCGTAGGAATCAATCGGCGAGCCGACTGAGTTCTGTGTCGAAGTCACAATGCCGCCCGAGCCCGAAGCCGATCCGCCCGCACCGGTCGAGGTGCCGCCCGAACCGCTACCCGTCGCACCCGCCGTGCTGGTGGAAGACGCCGTGCCGCCCGGTGTGCCGGTCAGCAATCCGGTGGAAACGCCACGCACCGTGCCGCCGCTCTTGGCCAGCAGCAGATCGGTGTTTGCAATGTCCAGGTTGTAACGCGCAATCGCAATGTCAAAATTGTTTTCCAGCGCCAGCGCTACCGCATCGTTCAATGACAGCATCAGCTTGCCGTCTTTCAGCAAACCGTGCAGCCGGTCGCTGTTCTTCAGCACCGGTTGCGGCAGCCCGTGAGGCGCATACGGCTTCCATCCGGTCAGAATTGAATATGGCTTGCCAAACTGCTCCAGTGGCGCAGCATACTCCGGCTGGCCTTGCGGATTCACCGTTGCGCTCTGCTGTGGACCGTTCGGGAGCGTCGCCGTCGCTTGCCCCGTCTGCGCCGGCAAACTGGACGACAGCAAAGCTAGAATGGATATGGACACCATCATCCGCTGAAACATTTCTGCTGGACGCGAAACCGACATTCGCTCTTCTCCCGTAATGAGTTCGGTGTTTCTTTTGGTGGCCCACATCCGCCTTCCTTTGGCGAATGTGGGATGGAATCACTGCTCATCCCACCCGCAATGCTTAGTACGCAGTTCTCCCGCCTCAGGTTCCCCAGCCTGAACAAATCCGCGTCGGGGCCGCCCAAGGCATCAACCTTCGAGTATAGCCGACCCGAGTTCCTTGATTCGCGCACTCTGCCGCGATCCCTTATCCGCAATGGAGAGTTGCTGCTGCGTTTTTCCCTCGCGGCCGTAGCTTTAGTCTTGCAAAACCGCTCAGGATTGGTAACATTTCCGCCTGTTCAGAGCAGAAGAAGATTCCGTTTACTTAAGGAGATCCTATGAGTGTCATTGATCGGCGGGATTTTGTGAAATCGTTCTCCGTGGCCGCTGGGGCAGCCGCGTTGGCCGCAGCTACTCCGGCAGTTGCCGCGGAGAAGAATATGGCCAGTGCCAAAGCGCCTTACGAAGTCTTCGCCCTGAAATATGCCGGCCCGTTCGATCGCAAATTGGCCATGGTGCTCTTCAACACTGGCTGGGCCGACGATATCGCCATCAACTATTACATCTGGGCCATCCGCGCCAAGAACGGCGAAGTCACCTTGGTGGACACCGGAACCGGCAAAGACTGGGGTCCAAGGTTCAAGGGTTTCTTCCCGCCTGAGCAGTTGGTTGCGCGCCTCGGAATCAAGCCCGAGCAGGTAACCAAAATTGTCGTAACTCACATGCACTTTGACCACATCGGCGGCGGCGCGGAATTCGCCCAGCTCTTTCCCGACGCCAAGTTTTACGTGCAGAAGCGGGAGTTCGACTTCTGGGTCAACAGTCCAATCGCCAAGAGAGCAGCCTTCAAGCTCCTGCAGAACCCGGATGCAAACAAAGCTTTCGGCGAGCTGGCCAAAGGGCCGCGCGTCATTCAGGTCGATGGAGACATGGTGATTGGCCCCGATATGCAGCTTTTGCTCGCGCCCGGCCACACCCCCGGACTCCAGGCGGTGCTCATCCCCACGGCGAAGGGAAGAACCATCGTCGGCTCTGACAGTGCGCACCTCTTCCGAAGCTTCAAAGAGGATGTGCCCAGCGGCTTGATCTTCAACCTGTCAATCTGGATGGAAACCTACGACAAGCTGCGCGCCAATGCCCCGGTGGAAAACATGTTTCCCGGCCATGACTCGAAGATGCTGTCGGACTTTTCCAAGGTGGCCGAAGACATCACGCAGTTGGCCTGATCTTCCCGGGGTGTTCTGAAGCTAAAAGGTGAAGAGGGAGCTCGTGCGCAAAGCGCGGGCTCCCGCGTCTAAAGCCGGTCGCGGCGTAGTGCGCCCAGCCAGTGCTCCACGGTCGTCTGGTCGGCAACTCTAAGCAGCGTCTTCAGAATGTGCTCCTGCCCAGCGCTATTCTCCTGCGAGCCTTGTGCCTCTCCCGTCAAATCACACACTGCCTGCAAGAATCCTCGTTGGAACTGTCCACCCAGCACCCGGTACCTTCTCTTCCGCGCCCTGTCGGCCATGGTCTTAGACGCGTTGCCTGGAACGTAGGCTCGCCCTACGCATTCCAGCATTGGCAGATCACTCTCCGTATCGCCCATCGCCGCCGTTGCCTCGCGCTCTACCACCAGCTCTTCCATCACCCGCATTGTCGCCGCGCCTTTTCCCGCCGTCTTCGGAACGAAATAGACGTCCACCGCACTCGGCAGTGCTGTCATTAGCGGAAAATCTCGCAGCGTCTCATCCAGCAGCTCCTGCGGCAGGCAAAGTGCCTGCCCATTCTTAATCTGGTAGGCCCTGATCGCCACTTCATACGTCGGGTCCAGGTAGATACCTTGCATGCCGCTCAGCCGCGCGCGTAGCCAAGCCATCTGTTCGCGGCTCTTGTCGTCGATCAATACTGTTTCGCGTCCCCTTGCGTGGTCCACAAACACACATCCATATTCGGCGATCCCGCCCGCCATTCCATACGCCGAGCAGTACTGCCGCACATGAGCCACTGGCCGCCCCGTGTTCAGCACCACCGAGTAGCCATTCCGATGCAGCATCTCCAGAGCAGCCATCCCGCTGGCCGTCGTATGCGCAAAGAAAGACCATGCACTGTCGAAGCATCCATCCAGATCCAGGAAGAATAGCCGCTTCTGCCACTCCGCGCTACCGGCCTGCATCGGCCCGCTCTGCAAATCCCCGGCTTGCGAGTCTTTGGCTTGCGCACTACGCCGCGCGAACTCTTCCCCACAAAATCTCGCCATCGAATAAGTAAGGAAGTTGCACGCCTCAATGTGCGCGGCTTCATATTTTGTGCTCTCTGCCTGTGTCCGTGCTCGTCCCACCTGGAAGCGTGCCAGTTCGGCCGCCTGATGACCGCAGACCAGCTTATACAGCGCCACCCGCTTGCCCGCCCGTTCGTCTCCCGTCAGCCGCGTAAACTTTTCCAGCAGACGCTTCTCTGCCTCCGCTGAAAGGTTCCATTCCTCGCAGGCCAGCGCCAGGTCATAAGCTGCGTCCACAACATTGGGTGCAGGATTTCCAAAGCCGTGGTGTTCGTAATCGATCTTCAGCACCCTCTGCCCGTCGCTCAACCATTCCCCGGCTCCCAGCTTTCCATCTATGAACGCCGGTTGCGGCGTGGCGTATGCCCTCAATCGTCTCCACAGCGCGCCCATCTTCAGCCTTCGCAGATACGGCGGATAAACCCCGCGCAGCAGCCGTGCCAGCGCATAGCAGCCCGTCACGCTCGCCGTCATCTCGCTCTGCGGCGCATATTCCGCCAGCGAGAGTAGCCTCACCCGCTCCGCGGCGTAACCGGCCACCCGCTCCGCTACCCGAATCCCCGATGGCTCCGGCCGTTCCTGCGCTTCAATCCATTCGCTGATCAACATGCCTTGCCGCAGCCCCAACACCTGCGGCACAAACTCCTGTAGCCGAATTCCTGCCAGATAAGCGTGATAGCCCAGCCATCCCCAACCCACGCTCTTTACCACCACCCGGCGAATCCTCCCGCCCGTCCGCATGGCGTAGACACGCTTCACGTGCACCTGATAATCGTCTTGCTGGTGCGCGGCCAGCTCGCGGTTGATGGCCTCCGTCGCCTCATCTTCAATCCAATCTCCAACCCAGCCACGCTCTCCGGTCAGCTCCTCCAGCAATCGCCGCAGTCCGTCACCGGCCAGCAGCTTGTTTTTGTAGTGCTCCTGCGGAGCCAACGTTACCAGCGCCACATCCTTGTGTCCGCCCGTGAGCACCGACCGGTTTCTCTGTGCTTCATGGCTAGGCACCACCACCGTGATCTTCCACCGCTCAACTCCGCACTCTTCCAGCAGCTCGATCATCATCCGGATCGTCTCTCCCGTATCCGGATGATCGTCCACCACCAGCACTTTCGCTGCTCGCGCTGCCCGGCTGCGCAGCCATTGCTTCTCCCAGCGGCTCACTCCGCTTTTCGGACGCACCGACATCCACGACGATTTCCATCCTCGCTGCCGCAGCCGGGCCTGCATCAACGGAGCAAAATAAGCTCCCGCCGTGCGCGCTCCCACAATCGCCAGCTCTCCGCCACGAGAGTCTTGGCTGCCGTCAAATCCATCCGCCAGCGCAATGGCGTCATGGTGTGTCAGGTCCTGTGCGCGGAAACCCGAAGGCAGCTGCATCCTCCGGCTGCGTATCCGCTCCGGCAGCGACTCTGCCGTCAACTCGCGGCTCAAGCCCCACAGCTCCGGCACCTTCGGACTGCTTGCGCCCAGTCCATGCAAAAGGATTTCGCAAGATAGATCGACGCACCGTTGCCACTCCCTCAACCATTCATGAACCTCGCCGTCCAGCAGCCAGTTCCGTCCATGATGTGCAGCGAGCACCATCTTGTCCGCGACTCTGAGCACCATCCTTGCCCGAGGCCATTGCGAGCCCATCCTCGCCAGCGAGGGCACTCGCGGAGTCAGTTGGTCGGCCACCGTGCAGCCAATCGCGCAGCTCAGCAGGTACAAGTTGATCCGTGCCTCTTCCCGCTGCCACTCCAATTCCAGCCGCGGATATGCTTCCAGCTCATTGCCCATCCGCGCCAGCAGACGGTCCAGCGGCTGTAGCGGGTTCAGGCACCACCCATAGCGCCCGTAGAAGCCATACTCGGCTCCGCTCTCAGGACTTCGCCCACGCTCATAACTTGCTGTGCTCACCGAATCCCGCCGTCCTCACCTGCCGCCATTTCGCCCCATGCAGCTACTTGCATTGGAGGGCTTCCAGCACCCAAGGGATGCCATCGCCCGCTTGCTGCTTGCCTGTAAGATGCCAAACCCGCCCTCTCTCGTGCCCGCGTTCAGCGTGCTACCTTATAGCCCGTGGACTCCCGCACTCTCAAACTCACTCTCGCCTACGATGGATCGGCCTTTCACGGCTGGCAAATTCAGCCCGGCAAGCCAACCATCCAGGGAACTCTGGCCGACGCCATCCAAAGCCTCACCGGAGAAAAGCTCCTGCCCCAGGGCTCCGGACGCACCGATGCTGGAGTCCATGCCCTCGCCCAGGTAGCGACCTTTCAAACTGCCAGCGCCATTCCTGTCGCCAACTTCCGCATCGTGCTCAACGACCGTCTTCCCGCCGCCATCCGCGTCCTCGCCGTCGAGGAAATGCCCGAAGGCTTCCATGCCCGCCACTCAGCCCGTGGCAAGTGCTATCACTATCGAATCTGGCGCGGCGATGTCGTTCCGCCCTTTCTCGCCCGCTACGTCACCCACCACCCCTATCCGCTCAATGAGACGGCCATGCAGCAAGCCGCCGCTCTCATCGCCGGAGAGCACGACTTCACCTCCTTTGCCGCCGTCGATCCCGACCGCACCCTGCGCCTGGCGGAATCCTCCGGCGTCAGCAGCGATCTGAGACACACCACCAACATTCGCACCATTCACGAGTCCCATTTCGAACGTCACGCCGACGAGCTGCTCTACGTCGTTCGCGGCAACGGATTCCTTCACCACATGGTCCGCAATCTCGTCGGAACCTTCCTGCTCGTCGGCAAGGGCAGCATCGTTCCTGCCCAGCTCTCCACCATCCTTGCCGCACGCGACCGCCGCGCCGCCGGACCCACCGCTCCTCCTGAAGGCCTTTATCTGGTCGAAGTCGAGTACTAAATCCCGCTCGGGATAAACCCATTTCAGTCCTCTGCTTCGTTGTCTTTTTACTTTTCTGCTCGCCGTGCTCTTCCCTCCGCATCCAACTTGCGGTACAACTTTCCCTGAATGGATTCCGGAATTCATATCGTCGGTAAGTCGGGCTATCGCGACGGCTTCTCCACCTTCAACCCCGCCACTGGTGAGACGCTCGCCAACTATCAGGTCGCCTCAGTCGATGATGTTGCCGATGCGGTTGCCCGCGCCCGCCTGGCGCAGCTCTGGTGGTCGCGCCTGCCGCTGCTTCGCCGCGCTGCGGTTCTTCGCCGCGTGGCCAAACTGCTCTGCGACGCGCGTGAGCCGCTTGCCCGTACCATCACCTCCGAATCCGGCAAACCCTTGCAGGAAGCGCTTCTGAACGATGTCATGGTCGCCGCCGATGCCGCGGTTTTCTGCGCCGGAAACGCCGCCTCGGTCCTCCGTCCGCAGCATATTCCTCACAGCAATCCGGCTCTGCGCTTCAAGCGCAGCCAGCTCTCTTTCGAGCCGCTCGGAGTCATCGGCATCATCTCGCCCTGGAACTACCCGCTTTCCATCCCCGCCGCCGATGTTTTTGCCGCCCTCGTCACCGGCAACGGCGTAGTTCTCAAGCCCAGCGAGCTCACTCCCCAAACCGCTCTCGACTTCGAAGCCCTTTTCAACCGCGCTCTCGACGAAGAAGCTCTCACCGCGCTTCCGCGTCCCTTTCAGGTCGTCATCGGACTCGGCCTCACCGGCCAGGCTCTGGTCTCCAGCGACATTGATAAGCTGATCTTCACCGGCAGCGTCGCCACCGGACGCCGCGTCGCCGTCGCCGCTGCCAATCGCCTGCTCCCTGTTGTCCTCGAACTCGGCGGTAAGGACGCAATGGTTGTCCTCGACGATGCCGATCTTGACACCGCATCCAGCGCCGCCGTCTGGGGCTCCATGATGAATGCCGGACAAACCTGCATCTCCGTCGAGCGCTGTTACGTCCATCGCAGCATTTACTCGCGCTTTCTCACTCTCTGCCGCGATAAAATTTCCAAGCTCAACATAGGCGACGGCTCGCTTCCCGGCACCGATCTCGGCCCGCTCATCAGCCTTGCCCAGCTCCAGATCGTCAAGAAGCAGGTCGAAGAGGCTCGCATCCTCGGCGCCACCGTGCACATTGGCGGAGAGCCACTCCCGAACCTCGGCCCGAACTTCTACGCGCCCACCCTCATCACTGATCTCGACCACTCCATGAGCCTGATGCGCGAAGAAACCTTTGGTCCCGTCCTTCCCGTCATGCCTTTCAGCACCGACGATGAGGCCGTCCTCTTCGCCAACGACAGTGAATTCGGCCTCTCCGCCAGTGTCTGGGGACGCACCGCCCACGCCACCGCCGTCGCCCGTCGCATTGCCGCAGGTTCTGTCCTGGTCAATGACCTCATCTCCGCCTTTGCCGTCAGCGCCGCACCGCACGGCGGCCTCAAGAAGAGCGGCATCGGGCGCACCCATGGCCGTCTCGGCCTGCAGGAGATGGTCCGCCCCATCTACCTCGATGTCGATCTCATTCCCCGGATGAAGAAGCTCTGGTGGTATCCCTACGCCGGAAACTTCCCCTCCATGTCCGCCTTCGCCGAACTGGTCCACGCTCCCACCATCCGCCGCCGTCTCTCCGCCGCCTGGCAATCCCTCCCCGCCTTTTTCCATCCCCGCCGTTAACGCCAGGCAGACCTTGCCTTTTGCGGGGTGCTCCCACCCACCTACATTTGGCGAATCTGGAAACGTATAGGCGGGAGTACACTCTCATCGAAGGCCAAGCGCTCCAAACAAAAGGTTTCTGCAAGACGCTCTGGTTTCGTGTTTGTGCAAGATAGGGGAACTGAACATGACAAAGCTGTTGCCTTTACTCGGTGTGTTCGCGCTCTCGGCCATGATGACCGCGCAGACGGCCATTCCTGCGGGAACCATCATTCCGGTGGAGTTGAACACTACGATTGATGCGAAGACCTGGAAGCCAGGGAAGACGGTTACAGCGGATGTGGCGCAAGACGTTCCGTTGTACAACGGCGCCAAAATAAAGGCAGGCACTAAAGTCCAGGGAGAAGTTCTGAGCGTTACTCCTGCAGCAAATTCTCGTCCGGCCACCATTATTCTTCGCTTTGGCCAGATTGACATCTCCGGCAAGACAACGCCGATCATAACCAATCTTCGTGCGCTCGCTTCGAACCTCCGGGCGCAATCTGCGGAATGGGAAACCCCGGCCACCGATTCTGGCGCGACAGCTCCTGGAGCCCAGACCGTCAACTTGATTGGCGGAGAAGACCCGGATGAAGGAGATGTCGCATACCGCGAAGCTGGGATTGTTGTACGTGGACGAAAGACGGTCGGGAAAACGGTCTTTGCGGGCAGGTGGGGCGTTTTGAGCAAAGCCACACCGTGTCCCGGTGAAGGAACCTTCGAAGGGGACGACAAGCCGCAAGCACTATGGGTGTTTTCATACGACGCGTGTGGGGTATACGGATATCATCTGGCGATTACCAGCGCCGGCCAGTCGAATCCAGAAGGAAAGATTGTGCTCGCATCGAAGAAAGGCAATCTCACGCTCTATAGCGGCAGCGCTTTGCTGCTGCGAGTTGTTGGCTCCAGCGGCCATCCCTCGCAGGATAAAGGAAAATAGTTGCTCTCCCACATCCGACGGGTGGCCCACATCCGCCATCCTTTGGCGAATGTGGGAGAGCAGAAGGCTTGAATATCCCAACTTCGGCGTGCTCGTCTCGAGCTTGTGTACAAAAGGGGAGCTGAACATGACAAAGTTGTCGCCATTTCTCGGCGCGTTTGTGCTCTCGGTCATCGTGGCAGCAGCCGCCCAGACGACTATTCCCATGGGCACCATCATTCCCGTGGAGTTGAACACCACGATTGATGCGAAGAAGAGCAAGCCCGGGAAGGCGATCACCGCGACCGTCGCGCAAGACGTTCCCCTCTACAACGGCTCCACAATCAAAGCCGGCACCAAGGTCTTGGGAGAGCTTCTCAGCGTTACTCCAGCAGCAAATTCCCGGCCAGCCGCGATTGCTCTTCGCTTTAACAAGATTGTCGTCTCCGGCAAAACAGCGCTGATCGCGACCAATCTTCGTGCACTCGCCTCGCCTCTCCAGGTGCAGTCCGCGCAGTCGCCAACCCAATTTGACAATCGCTGGATACGTCCCTGGTCCCAGACTACTATTTTGATTGGCGGAGATGTTCCCGGCGGCGGAGACGTCGCATACCGCGAAGCCGGAACTGTCGAACGTGCGGGAAGAACCGTCGGGAAATCGGTCTTCGCAGGCAGGTGGGGCGTTTTGAGCCAGGTCGTGCGCTGTCCCGGTGAAGCAGCGCTCGAAGGCAACGGCCATCCGCAAGCGCTTTGGGTCTTTTCGCACGATGCCTGTGGGGTATTCGGATATGACGTGACGCTGGCCCACGCCGACCGGCCGAATCCAGAGGGCAACATCGTGCTTGCATCTACGAAGGGCGACATCAAACTCCGTAGCGGTAGCGCGCTGCTGCTACGAGTCATTGGTTCGATTGGCCAACCCTCGCAGAAGGAAGAATAGTAGTCAGCACGGCTCAACAGCGCTGGCGTTTCTAACCAAGCGTAGCAGCTCGCTCCAGCCGTTCTCACTTGTCAGCAATCGAGCGAAGCCAATCCCACTCCGCCTCGTGTACCATCATTTGAAATGTCATTTTTCTCATGGAGCCGTTCGAAATCCGAGCGAACTCAACTCGCCGAGGAGGTGGATCGCCTCGCCGCCGACCCGCGCGTCCATCAGCTCTTTGACTGGTTCTCCCGCCACGAGCGCGACATCGCCGACTTCCAACTCGCCATCACCGCCGTTCCCGCGCCGCCTTTTGCCGAACAGGACCGCGCCACCTGGCTTGCCGAGCGTCTTCGTCTCCTCGGCCTCAACCCTACCAACGATGCCGTTGGAAACCTCCTGGCCCTGCGGCCCGCAATCTGCAACGCCTCGCCCTCGGAGGGCCATCCGTCGCCTGCGCCCGCCATCCCCGCCATCGCTATCAGCGCTCATCTTGACACCGTTTTTCCCGCCTCCACGCCGCTTGACGTTCGCCGCGAGCAGTCTTTCCTGCTTGGTCCCGGCATCAGCGATAACGGCTCCGGACTCGCCGCCCTCTGGGCTCTGGCCGCCGCCTTCCACGAGGTTGGTATCACCACCTCCGCGCCCCTGCTCTTCATCGCCAATGTCGGAGAGGAGGGTGAAGGCAATCTGCGCGGCATGCGCCACATCTATCGCGAGCGCTTCGCCAGCGCCACTGCTTCACCCGCCCACGCTGTGCCCGCAGATTCGCTAGTCGATTCCGCGCCCGGCGATCCCGCTCCTGCCATCGCTCTGCTCATTGCCCTCGATGGCGCAGGCATCGACAACATCATTTCTCAGGCGCTCGGCAGCCGACGCTTTGAGGTCGTCATCTCCGGTCCCGGCGGCCATTCCTGGAGCGACTTCGGCACTCCCAATCCCATCGTCGCCGCCTCGCTCGCCATCGACACGCTCTTCCGCATCCCGCTGCCGGTCAATCCCCGCACCAGCCTCAATGTCGGTTCCATACAAGGCGGAACCTCTATCAACACCATTCCCGAGCACGCCGTCTTCAAGATCGATTTCCGCTCCTCCGATCCCCGCCGCCTCGACGAACTCGAACAGCATCTTCGTCGCGCCGTCGCCGACGCCTGCGCCCAGACCGAGGCTCATTCGCACCCGCGCCAGCGTCTCAGCCATTCCATCACCGCGCTCGGCGAGCGTCCCGCCGGAGAACTGCCCGACAACTCGCCGCTGCTCACCGCCATCCGCGCCGTCGACGCCCAGCTTGGAATCCATTCGCAGCTCCTTCGCGCCTCCACCGACGCCAACATCCCACTCTCGCTCGGACTCGAAGCCGTCTCTCTCGGCTCCGGAGGCTCCGGTGGCGGAGCTCACACCGTTCATGAATGGTACGATCCCGCCGAACGCGAGCAAGGCCTCAAGCGCCTCGCCCTGCTCCTTCTACTTCTCGCCGGACTACCAAACGCCACCCCTCGTCCTAATCCCCCGGAGTCTGCCTGATGTCGCGTTCACTCAAGGCTCATCTCCTGCTTCTGGCTGCAACCTTTGTCTGGGGCTCAACCTTCATCGTCATCAAGACGGCGCTTGCTGACTCCAGCCCGCTCGTCTTCAACGCCGTGCGCATGGTTATCGCCGCCGTTGTCCTCTGCGTCATCTTTTTCCGCCAGCTCCGTTCGCTCTCCGCCGGAGCTCTCCGCGCCGGCTTTGAGGTTGGCACCCTCATGTGGCTCGGCTACGAATTTCAAACCGCCGGCCTGCTCTATACCTCGGCCTCCAAGAACGCCTTCCTCACCGGAATCTCCGTCGTCCTCGTCCCGGTTCTGCTTGCCATCTTCTGGCGCCGCCACGTCAACCGCTACACCCAGGCTGGAGTCGCCGCTGCCTTCGCCGGTCTCTACCTTCTTTGCGTTCCCGCCGCCCAGGGATTCTCCTTGGTCGCGCTCAATCGCGGAGACCTGCTCACCCTCGCCTGTGCCGTCGCCTTCGCCTTCCAGATCATCGTCCTCGGGCGCCGTGCCCAGCACTACGACTTTTCCCAGCTTGTCCCGGTCGAAATCGCCGTCTGCGCTCTCTGGATGCTCGTCTCCATCCCCATTGCCGATCGCCACGGCTTCATCCACTTCACCCCCGCCGTGCTCTGGGCCCTGGCCATCACCGCCCTCTTTGGAACTGTCGCCTGCTTCATTGTGCAGGCTTGGGCGCAGCGTTTCACGCCGCCCACCCACACCGCTCTCATCTTCTCCCTTGAGCCGGTCTTTGCCGGCATCACCTCCTACCTCCTAATCGGCGAGCGCCTCGGTCCTCGCGCCCTCCTCGGAGCTGCACTGATCCTGATCGGAGTATTGGCCAGCGAACTCCTCGGGCGCGTGCAAGAACCCGACGAAGAATTAGCTGAAGAGGCAAGTTAATATATTTCCGTGGCCCTCTCCGCCAACTCGCCTCCACTGCGCTCCCGCCTCATCCTTCTCCAGTCCATCACCCTCGCTTGGATGCTCATCGAGTGTGCCGTTTCGCTCATCTCCGCTGCCCGCGCGCACAGCCCCGTATTGCTCGCCTTCGGCTGCGATAGTTTTGTCGAACTGCTCTCTGCCGCGCTCGTCGTCTTCGCTCTCGCTCCCCGATTCCAGTTCAATCACAAGCGGGTTGACGCCGCTTCCGGTATCCTTCTTTTCCTTCTCGCTGCCGTCGTGGCGGCCACCTCTCTGTTTGCCCTTGTGCACAAGCTCCAGCCCCAGTCCAGTCCCCTCGGAATCGCCATCACCGTCGCGGCTCTCCTCGTCATGCCTCTGCTTGCCCGCCAAAAGCGCACTCTCGCCCGCATCACCGGCAACAACGTCCTCGCCGCCGACGCCGTGCAGTCGGCCACCTGCGCCTATCTGGCCGCCATCGCGCTCGCCGGACTCGCCCTCAACGCGGGCTTCCACATCGCCTGGGCCGATTCCGCCGCCGCCCTCGCCGCCGTTCCCATCCTCATCATCGAGGGCCGTCGCGCCATGCGCGGGCAAAGCTGTGGCTGCTGCTGACCACGCACCTGCGGTGGGCAGCAACGCGTTACCCCACGCGCCTGCGGCAGGCAGCAACGCATGTTTTGCTCTTGCTGTTCTTGACCTCGCATTTAGAGTGTCATCCTGAACGCAGTGAAGGACCCCTGCAAGGTGCAAATCTCCTGAGCGCTTCCAAGCTTTTCAACCAGCAATCGATATTGCCTCCAGCCCTCTACTCTCTTTTCCCTAACCCCAATAACCGGCCTGCCCCAATTATTGTTGACCATTCCCCACAGTAGAGCGTCTAAGCATACAAGGAGTGGTGCGGCTTATTCCCGTCCATCTCCAACGCACGCCTCTCTTTCTAAACAGGATAAGATAGGTTGCAGATTAATTTGCCGGAGGGCACATGGAACCGCTGAACGATGCGAGCGGACTTTCGCAGGATCAGATGACGAGCCGCAAAAGAAATCGTTTTGCTCCATTTTTCGTAGGATCGGTCACCATCGTCTTAGTCTTGTTAATTGGCACTGTTCTCACCTACACCGCACGCGCCAAGTCCGTGGATAGCACCGACGCACCTCAGTTGAGCGTGCCTGCCCTCCACTCTCATGACAACGAATTTGCCCGTGTCGCCAAGGCTGTAGAACCCACCGTCGTCAACATCAACACCGAGTCCATCGTCAAGAATCCCCATCGCCGCCTCCATCGCATGCCGGCGCCGCAGAATCCTAACCCTGACGAAGATCAGGATGACAACGGTCCTGGCGGACAAAATGGCCTGCAGGATTGGTTCGACCGCTTCTTCGGCCAGCAGCCTGACGGCGGCGGCGCTGCACCCGGCGCTCCCGGCGGAGGCGATATGACCTCTCAGTCGCTCGGCTCCGGCGTCATCGTCAGTGCGAACGGCTACATCATCACCAACTTCCATGTCGTCGATAAAGCGGATCGCATCCGCGTCAGCCTCATGGGCGAACCCGCCAGTGTCAGCTATCCCGCCAAGGTTATCGGCACTGATCGCGAAACCGATCTCGCCGTCATCAAGATTGAAGTCCCTCACCCTCTGCCATTCGCCAAGCTCGGAAACTCTGACAGCATGCAGGTCGGCGACTGGGTCCTGGCCATCGGCAGCCCCTTCGGTCTCAAGTCCACGGTCACCGCCGGAATCGTCAGCGCCAAGGGCCGCAACATCGTTCCCATGCGCCAGTTCCAATCCTTCATTCAGACCGATGCCGCCATCAATCCCGGCAACTCCGGTGGTCCTCTGGTCAACATGGACGGTGAAGTCATCGGCATCAACACCGCCATCTACACCGAAAGCTCCGGATATCAGGGCGTCGGTTTTGCCATGCCCTCCAACACCATCGCCCAGGTATTCAACCAGCTTGTCTCGCCCGCCCATAAGGTCGAGCGCGGCTCCATCGGCATTACCTTCAGCGCCGAACCCAGCCCGGCCGTCACCCGCATGTATGGCGGTGGCAAAGGCGTCGTCGTGCAGGATGTGACTCCTGGCGGACCCGCTTCGCAGGCTGGCCTCCGTGCTGGCGACTCCATTGTCTCGGTCGGCGGTAAACCCGTCGCCAACGGCGATGAACTCGTCTCTGAGGTCAGTGCTCGCCGTCCCGGAGAAAAGCTGAAGGTCGGCTACCTCCGTAATGGGAAACAGGAGGAAGCCACCGTCACAGTGGCCGATCGTCAGAAGGTTTTCGGCACTCAACTTGGTACCGCCGAAGAAGACAACGAAGAGCAGGCGCCCAAGGAAGGCAAGCTCGGAGTCACCGTCAAGCCTGTGCCCGCGGCTGCTGCTAAGCGTTTGAATCTGCAGCCCAATCAGGGTGTGCTCGTGCTCGATGTGAAGCCTGGCGGTTTTGCCGATACCGTCCAACTCGGACGCGGCGATGTCATCCTCGAAGTCAACAGACAGCCCGTCAGCGGTCCCGATAGTTTTGCCAAAATCGAGGCGGGATTGAAGTCGGGTCAAGACGTTGTCTTTGTGGTTCGTCAGGCCATACCGGGCCGCGAGCCAATAAATTCCTTCATAGGTGGCACGCTGCCGTAGTAACCTATAGCAATCCCCAACCTCACTGCCGGGCATCGTACTTACATGCCCGGCAGTGTCCCGGGGGGCTCGGCCAACATTTGTTTGAATTTTCATAGTGCTATATTCGTCTTGGCCGGCTCCTGATTCGCACGGGGAACTGTCGTTTCTTTGAGGTGCCGCTTCATGTTGTCGATGATGAAGATAAGAACCACGCTCTTGCTCGCCTCCGCCTTGCTGCTTTGCAGCTTGCCCCTGGCGGCGGCCCTCAAGACCAAGCCCGCTACTTCCAGGTTGAAGGCGCCGCGCCCCGCATCATCTGTGCGCCGGACCTCAACCACGAGCTCCTCTCGCAAATCCGCGAAGGCATCAGCCATTAGCTCCTCCCGCAAGTCTTCAAGGACTTCTACGGCGGGCAGGCGCAGAGGCAAAATTCAGAGTGTCAGCGTCAGTGTCAGTAAGCCCAAGTTCCGTGGCCAGCAGTCCATCGACGAAGCTCGCACCATTGAGATTCAGCAGGCGCTGATTCGCGAGCACTATCTGGATGGCGAAGCCACCGGCGTCTGGGACCAAGCCACGCGCGACGCGCTCACTCGCTTCCAGAGCGAAAATGGCTGGCAGACGAAGATCCTTCCTGACTCTCGTGCACTCATCAAACTCGGCCTCGGCCCAAGGCAGCAGAATTTGCTGAACCCCGAGAGCGCCGCCATGGCAATGCCATATCAGTCAGGTGCGGAGAAATCCGCCACCGGCGGTTCAAACTAAAAGCCAGTTTTCGTGCAGTGAAAAGCGCGGCCGCCTCGGTCGCGCTTTCGGTTGTTGGAAATGCTACAATCCCGGTCTGTGATGGGAGTGTTGGGTAGTTCGATGAGCTTATTCCTCAGTGTGGACGAGACGCACAGAGTCGTACTCGTACAAATGGATGGAACCGTTAACGATGAAGTGTCGTGCAAACACTACCAAAAGATGCAGGAGTGGATGACGATTCACGGCTACTTTTCTGTCATCGTCGATTTCACACGAGTGGTTTCTCTAAACGTAACCGCGCGCGGAGTTGAAAAGCTGGCAGCGAGCACACCGCTGGTTACGGACAGCTTCCTGCGCGTCATAGTAGCGCCACAGGATGAGGCCTTTGGGCTGGCGCGCATGTTTGAGATGCTAGGAAGTCAGACGCGTAACAAAGTGCATGTGGTTCGCACTATGGCGGAAGCATTTCGCTTGTTCGGCGTGGAGTCCCTGGACCTGCAACCCGTCGGCGAGTGGTAGCCAGCTGGAAGAGCGACTCTGTTTCCTGGCCACATGAAAAAAAGCTGAGGAATCACCCCAACGCTGTATTGCTTATAGAGTTAACCGTCTGACCGCAGTCATACCTTATGGGTAAATGCTTTCGAATTCCGCGCAACCATTAACAAAATAGAAAACGTCGCTTCCGCAACGATTATCCGATAAGTCAATGGTGTCTGCTCATTCCGAGTAGAACCCTTCGCGCGTCTGCACCGTCAATTCTCCATTTCGAGTGCTCAAATGCAGCTTGTGATAGCCGCTCTCGGCCTTGTCCGGCGTGTAGCTCAGGCTGTATTGGTGGCGCAGTTCTTCCTCTACCTGTGCATAAATCTGTGCTGCGTTCTGCTTTTTTGAGAGCTCAAAATATTGGCCGCCGGTTTCCTTTGCGATCTGCTGCAGAATCTTCTTCCCGTCGGTCTTGTTCTCTCGCGGAGCGCTCTGCGGCCCGCGTCCTCGGCCACCTCCACCGCCTGGGAACGGACTCCCTCCACCTGGGAAGGGACCACCTCCGCCAGGATAGCCGCCGCCACCACCGCCGTGCCGCCCGCCGAATCCGCCGTTTTGAGGTTCTTCACGTTCGGAGGCCACGTACACGCAGTAAACAAGCGTATCCGCGCGCTGCGCCGCTTCAATGGCGTGCTGCAAAGTTGTCTTGCTGTCGTGATCCACTCCATCGGAAAATAGCACCAGTGCCTTGCGTCCCTGTACTCCCTTCAGCACTTCGTCCGACGAAAGAAAGATCGCGTCGTACATCATTCCACCACCAAAGAAAAAGTGCGGCTGACCCGTGTTGTCGCGTCCGCGTCCGCTGCCGGAACTGTGCGTTGCTTCACCGGCAGAAATCTGGTCGATGCCTTTGGCAAGCTTGTCGTGTGACACCGTCACGTCCTGCAGCAGCTCCACCTCTTTGTCAAAGTGGAGCACAAAGCCTTTGTCCTTGCCTTCACGCAGCAGTCGATTGACAAACTCCGTGGACGACTTACGCTCATCGGCCAGAGCCTTGCGTTGTCCCGGCCCGGTGTCGGCCAGAATGCCAAGCGTTAGCGGCAGATCCGTCTCATGCGCGAACTGCGTGATCGCCTGCGCGCGTCCATCCTGCTCCAGCACAAAATCCTGCTTCTCCAGCGTGTTGACCGGCTTTCCCTTTTTATCGCGGACGATTGCGAGAAGGTTGACCTCCTTCACGTTCACGGCAATGTTCGAGGAAGTCGGGGCCGGATTCTGCGGCGGCTGCTGAGCAACGGCCGGGAGCGCAGAAACCACGAGTGAGAGCACAAAACTCAAAGCGCGCGTGAATCGGAGCGTTTGCATCCGTAACAGGATGGCACAAGGCGCGCAAAGGCGAAAGCCTGGGAAAGAAGCCGCGAGCAGGATTCCCAAAGTTTGATAGGCGGCGAGCTGGCTAGATGGCGCGCGCCACGCCAGAGCCGTCGTCCTTTGCGTGCGGAAACGACAGTTCGATTTAGGTAAAAGGAATAAGCAGGTTTTGGCACGCGCGTGAAATCTGCATGTTCGCAATATACCCACCGTTCTGTAGTACTCCTATAAGGCTCTCTTAATTTTGTTGGACGACAAGCTGCTGCACTTACCGGTGGGGAAATTCCTGGCGCGGTTTCATGACAGGCTATAACCAGCCGCCCAGGGACTTCACCCAATGTTTACAAGGAGGAACAGCATGTCCACTTCCGCGGTTAGCAGCTCTTCCGGCAACACCCTGATGGAGGAGTTAGAGAAGTACAACGCCGAAAAGAAACAAAGTGCGCTCGACCAACTCGGGACAGATCTGCAATCGGGAAACCTATCTGCCGCGCAGTCTGATTTTGCAACGCTGACGGGCGACTCCTCAACCACCTCGAGCACTACCTCATCCACTGATCCAGTGGTCGAGGACCTTGTCACTCTCGGCAAGGACCTTACATCCGGAGATACGGCCGGGGCGGAGAAGGCTTACACTGCTCTGAAAAATGATTTGAAGACCGCGGAATCTTCCGCGTCCTCCAGTTCTTCTTCCACCTCCAACGCGTCCACGGAGGCGCAGGAACTGCTCAAAATTCTGGAGGGCCTAGGCACCTCCTCGTCCACGGCCGCATCTGCTTACTCCACCAACACCAGTAACAGTTGATGCGGAAGTATCACCGCCAGCCCGGTGCAAGTGCGGGCTGGTTTTTCATTGTGCAGAGAAAAGGCCCGCCTAGTGTGGCGGACCTCGATTGAGAGTAAGCGCGGGTTAAGTGGTACCGGTCAGCCGTTTCGATTTTCCGGCAAAGGTGGAGTACAGTGCAGCCAGCGCCACGATCACGTTGGCTACCACCACCGGCATAGCATGAATAAGCAAGCCGTAGCTGATCCACAAAATTGCGGCTCCGGCCTGAATGAATCGAAGCGTTGCGGGCTTCTTGAAGAAATATGAGAGGCCGAAGCAAGCCGTCGCGATCCACCCAATCCAACTCAACATCACTGTGCCTCCGCGGCTGCCGCAATCGACGATGGAGCAGAGGTCGAACGCAAGGTGACGAAATCAGTGCGCATGCGAGCCCACTCCTGCATCAGGAAGCCGTGGGATTCAAAGAAACGGCGAATCTGCGGCTGTGTCCAATGTGCCACCTCTTCAAGAATGGGCACCAGCACGCTGAGCGCGTTATCGCTGAGCACGGTGCGCTTAGCGATCTGGGTCACGCAACGCGATTCGGAGACCGCGATAGTAAGCCCATCCCCTTCGTTGACGTGCAGCATGGCGTTCATGTCAGAGCTGCCATCGCCTGCGTAAACGACGTGATCGAGCCCGATGGACTGCTCTTCCTGGAGTTGCATGATGCGCGTTACCTTGCCATAACCGGCAGTGCAGCGGATGAGACGCTCGATCGCGCCGTTGGCTCCGTACTGGAACTCGGTGCCATAGATGTGATCGATGGGCACAATGCCTTCCAGCGCCGACTGCACAATTTCCACCGGCGCGGCCGACAGAACGTAGAAGTTGAACTCATAGCCGGGAATGCCTTCGCGCAAGGTTCGGTAGAGAAGTTCGATGTTCTCCTTAAGCGGAAGCCGCTTGCCGGTTTCAATCAGATGCTCGCGGCGAACGCGTGAACTGAACGCCGGATCGTGCAGAAGCAAGTATGCGAGTTCCGCGCCCTGCTGCACCAGATTCAACTGCGCCATACCCGCCGCTTTTTCCTTGAACTCCTCAACCGGTATGCCGAGCAGTTCGGTGAGCACCATGCCAGAGTCGTTGAAACTCAAGGTCTGGTCGAAGTCGCTGGCGAACAGATACTGTTTGATCATAATTTCACTCATTACTTATATGATAGGCGCCCATGCGCACAGGATGGTGAATTCGGGATCAAAAGGCTATTGAAATGATTGATTGGATGTATGGAGTTATCGAATGGTTCGTTTGAGCCAGTGTTTATCGTAGTTTGCGAGGACTAACAAGGCTCCCAATATGAATGCCAGATTGCAGAGTTCGTCCCGTCAAGCAGCGAATGGGGAACCTCTTTGCAGTGTGCTGTGCTAGCTTCGAAAAGGTAAAACAAACGCGCACTCCCACCTGCTTAGGTGGGAGTGCGAAAGTCTCAATAGCGTTGCGTGATGAACTCCGTAATCGCTCCGTAAGCTTTGTGGAGCACTTCTTCCTGCGGCAGAAAAACGATGCGCATGTGACGCGTGCCCTGCCGCTGTCCAAAGCCGGCGCCGTGGACGCACAGAACATGTTTCTGCTTCAGCAAGTCGGTGACGAAATGGATGTCATCTTCAGGGATGTCGAGTTTAGGGAAGGCGTAGAACGCTCCCTGCGGTGCGACGAGTGAAACATGTGGGGTTCGCGCGGCCCACTTCACGGTGAGATCGCGGCGGCTGCGCAACTTGGCACGCACAGCGATCAGATGGTCCTGCGGCCCTTCAAGAGCGGGCGCGATGGCATACATAAACGGGTGCGGAGCCGACAGCCTTGCGCGAAGCAGCTTATAAACAGCTTCCAGATAGTCGCCGAGCGACCCCGCTGGGCCGGTGGCGACTGCCCATCCAATGCGCCAGCCTGGAACCAGGTAGGCTTTTGATAATCCGTTGAAGGTGATGACCGGAAGATCGGGCGCAAGCGAGGCGATGGAAATGTGCTCGCGTTCATCGTCGAGGATAAGGCTGTCATAGATCTCGTCGGCGAGAATCAGCAGGTTATTCCGGCGTGCCAGTTCGACGATCGCCTCCAGCGTGGCGCGCGAATAGATTGCTCCCGTGGGGTTGTTTGGATTAATCAGCAGGATTGCCTTGGTTCGCGAATTAATGCGCGCGGCGATGTCTTCTATGTCCGGCTGCCAGCCGTTTTCTTCGCTGAGAAAATATGGATTTGGCTCGGCTGCAAGTTTTCCGAGCACCGCTCCATAGAGCGGATAGTCCGGGCACGGAGTGAGCACATTGTCGCCAGGATTGAGCAGAGCGGTAAGGCAGTGGTCGATGACTTCGCCGGAACCGAAGCCCACCATGACGCCTTGAATATTCTGGAAGCCCTTAGCCTCAGCCCGGGCGCGGATGGCGTTGACCGCCGAGCGTTCGCCGAGCGAATCGCCGTAACCGTTGCCACCGTTGTGCATTGCGTGTTCGACCGCTTCGATCATGTGCGGCGGCGTAGGGAAGTCAAATTTGCAGGGGTCTCCGATGTTGAGGTACAGGATCTGTTGACCCTGACTCGCAATCCGATCGGCAACGACGGCAAGGTCGCGGATGGCATAGCTTACGTTGGCCATGCGATTCGCAGGCGCAATTTGGTAGGTTAAATTTGTGGTCATGAAATAAAGGCTCTGCTTACATTGAACCCTATGCTGGAGCGAAGTGCAAGCGCGCGGGCCCGCAAAAGGTAGCCCGCGCGTATCAAGAGTCCTACTCCGGGCGGTCGATTTGGGCGCGCTGCAGACGGTCTGAGTAATCGACGTAAACAGCCTTCCACTCAGTGTAGAAGTCGAATGCTCCGACTCCGCCCTCGCGATGGCCGTTACCAGTCTGCTTGACGCCGCCGAAGGGGAGATGGACCTCGGCCCCGATGGTGGGCGCATTGATATAGGTGATCCCGGCGTCGAGGTCGCGTATGGCGGCGAAGGCGCGGTTTACATCCCGTGTGTAGAGTGCGGAGGAGAGCCCATACTTTACGTCGTTGGCGATCTCGATGCCGTGTTCGAGCGAATCGCATGGGATGCAGGAGACGACAGGCCCAAAGATCTCCTCCTGCGCGATGCGCATTTTGGGATCGACATCGGAGAAGACGGTGGGCTCGATGAAATAGCCATGCGCGTAGTCGCCACGGTCTAAGCGGTTTCCTCCGCAGGCCAGGCGCGCGCCTTCGTTCTTACCAATTTCGATATAGCCCAGGACAGTTTCCGTCTGCTGCTTGCTAATCACTGGCCCCACATCCACGCTCTCATCCAACCCGTTGCCCAGCCGGAGTAGTTTCGAGCGCCGCATCAGTTCAGCAACAAAGCGCTGGTAAACGCCCTTCTGGAGGATGATGCGGCTGGTGGCCGTGCAGCGTTGTCCGGCGGTGCCAAAGGCCCCCCAGAGCGCGCCTTCCAGGGCGAGTTCGAGATTGGCATCGTCGAGAACGATCATTGGGTTCTTGCCGCCAAGCTCAAGCGAGCAGCGTTTGAAGGTGTGGGCACAACTCTCGCCGATGATGCGTCCGACCTCGCTGGAGCCAGTAAAACTGATGGCCCGCACCAGCGGGTGCTGCATGAGCGGCGTGCCGACCTCAGCGCCGTGGCCAGTCACGATGTTGACCACCCCGCCCGGAATTCCGGCTTCGGTGAGTGCCTCAACAAAGTTGAATACTGAGAGCGGCGTGTCTTCGGCTGGCTTGATGATGCAGGCATTTCCGGCGACCAGAGCGGGAAAAAGCTTCCAGGAGGGAATTGCCATGGGAAAATTCCATGGGCAGATCATACCGACGACGCCGACCGGATTGCGGGTGCACATAGCAAACTTATTGGGTAGCTCGCTGGGAGTTGTAAGACCGTACATGCGGCGGCCTTCCCCGGCGAAGTAATATCCGGTGTCGATGGCTTCCTGGATATCACCGCGAGTTTCCTTAAGAACCTTGCCCATCTCGCGGGTCATATCGCGGGAAAAGGCTTCCTTCCGCCGCTCCAAGATGCCTGCGGCCTTCATTACGATCTCGGCGCGACGGGGAGGGGGCGTGCGGCTCCATTTTTTGAAGGCTGCGTGAGCGGCTTCGACGGCGAGGTTGACCTCTGCGGCGCCGGAGCGCTGGAAAATGCCGACGACCTCGCGAGTGTCGGCCGGGTTACGGTTCTCGCAGGTATTGCCGGAGCTGGCCGGAACCCATTTTCCATCGATGAAGTTGTTGAAGGTTTTGACGCCGGTAGTAGCGGTGGGCATAGGGATCGATCTCCGGAACGTGCAGAATGTGGATTCGCTCGACAGGGCCGATGGCCGCAGAGCGGGCGGTCAAAGCGGCCGACCGGATATCGTAGTCGCCGGTGTGGCTTAGTGGCAAGTAGGGAAGGCGACGGCGAAGGAGTCGTGGCAACCAAAGTTCTAGTGCCGTATGCCAGGCGGCAACGTTAGCCCGAGGCTAAGGCGCCGGTGCGGTTCACCTTGGGACCTAGTGGTAAGTAGATTGGTCCTGTACCTTTGCCACGATGAATTTTGCATAAGCACCTTTTGGATAGCGGGTGGAGTAGTAAGATAAGGGATGTGTCCCGGCTAGTGCTCTTAACGCATTGGTATGTATTGGTTCCTGCCCGTATTATTCTGAGTGAAGATCTAGAGATTGATTTTTCCTGAACGGGAAGGGCGCTAGGGCAAGACCCGCATGGACTGGTGGTGCCGGGCGTGAAATCTTTCGAACGGGAAAAAAGAGAGACAGCATAAAAGATGTCAAACAATGGCTTCCACACCGGTTCGCGTTTTGGGAACTTGCGTTCTTTGTTCAGCATGTTTTCAAGCGACCTAGCAATCGACCTGGGCACGGCGAACACGCTTGTCTACGCGCGCGGCAAAGGAATCGTAGTCAACGAGCCCTCGATTGTCGCAATCAACAAGAATACAAACGAGGTGGAAGCGGTGGGCAAGGAAGCCAAGGAGATGCTTGGCCGCACTCCCGGCAATATCGTTGCCATCAAGCCGATGAAGGACGGCGTCATCGCCGACTTCAAGATCACCGAAAAGATGCTGAACTACTTCATCCAGAAGGCGCACAACCGCAAGATGC
>CAZLJQ010000040.1:0-6257 GCA_964559875.1 uncultured Acidobacteriaceae bacterium
TCTTGCCCTTTTGCTGTTCGCCCGTCTTGTCAAAGATGTGCTGCAAATTCGTCGTCTTCCCGCCCAAGCCGGGTCCGTAGTAGACGATCTTGCAGTTAATCTCGCGCGCGGCGAAATTGATGAAGCTCAATGATTCCTCTACCGTGCCCTGGAACGGCGTCCGGAAACCGGTGCCGCAATCGGTCGCATCCTCCAACCGAAGTTGGGCTGCGCAGGAAGTTCCGATTGTCACTGCTGATACAACACTGCCGGACAGAGCAGATACATGGGTTATATCACACCGCGCTAGCCGCTACCCCATAATGATTGGTGAACTGGTCCGCACGATCGTCACATTCAAGAGTTACACCCAGTTCCGTGCGCGCTCGATTCGCTCTCGCAAAACGCTGCTCAACCGTGTCCAGATAGCAATTCTACTGGCTCGGAGGTGTCGGATAGTATCCAGCGCGAGCGTACACTTTCAGGCTCGGGCCATAGCCGCTCACCCGAACTTCGATCCTGCGGTAGTTGGCTGAAGCCGTATTCGGGGCATTGTAGACCAGGGTGTACTGGCTTCTACCCTCTTCCATCGCCGCGCCATACGCCGATTCCAATGCCTGCGAGTTAAACTCGGAGAAAATTTCGCCACCGGTTGCCGAAGCGTATTTCGTTAGAACGTTTCTGTAGCCCATCGTCGGCAGGTGGAATTTTGTCAGCTTCTTGTATCCCGGAATGGCCTCGACGTCGTTCTCCACGCCATACACAACCACGTTATATCTCTGCAACACCGCCAGAACTTCGCTGTACTTGGCCTTCGAGCCATACTCAAAGCCGTCGGAGAGGATGAAGATCACGTGGCGTCGCGCTTTTTCCCGCCGTCCCAGGTCTTGGGCGGCACGCATGACGGCGTCATTCAGCACGCTGGAGGGCTGTTCATTCTTTGGTGGCGCATACTCAACTTGATTGCGCTGCGTCCCCGGGTCGAACACACGGCCGTTGACCGTCGGCCCAACCGTCATGGGATTGTAGACTCCTACCCCGCCATTGTTCCCCTGCACCTGCTCAATCCGCTTCATGGTCGCTGTTGTGGTGTCGCCCAGCGCTGCCATGTAGTCCTGCTGCTGCCTCACCGTCGTGCCATAGGTATACACCGCAAGTTCGTCAAACTGGCTAAAGGCACCAACCAGCGCGGGAAAGGTTTCCTTGATCTTACGCAACGCAACTTCGGGCATTCCCACATCGATGATGATGGCCGCCGAAACCGGGAACGGGTCGCTGGTGAAGAAATTAATATGCTGCTTCACTCCATCTTCATAGACCGAAAAGTTATCTACCGTCAGGCCGGGGAACAGATGTCCGGCGGCGTCCTTCACCGTGACCTGAACCGGCACGGCATTGACGTTGCGCTTAATCACATAACTCGTCTCGTCGTAACCACTGCTGGGCGCATTCGCTGCCCGGTTGGAGGGTGCCACGCGGCCCACGGGAGCAGGGCTGGCTGCCGGTGCCGGAGCATCGATCGCAGAAGCCCCTCCTGTGTCGGCCGAGCTGGCCTCCCCCCCCTGTGCATGGGTCTGGTCCGAAGGGTTGACCGGAGCTCCACTCAGCGGATTGGTAGCCTTGGGCGCATCAGGCAGAGCCGGGTTCTTCTGGGCGGATTGGGGCTGGGGAGCCTCCGGCAATCCCTGTTGCGCAACTGCCGACGACGGAAGGAAGCAGCCAGCGAGGGCAATTGGGAGAACGATCAAAAGCAGATTTGCAAAACGCCATGGGCGCTGCATTGGGAAACCCTCCGCGAAGAACTCTGTATCCAATCTCAAAATGCTAAACTGCAAATTTTAGTGTTGCGGATACGCCCGCACAAGCAACTAACCTATAGTCCGTAGCTACATAGTAGACTACGCACGGAGCATCGAAAAGCCATGCTCACCCTAAGGCAATTAAGAATACCCGCCATCCCGATCCTTGCCCTTTGTTTGATGTCGTGGAGCGCCGCCCAGGCGCAGCGTCCTCCCAAAGAACCGCCCAAGGCCTCCAACGCCCCGGATGACAATGACATTCCGATTCCCGAGGGCCCGAAGCTGCAGGACAGAACCGCGCAGCAGGAGCAGCCCATCACCACCCTCAAGGTCAATGTGCAGGTGGTGAGCCTCTTCTTCAACGTCAAGGACAAGCGTGGCGCACTGATCCCAAGTCTAAGAAAGGATGACTTCCAGGTCAGCGAAGATGGCAAGCCCCAGACCATCAAGTACTTTGCAGCTAACTCTGACCTGCCCCTCACTCTCGGCGTACTCATTGACACCAGCGGCAGCCAGACCCGCGTTCTGCCCATGGAGCAGGAAGTCGGCGCAACCTTCCTGCGCGATGTTCTCACTCCCAAAGACATGGCCTTTCTCATCAACTTTGATGTCAACGTGAGTCTGCTGCAGGACTACACCAACGACCCGGCACGGCTGCGGCGCGCAATGGAGCAGACCCGCATTAACGATGGCGGAGGGGGCGGAGCGGGCGGCATTGCCGGAGCCGGTCAGGGCACAATCCCAGTGCTGCGCCCCAAGGGAACTCTGCTTTATGACGCCGTCTTCCTCGCCTCAAACGACAAACTGCAGAAAGAAACCGGACGCAAGGCAGTGATTCTGCTCACCGACGGTGGAGATCAGGGCAGTGATGAGACTCTCGCCAACGCCATTCAAGCTGCCCAAAGAGCTGAAGTCATCGCCTACGTCATCCTGCTCTCCGACCGCCGCTTCAACAGCATGTACCTAGGATCGGCGGAGAGCGCCATGCGCAAGCTTGCCGAGCAGACCGGCGGCCGGGTCATCGACGTCGGCAACAATGCCAAGAAACTTCGCGATGCCTTCGACCAGATCGGCACCGAATTACGCAGCCAGTACATGGTCGGCTACGTTCCCACCAACACCGCCATGGACGGCAAATATCGCAAACTCGAAGTCAAAACCGTCAATCCGGACTATAAAATCCAAGCACGCAAAGGCTATTTCGCGCCTAAGGAATAGCCCAGCGTCTGCGGCCGGAGGGCCGCTGTTGGCCCATACCCGGCACTGTTTTCCGCCGCCTACTTCTTCGGCGCGTAGTACCCCTTGCGGGCCCGAATCTTCACGCTTGAGCGGTTAGGTGCGGTAATGGAGATCGGGCGATAGCGTCCGTCCTGCACAAAATCCTGCGGCTTGTAGGCGATCACGTACTGGCTGCGCAGCTCGTCCTGAATCTCGGCAAAAGCATTGGAAACCTCTTCAATGCGCAGCGGAAAAAACACCCGTCCGCCGGTCGCTTCGGCATAGCGCATCAGAACCTTGTCGCCCTTCTTATCCATACCCGAAATATTGGTGCTGATGACGTAAATAATCACTTCCGCGTGCAGTGCCGCTTCGATTGCTTCTTCGCGGGTGTACCGGCTCTGGTTGTCGTCGCCGTCGCTCAGCAGAATGATGGCCCGCCGTGCGGGGCCGCGGACGGGCGCGCTGGCCAGTTTGTTGCTGGCCTCCAGAACTGCGTCATGCAGTGCCGTGCCGCCCCCGGGACGCAGAACCCGCACTCCACGCGCCAGCGAGGCGGTGTTGTCGGTATAGTCCTGGGTCAGATCAGAGACCGAGTCAAATCCAACCACGAAAGCCCGATCCGATTTTGGCCGCACCACCTGATTCAGGAATTCCACTGCGGCATCCTGTTCGAAGCGGAAGCGGTCGCGGATGGAATTGCTTGCATCAATCAGCAGTCCCACCCGGAGCGGCAGTTCGGTTTCGCTCTCAAAGGCCTCAATACGCGCTGGCGGTTTGCCCTGGTCGAGCAGCCGTATATCGTCCTTCTTCAGGTCTTTGATGAAGCGCCCATGCTTGTCGGTCGCCGTGAAGATCAGATCGACGAGCTGGACATCCACGCCAATGCGGAACTCGCCGGGCTCCTCCGGCTCCTGCTTGGTTTGTTGCGTGCTCGCGTCCGGTGGAAGCGGAAGAAGCGTTCCGTTCGTCTTCTTCTGCGCTGGCTGCTCTGCCGCCGGGTTCATGCCGGAGCCCTCCTGCTCGTTTGTGTTCTGGACAGCTGTGCTCCGTGCGGGGGCGTCCGGCTGCGGCAGTGTGGTTAGCTTCGTGGCATCGCCCGGCGTGCCAACTGGAGCGGGCGCACTCTGCTCCACCTTCTGCGGAGGCTGCGCCGGTGCGCCAGGGAAGCGCGGCTGCACCGCCGACGGAGCCGACGGCAACTCCTGTGTGTTCTGTGCCAGAGCTGCTGGACTCACCCACAATGCGGCGGCCAACACTGCCGTAACCAGTTTTGTCATAGGCCTTAAGTGTATAACGTCCCCGCGTCCGCAACGGGAGCGGCGTCCATGCCGTGTACCCGGCTCCGACGCCCTGTCTTATCCCGCTGGCTCCGCAACCCGCCGCAGCTTATCCAAGAAAGCTTGCAGATCCTCGGGCAGCCCGGCATCGAACTCCACTGCCTTCCCACTCTTCGGATGGGTGAAATTCAGATGTGCGGCATGAAGGAAGTTGCGCGGCAGTGACATTGTGGCTGCGCTCTCGCCGTGGGCGCGTGCTTTCTTGGCTTCCGTACGCGAGCTGATGGCATTTCCCTGGCGTTCGCGCGCCAGCGTATTCGGCAGCAGAATCTGCGGTGCTCCATACAGCGTGTCGCCCACCACCGGATGCCCAATCGACGACATATGCACGCGTATCTGGTGCGTCCGTCCGGTTTCAATCCGCACCTCCACCAGCGCGAAGCGTCCGTAAGGCGTAAGCAACCGCTCCACCACCTTGTAGTGGGAGACCGCCGTGCGCGGATCAATGCCCGCCGTACTCATCCGCGTGCGGTTGCGCGGATCGCGTCCCACCGGATCGTTTATCGTTCCCGTCTCCGCCTTGGGCCAGTTGTGTACCAGCGCAAGATACGTCTTGTGTACCTGCCGCGAGGAAAATTGCTCCACCAGTTTGCGGTGCGCTACATCGTTCTTCGCCACCACAATCAATCCGCTGGTGTCTTTATCCAGACGATGCACAATCCCCGGGCGCAGCTCCCCGCCCATTTCGCTGAGCTTGTTGAATCGGAACAGCAGCGCATTTACCAGCGTGCCGCGATTGCGCGCATCGTCGGCGCTTCCCGTGCTTGCGTGGACCACCATGCCGGCCGGTTTGTTCACCACTGCCAGATCCTTATCCTCAAACACCACGCTGAGCGGAATATCCTCGGCAAAGGCTTTCAGCGGTGCCGCCTCCACCGTCCCCGTAATCTCGATCACTTCGCTGCCCTTCAGCTTCAGCGAAGCCTTCGACGTGCGCTCATTCACCAGCACCTTACCCTGCTCCACCAGCTGTTGCACCCGCACCCGGCTCACGTCCGGAATCCGGGCCACAAGAAAGTGGTCCAGGCGCACTCCGGCGTCCTCCTCCGAAGCATGAAATACGGTGTGGCTTGCGAATTGGGCCGCGAGTTCCGTGGCGGACTCTTCGGTCTCCGGAGTGTCCGTCACGATCTCTTCCGTGTCGATCGGTTCGGGCTGGCGAGGGGCTAAAACTTTGCGTGGCATTCTATTGAGGATAGCAGGTGCGGCCTTCGCGTACACCCCGGGGAACCGTGCTGCGTCACGCAGTCTCATCGCCTCTCCAAGTCTGCCCTTCCCAGCAGCAACGCGCGGGAAATTGCTATCCACCCAAGAATTTGCTCCCATTCGGGAACATTAGAGTTATATTAGAGGCCGATTCGAGCCTGTCGCCGGCAATTCATGTGGCAGGCGAAGCAACGTACATCTAAGTTTTCTGCGGGACTTGCCGATATAGCAAACGTCCGGTAATCGGCAGCATTTTATGGGAACAATCAGACTACTCGCCGCGTCGAATGATTCCACTCCCATCCCGGAGCTGGAGAGTCAGTCCACCAGTCTGGTGCCCATCAGCAGTCAGGCGTTAGCTGCGTTGACAACCCCACGCAGCGACGCCGCCTATCCTGACGACAGCTACACTTGGACCGCCTCCGCAGGCAGCGATGGAACGTTTACCTTTTATGCGGTTCCGCAGCAAAAGTCCGGAAACAACGGCGCTTCAAGTCAGTGGGGAAACGATACTTCGAATTCTGGCTGGAACACCCAAGCCCTGCGCTTTGCCGCCGCCCAGTACGCACTCAGCGCCAGCCTTCCCCCGCCCATGTACGGCAGCGCCAACGCACCCGGTTCGTTAATAAACGTCTACGCCTAGCGTCCGCCCTAGCGTCCGCGACCGGCAGCGGCGTCCGTCGCCGCGTTACCCGCCTAGCGTCTGCCTAGCGTC
>CAZLJQ010000040.1:6357-43601 GCA_964559875.1 uncultured Acidobacteriaceae bacterium
CGTCCGTCGCCGCGTTACCCGCCTAGCGTCTGCCTAGCGTCTGCGACCGGCAGCGGCGTCCGTCGCCGCGTTACCCGCCTAGCGTCTGCCTAGCGTCTGCGACCGGCAGCGAAGCGTTACCCCAGCGTCTGCCAGAGTTGCCCGCCCCGAACTAAGCTCGTGAGGCTGTAGCCACACCCGGTTTTGCCGTGCCGGCCACGGGGGATTGCATGGAGCGCAACGGCGTACGGCGAAGATAAATCAGGAAGCCGCTCACCACCAGTCCGAGCGCAATCAACTGCGTCCCGGTCATCAAGCCGCCAAACACCTCGCCACGTCCTGGATCGCCGCGGAAGAACTCAAAAATATAGCGCTCTGTGCCGTAGATGATCATGAACAGGGCAATGATCTGGCCCTCGAATTTCTTGCGCTTGCATAGCCAGTAGAGCAGAAAGAAGTTGATCAACTCGGCCACGAACTCATAAAGCTGCGTAGGCTGCAGCGGTTGGTTCAGCGGCGTGCCGGAGTACTCCGCCGCCCACGGATTGTGGAAGGTAATCGCCCATGGCACGTTGCTCGCGCGGCCATAGCAGCAACCCGCAGACAGGCAGCCGATGCGCCCGAAGGCGTGTCCCAGCGCAACTCCCGGCGCAAACACGTCTGCCGCTGAGAGGAAGGGAATCTTCTCCCGCCGCACGTACCACCAACTGCAGGCAATCGCCAGCAACAGCCCGCCGGAGAAAACTCCGCCCGACTGCAAAGTCTCCATGCTGAAGATGCGTCCTGGCTGCGCCAGGTAATCCCGCCAGTCCACCCCGATCATCAGCAGCTTGGAGCCGAGAATGCCGCTGAAGGCGGCAATTCCCCCCAGATTCCACATCTGGTCCGGATCAAGTCCGCGAAAGCGTGCCAACCGGAAGATTACGTACAGACCAGCAGTCATGCCCAGTGCGGCCATAACGCCGTAGGTAGGCAGGGCAAAGGAGCCGATATGAAACAGGTGAGGGAACACGTCTCTATTGTAGATCGAGAGTCAGGCGCTCAGGTCGCAAGGAAATGAAGAGATCGTAAATGCGATGCCCCAAATAGCCAGATCGAACAACTATAAGGTACCGGCCCGCGTGGCCGTGTGAGGTGGGGGTGCTGTGAACCCGATTCACCAGGTGGGCGCCCTCCGTGGTCCTTTAGGCCGATCCAACTGGGGATCAGCACACCAGACCAATTGTCGAGTCGGGCACCCGATATAGAATTATCGGTCCGCAGTGGTGTTCCACCTCATCACAAACTTTGCAGGTCGGCACCGTAGTGAGTTAGATGCTATGAGAGAGCAGCCATCAGCGCAAGTCAAACGCTGCGAAATGTTGGCAATTGGCGTGCATCGCCATTGCTCAATGCCGTAGATTTGCACTTCCGTCCTACGCCGCAGCGTCTGTAGTCTCCACTGGAAAGTTGAACAATCGTGCAGCGTTTTCCGAGAGATACGCGCGCCTCGCCTCTGGGCTCAGGGATAGCGTTCCAGCCATCTCCACCGCCCGCGGCCAACCCAAAATGGAAGCGCGGAACAGTGCCCGTTCACGCCCTTGCAATTCCACGTACTCACAAAGCGCTTGATCGGACTGTAACTCCTGCGGGCACAGCAGAAACGAGATCCGCTGCGAGCGCTGCATCAGCCGTAGAATGCTCGTCGCCGTGCTACCTGGAGGCGTCGCCAGCAGAATATCAAGCTCCGGAAAATCCGCGGCTACCACCTCTACCTGCGGACGGTGGTGCATCCAGTCTTCTCGGCTCTCAAAGTCAATCACCACCGGCACGCCCAGCTTGGCGCAGACTCCGTAGAGCGGATACATCCGTGCCGCGGCCAGCCCGCTGGCGCAGCACTGTGCCTGGGCGTAGGCGCCGGCCAGCCCGCCTTCGATCACCGCTTTGTCAATCCATCGCAGGCTTTCTCCAATCCTCAATGGATCGTAGGCCGCCAATCCGCGCAATTGTCTTGGATTTTGCGCCACGGTATTCATGATTTCGTGAGTTCGCCGGTCGGCGCAGTTCCATTCATACTGGCATTGCGCGCAGTTGCCGTGTGCCAGCAGAGCGCCAGAGATTCCGCTTGCAAGCATTCGCGGACCAAGATCTTCTGTGAAGGGAACACACTCTGAGATCTGCGTCACGGTGGCCTTCTTGGGAAGGCAGAAGAGAGCATCTATAATGGCCGCATTTGCCATGTGTCTCCCCCTATGAGCATGAGAGCTTAGTACCTCCCTGCCTCATGTGCAGTGACCGTGATCACCTCACTTGAGCTCGCCTATTGGACCACTTTTTCGCCCCGCCGCAAAGTGAGGGCGCAGCAGATTTCGCCGCGCCCTCTAGAATCTGCGCTCTCACTACTTCTGCGTGTCTGTCCCAGAGTTGTCGGTCGAGCTACTGGGCGAGCTTGAGGTATCCGTGTCCGTGGAACTCGCACTGGTCGATTTTTTGTGTTTCTTGTGCTTCTTCACCGAAGAACTCTGGTCCGTATTCGTCCCTGAGTTATCGCTGCTGCCGGCCGTGTCCGTTGAACTGGTGTTGCCGCTCATCGAGCCGGCCGTCGAGCCAGTCTGCGAAGAAGAATTATTGGTAGTCGAAGGCGTTTGCGTGTCCTGGGTTGGGGATTGCGTGGATGGTGTTGTGGACTGGTCTGTCGACGATTGTGCAACCGCCATTCCAGCGCCGAGCAATGCGATCGAAGCGGCGTACAGAAGCTTATTCATCTCTGTCTGTGTCTCCCGGGAGTAATTTAGACGTTGTGGCGTTCCCTCTTTAGAGCCGCCGCCCCGGTCGAAGGTTGACCCGAAGTCGAACGCTTAAAGCTCCCCAGCTTCAGCTTCGGGCCAAACAACTCTCATCCGCCCTCCCGCGCAAGAAAAATCCACCGCGCCAGCGGTGGATTCTCAAACCCTGATCAGCTTTCTCCTACTCGTCATAGTGCAGCAGTGAGAACACTTCGTACGGAGCCAACCGCTTGCGCCCATTCAGGAAGTCCAACTCCACCACAAAGCTGATTCCGCAGATGTCGGCGCCGAGCTGGTTCGCCAGCTTCGCCGTCGCTTCCGCCGTGCCGCCCGTAGCCAGCAGATCGTCCACAATCAGCACGCGTTGTCCGGGCTGAATCGCGTCCTTGTGAATCTCCAGCGTATCGGTTCCATATTCCAAGTCGTAGGTGTAGCTCACCGTCACACCCGGCAGTTTCTTCGGCTTGCGAACCGGAATGAATCCCGCGTTCAGCCGGTATGCGATGGCCGGTCCAAAGATGAACCCGCGCGCCTCCATTCCCAGCACCAAGTCCACGTTCTTGTCCAGGTACGGAGAAGTCATGAAATCCACCACGCGGGCAAATCCAGCGCGGTTCTTGATCAGCGTTGTGATGTCGTAGAAGAGAATGCCCGGCTTGGGATAGTCGGGAATCTCCCGAATGAGTTTCTTCAGATCTTCAGCAGCCAAAACGGCGTGTGTATTCGGAACGGTGGTCACCGGGTCTCCTCGATTTGAAATGTCTTGTATCCACTGAACGGTGCGGCGTCTTCTACCTCAACCTGGTCGATGCGTGCCGCCCGCGGTCCTTCCCGCAGTCGGTCATAGAGCGTACCCAACTGCGCATTCGTTCCCACGGCCAGCACTTCCACCGCACCGTCGTCGCGATTGCGCACCCATCCGCCCACGCCGATCATCCGCGCCTCGCGCTCCACAAACCAGCGAAAGCCTACGCCTTGCACGCGGCCCAACACCAGGTATCGGCGGAAAATCTGGATCCCAGCCATACTCTCCTTACATGCGCGCCATTCGAACCGCGTGCCGGCGTTAGCGGCCGGAGCGGCCATCTGTTGGCCCCTGCCCGTCGCGAAGCCTCTCAACTATGCGCGGGAAAGATAAATGCCTTCGGCCGTATCCACGCGAATCTTGTCGCCCTCGTTCACAAACGGAGGCACCTGCACAATCAATCCCGTCTCGGTCGTCGCCGGCTTGGTCACCGACGAAGCCGTAGCCGACTTCAATCCCGGCTCGACCTCCGTCACCGTTAGTTCCACTGTCTGCGGCAGATCAATTCCCACTGCCTTGTCGTCGTAGAACTCCACCGTGATCTGCAGATTCGGCGTCAGGTAGTCCACCGAGTCGCCCAGCGTGTCGCGGTTCAGCGCCGTCTGCTCGTAGCTCTCAATGTCCATGAAAAAGTAGTTGTCGCCGTCGTTGTACAAATACTCCATCTTGATTTCATCGACGGTAATCTTCTCAATCGCGTCGCCCGAACGGAAGCGGTGCTCGAACATGGCGCCCGTGCGCAGGTTGCGCAGCTTGGCTTGGATGAAGGCGCGCAGATTGCCCGGGGTGCGGTGCTCCACGGTAAAGACCGAGTGCAGCTCATTGTTGTGCTTAATGATCATCCCCGGACGCATTTGGGTGGCAATAATCGCCATGAAGGGTTGCTCCAATCTCTATTTCTTGAAAATTGTGGCCGCGGGCAAACGGAATTATGTCTCCCAACAGGCAGGTCGTGCCCCGGCCAGAGAACTCAGAGTTTCCGGCAAGCCCGACCTCGGCTTGCTAGGGTGTCCGAACCCAGCCACGGCGAACAATCAATTTTACCTTGCCCACGTGGAATTTGGGAACGACGGAGAAATTGACGGATTGCAGATTGATTCATTGACGATTGAAGGACGGTGGATCACCAGGCGCCGAAACTTAGTCAATGAAACATCCGTCCTTCATCGTTTTTCAATCGTCAATGGTGCAATCGTCAATCCCCTCGCCGGCCTTTTGCTGTGAGCTGCGAGGCCGCAAATATAGCCAGCAATTCATCGGCCTCTTTCGCGATCACACAGAGCTTCTCGGCGGAGAGGATCGCGGTTGCCCCAAGAATATCAATCCAGAAGACAGTTTCATCGGCCTCCTCCACGACAACTCCAATCTTGGAAATAAACTCGGCTTTCGATCGAGCACGGCAGGCTGCCCTGTAATTTGCTCCAACTGAGGTTCCGCTGCGCAACAATTGCCGTCCAATGACTTGCGCTTCCGTCGACTTCGGAAGTCCTTGAAACAGCCGGACAATCCTTATTGCAAAATCCCGTGTTCTAACTCTTAGCGCCTGTTGATCCATAGTCTTACCATTGTCGGATTGCCGGATTGTGTCATTGACGATTTGAAAGCGCCAGATCTCGGTCTATGTCGTTAATCTTTCCGCCGTCCTACAATCGCCACTGAATAAATTGGCAATCCGACAGTTGTTTTCCCGCCTCTCAATCGTCAATGAACCAATCCGCAATCGTCAATCCCTCTATTTTCTCCCGCTCGATCCAAACCCTCCGCCCATCCGGCTGCTGTCGGTCAACTCCTCCACTACTTCCACCGGAGTCGTCAGCACGGGGTAGGGAATCAGGTTCACCAGCTTGTCTCCTGCATGAATCTCCGCCGCCGTGTCGCCCAGGTTTTCCATCAGCACCCGCACTTCGCCGCGATATCCTGCATCGATCACCCCTCCCGTGCAGGTCAACCGGCGCGCCGCCATCGAAGACTTATCGCGCAGCAGCGCCCCTAGCGGCTCGCCCGCTGCCGTGGTCAACTCAACTGCCACTCCCGTCGGAACCGTGGTGTTTCCCCGAGCCGCAATTGTCACGCTTTCGCTCGCATAGAGGTCGTATCCCAGGTCTTCACCCGGATGTGCAATCGTCGGCGCCTTCGCCGACGCCGTTAGCAATTTCACTTTCAGCATCCGCTCAATATATCAGCCCCGCGTCCGCCGCCAGAGCGCCTTTCAATTCGTCAATGAATCAATCCACCAATCCGTCAATGGAACGAACCCTTATAATTGCAGAGTCATGTCCTCTTTCCTTCCTGTTGATGAGCAACTGGCCTACCTTCGCAAAGGTTCCGTCGAAATCATTCGTGAGAGTGATCTGCGCGAGCGCCTCGAAAAGTCCTTAAAAACTGGCAAGCCTCTTCGCATCAAAGCTGGTTTCGATCCCACCGCGCCTGACCTGCATCTGGGGCACACCGTCCTCATTCGCAAGCTCAAGCATTTTCAGGACATGGGCCACACCGTCATCTTTCTCATCGGAGACGGCACCGGTCTCATCGGCGACCCCACGGGCCGCAACGCCACTCGTCCGCCGCTCACCCGCCAGCAGCTCGATGCCAACGCCGAAACCTACAAGGCGCAGGTCTTCAAGATTCTTGATAAGGAAAAGACCGAGGTCCGCTACAACACCGAGTGGCTCTTAAAGCTCGACTACGAGGGCTTCGTCCGCCTCACCGCCAAGTTCACCGTCTCCCAGATGCTCGAACGCGAGGACTTCCACAAACGCTTCCAGGAAGAGAAGCCGATCTCCGTCCACGAACTGCTCTACCCCATGATGCAGGGCTATGACTCCGTCGCCCTTGAGTGCGATGTCGAACTCGGCGGCACCGACCAGAAGTTCAACCTGCTCATGGGACGCAAGCTCCAGCAGGATTACGGCTACCCGCCGCAGATCGTCCTCACCATGCCCTTGCTTGAAGGACTCGACGGCGACCGCAAAATGTCGAAGTCCTTTGGCAACTACGTCGGCATCACGGAAACCGCGCAGGAAATGTTCGGCAAGCTCATGTCCATCAGTGACGCTCTCATGTGGCGCTACTACGAACTGCTTACCGACCTCACCATCGCCGAAATTGAAGCCCTCCAGGCCAATGTAAAAGTCAGCACGCTCCATCCCATGCGCGCCAAGAAAGACCTTGCCAAACGCATCATCGCCGACTTCCATTCCACCGCCGACGCCCAAGCCGCCGAAGAAAACTGGGCCAAACAATTCCAGAAAGATGAAGTCCCGGAAAACCTTGAGGAGATCGAAATCCTTGCCTCCGAGGTCGGCACCATCACCGACGGCATCGCCAACATCAAGCTGGACAAAGTAATCGCCCGCGCCGCGCTCGCCGAATCCAATAGCGACGCCCAGCGCAAAATCAAAGCTGGCTCAGTCAAAATCGATGGCGAAACCTGCAAGGAGCTCTATCTTCAACTCCCGCTCCCCGCAGAAAAAGTCTTCCGCGTCGGCCGCAGAATGAAAAGGGTTGTTCTCCGGTAGCTACGAACGCAAGCTGGTACGAAGGTACCCGCAAACACTAAGCACCTTCAGATAGCCGCCGCAAGCGTTTCGTCGGCGCCTTCCGATAGGTCCACTTACCCCCAATTTTTATGTGTTGATAAAGGACAGGAGTTTCGTTCGCCAAGCCCAAGCTCCTTCGTTTGGATTTCGATGGAGGCAAAATTGGGCTGGAGTGGCCAGTCCAGTGGCTGCTAGCGAGTGCCAGCAGTCACCAACTAATGACAACGGATAGTAACAAGATTGGTAACAAGCGGGTAAGTGCTTTGTTTACAACGATTGGTGCCGAAGAAGGGACTCGAACCCCCACACCCTTGCGAGTACATGGACCTGAACCATGCGCGTCTGCCAATTCCGCCACTTCGGCACACTGAAAGGGAGCGCTAAACACACGCTGTGACCAATCCGGTCACGCCTTTCTCTTTGGCCTGCAAATGGATTGTAACACACGGACTTAGTTTGTCGAATCAGCAGCTGTGGATGATCCAGAGGCACAATTTTAGGCCTCCTCCACGCGTCTGCTGGGGTGCTTATCGCCGCCCATCTCCGAGGTGTCAGCGTTCTCGCTGAGAGCGGCGGGACATGGACAATTGCTTTGCGTCGCGACCTACAGTGCGGGTGAGACGTCCTCACCCGCGCGATTTTTCGGCCCGGCTTTTGCGCAATGTTGAATTGCGGACTATATTCTTGCTATTCGGTTCCAGGTGGTGGAATCCTTCTTGCCCGCTGCGATTGGGACGTTGTGGGGCCAAGGATACTCAATCCATTCTGCCGGGATTGCCGCAGCCGCGCTCGAGAATCGCGCCGGAAAACATTCAGGGGATCTTCATGTCTGAGCCGCAATCCGATACCGCGCCCAAAATTCCTTTGGTCATCAGCAAGGAACTGCGGACGCTGGCGCACGATCTTAGCAATTCCATTGAAACCATCATGCAAGCCACGTACCTGCTCAGCCAGGTCAAGCTGGATGATGCCAACAAGCGCTGGTTGGACCTCATCGATCAGGCCACTCGCGACGCAGCAAAGATCAATCGCCAAATCCGTGAGGTGCTGCGCTCGCAGAGCGAGGAGTCGTAAGCCGGGGAACTCCCGGGGAAGCTGCATGCTGCAATATTTGGAGACGCCGACCGGGATCGCGCCTGAGCCATCCCGGTCGTTGGCGCGGGCTCACAACCAATTGCCTCTCTTGCTTTCCAGCAGTACACTCGTTCCGTATTTCCGGCATTCGCCCTTAGGAGATACATTCATGTCTACAAGCCCCTTTGAAAATCTCCGCTACGAAAAGAAAAATCAAATAGCGTTCATAACCATTGCGCGCCCCAAGGTGCTCAACACACTGAATGCCGATACTTTGCAGGAACTCAGCCGTGCCTTTCAGTCCGTGCGCGACGATGACGATGTGCGTGTCGCCATCCTCACCGGCGAAGGCGAAAAAGCCTTCGTCGCCGGCGCGGATATCAACGAATTCACCGCTCTCGGCGGGACTGAAGCCGAGACATTTGCTGCTCGCGGGCAGGCCCTTTTTACCCTCATTGAAAGCTGCGGCAAACCCATCATTGCCGCCGTCAACGGCTTTGCCCTGGGCGGCGGCAATGAACTAGCCCTCGCCTGTACCATCCGCATCGCCTCCGGGAACGCCCGCTTCGGCCAGCCTGAAGTCAAACTCGGAATCATTCCCGGCTATGGTGGCACCCAGCGCCTGGCGCGTCTGGTCGGCAAGAGCCGCGCACTGCAACTCATTCTCACCGGCGACATGGTACAGGCCGACGAGGCTCTCCGCATCGGGCTTGTGAATGAAGTGGTTTCAGCCGCCGAGTTGCTGCCTCGCGCCGAAGCCATTGCCAAAAAAATCATTGCCAATGCGCCAATTGCCATCCGCTACTGTCTCGACGCTGTCAGCAAGGGTCTGGAGATGTCTCTCTCCGAGGGACTGGCCTACGAGGCTGCGCTCTTCGGCCTCTGCTTCGCGACCGCTGACAAAGATGAGGGCACCAGCGCCTTTCTCGAAAAACGCGCCCCTCAGTTCAAGGGCGTTTAGCATAGGCGGGCTGCTGGTTTCAGCGTAGCCCGCCCAAACTCTTGCGCATCGGCGTCAACTCGGTAGCCCTCATCCGTCCGCTATTCGCGAATGTGGAGAGGTTGCCGTAAAGCTGGACGAGCTCACGTCACCGTCCCGGCAATTTGCCCGGCGCGCCCGTTCGCTGGCACTTCGCTGCTCCCTGTCCTCCACCTGTGGTACAAAAGAAGATGTGATCCGCTCATTTCATCGCCTCATTGTGCCTTCCTGCGACGAAGACCTTCGTTTGCTTGAGGAGTTTTTCTCGGCCCTCGGTTTTGCCTCCGGCGAAACCTGGAATCGCAGCAATTCCAAAGGCAAGAAGTTTGAAGCCTTCGAGTCCGGCGTCGAACTCGCCATGGGCAAGGACATGCCCGCGGCCGATCTGATCGTCGAGGTCGACAACGCCGACATTCTCGCCGAAGCGGCCCGCGCCAAGGGTTTCACCTTCGCTGCCGAAATCGTCGATTGCCCCTGGGGCGCGCGCATGTTCGTCCTGGAGATTCCCGCCGGATACGGCAAACTCGCTGTCTTCAGTTACAACGAGAACTGGCGTCAGCCGACGAAGGAGTCGCAGCTCAACTCGACCGGAATGAAGTTCGCCGTCATCGTCTCGCGCTTCAACTCATTCATCACCGAGCGTCTTCTCTCCGCCGCCACCGACGCGCTGCGCCGCACCGGAGCCGTTGCTTCCGACATTGAAATCGTTCGCGTTCCCGGAGCCTTTGAGATTCCCACGGCCGCCAAATTGCTCGCCGAAAGCGGCAAGTACAACGCCCTGGTCGCCATTGGCTGCCTGCTGCGCGGAGACACTGCGCACTACGATGTGATCGTCAATGAGGTCACGCGCGGTATCGGAGAGGTGACGCTTGCCACCGGTGTTCCCATCGGCTTCGGCGTTCTCACCTGCGATACTCTGGAGCAGGCCATCGACCGCGCCGGATTGAAGATGGGCAACAAGGGATTTGAAGCTGCCCTCGCCGCTCTGGAAATGGCCGGACTCAAACGCACGATACAGCAGAAGTAGGACTTAAAAGGAATCATGGGTACACGACGGAAATCACGCGAACTTGCATTGCAGATGCTCTTCCAGGCCGACATGGGCAAACAGTCGGTCGAGCACGTCCAGAAAACCTTCTGGGCCGAACGCCGCGACCTGGAAGATAGTGTCCGCAACTTCGCCGATGACATCTTCCGTGTCGCCATGGAGCGCTACGACGAGATAGGGCAGCTCCTTGAGGGTCACACCGAACACTGGCGGCTGGAGCGAATGGCCGCCGTTGACCGCAACATCCTGCGCGCCGGAGTCGCTGAATTCCTCGGCTTCCCCAAAACTCCGCGCCCCGTCATCATCAATGAAGCGCTGGAAATCGCGCGCCGTTTCTCCACCCCGGAGTCGGTGCAGTTCATCAACGGCGTGCTTGACTCGGTAGCGCGCAAGCTCGAACCACAACCCGCAGCGCCCAAGAAGTAGCTCGTTTTAGCCGCATTCCCGCAGCCTTCTCTGAGACGAAATTTAGCCCCAGCGGCCCTCGTGCGTTATTCTGAAGAGGTCGAGTTGAGGACTCCGTTCATAATTTAGAACACAAATCGAGGGTTGCAGAAAATGAAGGCTACGTCGAAAGTCGCGGTGTTTGATACCACTTTAAGAGATGGCGAACAGGCAGCGGGCACGCGCCTTGGAGGCCGCGAAAAGATTACCATCGCGCGCCAGCTCGCACGGCTGAAGGTGGATATCATCGAGGCTGGCTTCCCGGCGTCGTCTCCCGAGGATTTCGAAGCTGTCCGCAAGATTGCCCAGGAGATAGAGGGGCCGACCATCTGCGCCCTCTCTCGCGCTGTCCCCGACGACATTGAGGCTTGTGGCAAAGCTCTTGCCAAAGCCGCGCGCGGTCGCATCCACACCGGCATCGGCGTCTCTGACATTCACATCCTTGGCAAGTTCTGCGACGACCGTTACGGCAAAACGCTCGAAGGCAAGAAGGCCAAACTCATCGCCATCGCCGTGGATTCCGTGAAGCGGGCGTGCAACTGTGTCAGCGACGTGCAGTTCTACGCCGAAGACGCCGGCCGCGCTGATCCAGCCTACCTCTACCAGATGCTCGAAGCTGCCATCGATGCCGGCGCAACCGTCGTCAACATTCCAGATACCACCGGCTACACCGTTCCCGAGCAGTACGGCGCGCTCATCGCCGGCATCCGCGACAACGTGCCGAACATTGCGCGAGCCACCATCAGCGTCCACTGTCACGATGATCTCGGTCTCGCCGTGGCCAACTCCCTGGCAGGCATTCGCAACGGAGCTCGCCAGGTTGAGGGCACCATCAACGGAATCGGCGAGCGTGCCGGAAACGCCGCCCTCGAAGAGGTCGTCATGGGCATTCGCACCCGCGCCGACTACTACGGACTGAGCACCGGCATCGAACCGCGCGAGTTTTTCCGCACCAGCCGCATGGTCGCCGACATGCTTGGCATGCCGGTCCCGGCCAATAAAGCTGTCGTCGGCACCAATGCTTTTTCGCACAGCTCCGGCATCCACGTCGATGGATTCCTCAAGGACCGCCAGACTTACGAGATCATGCTTCCCGCTGATGTGGGAATCACCGAAAGTAAAGTCGTCCTGACGGCGCGCACCGGGCGGGCGGGCCTTCGCTCGCGGCTGGAGAAACTCGGCTACGAACTCTCCAAGCCGGAGCTGGACACCATGTACCAGCGCTTCCTCACCGTAGCCGATAAGAAGCAGGAAGTGCTCGACGACGACCTCATCGCGTTGGTACACGATGAACTGCCTCCCGAGCAGCAGAACTTCAAGCTTGACTACCTGCACAGTTACAGCGGAACCGCGGCCATTCCAACCGCAACCGTGCGTCTGCTGGTGAAAGGGAAAACCATCGAAGGCGCGTCCATCGGCGACGGCCCGGTCGATGCCGTCTACAAGGCAATTGCCGGACTCACCGGCGTCAAGGCCAAGCTCCTGCGCTATGACATTCGCGCCGTAACCGGAGGCACCGAAGCCATGGGCGAAGTCACCGTGCACCTGGAGAGTGGTCACCGCCGCGTCATGGGCCGGGGCGCTTCCACTGACATCATCGAAGCCAGCGCCAAGGCTTACGTGGACGGGCTGAACCGGCTCGGATAATCCAAACACAGTTCTGTAAATACCCCGCCAATCCTGTTTGCGCGGGGCGTTTTTTTCTGTTGCGCCGCAGTTGAGCAGAGTAGAATGACTCCTCCATGAAGAACCTTCTGCTCTCCGCAACCCTGATCCTCTCTTGTTCTTCGATGTTGGCTCAGGCCCCGGCGGTCGTGCCGAGCCAGGTCCACACCAACAGCATTGGCTTCAGCTACATCCTTCCCGCCGACTGGGAGGTTGTGGACATGCAGGCGTCGTACCCGGCGATTAGGGACAAGGTCGTCAAAGAGGCAGACAACCCAGACGAAAAGCTCGGAGCCAGCTGCTCGCAGCCAGCGATCACCGCGCGGCATGGAAATCCTGTCTCCATATTGATCGTCATGGTGGTTCCTTTCTCCTGCATTGGAATGGAGATCTCCACCAAGGATTTGCCGGAATTTGGATCGGGAGTCTCTACTGGTCTCAAAAAGTCCTTCGACCTTTCCCCTGACTCGGTCCGCGGCCTCTATTCGCTTGGCACTCATAGCCTCTGGATTGAGCGCACCAAGGGCGCCCTCAAGAGCAATCCCGGAATGAAGTACACAGTGGAAACCGCCTGCAGCAATCTCAAGAAAGGTGCGGTCTGTTGGATGGTGATGGCCGCCGATGATGCCACCCTGGGCGTCATCGAGCACGGTGCTGTTACCTTGGAGAGCGACGCTGCTGCCGCGCTGGTTCCTGCGAATGCATTCGCCATCAAGCCGTAAGGGATATTCGCAATCGAACAGCCCGCGCCCCGCAGTTCGCTACTCATCCACTGTATAATCAATCCCGATAGCGTTGGGATCGGGTGATCGCCGCCCGCAGGACTTACGCCGGCTTTGCCGGAGAGTGTCCTGCAGGGGGAGGAAAGTCCGAACTCCGCAGAGCAGTGTGCCGGATAACGTCCGGGAGTGGCGGCTTCAAGGCCGTCCGACGGAAAGTGCCACAGAGAAAATACCGCCTCGCAAGAGGTAAGGGTGAAAAGGTGCGGTAAGAGCGCACCGGGCGTTCAGTAATGAACGTTGCATGGCAAACCCCACACGGAGCAAGACCAAATAGGGGCGGATGGATTGGGATGCGCAAGCATTCGAATCCCGCGAACCGGCTCGGCTCGCCAAACGCCCGGGTAGGTCGCTTGAGCGGCGTGGTAACGCGCCGCCTAGACGAATGATCGCCACGGCAGCAATGCCGCACAGAATTCGGCTTACAGATCCCAACGCTATAAATTTTCCTTTTCAGTTGTAGCAATGGCCAGACCGTCCAGTCTTGGGACGCATGCACGCGATTACCCCACCCCAATCGAATTACCTTCGCGACCGGTTTTCCGCTTTGATACCCTCGGTGTCCGGCAATGACCATCCTGTCAGACGCTGTGCCGTTCATGAAAGTCGATATTTCCCTGCGGCACACTGAAACGACCGCATTGTCAATGCTTTGGCCTGACCTCAATCGTGGCCAAAACAACATACTGCGACACAATAAAACTCAATAACACCAAATAGCACATAATAGTTCTTGCAATATGGAACAGAAAGGAATATCTAACTTGGGTACACCAATCGAAAAACGGCTGGATTCAGGCATTGGGACTCTCGCGTGTTCCGCCCACACCAGCTCGTGAAGCAGTGTGTCGTGACCCAAACAAACGGAGGTTGACGATGTCCAGCAGTGTCTACATGCTCCTGATTCTATTAGTTTCTATCGTCCTGATTATCTTCCTGATCATGAAAGCCCGATTGAATGCCTTCGTGGCCCTGATCATTGCCTGTATCTTTCTTGGGTTGGCGACGCACATGCCATTGGCCAAGATTGCTTCCTCCATAGAGGCTGGAATGGGTGGGACTCTAGGCTTTCTTGCAACCGTCCTGGGGTTGGGAACGATTCTCGGCAAGATGATGGAGGTATCTGGCGGAGCCGAACGGCTTGCGCGCACGCTCATCGGTGCGTTTGGCCGGGAAAGAGCTCACTGGGCAATGCTGTTTGTCGCGTTTATCTGTGGCATTCCTGTCTTCTTCCAGGTTGGATTTGTCCTATTGATTCCATTGATCTTCAGCGTGGCTTCCGCGGCAAAGATGCCGCTCGCCAAGATCGGAATCCCTGTGGTTGCCGGGTTGATCACAGTCCATTGCATAGTTCCGCCACATCCAGCTGCCATGGCATTGGTTGGCTTGCTGCATGCAGACGTGGGCAAGGTCATCATCTACGGCCTCCTTGTCGGTTTGCCGGCTGCCATCTTAGCTGGTCCGATTTACGGCAGCTTCATCTCTCGACGAGTCACCCTTAGCCCGCCGGAAAAGCTTTTCAAAGCGAGCGCAGAAGAAACTCCGAGCGCAAACCTGCCTTCTTTCGGCATTACGTTGATCACAATTCTGCTGCCCCTGCTGATTATGGTCGCCAGAACCATCATCGAGTTGGTCGCATCGAAAAACGCACCGTACATGCCCTTCGTCGCATTCATTGGAAATCCGATTACCGCTTTGCTTTTGGCCGCGCTGCTCTCTTACTGGACCCTTGGGCTAGCAAGAGGACTAACGAAGGTGGACTTGGCTAAGCTCACCGACGAATGCTTTGGGCCTGTGGCTGGAATCCTCCTGATCATTGGTGCAGGCGGAGCTTTCAACATGGTCATTCTGAACAGCGGAATGGGCAAAGTGATCGCCGATGTGATGACAAGCATGCATCTGAGTCCCCTCATCATGGGATGGATTATCGCCATCGTGTTGAGGTTTGCCGTTGGTTCCTCAACCGTCGCGATGATGACCGCTGGAGGTATCATTCTCCCTGTTTTGGTAAGTTACCCAGGGCTCGACCCGGCTCTGCTCTGCGTTGCAGTGGGCGCCGGAGCAATTGGGCTATCGCATATGACTGACTCGGGTTTTTGGATCGTCAAGGAATTCTTCGGTATGTCCTTGTCTGACACACTAAAGACCTGGACAGTTTCCACAACGATCGCGGGCGTTGGAGGACTCGTCGGCGTGCTTGTGCTTTCCCATTTGGTCTAAGCATCCGCACCAGTTTGTTAAGCGACAAGCCAAAGCGAGGCACGCACAGACTCTCGCCACTCGTCAACAAATCGATTTTGCTAAGGAAAGGAACACTATGACAAAACAAATTAAGGCAGTGTTGATCGGCGACGCCATGATCCGGGGCAGCGAGTTCAAGCTCGCGGCAGAGAAGTACCTGGGCGACTTCATTGCAGACGCAAAAGTCGGAGATTGGGAAGAGGATTGGGGAAAGCTGCAGGAAAGACGTCTCAAGGTCGAGAAGGAAGGACCTGAGATCGAAGTTGTAGATCCTCTCATTAAGGAACACGGCAGCACTGCGGAGCTACTGGCAGGTCTGTTCGTTCCAATTTCTTCCAAAGTGTTTGCAGCAATGCCAAAACTCCGCATTGCCGGCGTCTCGCGTGCAGGGCTGGAGAACGTCAACGTCGCAGAAGCTACGAAGCGCGGCATTGTCATTTTCAATGTCGAAGGACGGAACGCTGAAGCGGTATCCGATTTCGCCGTCGGGATGATGCTCTGCGAGTGCCGCAATATGGCACGAGCGCATTTCGCAATTAAGAACGGTCAGTGGCGCAAAACATTCTCCAACTCGAGTTGGGTTCCCCAACTGAAGGATAAGAATGTCGGCATAGTCGGCTTCGGATATATTGGCCGGCTGGTTGCGCAAAAGCTTTCTGGTTTCAAAGCGAAGTGCCTGGTCTATGATCCGTTCGTCGCTGCCGACGAGGTCCGTCGGCTGGGCTGCACACCTGTAGACAAAGACACACTATTTGCGGAAAGCGACTTCGTGACGATTCATGCCCGCATGAGCGAAGCCACGAAGAATATGGTTGGAGAGCAGGAACTTCGCCGGATGAAGCCCACCGCTTATCTGGTAAATACTGCCCGCGCAGGCTTGCTCGACCAGAGCGCATTGATCGCAGCACTGCAGGAGAAGCGCATTGCTGGTGCAGGGCTAGACGTTTTCCAAGACGAACCGCTCAAACCTGATAGCCCATTCCTCTCACTCGATAATGTGACCCTCACGACGCATATTGCTGGAACCACAAAAGAGGCTCTCTCCAGTTCGCCGGAATTGCTGATGGAAGATATCAAGAAACTCCTGAGTGCCCAACAGCCGCGGTTTGTTGTGAACAAGGAAGTCCTTGATAGACCAGATTTCAAAGCATGGCTGAAAGGTGTCCAACAATGATGGTCAACTTTTCTGAGTTACTGAAAGAGGCTCGACGGCATAAATATGCCGTCGGCTCTTTCAATGTTTATAACTACGAAACGATTCGTGGCGTGATTGAAGCCGGAGAGGAACTCGGCTATCCCACGATCGTAGCGTTCGCCGAAGGCTACCTGAAAAACATGGAGATGGACGAAGTATTCGCTCTCGTTCACGCCATGGCGCACAAATCCAATATTCCCGTAGTACTGCATTTGGACCACTGCAAGTCTTTCGAGAACATTGTGAAGGCGATTCGGGCTGGATTTACCTCGGTGATGTTTGATGGTTCCAGCCTTCCGTTTGAAGAAAACATAAAGAAGACCGCCGAGGTGGTTGCCATTGCCCACGCTGTCAACGTCAGTGTTGAGGCAGAACTCGGGGCGCTCGGCGGTGGTGAGTTCTCGAACGAAGAAGCGGCTGAGGAGGTCTATACCAACCCCAAGCAAGCCAGCTACTTTGTAGAGAAGACCGGAATCGACGCTCTCGCGGTTTCCATTGGCACAGTGCACGGAATGTACAAAGGCACGCCACGAATTGATGTTGAAGTATTAAAGAAAATCGCGGCATGCATCGAAATTCCACTGGTATTGCATGGCGGTTCCGGAACGCCGGAAGAGGTTATCCGAGAGTGCATTCGGAACGGCATTGCAAAAATTAATGTGAACACCGAGATTTCGTATTACACGGTGGAGCAGGTGAAAGCGTTATTGCAATCTGGCAAAAGCTATCATCTCTCGCAATTAGCACTCAAGGAAGTCAGTTATGTGCGGGAAATTGTGACGAAATACGCCAGGATCTTCCGTTCCGCTTGAGTTGCCTTATTCGACGCGACGGCCGAGGGCTGGCCGTCTGTCGTTGAAGAATGCTTCTTGTAAAAGAGCCTGAAAGGGAAATCATGGACCATATACTCGTCATTGACGTTGGCACCTCCAGTCTAAAGGCCATGCTTTACGACAGCGCGGGCAACATGCTTAACCGCGCATCGCAGGAATATCATTCCGAGTTTTTTAGTGATAACCATGTCGAGCAGGATCCTCTCACATGGAAAACTGCCTTGCTGTCTACACTCAAGAAATCGGGCGAGTTTATTCATGCCAGGAACATTCGCATTGCTGCGATTGCGGTCACCTCACAGCGCGCATCGGTGATCCCCATCGATGACCAGGGCGAGTGTCTTCACAATGCCATCATGTGGCAAGACAAGAGAAGTCGAGCGCAGTGCGGAAGGCTTCTCGAACAGCTTTCGCTGAGAGATATGTATTGCCGTACCGGTTTGCGCATAGATCCCTATTTTTCGGCACCGAAGATGATGTGGCTGCGAGATGAGCGCCCTGAACTTTATGACAAGGCGCACAAACTAATCGGCGTCCAGGACTATGTCGCTTATCTCTTAACCGGTTTGTTCATGACCGATTGGACCCAAGCCTGCCGGACCATGCTGATGAACATCAACACCTTCTCCTGGGATGAGGAGATGCTGGCGATTGCCGGGATTCCAAAAGCGAAACTGCCTGAGCTTTACCCTCCGGCGTCGCAGCCTGGGGCCCTGACCTCTGCCATGGCCTCCGCAACTGGACTGCCTTCGGGAACTCCCGTGGTGGTATCTGGAGGAGATCAACAGTGCGCCGCCCTTGCGTTGAACATCCTGCAGCCAGGAGACGCAGCCGCCAATACGGGAACTGGATCATTCGTCATAGCTTACGCGGAACAACCCATGTTCGATGACGAGTGTCGAACTCTTTGCAGTGCGTCCGCCGTAGCTGGAAAGTGGATCGCGGAAGCAGGAATATATAACACCGGCTCTGTCTATCGCTGGTTCAGGGAGCAGTTTTATCCGGCGGGCGAACACGCCTTCGATCTCATGAACGATGAAGCATCCAAATCCCCAATCGGAGCCAATGGAGTTATGATGCTTCCCCATTTTGAGGGAAGTGCTGCACCTTACTGGAATCCCCTCGCGAAGGGGTTGTTTTTCAATCTCACACTCGGAACCGTCAGAGGCGATTTAAGCCGCGCCATTCTCGAAGGCATCGCTCTGGAAATCGCCCACGACCTCTCATTAATTGAGCATCTGGTAAAGAGCATCTCGGAGGTCAATGTCGCCGGAGGTTTGGTGACACTCGATTTCTTCAACCAGATGCAAGCAGACGCATTTAATAAGACGGTGAACCGTTACGACAACAGCGAAGCCTCATCCCTTGGTGCGCTGATGAGCGCGGCGGTCAAAGTAGGTATCTACCAGAACCATACTGAAGCTTACAAGGCAATTTGCCCTGCAAAACCTGTTTCGTTTAAACCGGATCCGGCGAGCGTGGCAAAGTACCGCACTTTATTCGAGCGGAAAAATGATTTGTATCAGGCACTTTGCCATTTCAAAGGGTACGAGTCGGTTTGCGAGCCGGTGTAACGTCAATCAGTAAGAGGAGGATGCCTATCGCTTGTGAATCACTGGCCTCGCATGGTCTTATTGAGTAAGACATGAGCTGATTCAGTATGAGCAAATGCAATTTTGTTTGAGGAGAAGCAGACTATGCTCTCGGTTGAATTGGATACCTTGATGCTGGAGAGGCTCAAGCGTCAAGGTATGGTTACTGTGAGTGAACTGGTCAAGGACCTGGGCGTTACAGCGATGACGGTGCGCCGCCACTTGCTCAAACTTGAGAAGACGGGGCTTTTGCAGAAGGTTCATGGCGGAGCCATACTCATCCAAAATGAAATATTGCATGAGGTTGCATTCGTAAAAAAGGAACAAGTCGCGGACTACGAAAAGAATCTGATTGCCAGGCATGCACTAACCCTTGTCCAGGATGGAGACACAATTCTCCTGGACGCGGGAACAACCACTTTTCAGTTGGCAAGACTACTAAAAGAAAAGCGGGACCTGACCGTCGTGACCAGCGATCTACATATAGCTATGGAGCTTTGCACGTCTGACACTCGCCTCTTTTTCATAGGAGGGGAGATCGAAAAGGATCTCGGAAGGGCGCGGGGCGCGAGGGCGCTCGAATTCCTTTCTGAAATTCACGTCGACACAGTTTTTCTAGGCATATCCTCCATCAGCGATAGCTTCGTCCTCGGCACCTACTCTTTCGACAACCCCCAACTCAAGAGAGCCATGCTGCGATGTGGCTCCAAGAAAGTTCTGCTCACTGACAGAAGTAAGTTCGGAAGAAAAGCTTTTGCTCAAGTTGGTCCATTGAGCCTGCTTGACGTGCTGATCACCGACAAAGAATTTGATGATCGCGAAATGAGCTATCTCACGACGAACAATGTCCAACTTCTTCAGACGCAAAGTGCCCATTCGGCCTCGCGGCCATAGCTAGGGTTATCCTTTACCGCGTGATCTTCACTTTGCAATGCGTGTGTGGCTCTTTTGCTCCGGAGTCACACCTGCAACACGTCGTCCTTGCGTGCAACCAGTTCGTAAAGGACGGGGTTTACGAAAAAGCCCAGCAACAGACGCGACATCAACCCCGCGACAATTACAATCGCAAATGGGCGTTGCGTATCGGAGCCTATTCCATGTGACATCGCGGCTGGCAGCAGTCCCAAACATGCTACCAGAGCTGTCATCATGATAGGCCGCAAACGCAACAATGAGGCTTCGTGCGTGGCTTCCCGAATGCTCCTGCCTTCCAGCCGAAGCTTATTGATATACGAGACCAGGATGACCGCCGTCTCAACCGATACCCCCATCAGTGCCAGCAATCCCAGAACCGACGAAACACTGAACGGAGTGCCCGTCAGCTTCAGCGCAATCAGCGCGCCCACGGGCTCTGTTATCACCACGCCTAGCGCAATCGTGAATGGAAATTTGAAGTTCCCATACAGAGCAAACAGGATAAGAAAAATTACCAGCACCGCCAGCGGGCCGATCACCTTAAGTTGCTCCCTGGCGGCCACAAACTGGCTGTATTCACCACCCCAACTCATCCAATAACCTTCGGGAAGTTGAACGCTCTTATCGACCGCCTTTTGACCGTCGCGTACAGCCCGCTCCAGATCGCGGCCTTCTATGCTGTATTGCACGCCAATGTAACGCGAATTGTCTTCGCGATAGATGAACGACGCGCCATTACTTTCCTTAATGTCAGATAGTTCCTTCAGTGGAATCTGCAGACCATCCGGTGTGCCCACCAGCAAGTTCCCAATCTGTTCAGGACTGCTGCGGAACTGCGGCTGCATGCGAACCACAAGGTCAAACAGCTTCTCACCCTGGATCACTTGCGTTGTAGCCTGTCCTCCGACCGCTGCCTGGATCACCGCTTCCACATCTGAAATATTGATGCCATAGCGTGCGATCTTCTCGCGGTCTACATCCAGCAGCAAGCTCGGTTGCCCCAGTTCCCGTACTACCGTCAAATCCGTGAAGCCCGGAACGCTTTGCAACACATTCTTGACCTGCAGTGCTTTCTGTTCCAGAACATTCAAGTCCGAGCCATAGACCTTCACCGCCAGCGAACTCTTCAATCCTGTAAGCGCCTCGTCCACTGCATCTTCAGCCGGCTGTGTGTAGTTAAAAACGATTCCAGGGAAGGCCGTCAGCCGCTGGTTGATAGCCTTAATCAACTCCTCTTTATTGCGTTGCTGACCCTGCTTCCAGGATTTGTCGCTATAAGGTTTCAGTCCAACGTAGAACTCGCAGTTGAAAAATCCCGTGGGGTCTGTTCCATCATCAGGACGGCCCAACTCGGATCCAACCACGGTCACCTGGGGATAGGACATAAGAATGTCCCTGATCTGCGGCGCAATCTTGGAAGCTTCTTCGAATGAGATGGTGTAGGGCATCGTCGCACGAACCCACAGCGCACCCTCATCCAAATGCGGCATGAATTCGCCGCCAATGAAGGGCGCAAGCAGTAGTGTGAGCACGAAGATCGCGGTCGCCAGAAACAGCGTCCAGCCTCGGTGGTCCAGACACCACTCCAGCTTACCGGCGTAAAAGCGCTTGATTGCCTCGTACGGACGGTTCACCCTCTCTCGCACGCCGCGCTTAAACCAGTAGGATGCCAGCACGGGAACCAGCGTCAGCGTGAGCACCAAGCCACCAAGCAGCGCGAATGACATAGTGTCGGCCATCGGATGAAACAGCTTTCCGGCAGGTCCACTCAACGCGTAGATGGGCAAATATCCGGCTATGATCACAGCAACGGAATAGAAGATAGGGCGGTCAACGTCACGAGCTGCCGCCAGGATCACTTCGTTCAGCTTATATTTCGTACCCGACCGCTCCGCCAATTCGCGGTAAATGTTCTCCATCATCACAACCGTGCCGTCGATGATGATTCCGAAATCAATTGCTCCAATCGACAGCAGATTTGCGGAAATGTCATGCGCATGCAAAACGATGAACGCAAACAGCAGGGAGAGCGGTATGGTAAGTGACACGATTACCGCCGCCCGGAAGCTGACTAAGAAGAACATCAGCACGATAAAGACCAGGATCATGCCGCGTAGAAGGTTGTCCTCCACCGTGTGCGTCGTCAGGTCAACCAGATCGCTACGGTCATAGAAGGGACGAATTTTCACGTCCTTGGGCAGAATCAGGCGGTTGAGCTGATCGGTCTTCTTCTCTACGTCGCCCAGCACGGTTTGTGTCTGCTCGCCGCGCCGCATCAGAATGACGCCCTCTACTGCATCATCATTTTTCTGAAAACCAAATTGTCCCAGCCGGGGCGCATGGCCGATCTCTACCTGGCCGATGTCGCGAACGCGAATAGGTGTTCCCTTATTCGCGCCGACTACAACGTTCTCAATGTCCTTTGTGTCGCGCACCAACCCAATGCCGCGCACGTAGTAGAACTGCCCGCCTTGCGAATAGAATCCGCCCCCGGCATTCGCGTTGTTACTGGCCAGTGCCTGCATAACCTGGGGCACGGTCAGGTGATACCCATACAGACGCGCCGGATCCAGTAGAACCTGGTACTGCATGACCGTGCCGCCAAAGCCGGAATCATCAGCCACGCCGTTCACAGACTTATAGGCGCGCTCCACCACCCAGTCTTCAATCGTCTTCAGTTCCTGCGGACTGCGATCGGGGCTCTCCAGGACGTAGCGGTACACCAATCCACTTGGGCTGAACAATGGCGCCAGCGATGGCGTAACGCCACTCGGAAGTTGCGCATCCCCCAGGCGCTCGAATACGTTTTGACGCGCAAAATAGTTGTCCGTATCGTCGTTAAACGTAAGGATGATATCGGAGAGTCCGTAGAGCGTGATGGAGCGCATTACCACCAGCTTCGGCACGCCGTTCATCTCCACCTCAAGCGGTAGAGTGACCAGCCGTTCCATCTCTTCAGCCGCATGGCCTGGCCATTGCGTGATGATCTCAACCATCGGCGGCGAGAGGTCGGGATACGCATCCACAGGCATGCGCTGGAATGACAGCACTCCCCAGATACTCATAAAAAGCACCAGCATCAGCACCAGGAATCGCTGCCGTAACGACATTTGAACGATGCGGTGGATCATTCCGCTCTTGCCGTTGCTCTCGCTACCTTGGGATTGGTCTTCTGTCGTCATCGTTGTACCGAATTCGCAAATTGCAGGAACAGGCTACCGTCGCCCACCACCCGGTCTCCGGGTACCACACCGCTGAGGAGTTGAGTATTTACGCCGTCGCTCACTCCGAGCGTCACTGCCCGCCGTCCATACTGATTGTTCTGGTTAACCACATAAACAAACGGCTGATTCTCTGTGTCGCGCAACACCGCTGCGGCCGGCACGGCCAGCGCATTCTGGATGGTCTCGGCTCGCACGGTGGCAACTACATACATGTCCTTCTTCAACTTGCCTTCAGGATTCTTGACGTCGATACGCGCTTGCAACGTCCTCGTGTTGGCATCGAGTGCTGCCGCTATGTAGGAGATCTTTCCGTGAAACTCAGTTCCGGGGTACGATTCCGCGGTGATCGTCACCGAATCGCCCAGATGAACGTATGGAAAGTCCTTCTGATAGATATTGGCCAACACCCACACCGAACTCATATCAGAAATCGTGAACACTTGTGTCGCCCCGGCCTGGATTACCTGGCCCGGCGATACCAGCCGTTCCACGGCCTCTCCTCCAATTGGACTCAGCACGGGAATTTCGGAGACCGCCGGCTTACCAACCACTGACTCAGGTTTGGATATTCCCAATATCTTCAGCGACTGCTCGGCAGCGCCTAGGTCGGCGGATGCTTGCGTGCGCACTGACTCGGCCGCCTCCAGATCGCGTTCCGCAATCGCATGATGCTCATAGAGGTCTTTCGATCGTCTGTCGTTCCTGTCCGCCAATTGAAAAGCATCGCGCGCCTTCAGATAGTTTGCCAGTAACTGCGAATAGTCTGGGCTGGTGACATACAGCAACGGTTCATCGCGATGCACCTGCTCTCCCGGCAAAACAACGATACGGCTTACCGGTCCGCCGATTTGCGAAATCACCGGAGTCGTTTTGAACGCATTAAACGCGACTGCACCAGTCAAGCGGAGGCTGCGCGGAATAGACGTGGGAGCGATTGTAACGATCTGGAGGTGTGCCAGCTGTTCTTGTGGCACCGTGAACAGTTGAGCCTTGTCGCTCGCCTGGGCGGTGTTACCAGAATAGGAAGTCATCGCTCCGGAGCTCTGTGCCGGCCGATTACATCCAGCAAGCGGCAGCAACAGCATGCCGAAGATTAGTATCGGAACACTCCTCGCAATACTGTTTTTTAGATCCGTCATCATGGCAACACCCTCGTTCCCACCGCTTCTTTTAACTGCTCGACCGACACCAGGTAATTGGCCAATGCCTGGCGATACGCAAGTTGGGTCGAGCGATAACTGCGCTCGGCATCAAGAAAAGCCAGTAGACTCGCAGCGCCTCGTTTATAGGCATACTCGCTGATGTCACGTGAGTCCTGCGCCTTTTTCAGATACCCTGAAAGATAAAGCTGCAGGATTTTCTTATTCGTAGAGAATCCTTCGTAGTTGTTGCGAACATCCGTCAGGACGGCGTCAGACGCGGCCTCGGCATTCTCTTGCGATTGTGTGAGGACATAACGCGTGCGTGCAATTTCGCCTTGATTGCGGTCGAATACCGGCATTGGGATGGAAAAGCTCGCACTCAGAGAGCTCTGGTCCGCCACGTGGCTATACGAGAGTCCAGCGGTCAAGTCCACCTTTCCGTTGGCCTTGGCCAGAGCGATCTGGCTTTGTGCCGCCTTTACACCTTCAGTGGCTGCCAGCAGGTCTGGCCGCGACTTCAAGGCCCTCAATCGCAGATCATCCAGATTCACAACCAGCGGTTGATACGCCAGTTCTCCTTCCACTTCATAGTCAGCCGCAACCGCGTCAAAACCGAGTAGCTGCCTTAGGCTGGCGAGCGCCTGCACCTTCGCCACCTCGGCGCTGGATACATCCGTCTGGAATTGCAATAGTTGTAGCTGGATCTTCAGCAAGTCACCTTCGCTGATGTCTCCCGCCCGGTACCGGTCTTCGCTGATCGTTACCGTCTCCTCGAAGCTTTTCAAATCCTTAACTGCGAACTCCAGTACCGACTGTGCAAGCTGAGCGTTTATAAATTGCTGAGCAACGTTGAACACAAGCGTCCGCTCAGAGTCGCTGACCTGATACCGGGTTACTGCCGTAGCATCCACTGCCGCATCCGTACGGCGATGCCTTTTCCCTCCGCGCTCGATCAGGTAGCTGGCGCCGATGTCAAACTGCTGATTGGTGGATAGGTTGTTGCTTGTAAAGTTCTGCGGACTGAACGTCGGAACAAACAGCGCATCCCAGGCCAGTACTGGGTTAGGACGCAGCGACGCGGTGATCTCCTGCGCCTGGTTCTGTTGGATCTGCGTGCGCGCAGCCTTCAGCGTATGGCTGTGAGCCAATGCCAGATTGATAGCCTGGTCCAAACTGATTTGAGTGGGCGTCTGCGCCATTACAAGGCTGGCGAACAGCGTGAAAACCAGTGGGGAGAGAAACTTCCTTACAACTCCTGAGCGCAATTTTCCCATACGAGCACCTGCGGAGAGCCTCACTTTTACCGCCCTTACCTGGAGTTACGATGTAGCGGACCGGCCGAACTAGCCAGAACTGACAATTTCACGAGTTTAGCGAGGGGCAACAGGAGGACGGCGGTGGACGTATGTATAACGCGAATGTCCGCGAAGCAGAACGCTTGGTCATCCGTACCGGTAAAGATGGTTCCGACGCGCGGCCAATGGAAGGAACGATAACCAGCGGAGCGGCCAGGGAAGGCGAATGAGAACTGGCACAGATCACGCAGAAGGTGTCCACCGGTCCTACATTGCTTATTTCTGATATCGCGCCAGCTCGATGAAGAAATTCTTCTCCCCGCGGACACACATGCACGGCTTGGACGGAGCTCATGAGCACAAGCAAGATGGCGCACGTCCAACTCAACAGTGCGCATGATAGTGCTCGTGGCCGTCTTTGCGTGAGGGTCACCATTGCTAGCAGATGAGCCTAGATGTTAGCTGGGCCTTTGTCAAAAACTTAAGCCGCGGACCAGAATATTCTCGCCGTGGGAGGCTAATTTCGAGCCCACTTGGCCATCTATTCCTTCGCCTTCGCCGTGGGTGGCAGAAGTCCATTGAGGCGCAGGTACATGGCGGCCGCAGAATAATGGTCCGCCCAGTCGCTGGTAAGGCTGATCACGGCGGCGGCTTTTGTTGCCTTGTGTCCCCCGATGAGGGTGACTTCGTCGGCAAGTTTGGCGTCGCTCATCTGACTCAAGGCTGTGGAGCAGAATTCAAAGGACACCTTCAGCGCATCCACAAGCTTCTCTTTTGGGTCCGTATCGGAGACCTGCCGCGCAGGGGCGGCACTGCCGGAGATCTTCGAGCACAAGAAGTTATTCGACTGCGCGATATGGCCGACCAAGTGCGCGAATGACATCTGTGCCGGGGTAGGCTTGAAGCCGTACTTGTCCGCCGGCATCTCCTGTGCGGCCCCCACCAGATTCTTCTGCCGCCGCTGCAAGGCATCGCGCGCGGCCGCAGTCACCGGGTTATTTTGCGCGTAGGTCAAAAGGGGGAAGGCACACAACACGAAGGCGCTGACGAGCCGTTTCATTGATACTCCTGCGGATACATAAGAGTGGCACAGAAGTGTTAGATGTTGGCTCAGGGTGCGCCTCCGGCCCGGATTTCCTGTTTTCTTAATGGCTGATGTTCAGCGTCGTGCTCAGGAAAGTCTTAGTGCGCTGCCAGGCATCGGCTGCCGCAGCTTTATTGCTGGCGCCCCCATCACGATCGAAGCGATGCTCGGCACCGTGATACTGCTGGAATTCGTGAGAACTCTTTGCCGCAGTCAGGATCGAGTCAAGTTCAATCGCCTTGGCGACCGGCACAGTGGAATCCTTATCTCCGTGCAAAACCAGAACCGGGGCGCTACTGCTCGTGAACACTTCACGGAATAAGCCAAGCGACCTATCCGTACCTGCTCCGGTCAGCGCCCCGTAATAGGAAACGCCGGCCTGCACTTGGCCGGTAGCCGCAAGCCAGAGCGCGAAGTAGCCGCCATTCGAGAACCCGATCGCGCCAAGTCTCTTACCATCAACCTTTGGATTATTGCGCAGCAGATTCAGACTCGCCACGAAGTCCGAGTAGATCGCCTGCGCGTAAGTTGTGAACGTCTCTCCGCGCGATTTCGGCTGGATTCCATAGGCTTGCAGGAAATAAGGGATCAGTACAACGTAGCCTTCCCTGACAAGCCGCTTGCCAAATTCCAGGTCTGCGGATTCCACGCCTCCGCTGGTATGAAGCACCAGGATAGCGGGATAGGGTCCGGGACCATCCGGCGTCATCAGAACAGCCGACATATTTCGGTTCGTGCCAACCTTGATTGTCGTTTGGTCTGCCAGTGCAGGCTGTGCGAATAGCGCCCATAGGAGTCCAGTCACTGCTACGATTTCCAACCGTCCCATGCGCATGATATGTTCCCGGAAATTGAATTGGAATTCCCACTTGTCAGCACTGAATTTGTCCGAATTGTAGCAGCCACAGGCGCGTTAGCAAGATCAGCGGCGTTTGTGCTCGGCCACTACCTGCTCATACACGTCGAGCATTCTCCGCACTGAGGTGTCCCAGGAAAATCGCTGCGCCTGTTCCAGTCCGGCGGCCTTCATGCGTTCGCGTAGCGACTGGTCGGTGAGCACGCGTTGCAGCGCGCGGCTGATCTCAAAAACGTTCTCCGGATTCACCATCATTGCCGCATTACCCACCACCTCAGGCAGCGCAGACGTGTTTGAGGCCACCACCGGCGTGCCGTGCGCCATAGCCTCCAGCGGCGGCAAGCCAAAACCTTCATAGAGCGAGGGAAAGACGAATACCTTGGCCATGTCAAAGAAGATGCGCAGCACGTCAATCGAAACGTAGCCCAGAAAGCGCACTTCATGTTGCATGCCACTGCGGATCACGGCGCGGCGTATGTCGGGATTCTTCGAGACCTCGTCGCCGATGATAATCAGCTTCAGGTCTGGATACGTTCCCTCCTTGGCCAGCTCTGCCTTCAGTGCGGAGAATGCCTCGATGATGCGAGCCACGTTCTTGTGCGGACTGATGCGCCCGGTGTAGAGCAGAAAGGGCGAGTCCACCTGGTATCGTCCGCGAATCATAGCCTGTTCGGCCTCGGTCGAGTGACCGCGCATAAAACTCTCATCAAGCGCGTTGTAGACTACTTCGATCTTGTCCGGCGACACGTTGAAGTATCGAGCTACGTCGCGTTTGGTGAATTTGGAAACGGCAAATATGCGTGCTGCGTGATGCATCACCTGACGCGTCATGTAGGAGTGAATCGAGCGGCGCATCCCGTTGCTGGTGCGCGCGCGATACATGTAATCCAGCAGGTCGTGCACCGTGAGGACGAAGGGTGCCTTGGTAATCAGCGGCCGCCAGAAAGTGTGCGGCACGTGGATCAGGTCCACCTCAAGCGCATTCATGGCGCGGTGCATCTCGAGGTAGTTGGCAAAGCTCGCCTCGGGATTTTGTAGCGGGTGAAAATGAAAATTTTCAGGCAACGTGCCCAGTTTTTCAAAGCGCGCGGCCGAGCCCACGAGAATATACTCATTGATCGTGTCGATGCGCCCCAGCGTGCGCACCACGTTGCGAACGTAGGTCGCAAGACCAAACTCGTACATTCGGCGGATGTCGACGGCGATACGCATCTAAATAAGTGTACCCGGAGCGGAGTAGCGGCGGGATGGAAGACGCGTCTTTTCTTGGTACACCATTGGCTTTCCGGTCAATCGTTTCGGGAGGCAGGGTAACGAGAGTGTCAATCGTTGCGGAAGTCGCGCAACCATTGTCTTATCAGTCACCTGGCCTCCTCCAACGATTGCCTCTCCTGTTAATCGTTGGAGGACGCGCACCAGCGCGGCTACTCTCCGGCCGCCGCTGTTCAGTGCAAAAAAAGACGCGGCCGAAGCCGCGCCCTTTGAAAAAAGTGAATGCTGAAGGTTACGCGTGCAGAGTCTCTGGCTCGTGCGCTTTGCGGCGCTCGGAGTAGAGCGGGAACTGCTCGCAGAGTTCGAAGACCTCGCTGCGAATCTTCTTGAGTGCCGGCAGATCGTTGCGCTGTTCAAGAGCGCGTGCGATCCAGTGCGCAACCTGCTTCATCTCAGCTTCTTTCATGCCGCGCGTGGTGAGCGCCGGAGTGCCGAGGCGAATGCCGCTGGGCTTCATGGGAGGATTGGTATCAAAGGGAATCGCGTTCTTGTTGACGGTGATGCCCGCCAGTCCAAGCGCCTTCTCGGCTTCGCTGCCCAGCATTCCCTTGCTGAAGACATCGACCAGCATCAGGTGCGTGTCCGTGCCGCCGGAGATAATGCGATAGCCCTCATCGGCGAGCGAAGCGGCGAGCACTTTGGCATTGGCCACGATCTGCGCCGCGTAGTCCTTGAAGCTGGGCTGCAGAGCTTCCAAAAAGCACACGGCCTTGGCGGCGATAATGTGCACCAGCGGGCCGCCCTGGCATCCGGGAAAGATCGACTTGTCGATGGCGGCGGCGTATTCAGCGGTGCTCAGAATCATTCCCGAGCGAGGGCCGCGGAGAGTTTTGTGCGTGGTAGTGGTGACGATCTGTGCGTGCGGCACCGGTGAAGGATGCGCGCCGCCGGCAACCAGTCCGGCAAAGTGCGCCATATCGACCAGATAGACTGCTCCGACTTTGTCGGCAATCTGGCGCATGCGGGCAAAGTCGATAGTGCGGGGATAGGCTGAGCCGCCGCCGATGAGGAGCTTGGGCCGCTCGCGCACGGCGATGGCTTCCATCTCGTCGTAGTCGAGCGTCTCGGTCTCGCGGGTGACGCCGTAGCTGACGATGCGGTAGGTCTTGCCGCTGAAGCTGAGCTTGTGTCCGTGGGTGAGGTGTCCGCCCATGGCGAGGTCGAGCCCCATGAGGGTGTCGCCGGGTTGGATGACGGCGGCGTAGGCGGCCATGTTGGCCGATGAGCCCGAGTGTGGCTGCACGTTGGCGTGAGCGCAGCCGAAGAGTTGCTTGGCGCGCTCGCGGGCGAGGTTCTCGACAACGTCAGTGAACTCGCATCCGCCGTAATAGCGCTTGGCAGGATAGCCCTCGGCATATTTGTTGGTGAAGACCGAGGCGGTAGCTTCGAGCACGGCTTCGCTGACAAAGTTCTCCGAGGCGATCAGCTCAAGCCCTTCATGCTGCCGGTTCTCCTCGTTGAAAATGGCCTGTGCAATCTCCGGATCGACCGCACTGAGCGGACGCGACATCGACGAATTCGACATGGAAACTCCTCTATAAAACTGAATCTATAGGTTACGACGGAAGGGGCGCAGGAGGGAAGAGCGGAAGAAAAAGCGCGTGATCTGCCCACCGCGTTGCGATCGGGCCGCTACCCCTGTGCCAGACCGTTTGGGGTGCTCACAACCGCATACTGAGCGCCGAGCGGACACCAGGTTAACAGCTTCTCCATTGGTCGCAACCATTTCAACATGCGTGGGAAGAAGACGATGTAATCGTGCCGGAGCACGTCGAGTTGCGCCTGCCGCATGTATTTGACGACTTCCTGCGGACGCAACAAGACGGCATCGCGATCAAAGGCACAACGGCACACTGCGGCGCGAGTGACGGGGTTGGCGGGGTTGTGTTCAAAGATAAATAGCCGCCCAGAGGGCGATAGCTTTTCGGCGAGAGCGGCAATCAAACTCTGGCGCTCGATCAACGGCACGTGATGCATGACATTGGCGAGAATGATTGCGTCAACCTTTTCAGGAAGGGCTGATTCATCGGCGGTGAGATGCGCTTTGCCGGCCACCTGCGCAGCCATGCGGATGCTGGCCTGCGAAGGATCGAAGCCTATTACCTGAGCTTTCGGAAACGCCTGCAGGAGAAAGCTGGTAAGAAGACCAACGCCGCAACCGTAATCCAGAAGGGTCCCTGTAAAGTCACTGCCGAGGATTCCCGCTGCGTATTGCGCTTTGAAATTTGCGAAGTACTCCCCGGATTCACCGGAAGCCGTAACGCTCTGGTCCAGCAGGGCGCGATATTCGTCCGCAAACTCGTCAAACTCGGCGTCTGGCTTCGGCGGGTCTCCGGTCATTCCCCCTCCTGCCTACGCGCACGGGTTGGACGGGCTGGCGGCGGAGGCGGATTGGAGATTAGGAATGATCCAAGCTGCTCTTGGACGAGATACAGCGGCCTGTTCTTCGCCTCCCAGTAGGTGCGGCCCAGATATTCGCCGATTACACCGAGGCTAACCAATTGCACGCCGCCCATGAACAGTACAGTCAGCAGCAGGCTGGTCCAACCAGCAACCCACTCGTGCGTCCATATGCGGAATCCGAGGGCCACCAAGGAACCGATCAGCGCCATGAAGGAAGCTGCCAAGCCGATCATGGTGGCGATGCGTAGCGGAACCGCTGAAAATGACAGGATGCCATCCATGGCAAAGCGCAACATTTTCCGCAGCGGGTATTTGGTGGTCCCGGCAAAGCGGGCGGCGCGATGGTAGGGCAGCGCCAACTGCCGGAAGCCGAGCCAGCTGACCATGCCGCGCAGAAAACGGTCGCGCTCCGGCATGGAAAGCAGCGCATCGACAACCTTGCGATCCATTAAACGAAAGTCGCCAGTGTCCAGTGGGATGGGGACATCGGAAAGCAAATTGATCACCCGGTAAAACAGTTTGGCAGTGCCTTGCTTCCAAGCGCCTTCGCCTTCGCGATCGATCCTGGTGCCGTAAACGACATCCCAAGATCCCTCATTCCAGTGGGCCAGCATTTGCAGAATCACTTCGGGCGGGTCCTGCAGGTCAGCGTCGATGAGTACAACGGCGTCGCCGGATGCGTGTTCCAGACCGGCTGTGATGGCGAACTGGTGACCGAAATTTCGCGACAGCCGCAACACCTTTACTCGTGCATCGGCTGCATGTAGCTGGCGGAGGATCTCCGCGGTACCGTCCGAACTGCCATCATCCACGTAGAGGATCTCAAAACCCATGCCGCTCTGCTCAGCCGTTGCGAGCAGGCGGCGATTGGTTTCGCCGAGAACTTGCTCCTCGTTGAAGCAGGGCACAATGATCGATAACCGGCCAGCGTATGCTTCGCCGATTGGAGCGGCCTCGCTCGAATTGGAAACGCCGGCAGAATCCATTGCCATTCTCAGCGTAAGACGTTTTCTCACATGGCCAGCAGAGCACGTTCATTATGCCGCAATTCATCGAGCGTACGTAAAGGAATCGGATATCAGATTACGAGCCTGCGAAACTTCCGCCAAGCTCCAGGCAGAACAGTGGCAGGCCTCTGTCACTGTTCTGCCCGAGAGCGCATTATCGCGTAGTGAGTCCCTTGGCGGGATTGGAGCCGGTCATTGCAGATGGCATGGCTGTTACCGGCGGCTGTACTGCGTGGACGAGATCAAAGACGGCGGTATTGCGCCGGGGATTGAATCGCCCTTCGGTAAAGTAAACCACCGCGATGCTGCCGGTAACAGCCGGGCTGAGGATGGCGAGTGGCACCACGTACTTCTTTGTCTTCAGCAAAGCTTCGGCCACACCGTGCGCGGGCCGGCTGCGCTCGATACTGCCGGGTACCTGCGGAATCTGAAAGGTCGATAGCTCGACAATCGGATGGCGGTGGGAATAGCTGACCAGCGATTTGGCATCCTGCTTTGGTGTGGTAATTCCTACGTCGGCCAGGAAGTTGCGGCGGATTGCGTGCGGCTGATAGAAGTTGATGGCGGTGCGTGCGAAGTCGGCGCAGTTGGCGAGAAACAGGCTGTAATGGCTTCTGTTCTTGCTGTCGTTAAAGTGCTGGATGAAAGCGTCGTCCTGCTCCGGGGTAGTTTCTATCTCAAAGCCATAGAGCTTGCGGTCATAGGCTGAGCCGACCAGTTGAGTCCAATCCCCTTGAGGCGCATGGCCATTGGCATCATCGGGAGCAAGTGCAAGCAGATGGGCGCGGCGATATTCGTCTCTGAGTCTGGCGACGGTTTTGGCGTCAACCGATTGCGGAATTTGCTGCAGCGAATCTACTGCGTAGAGATAAGGAAGCAGGGGAATGGCCAGCCAGTCATATCCCGCAATTCTGTGATAGCGGCTGATGACCACACCCGCCTCTCCAGGCTGGCAGCGGCGCAGATGGGTGGGTGAATCCGCACAGACCTGCGTCAGGTAGACCGCCGAATGACCGGTCGGATCGACACTGCCTAATCTCCCATACGGCTCTTCCAGAAGCAGTGCGATGTTGCCGTGCGCTTGCGCGAATGCCGTCAAGGCGAAGATGAGAACCCATACTTTATTTCGCATGGCCTAGACTCAGATGTCCCGTGTCTCCACTTTGTATCTCTTATTTTGTATAACACCGAAGCGCGACAAGAGTTGCAAGGTTTTCGCCCGAGAGAATCTGCTGCGAACGCCTGTATGCCCTCCTAACGTTAGATGCCCGCCGGCGCCGTGATTAAGTGTGAGCCTTCTCGATATCGTGGATTTTTTCCAGGCGGCCGGAGTGGCGGCCACCGGAGAAAGGCGTGTCGAGCCAAATCTGCACGATGTGCGTGGCGTGGGTTTCATCAAGAATGCGGGCACCGAGGGTGAGGACGTTGAGATTGTTGTGCTCGCGCGACATCTGGGCCTCGTACTCCCCGCAGATGTTGGCGGCACGGATGCCCGGAACCTTGTTGGCAGTGATGGCCATGCCAATGCCGGAGCCGCAGACGAGAATGCCGCGCTCGGCGCGTCCGGTGGCTACGTCCTCGGCCACCTTCAGGGCATAGTCGGGATAGTCCACCGAGTCGGAGGAGTTGGTTCCTTCGTCGATGACCTGATGGCCGCGATCGGTGACGTATTGGCGGATGCAGTTCTTGAGAATATAGCCGGCGTGGTCGGCGCCCAATGCAAGCTTCATTGCAATATTGTAAGCGCGAGAAGCTGGTTTGGGGCTAAGGAAAAACGCGCAACGATGGGTACACGTCTGCGGACGCCGCTCCGGCCGCAGGCACTGACGCTACGAACTGGTTTGGAGGGAAGTGGCTTCGGCGATGTGGCCCTCGGGATAGGCACGGCGAAAAGCTCCGGCAACAAATCTCGTGACCAGGTAGCCATCCATGTATTTGTAGGGCGATTCGCCGAGGGTGTAATGGCCGCACGGAAGGCAGCGAATTTCGGATTCGAGCTTGCGGCTGCGAAACTCGGCGGCGATCTTCCGGCTGAATTCAGGAAGGAAGGTGCGGTCGTAGGCGGTGTGGATCATGAGCACATGTTTCGGCCAGCGCTCGAAGTTGTCAAAGAAGTTTATGGGGCTGACGCAGGCGAAGGCATGGCGCAGTTCGGCCGCGTTCAACACTTTCTCAATGCCGGCGCGGACGTGACGAGTGGAGAAACCAGTCCAGACGACGTCTCCGAAATAGGTGGAGGCATGGTTGAAGATGTTGACCCGCAGGCGGGCGTCGTGGGCGCTGGCGATGAAGGCATAGCAGGAGCCGAGGCTGGTGCCGAGGACTCCGAACTCGGTGTAGCCCTGCTGCTCCAGCCAATCGACGCAGCAGCGGATGTCGATGATGCCCTGGCGGGCGGCGTGGATGGTGCGCCCGATGTTGGAACTGACCGAGTAGTCGGCGCGGTGCAACTCAGCAGGCATGCGGATGTCGTGGTAAGGCATGCTGAGGCGCAGAGTGGAGATTCCGAAGATGCGGAAGAGCTTGGCAAAGGCATTGTGGCTGAGAGCATCGCCATTCCACTGCGGAATGATGATGATGGCACGCTTTGGCTTTCCCGAAGCCGGCTGAACCGGAAACCAGCGCGCATTGACCTGGTCGTTCTCCGGGTATGGCGAGCGGACGGGCGAGGTGAAGCGGAGAAAGGCTCCGAACTGACCGGCGTATTTCGCGTCATCGACGGCGGGGTTGGCGTGGCTCCCGGTTCCGTAGACACGAATGGGACGACGCTCAAGACGGAAGTCGGTGGGAGTCTTGTAGCCGTAAAACTCCTTGCTGTTGGCGATGAGGCGGTCGTTCAACTCGAAGAAATAGCGCTTCAACGCCTCGGGCGTGGCGGAGGCGGACGGAGGCAACGCGCCGGGAAAATCGGTGGTCCAATCCAATCCCCACTCAAAGGGACGCACCACGCGATTGCTATCGCGGGTCTCAAGACGGTACTCCCAGTCGTTCATCCAGCGCGCATAACGAGAGCGGATCATAAGGGTTCTGCCAAGATTTTACCAAGTGGGCCGGTGCAGAACAGAGCAGCTCGCAGTCAGAGGGCGGCAGAGTGAGCTGAAAGGCGAAGGAGCGGGGGTTAACGGGCGTGTTTCAAAGAATGTTTAAGCAGCGGTAAAGACGGGCGTGGCCGCTTTCTGATCCGGCAATCCACGCCCTTCGGATCAATGGCGGTGGTGGTTGGCGTCGTCAGCGGCGAGTTTGAGCTCGCGGCTGGCCGCATCAAGCAGGTCCTTGGCTTTCTGTGCGTGGCCATTCATGTCAAATTCATTGGCCCGTTGGGCGTCGGAGATTCTGCCCCACGCCTGCGTCATAAGTTGCTGCGCAGCGGCGAGGTTCGGGTAACGGTTGGGATTGATGTCGCGCTCCGGACGCTGGGCCAAGGCGATGCCCCCGCAGCACAGAGCCAACGAAAGCACAAAAGCGAAGATGCGATTCTTGTTCAATGGAAACTCCTGATGTGATTTGGGTGCAGCCCGTAGATGCTAACCCAGTTCGAGAGCAGCAGGCGTGAAAAAACAGGGAATCGGGATGATTGGGAGAGCGGAGCGGGAGGACGCGGGAATCCTCCACTGGAATGGGGGCAGAAAGGAACAGGCAATGCCAGTGTGAGATCAACTGCCCCACGTTTGCAAAACGCTTCGCAGCCGGGTACGCGGCGACGGACGCCGCTCCGGCCGCGGCGCTGGTTACTCGACGTAGACGCGGGGGACGCGGGGAGACAGGCCGCAGAGAATTTCGTAGACGATGGTTCCAGCGAGGCGCGCATGATCGTCGGCACCGACGGAGCAGTGCGCGCTGCGGCCGATGAGCAGGACTTCATCGCCGATGGCAGCTTCGGGAATGTCGGTGACGTCAATCATGGTGAGGTCCATGCTGACGTTGCCGGCGATGGGGGCGTAGTGGTCGTGGAGGATGACCTGTCCACGGTTGGAGAGATGGCGGCTGAAGCCGTCTCCGTAGCCGACGGCGATGACGGCGAGGCGAGTGGGACGGGCAGAATGCCAGCGCTGGTTGTAGCCAACCGGAGTGTCGGCGGGAATGTCTCGCAGGGCGATGATCCGGGTCTTCCAGGTGAGGACGGGGCGCACGGGCAGAGCAGCCTCTGCGGCTCCGGGACCTTCGCACTTGAGATTGTAGCCGTAGAGCGCGATGCCGGGACGGACCATGTTGTTCCAGCTCTGCGGACGGGCGACGGTGGCAGCGGTGTTGGCCAGATGACGATACTGCGGGTGAAGTCCGGCAGCGGCGAGGATTTCAATGGCGCGCTGGAAATCGGCGCACTGGCGAAGAGCCAGCGAGGAGTCGAGCACTTCGGATTCCGCAAGATGGCTGAATACGCCCTGCAACTCGACGGCGGGCGAAGCGGCAATGCGGGCGGCGAGCGCAGGAAGATTGGCGAGCGAGACGCCAAGGCGCGCCATGCCGGTATCGACCTTGAGATGCACCGGGAGCTTGTGAGTGAGAGCGAGGGCACGCGAGGCGCGCTCGAGAGCTTCGATGTGTTCGAGAGTGGCGATGGCGGGGGTGAGGTCGCGGCGCAACAGGGCTTCCTCTTCGCCGCGCCAGAAGCCGGCCATGACGAGGATGGGCAGGGTCACGCCGGAATCGCGGACGGCGATTCCCTCTTCGGTAGAGGTGACGCCAAGCCATACGGCTCCGGCTTCTTCGAGGGCGCTGGCGGATTCGATGACGCCGTGTCCGTAGGCATCGCACTTGATCACGCAGCAGGGAGTGACACCGGGGCCGATGTGGCGGGCGATGATGCGATAGTTCTCCGCCAGGGTGGAAAGAGAGATTTCAGCCCAGTTGGGGCGAGTGTGCATGGAGAATTTTTGCTGTGTGGATGACAAGGGATTAGGCCTTAACTGATTCCAGTATAGAACGGGAATGCAGGCGGGAGATGAGTGCTAAGAAGGGTTCGTAGGAGAAATAAGGGAAAAAGATGAGGGTGGATGGTTGGATAGTTGGCGATATACCAACAGGAATACTGGCTCACTGTTGACTAGATAATCTGAGGGTGTAAAAGATTTTGTGTAAACGGTCTTGACTGTTAGAACAAGGAGACC
>CAZLJQ010000041.1:0-43041 GCA_964559875.1 uncultured Acidobacteriaceae bacterium
GACTCATAATCCTTTGGTTCGGGGTTCAAATCCCTGCAGGCCCACCAAAATTCAAAACCCTGTAGTAATCCTGCTTCGAACCTCGTCAGAGGCTAGCCTCTCTCCAGGTACTCTCCGACTATCGCGGCACAAGCCTCGTCAAACTCCTGCTCATGTTCTGTGAACGTGCCGGCAAAATAGCTCTCGATATCGAACTCTGCTGCGAGCTTCTTGTTCACGAAGATCGGAACAACGATTTCAGATTTCACAATGGACGATCCCGGAAGATAGCGGGGATCTGAAGAGACGTCGTGCACGACCACGGTTTGTCCGGAGCGGGCTGCGGCACCGCAGAGTCCAGTATCAAGGGGAATGCGAGCATTCGGCGTAAAGCTGCCGACAAAAGGTCCGACTAGCAGGATGCCCGGGCCCGCCGGGTCGATGACATAAAAGCCCACCCAGTTGTAGCGCGTCATCTCTTCGTGCAGGCGCTGGGAAATAAACTCCATGACAGACGTAACTGTGTGCGCGGTACGGGCAAACCCATGAAACTCCCGGATAAGTTCTTCGTGCGCAAGGATCATGTTTCAGTCCTAGTGTTGAATGTTATGACGCACTGCGAGCGTTTGCTCGACCTTAGTTTACACGGGAGGATTGTCTAGCAATCGCCGAAGCACGGACAACCGAGGTAGCACTCGGGCGATGAATATTCAGTATTGGTGCGCGAGAACCGCGATATCGGAACAAACGAACGCTCAGTGCTCTGTCTTGTAATCCACAAAAAGTTCTGGAAACTGCTTTTTCAGCATGTCGATCTTTGGGCGGTCGCAGACCTGAATGTAGGGATTGTCTGGGTTATGAAGTGCGTAATCCTGGTGGTAGTCCTCGGCGCGGTAAAAACCCTTCAGCGGCGTCACCTGAGTGACAATCCGCCCCGGAAAAACCTTCGCACGTTCGAGTTGCGCAATGTAGACGGTTGCAATGCGCCTCTGGTCGTCGTTGAGATAGAAGATGGCGGAACGATACGAGGTACCTACGTCCGGACCCTGACGGTTGAGCTGCGTTGGATCATGGGCGACGGAAAAGAAGACTCGAAGCAATTGACCATAGGTGATTTTTGAGGGATCGTAGACCACCTCAACGGATTCCGCATGACCGGTCGTTTCCGTTGTCACTTGGTCATAGGTCGCAGTCGCGGGGGAGCCTCCGGCATATCCCGCCGTGGTCTTGACCACGCCTTTGATCCTTTCAAAGACCGCCTGAGTTCCCCAAAAACAGCCTCCGGCAAACACCGCCATTTGTTTGCCTTGGGCCGAAGATAGGAGTAGGTCAGCCTTCGGGGGAGGAATAGGCGTTTGGGGAGCGCCGCTTGCCATACAAGCGGCAAGAGAAATCGTGAATCCCAGAATCACAGCACCACGCAGCAAACGCGCAAGCATAGAGAGATGTACCTCCGATCCGGCTGATCATGAGACGCGCTTCTCGCAGAATAGTTACAAAAGCTCCGAAGGAATGACTCGCTAGTTGTTCGTCGTTCCCTTGGAATCACAGTGTTCCGGCCCATGGGTTTAATGCGTCATTTCATCTAAACACTCCTCGTTTGTACGCAAATGCGCAGCGCATAATTTCCATGTATCGCAAGTTCCTTTGTAGCAGCTGCTCAAACCCGCGATCATTTGCCCGTGCGTCTCGCAGGCGGAGAGTTGCTGGAGCCGAACTGGTTACACATGGAGACTTAGTCAGAGGAGATGAACCACCCAAAGAATCAACAACATCTTAGTGAGTACTCACACAGCGGAGTGACGTAGCGCACGGCGAGATCATTTTCCCCAATGCATACTCCTGCCGTTGCCCTCGAGGAGCCTCAGGCCCTGTTGGGTTAACTATGAGATGGCTGCCTGTTCTCCGGCTTTTCAGGGCTATCGTGCATGCCGCAATGGGGTCCAACCACAGCTAAGCGGAACAGGTCTAAGCTCTCGCAATGCCTAAGATCGAGGACGAAAATTATTGCATTGGGGTTTCGATGAATCGAATTGATCTGCCGTCGAGGTAACCTCAGTCGGAACCTTCGAATGATGGGGGCTGGAATGGAGAACAAAGCTGTAGCGGAAGACGCTGCAATCCTCAGCCAAGAGCGGATTGCGTACCTGGAAGGATTAATCAGTCAAGCGAAAACTGCCGCTGTTGCATTTCGGCAATTCAGCCAAGAAGATGTCGATCGCATCGTCAAGCTGATGGTTCTGGCTGGCATGAAAAATGCTCAACGTCTGGCCCAGATGGCGATTGAAGAGACCCGGCTTGGCGTTCTTGAAGACAAGGTCATCAAGAACATGGTAGCCACCGAGTTTGTCTACAACTATGTAAAAGACAAACGCACGGTGGGCGTCATTCGCGAGTTCCCGGAACGCAGACTAGTCGAACTGGCCGAGCCGATTGGGGTCATCTTCTCGCTCCTTCCAGTTACGAACCCTACCTCTACCGCCCTCTTCAAATGCATCATGGCCATCAAGACTCGAAACACAGTTATTTTCAGTCCTCATCCGAGTGCCTGGCGCTGTTGTCACGAAGCCGTGCGGATCATGTGTGAAGCTGCCGTAAAGCATGGGGCACCCGAAGGTATTTTTTCATGCTTGGAATCTCATACGCTTCAGGACAACGCCTATTTAATGCATCACAAAGACGTTTCCCTGATCGATGCCACGGGTGGACCAAGTGCTGTCAAGGCGGCCTATAGCTCGGGCAAACCAGCCTTGGGCGTAGGAGCGGGTAATACTCCGGTTTATCTGGAAAGATCAGCAGATTTGAACATGGCCGTAGTGGACATCATCACCTCGAAGACCTTTGACAACGGGACCATTTGCGCCTCTGAACAAACAGTTGTGATCGACGATGAAATTTATGACACCGTGATAAAGAAGTTTGCTGATCTGGGCGCACACATCTGCAATGAGCAGGAGACGGAGATATTGGGACGCACGGTCATCGATCCCGCCACGGGATTCATGCAGCCCATGGCGGTCGGCCAAAAGGCCGGTGACATTGCCAGAATGGTCGGTCTATCCGTGCAGCCAAACACTAAACTTCTGGTTGCGCCAATTCATGGTGTCGGCCGCGAACATCCGCTCTCAGTCGAGAAACTCTTTCCCGTGCTCGCAGTTTATCGCGCGAAATCCGTCGATGAAGCGCTCAAAGTTTGCGTCGCCGTGAATCACGCCGGTGGACTTGGACACACGGCAGTCATCTTCTCGCGCAATGATGAAATTATTCAAAAGTTCGGGGAGGTCATCAACGCAGGGCGAATCATCGTGAACGCTCCTGGCTCAATCGGGGCGCTGGGAGGCGTCTACAACGACATGGTGCCGACCTTCTCCTTTGGATGTGGCACCGGCGGCGGGAACAGCACGATGGACAACGTAAATGTGTACCACTACCTGAATATCAAACGCCTTGCGCGGAGGACGCCACCACAAATGTGGTTTCGCATTCCTAACCAAATCTATTTCAATCCGAACGCAGTGCAAACTTTGGGTCAGTTCCCGTCGCACTCAACCATCATCGTTACAAATCCGCCTCTTGAACAGATCGGCCACGTCGATACCGTCCGGCGCTACATTTCACCGCAGACTCGCGTTCATGTGATCGTAATTCCTGACACGGAACCCGAACTGAAAACCGTCATGGAAGGTGTGGAAGCGATCAACTTCTACAAGGCTGATCAGATCATTGCCTTGGGCGGCGGCTCCGTCATTGATGCGGCAAAGATGATGAAACTCAAGTACGAATCGCCGGTAGCTGACTTCGAAGAATTGGGCTCACCCTTCTTGGACTTACGTAAGCGCGTAGTCCAATTCCCTACCGAAAAGACAAACCGTGCACGCCTCGTCGCAATTCCGACAACCAGTGGAACAGGGAGCGAGGTAACACCGTTTGCGGTTTTATTTGACAGAGCCCACGGACGCAAAGTGACGCTGGCTGACTACTCCTTGAGTCCTGACGTGGCGATTCTGGATCCGCAATTCGTTATGTCCATGCCGAAAGGGCTTACCGCGGATACAGGCATTGATTGTCTGACTCACGCGCTTGAAGCGGGAGTATCCAATTACGCCTCGCCCTACACGGATTCCAACGCCATGCAGGCGATTCGGCTCGCCTATAAGTATCTCCCCATCGCATATGAACATCCTGACGATGAGGAGGCGCGCAACATGATGCATAACGCAGCCTGCATTGCGGCAATCGCATTTTCCAACGCTTCAGTGGGCCTGAATCACGCCTTGGCACATGCCTTCGGCGCACGCTTCGGTGTTGCGCATGGCCGCGCTAATGCCCTGATGTTGCCGCACGTAATTGCATATAATGCGTCCGTACCTGCTAAGTTCATGCCTTCTCCCAACCAGCAGGGGTACATCGCACACAAGAAATACGCAATGATAGCGGACTTGTTGGGCTTGGGCGGAGATACCGTCGAGGACAAGGTGCATAACCTTATCGTAGCGGTAGAACAATTGCTCGACCGCTTGCAGGTGCCACGCTCAATTGCCGCAATGGGGATTTCGAAGGAAGATTTCGAGTTGGCAATTCCCGACTTGGTACAGCTTTCATTCAACGATCCCTCGTGGCTCTCAAATCCTCGTATGCCGCTGATGAGCGAATTGAAAGAATTGTTCTTGACCGCATATAAGGGACGAGGACTGGCGAAGGCAGCGGACGCCGCTCAATTACAAATCTCGTGATGAGATTCGGCTCTGGAGACGATTGATCGGAACTCGACAACGTAATACCGGCACAAATATTAAAGATGGCCTGGATTTTTGAACTCTACCAGGCCACCAATGTTAGCACTGCACCCGCAAGAGACCAGACTGGTCAAACGGAGCTGCAAACGCGGACCGCTACGCGACACGCTCGGATATGCTTGAGAGAAACTCGCACGGCGGGCGCAACAAGTGTCTACTTGTAGATTCCTGCGGCGACGAACCCATCATAACCGGGAATCTTCGCGACGAAGGCCTGCTTGGTTTCGAGCTTCTTGGTCTCCGGATGTGGCCAAGGATACTCATCCCATCCGCTTCCCTTCGTGCTGGCGATCTCGGCCATTTTCTTGATATGCCGTTCTCCATCGGGATACTTCATATCGATCAGGTTTTTGCCGATGAGCCCCGGGGCAGCGCCATTGCAGACGCACGCGCCGTCAAACTTGTAGCAGAAGAGATAAATGTCTTTGTTATGCCATTTCCCTGTAGGGGCATTGAAATCCGCGAATGCCTTGGCTGGGCCGACATCTTTGATGTGGGCAACCGCACTCTCAACCATCTGTTTTGCTTCTGCGGGGGTACCGCGCTGGGCGTATGCTGCTCCCATGATTACGGTCAGCGTAACCAAGGTTGCGATAGTAGATTTGAGTAACTGCTTCATCCTAACTGCCTCCTGATTCGTAATTGATTTCGAGCACTCGCTAATTTTGACTAACAAACATTTCTTCGGATTCCGCATCGGTCAGCCAGTTGTCCTTGCTTGCCGGAGATAGACGCGACTCTGATTGACGCTTCGAATGTGCTTGATTCGAAAATGGCACAAAATGGCGAGCTTCCGTTTTCAGCTTCGCAAGTGTCGGCTCGTTGACAGCTCCTGATCCCTCCACGAGCCGCGTGAGTTCCTCCACCGAGCCACGCAAGGTATCTGCCTGGGCGTTGAGTTCCTGGCCCGCAGACGCACTTTCTTCCGCGCCTGCAGCAGTTTTTTGCGTGACCTGCTCCATCTGGCTGATTGCTCTAGCGATCTGGTCCAATCCCTTCTTCTGTTCCTGGCTGCCAACGTTGACTTCATCGACCAGTGCCTTCATTTCCAACGCCTGCTCTGTTGCCTTGGATATTGCCTGCTCGACGTCGTGAACCTTTTCCGACCCGCGGGAGGACGTTGTCACCGCCGTATCGATCAGGGCTTGGGTGTCTTTGGCGGCCTGTGCGCATCGCTGAGCCAGATTGCGAACCTCTTCGGCCACAACCGCGAAACCCATGCCAGCCGTCCCGGCGCGGGCCGCCTCGACGGCAGCGTTCAGGGCTAGAATGTTCGTTTGGAATGCTATTTCGTCGATCACCTTGATGATCTTCGCGGTTTCACTGGATGCCTTGGAGATCTCTTCCATGGCGGTCACCATTTCACCCAAGCGTTGCTTTGTGCCCGATAACTGCTCGCTCGATTGGCTGACCAAGTGCGCTGCTTTGAGCGCGGATTCGCTGTTCTGACTGGTCATTGCGCTGATCTCTTCCGTGGACGCAGAAGTCTCTTCCAGCGATGCCGCTTGCTCGGACGCTCCTTGCGCCAATGATTGCGCGGACCCGGAGACCTGGGAGGCAGCGCTTGCAACCTGATCAGAGCCAGCCGAGAGGTTTCGCGCAAGCAAAATCAGGGTTTTGCAAATGCCGCGCACGAGTACGAAGACGGACACGCCGATGCCGGTCGCTAGAGCGATCAGCAGGAATGTAACCCAGCGGCTCTGGGAAAGCTGCTCCGCAACGTTCTTTCTGCCATCATCGAGAAAAATAAGCTGCTTTTTCTGTAATTTGCGCGCGAGCTCCGCCGTTTCAAGATAAAGCGGAAGCGTCTTCTCATTCGCAACACGGGCAGCTTCCTCCGGGTTTACGCCGGTCGCCAAGGCGCTGATGTCACTGAAGTCCTTGGGGGGCTCGCCGGCCAACATGCCGCTTATTACATCAAACTGCTTGTCCCACTCGGTAATGTCCGCTTGCATCTGCTTGCATGACGTTTTCCCTTCTTCCGACACAATGAGGGGAGTGAACTCATTCAGCGAAGCCTGGGTAACAGCAAGGGACTTCTTGAAGTCGTTCCGCGCCTTGTCTGCCAACGCGGAATTCTTTAGCAGAGTCCACTGAAACAACCCTCCTTGTGCTGCATACATTTCCGCGGTGGAGGTGTTCATCGCATCGGCAAGCACAAGCCTTTTTGCGCTCTTGTTCACTGCATTATCGACATTGGTATCTAGCCGATTAAAGACAGTCAACATAAAAGCTGCGAATATAGCCAGGATGGCTAGCAGTCCGCCGAACCCGCCAAATAGTTTCTTTCCGATTCCGAACGACGTCATTGGTCGTCTCCAGTTAGTTGACCTATCCTCTGCGCGGCGGGTTCATCGAACCAGCTCGACGATGCGCGGCCACTTAGGGACACATGCGTGGTCGCTATATCGGCACTTCGTTGCCGAAAATTCATTATTCTTTTGATATGCGCAACTGCGGGTCTCAAACTTGCCCGAAGAAAGCCGCAGTAAGCACTCGAATGCTATTTTGGCTTCTCCGGCACGACGGTGACTTCCAGAAGCTCCTAACATTAGCGAGTGGCTGCAATCCGCCCATCCAAGAAGTTGCCGGAGCAACATGTGCGGCATTGCCGCCCGGCCCTTCAGTTCCACCAAGTTGAATAGAGGACTTGCTGCATCTATAGGGAGTCAAATACCCTTGGTACGCAAAGTTAAGCCCGCCGAGAGGGTCGGTGGGCCGGTAAGCAGAAAAGAAAGAGGAAGAATGGAGGCGTCAAAAATACTGCAGCAATCTTAATCCTGCTCAGAATGGCGCCGTTCCGCCGTTACGCAATGCCCCATCGTCGAAGCGTTCGCTCCACCGCAAGGAATCTCGCGCAGCAACACTCGCAGGATACCTGTCAGCAGCATAGCAGGCGTTGGCGGACACCCCGGGATAAAGGCATCAACTGGTATTACGGAGCCAACGCCGCCGACTACTGCATCACTTCCAGCAAAGATTCCGCCACTGCATCCGCAGGCGCCTACGGCTACAACAAGCTTTGGGAAGGGCGTGGCCTCGTATGTGTTCTTGACGGCTTGCTCCATGTTGCGAGTGATGGGGCCGGTGACAAGCAGCATGTCCGCATGCTTTGGCGAGGCGACGAAGTGGATGCCGAAGCGCTCCAGATCGTAATAGGGGTTGGTGAGTGCGGCAATCTCGGCCTCGCAGCCATTGCATGATCCGCCGTCAACCTGCCGGATGTTCAGAGCCCTGCCCACAAGCGCACGAATCTTTTTTGCCGCTGCATCCATTTCTTTTTCGCTGGACAAAAGTTCGGTGCCGCTCTCGACGTCCCACTGGCGCACGAGTGTCTGTTTGCTGCCCCCACAGCACGACAGTTTCTCTGCGGCAAGAAATGCCCGTTCACCCACCTCAATGCAGTGTCCGCATCCAATGCAGTCACCATAGTTCAGTGTGAGAAACAAATGTCCGGCAGCGTCTTCTATCTCCAGCGCGGAGCTAGAACACACGGCCACAGCTCGCATGGCAATTGCCTTGGTGAGCCGCGCCGGCTCTACGGTGGGCATACGGCTGCCACGCGAATTGGCGGTAACCAGATCCTCTGCGGAGAGGAGAACGTTCGGACTCCTCAAGCTGCGTTTTACAAGATCAAAGATCATCGGTCACATCCGGAGTAGGACAGATTGAAGCTCTTATTGATAAGCGGAAAATCGGCGATGATATTTCCGGGCATGGCAAACGGCAGAACCGGCCAGTTTTGAAACGAAGGCGACTTGATGTGACAACGAACCACATTGCCATCGCGAATTCTGATCCAGTACAGCAGTTCACCGCGCGGCGATTCCACGGCCGAGAAGCCTTCGGCGCTGCCGCCGGACGGCACGGGAACTGAGACGATACCGGAGGCCAATTCGTTGATCGTATCCTGTATAAGCCGTGCGGACACGCGGGCTTCCTCGATGCGGATCTGGGCTCGGGCAAGCACATCTCCATGACGCAAGGTGGGCACCTCAACCGAGATTTTGCGATAGAAGCCGTACGGATGATCGCGCCTCACGTCGAGTTTGATGCCGCTCGCGCGCGCGACCGGGCCGACGGCCGCCAGATCCCGTGCAATGTTGCGAGAGACAACTCCTGTCTTTTCAAACCTGTTCTGCAAGGATGGCATGTCGAGAATAATCTGGGCGATCTCGGCGAAATCGGCTGCGGCCTGGGAAACCGCCTTGCCGAGTTCCATTGCGTTCTCCGTGGAGACGTCGCGCCGAACCCCGCCAGGAACTGCCACGCCGCGCCAGAAACGCGTTCCCAAGAAGCGGACCGACGCCTGCAGCAATGCCTCCTTGATGCGTGCCGTGTACGCCGCAGGGACGGCGCATCCGACGTCCCCGCAAAGTGCACCAACATCGCCAATGTGAGCCATCAAGCGCTCCAGTTCGAGTCCAATCAGCCGAAGCGCACGTCCGCGCGGCGGTACGGAAATATCGAATGCGTTCTCCACTGATTGACAGTAGGCAACCGCATGGGCAAAGCAGTTGTCGCCGGAGACACACTCGGCAAGCACAGGACCGCTCATGATGGGAGCACCCTCAAAGAGCTTCTCTGTTCCCTTGTGAGTGAAAAAATGCCGCAATTCTAGGTGGAGCACGGTGTCGCCGACCACGCTGAATCGGAAGTGGCCGGGTTCGATGATTCCCGCATGAACGGGGCCAACCGGCACTTCGCAAACTCCCACACCCTTTACTTCCTGAAAGCGGTAGTCGCGAGGATGATGGACGAGCGGGCGCAGATCGGGATGGCCGTGAATCTCGACTCCGAACCGTTCGTGCAACTCGCGTTCGTACCAGTTCGCCGCCAGCGCAGCGGGCACAACCGACGGGATTGCACCACGCACTGGCAAACTGACGCGGTGATACTCGCGATTTACATCCACGATGTAGTGAGCGCGGTTTTCCCCGTTCTCTTCCACGCTGCCGAAGATCGAGACCAGTCGTGCGTTGTTACTTCCCAGAAGCCGTCGGACGTCCTCTACGCAGCCTTCCGTCGATCGATGGGTCGTGTTCATTGTCATTGCAGTACCGCCAGCGCCCTCTGCACCAGATTGGCGAATACGCCCGGAATTCGCATACCGAATACGATCAGAAATACCGAGCAAATGCCCATCACGGCAAACTCGGAAGGCAGGAGTTTCAGTTTGGTCGGGGCGTTTCCTGGCTTGCCGCCGAGCATGTGTTGGAAGTGATGCAACAAAGCGCCAAATACGACAGAGAGCGACACCAACACCAGAATTGCGATGCCGTATCGAGAGCTATTGAACGCCGTGGTCAAGATCATAAATTCGCTGATAAATAATCCAAACGGAGGCATACCAACGATCGCAAGGCTGCCCAACACAAGGCTGGCGCTGGTCCAGGGTAAGGAGCGCGCCATGCCGTGAATGCCTTTCATGCGCAGTGTTCCAAAGCTCTCACGAACGTCGCCCGCAACAAAGAACATTAGCGTTTTGGCCACCGAGTGATTGAACGCGTGCAGCAGGGCCGCGAAAAGTCCAAGTGTGCCGCCGAGTCCCACGCCAATGGCGACGATGCCCATATGCTCGATGCTACTGTATGCGAGCAGGCGTTTGAGGTCCTTCTGCACAATCATCAGGAGAGCTGCAACGGTCACTGAGAGCCCTCCGAAGATAAGGAGCAGCGTGTGGCTGAAGCCGCTTCCGATGGCGCGCGAGGTGATCGCATCGAAGCGAAGCAAAGCATACATGGCGCAGTTCAGAAGCACGGCAGAAAGCAGCGCGCTAACCGGCGAAGGCGCTTCCGCGTGAGCATCGGGCAGCCAGCTGTGCATGGGTACGAAGCCGATCTTGGTGCCATAGCCCACGGCAACGAAAACAAACGATAGCTTCACCAGATCTCTAACCGGGCCGAAAGTGGGTGCGGCCGTCATCAGCGCATCCCAATCCAGGGCGGATTGCGGACTCACGCCGCTCTTCACCGCCGCAAGGTACAGGGCAATAGTCCCAAAGAGTGCGAAAGCGATTCCTACCGTGCAGACAATTAGGTACTTCCAGCCAGCTTCTACCGCGCCTTCCGTGTTGTAGAAGCCTACCAGCAGTGCCGACGCAAGGGTAGTGGCTTCCACGCAAATCCAGAGCATGCCAAGATTCGCCGAGAGGTAGACCGCGATCATGGTAAATAGGAAAAGAAAAAACAAGCTGTAGAACCATCTCGGCGAGGAAAAGCGTCCGGCAGGAATATGGTGCAAGTACCCGACCGAGTACACCAGCACCAGTCCGAAGATGAAGCCAATGTTGATGAGGAAGAATGCCGTGAGGCCATCTGCACGGAGATAGCGTCCGGTCTGCAGAATTCCGGCTGATCGGATTCTCCACACCGCATGAACTATGGCCGTCACTTCTAAAGCCCCGATGAGCAGAGCTGCTCTCGTAGCGTGTCGCGGTTGTTTGCAACCTAACACGAGCATGGCACCAAGCGACGGAATCAGGAGGAGCACCAGCAAGGACATGGATCAGCCCCTCAACCGCCGCAGCTTTGAAACGTCCAGATGATCGAACGTATCGCGAATGCGGAAGACAAACAGACCCATCAAAAACACTCCCATGAGCAGGTCAAAGAAAATGCCGATCTCAATCACTAGCGGCATGCCAAATGTGGTCGTTAAAGCTGCCAAAAATATTCCATTTTCGAGCACGAGGAGCCCAATCACCTGCATCAGTGCTTTCTTTCGGCTGACCATGAGGAATGCCCCCGTCAGCAGCAATGCGATGGCAGCGGCGAGCATGTCTTCATCCACCCGCAATGTCTTCGCGTAGGGTGCCACCGCGAAGAAGGAAAGAAGAATCAGCCCGGCCATAATGAAAACGGACTGTGTCGCCGTGGTCGATGCGGTGACGTCCTGTGGCGCCTTGAGTTCCTTCACGATGCGAAACAGTGCAAACGGAATTGCGACAACCTTCACCGCTATCACCAGTGTGGCCACCGCATATGCCTCGATTGAATGCCGTGCGTAGGCGATTGCCAGAACTTGCGCGGCCATCACGGCCGACTGCGCGCCGAAGAGAATAATGCACGCGGAGATTCGCTTGGCTGAGGCCATCATCAGCACCGTGACGAACAGGAATACAGCGGAAGAAGCCAATGCCTTCGCCACTGCAAGTTCAATCATGCCCATTGCCTCACCTCGTCAGCGCGGTGAATACCACCGCGAGAATGGCCAGAGCAGCAGCCACACCCAGAAAATCGGGAACCAGATACATGCGAAGTTTCGCTATGCTGCTTTCAATTGCCGCAATGGCAATCGCAAGGATCACAAGTTTGATTAGGAAAGCCGGGAGAGCAACGGCTAGGCCAAGAAGCGATGCGCTCGTGGCCATCCCCCAGGGCGCGAACACTCCAACCAGTAGTGCCATGATGACCGTCAGCTTTACGGCCTGGGCCCATTCGATCAGCGCCAGGCTGGCTCCGGAGTATTCCAACACCATCGCCTCGTGGATCATCGTGAGTTCCAGGTGCGTCGTGGGATTGTCTACTGGAATGCGTCCAGTCTCCGCAATTGCGACCATGGCGAGAGCTACAAAGGCGAACACATGAACCGCTGACAACTGAAACGGATTCCGGAGCACCGAGAACTCCACAATGGCAGACAGGCTGATGGAATGGGCAAGGACTGCGACCGAGGTCAGCCCCAGCAATAGGGGAGCTTCCGCCAGAGTGGAAACCAGTGCTTCCCGGCTCGCCCCCATGCCGCCGAACGAACTGCCACCGTCCATTGCTCCGAGCATTACGAAGAATCTTCCAACGGTCAGCAGATAGACTAGGACGATAAAGTCGCCACTCACTCCTAGCAACGCGGATGGATGTAACACCGGAACGAGCGCCGCCGCCGCTACCGTGACCGCGAATAATACGACCGGTGCGAGACGAAAGAGCCACGAGGCAGTATCCGGAACTAGATCCTGTTTGCGAAAGAGTTTCAGCAGATCAGCATAAGGACGGAACACACTGGCACCACGGCGGTTTTGTATTCGTGCTTTGACGCACGCAATCACGCCGCGTATAAGAGGTGCCATGGCGACCAGCAGCAACGCCTCAATCACATCGATTGCAGTCTTCATGCAAACCTCATGAATACGAGCAGCGCAACGAGCGCCAGAAAGATATAAAGCAGGTAGATCTGAACATTGCCCGTCTGGAGTCGGCGCAGCCGGGTGGCCATCGCGACAACTGTGTCCACGACTGGACGGTAAAGCGACTTTTCAAACGAAGTGGTCCGAACTGAGCGATACGTGATGGATTCCGGAAAGTATGGCGGATTCGCACACACAACCTCGACCGACCGTTCTGGTTTGTAAACTCTAGCGAAGACTTTGCGTAGCGGCTTTGAGAAGGCAGTGGAGGTATATTGCATGCGGCTGTCTAACTCAGGAAGTCCGCAAGCCCAGGTACGAGTGATTCGCTTCGAAGACCGTAATCGCAAAGCGGCAGCCGTCAACAACAGGGCAACAACGCCGGCCGCGAGCAGCGGCAGAGTGCGCAAAACGGAAAGTCCGGTTTCAGGCAACGCCGGGCCGCGCAACAGTTCCTGCGTAACCGCCGTCAGAGGACGCAACACGAATCCAGGCAACACGCCAATAGCGACGCAAGCCGCGGCCAGCAGAGTCATCGCAACCTGCATGGGCATCGCAACCTCGCGCGCATCTCCCGCCTCTTGGCTACGTGCCCGTCCAAGAAAAGCAACGCCGTAGAGTTTGGCGAAGCAACTGACAGAGAGTCCGCCAATCAACGCCAGCACTCCTGCCATCAGCGGCAGTAGGACGGCGGCCGAAATGCTGGAGAGTTCAGCCCCTGCGAGGAAGCTGCGGAACATCAGCCACTCGCCAACGAAGCCGTTGAATAGCGGCAGTCCGATTATCGAGCAGCAAGCAATCAGAACGGCCGTTCCGGTTACCTGCATGCGATTCAAGAGCCCGCCCATCTGTTCCAGATCGAGGGTGTGCGCGGCGTCGGAAACGGCACCAGCTCCGAGAAATAGAATGCTTTTGAAAAGCGAGTGATTGAGCGCATGCAAAAGAGCGGCAGCCAGGGCCAGCGCGGCCCATGCCAGCGCTCCATTGGCCATAAACACTAAAGCAGCACCCAGTCCCAGATAAATGATCCCGATGTTCTCGACGCTGCTATAGGCAAGCAGCACCTTCACATCGTTTTCTTCGAGGGCATAGAGAATACCGAGCAACCCGGTTGCGGCGCCCGCCAGCAGGACCAGATATCCCCACCACGCCGGACCTCCTCCAAGGAAGTCAAACGTGAAGCGAACGAACCCGTAGATCGCCGTCTTAAGCATCACGGCGGACATGAGTGCCGAGACTGGGCTGGGTGCGATGGGATGCGCTTTGGGCAGCCACAGGTGAAATGGAATGAGGCCCGCCTTGGTTCCGAAGCCGACAAATGAGAGAAGGAAAATGGCGGTGCGCACGCCACTTGGCAAGGCAGCTCCCACTGCGCGCATGGATTGGAAATCGAGGCTAGTAGCGTGTGGCAGAAACAGGAAGAAACTGGCGATCACGGTTGCCGCGCCCGCGTGCATCATCATCAGGTAAATGAAAATGTTGTGACGGCGGTGCTCTGAATCGCCATCGATCAGAACCAGCCCGGCAGAGAAAAGCGTCATCAGCTCCCACCCAAGAAGGAACGCAAAAGCAGTGGTGGCGGTGACTACCAGCACCATCGAGAGCAAGAAGAGCGGCAGAAGAGCCCACATCCAGTTGACTTTCGTTGCGCTGTAATGGCGCCTGACATACGAGGTGGAGAACAGAACAACCGGCGCTCCTACCCCGCAGATTATGAGGAGGAAAAACGCGCTGAGCCGGTCTACGGCCAGAGCAAATGAAAATGGTGTCAGCTGCGATAGATTGACATCCAGCCTGTAACCCCGCCAAAAGCTGAATCCCGCCAAAAGCGTTCCAATGAGCAGCGAAATCAGGAGGAGCAAAGAAGGCAACGCGCGCGCTATATGGTTGCGCCGGCAGAGCAGAGCGACTGCTGGAAGGAACAGTAAGGCGACCAGAAACAAATTGAATGCAGTTTGAATCATAGGATGTCGAGTGCAATTGGGGCCAGCTCGTGCTTGCCAGTTTTGCTGGCCAGGTTTACGAGAGTCTCGCGAAGACAGACCTCACTTTGGCCCTGCCGGGGGAATCTGCGAAAGAAGGTCTCTGATGCTGATCAGTTGGTTGTTAAATATCTGGCGCGCGTCGTCGAGCAACCGGATAATCCCCGGGTCGGACACGGAATAGAAGACATTCTGGGCATCCTTCCTGCCCACCACGATGTTGCTCTTGCGTAAGACGGCTAGCTGCTGAGAGAGCGTGCTCTGCTCTACTCCAAGCCGTGCGCTAAGTTCATTCACGCCGACCTCGCCCGAGCGCAACGAATCGAGAATCCTAATCCGCTGCGGGTGAGCCAGCGCTTTGAAAAACTCGGACGTAAATTGGGACATTTCTGGCATCTGTATATGGCAATATTAGTATATGAATACTTATGTCGTCAATTAGTAACTCTTGCTCCAGTCTCAGCAATAGGGCCTGTATGTGCGCAGGGGCCAACGACAAGCTCAAGCGGTTGGGGCGTGACGCTCAAGGCAATGAACACACCTGCGCAACAGTACGAGCACGTGCGACCAAGTCCGCGAGCTGAATTGCCAGCAATGCTTCGCCATTTTTGGCAAGCCGGGTCACAAGCTAGCCGCTTTGCGCTGGAAAGAAGACTTCATTCCTGGCAGCATGTCATATTGAAAACGAAGTGCCCGCAAAGGGATCTGCGGGCACTCTGGAGAAGTTTGGACAACAATTAAACACCTACACAAAAACCGCACGCTAAATGTCGAGATTCTTTACATCGAGTGCATTGTCTTCAATGAACTTGCGGCGTGATTCGACGTCTTCGCCCATGAGGGTTGTGAAGATGTTCTCGGTTTCGGCCAGATCCTCGAGCTTGACTGAGAGCAGAGTACGCCGTTCAGGATCCATGGTTGTCTCCCATAGCTGCTCCGCGGTCATTTCTCCCAGACCTTTGTAACGTTGGATCTGATAGTCCTTGCGGCCCTGTTCGAGGACGAAGTCGAAGAGTTCGCGGACAGTTTTCTTCTCGACCGGCTCGCGCGATCCTCCCTTGGCTGCGACGCGAGTAGGCGTACCGCCTTTGATGGTTTTGCCCTCAATCTTGTCAGCATCGGCCTTCTCAGCGTTGGAGATGGCATCGTCGCCGTCATCCTTGGCGGCCTCAATATTCTTGACCCACTCCACGCGAAATGGCGGCTTCATGAACTCGGCAATCTGCCGGTAGCGCGACATCATCTGCTTGTATTCAGGGCTGGAGATGAGTCCCCAACTGATGGCGTGCGGCGTTCCCTGAGAGTTGACAAAGCGCACGTCCCAGAGCTCGAGTTCTTCGTCGAAATGGGTGGAAACTGACATGAACTGTTCTTCACGGGCAATACCCTTGAGGCGGGCTTCGATGTTCGAAATGCGAGTGGGAACCGCTTCGGGCGAGCCGTGGAAGTCCTCGCGTTTGGAGAGCTCAAATTCGGGAAGCATCTCTGTAACACGCTGGTTGCGAATGCGCTTGTCTACCTTGTCCTGATAGCCGAGGTATTCGTTGAGGCGGGTCATGAACTGGGCGAGCTTTGAGCCTTCAAGCTTGTACAGTGCGGCTTGGCTTTGCTCGGTGACTGACTTCTCGGGCAGACTATTACGAACGACCAACCCGTCAGAGGCGCGCTTGATCATGACCTGCACAAACTCAGCATCGTTCTTGATGTACTGCTCGAATCGGCCCTTCTTGATGCGATACAGCGGCGGCTGCGCGATAAAGATGTTTCCGCGCTTGATGAGATCCTGCATGTGGCGGAAGAAGAAGGTAAGCAGGAGAGTGCGAATGTGGGAGCCGTCAACATCGGCATCCGTCATCAGGATGATTTTGCTGTAGCGCAGCTTCGAGGGATCGAAATCATCCTTGCCGATGCCGCAGCCGAAGGCGGTAATCATGGCGCGGATTTCCTCGTGGCCGAGCATCTTGTCATAACGCGCCTTTTCGACGTTGAGAATCTTTCCCTTGAGGGGAAGGATAGCCTGGAAGCGGCGGTCGCGGCCCTGCTTGGCGGTCCCGCCGGCGGACTCACCCTCGACCAAATAGACTTCGCAGCGTTCGGGATTACGCTCGGAGCAATCTGCCAGTTTGCCGGGAAGCCCGCCACTGTCGAGCACGCCTTTGCGACGGGTAAGATCACGGGCCTTGCGAGCCGCCTCGCGAGCACGCGCGGCGTCGATAGCCTTGTTGATGATCTTGCGGGCGACCTGAGGATTCTGCTCAAAGAATGCGCCAAGGCGCTCGTTGATGAAAGCTTGAACAGGGCCGGCGATATCGGAGTTGAGCTTGCCCTTGGTCTGACCTTCAAACTGCGGCTGCGGAAGTTTGACGCTGACTACCGCGACCAGTCCTTCACGCACATCGTCACCGGAGAGATTCTCTTTCAGGTCCTTGAACAGGCCAAGCGATTGGCCGGCGGCGTTTATGGTGCGGGTGAGGGCGGAGCGGAAGCCCTGTAGGTGTGTGCCGCCATCGACGGTGTTGATGTTGTTGGCGAAGCTGAATACAGTCTCGCTGTAAGCGTCGTTGTATTGCACACCGACTTCGACGACCAGCCCGTCCTTCTCCGCCGACTCCATGTAAATCGGTTTTTCGTGGAGGACGTTCTTACCCTTGTTCAGATGCTTGATGAACTCGGCAATGCCGCCGCTAAACTTGAATTCGGCATGCTTGGCCTCGCCGGTCTTCTGGTCAGTAGTGCGCTCGTCGGTGAGAGTGATCACCAATCCCTTGTTGAGAAAGGCGAGTTCGCGCAGACGGTTGGCCAGGGTGTCATAGTTGTACTCGGTGACGGTGAAGATCGTGCGGTCAGGGACGAAATGAACCTTGGTCCCGCGGCGCTTCGTGGTGCCTGTCTTGATGAGCTTGGAGGTGGGGACGCCCTCGGAATACTCCTGCTCCCAAACCGCGCCATCGCGGCAGATCTCCAGATCGAGTTGTTCGGAGAGGGCGTTGACGCAGCTTACGCCTACGCCGTGCAGGCCACCGGAAACCTTGTAGGTCGAGCTGTCGAACTTGCCTCCTGCGTGCAGCACGGTCATCACAACCTGAGCCGCAGGCAGCCGCTCACCATCTACGTCCATTTCATCCACAGGAATCCCACGTCCGTCATCGCTGACCGAGACGGAGTTGTCGAGATGAACGATGACGTCGATCTTGGTGGCGTACCCAGCGAGCGCTTCATCGACCGAGTTGTCTACCACCTCATAGACGAGATGATGCAGTCCCATTTCACCGGTGGAACCGATGTACATGGCGGGGCGTTTTCGGACGGCTTCCATTCCGCCGAGAACCTTGATGGAGTCAGCGGTGTAACCGGATTCGGCTGTGGTTGCAGTCTTCTTGTTCAGTTCTTCCACGGGGAACGTCGTTTCTTTCTCGGCTTCGGCAGTTGGCTTTGAGGACATTGTTATTTCCAGGAATTGGTTAGGCCACGGGCAGCAAACAAGCTTGCCTGGGGCAGCAGGGACAGCGAAAACAGGGTACCCGAATATAGAGTCCCATTTACTGGGCTCGGCGTGCGCGATGATTGCAGTTGCAATGAATTACCGGTTCAAATCGTCGCCACCTGAGACTGCTGCGGCCCTATTTCATTTTAGCACAGAATGAGATTTGGTGACGTCTGTAAATAATTGAAAAAAATAGATTTAGCGACAATTCTTGGAGTATTCTCGCGGGGCATAGACGGAGGTGGTAAAGGACAGCGTAAATTGCGATCACAGGTGGCCCGTCATGCGGCCGGAATGGCGTACAGGATGGTGGTGCGCTTCAGCTTTCCTGAACCGTACAGCTCCCATTCTACAACTTAGCTGAGTTGTCTTTCTCGTAATAGCCCATCAGGTCGGAGCGCGTGATTAGGCCCGCGAGGCGGCCCTCATTGGAGACGGCGACGGCTGGGTTGCCTGAGAGCAATAGGCGATACACTTCTTCCAGTGAGACGTTTATGTCAACCTCGGGCATGGCGCGGGCCATTACTTCGCGGACGTGAGTATTGCGCGCATCCGCTCCTCGATGCAGGGCGTGAACAATGGTGATTTCCTGAACCGCTCCAACCATCTTGCCCTCTTCGAGCACAGGCATCTGTGAGATTCCGCGCTCGCGGAAGGTGTCTGCGGCATGCTGAAGTGTGTCATCCGGCAGCAGGCACATGATTTTTCCCTCGCGGCCAAGGACGATGAGCAGGTCGCGGGCACTCCGCTGATCGGGCGGGGTCTCAACAAAGCCGTTCTGCGCCATCCAAGTCTCGTCGTACATCTTGGACATGTAGTTTCTGCCGGTATCAGGACACAACGCCACCACCAGATCATCACGAGTGCAGCGCTGCGCGTATCGGAATGCGGCTGCCAAGCATGTACCGCTTGAACCGCCGAGCAGGATGCCTTCCTGACGTGCAATACGGCGAGCAGCGATGAATGAGTCGGCGTCGGAGACGCGAATCCACTCGTCGATGACCTGTGCGTTCAAAGTGCTCGGGACGAAATCTTCACCAATGCCCTCAACCTTCCACGATCCGGTAATGCCACCGCTGAGAATCGAGCCTTCGATGTCGGCACCGATCACACGGACACGAGGATTCTGCTCCTTTAAATATCGTCCGATGCCGCTGATGGTTCCGCCCGTTCCGGCTGCAGCGACGAAGACAGTGACCTTGCCCTCGGTTTGCTTCCATATCTCGGGGCCGGTCTGCTCGTAATGGGCCTGCGGATTTGCAAGATTCGTGAACTGTCCAGCTCTCCATGCACCGACGATCTCACGGGCTAACCGATTTGCAACGCCGTTGTAGCTCTCCGGCGAATCGGGCGGAACGTTGGTAGGGGTGATGACCACCTCGGCTCCGTAAGCCCTCAGCAGACGAATCTTGTCCTGGCTCATTTTGTCGGGGAGAACGAAGATGCAGCGGTATCCGCGCACGGCACCGACCATGGCAAGCCCGACTCCGGTGTTTCCTGCCGTAGCTTCGATGATGGTGCCACCGGGATGCAGCAGGCCATTGCGTTCGGCTTCCAGAATCATGTTCAGTGCGACGCGGTCCTTAGTGCTTCCACCCGGATTGAGCGATTCAACCTTGACACAGACGCTGGCGGCAAGATGAGCCACGGAGCCGTGCAGGCGGACGAGCGGAGTGTGGCCGATCGTTTCCAGAATGTTGTTGGATAGTCCATCCTGCCAGCCATTGATCTTCTGCACTGAGGATTCTGTTTGCATGATCTCTTCTCGGTCGCTTGAAAGGCTAGATTTCGTAATCTTCGGGGATTTCTTCATTGGCAAAGAACTCGCGGTAAATACTCCGTCTTAGCTGAGCGCCAACATAGCTGGTTCGATCTCTGGGCCGGAGGAGATCAACGTCAATGACCCTTTTGATCGTCCCAGGGCGGGGAGACATGATTACGATGCGATCTGCCAGGTAAATGGCTTCATCTATGTCGTGTGTCACAAGGATCATTGTTGTGCGCTGCACGCTCCAGATACGCAGTAGCTCCTGCTGCATGCGAATCCTCGTGAGCGCATCCAACGCACCGAAGGGCTCGTCGAGGAGAAGAAGCCGCGGATAGCCGGCAAGAGCGCGAGCGATTGCCACCCGTTGCGCCATACCGCCGGAGAGCTGATGAGGATAGCTGTGCTCGAAATCCTTGAGGCCGACCAACTCGACGTAGTGCCTAATATGCTCTGCCTTCTCAGCCGCGGGAAGGTCGCTGATGCCGAAGGCTATGTTCTGCTCAACTGTGAGCCATGGAAGCAGGCGATGTTCCTGGAATACCAGTCCGCGGTCGAGACCTGGGCCCTGGATGGGGGCATCGCCGAGGAACACGCTGCCGCAGTAGTTGCGCTCGAGGCCAGCGATGATTCTCAATAGAGTCGTTTTGCCGCAACCACTTCCACCCACGACGCAAATGAACTCACCATCCGAGATGTCGAGATTGATATCTCGCAACACGTCAAGGCTGGAGCCGTTGGAGCCGAAGGTCTTGCTAACGGACCGGACTTGAAGCGCGTTGTTGTGTGTTGCGATACCACTCACGATGTTCTCCTTGTTTTGAAGCTGGGCTTATTGAGTCTTGTAACGCAGCAATCTTCGTCCAACAATTTCGAGGATCAGATCGGTGCCCTTGCCCAGAACGGCAAAGAGAATAACGCTGGCCAAAATGACGGAGGCGCGGCCAGTCATTTGCCCGTCAATCATCAGGAAGCCGAGACCGCGGCTGGCACCCATGAGCTCGGCGGCAACGACGAACATCCAGGCCAAGCCCAGCCCGCTACGCAAACCGACGAAGTACTCCGGCAGAACCGCTGGAAGGATCACGCGCCGGATGAGATGGAACCCATTCAGGCGATAGACCTTTCCAACTTCAATCAGCTTGGGATCAACGTGGCTCATGCCGCTCGACAGGTTCAGGTAAACAGGAAAGAACGCGCCAAGAGCGATGAGTCCAATTTTTGATGATTCCTGAATGCCCAGCCACAACAGGAAGAGCGGAACCCACGCCATGGATGGAATGTTGCGGAGGGACTGAAGCAACGGGTCCAACAGTTTGCGAGCCAGGGTAACATGCCCCGTCAAGCCGCCAATGAGAGTTCCGACGGTAGCGCCCAGAAGAAAACCAACGAAGATGCGCCACAACGTGATTCCGGTGTGACGCCAAAGCTCTCCGCTACGAGCGAGATCGAAGATGGTTTGGGCGATGACAGTCGGCGCCGGAAGGGCATTGGCCGGAAAGACTCCGACGCGAGAGAGCACCTCCCAGAAAACAACTCCGCCCGCTGGCACAATGGCTCCCAGAAGGCGGGTGGGAAGGTGGAAGCGTGTCGAAGGGGAGCTCGGCCGCGAAGCCACTTGCCGCTGCGAGTCTGCGAAACGGAGCGCTGAGGTGTTTTGTCCTGATGTGCTCATACTCCCTATTTGCTCGCCACTATCTGGCGGATGTACTGCGGGTCGATCAGGTCATTGACCACTGCGGAAACGTCGGTTGTGCCGGAGATGACGCCGCTCTTCTTCAGCACATCACCACTAGCCGTGATGACCTTCTTCTGATCGTCTCCTATAACGGAGTTGCTCAGGTCTGTACGTTCCAGGACCTTTGTGACTACAGCGTCATTGATTTTGGCCGTGCGCACATAAAGAGCATGGAACTCCGCTGGATTCTGAATGGCCCACAGGCGGGCTTTCTCATACGCAGAGAGTACGCGTTGAACATACTGTGGATAGCTGCGACCGAACTCTTCACGAACGTTGAGCACTCCGTAGCTGTTCAGCGAAACGTCGCGATGAAAGAGCCTTGATCCTTTCTCGACTTCGCTCTGCGCCATCAACGGGTCAAGTCCGGCCCACGCGTCCACGTCTCCACGTTCTAGTGCGTTTCGTCCATCGGCGTGCTGCAGAGGAACGATCTCCACATCTTTTTCCGTCAATCCCACCTGATACAAAGAGCGCAGCAGGAAGACGTGAGGATCGGTGCCGCGTGTGACGGCAATCTTCTTGCCTTTGAGGTCTTGCACTTCATGAATCGGACTGTCCTTTAGCGTAACCAGTGCCGTCCATTCTGGCCGGGAGTAGACGTAGATCGTCTTGATGGGATTGCCATTCGACTTTCCAATCAATGCAGCAGCTCCAGCCGTGGAACCGAAGTCGATGCTCTTGCTGTTCAGCAGTTCCAAAGACTTATTGCTGCCCTGACTCTGCGTCCATTCCACACGCACGCCGTCCCTGGCCAGGTCGTCCTCGAGGAAGCGCTTCTCCTTGAGCACTAGGCTGAGGGGGTTGTAGTAGGCGAAGTCTACGCGAACGACTTGCGGTTTACCTGCGGCGGACTTATTGCAGGCTGCTAGTGCGAGTAGCGTTGCGATCAGTACGACAGTTATGACGAGTGATCGGGAGCTGGCTTTCATTTTGATATCCTTTCAGATCAGTAAGTCAGTAGTTCCGCTCACCATCGGAGCCATGCTGCCGCAGGTGAACCAGATGTTTGTAGTCAGGGTGCGAGGGATCCTTTTCAATCGCCTCGCGTTCGTTGAGGTAGGAACGGACGTTTGTCTTGCCATAGAGCTTGCGGTCCTCGCCAACGAAGCAGACCTTGGAACAGACGCCGCACGGCCATCGTTTCTCAGCGAGAAGTTCCTGATGGAACTGTGTGCATTTGATGCAATCGAGTTTTGCAACTTTCGAACCGGGCTCGGCTCTCATTGCCTGGGTTGGACAGAGACGCTCACAGATGCGACAGCCCTTGCACAGGTCCTTCTCTATAACTGGGTCGCCCTCGAGTGCGGCGGCGGTAAGCACGGATACGTAACGGGCGCGAGGGCCGTACTTCTGGTTCAGCAGATTGTGGCTGTATCCGATTGTGCCCAGCCCAGCGTACTTGCCCGCATAGACCTGACTGAAGCAGGCGGGCATCTTCTTGAGAAGAATCTCGAGGCTACCGTAGCCATCGCGGGGCAGGAAGATGGAGGCATGACCGAGGTTGTTAAGGAAAACGGCAAGCCGGTACGCTATCTGATCGAGTAGCGTGTTCGTCGTGTCATAAAGGACCGTGTGGTTGATGGATGGCGTGCTCTCCACGATGGGCAAGAGCATCGGCACGCCAAGCGCGATTACTGTCTCGGCGGGTTTCCAAATCGCCTGCGGCCAGTACTGCTCAGGAAGCTCGTTATACTCGGCCCATCGCGAGACAGGAGCAAAGCCGATCAGGTCTGCACCTAGCTTTTTTGCCTCTCGAACAATCTTCTTTCTTAACAACTGCTGATTCATTCGTTTGCCCTTCTACCAAATTGTTGCCAAGGAGCTACCCACAGAAAAATCCTGCGGAAACTCAGGCTGGTTTCTTCCGCACACGCTGACCGCGCCGACGCGGCATATCTGGCACACCTCCGCGGACAGATTCCAATATCTGTTCGACCGTGCTGGAGCAGATCGGGCACCTTGACCCGATCTCCGCCTGCACCACGCCACTCATACACACGCCGCATTGGATCTCTCGTCTGGAAGCCCAGCACGGGCGTAGGAAGCCCTTCTGCGCGTCGCGGACATAGATGTGCGTCAACTCCTTGGCTTGCGGGATCGTGCGGTGCTGCATTTCACTGCTCCTTTTTCCGGTGAAAGAAAAGGCCCACGCGCTTTGCGTGAGCCTTGGATACTGCCGGTGCTGTTGCTCGTTACGTTCCGGCTACTCCGCCCACGCCTGGGACAAGGGGACACATACACATGTCCATGCGCTTGGCGGTGGTGTTCGTCGCGGCTTGTTCAATCGTCTTTGTCGTAACGTTCGGCATCGTTTCACTCAACTCCGGGAACCTTCCGGATCAATTCTGGAGCACGGAATGGGATTTGAACCCATGAATAACGGCTTTGCAGGCCGCCGCGTTAGCCACTTCGCCATCCGTACTTTGCCACCCCTCAGTTTCAGCGTATAAAGCAAAACCCACTGCATTCCGGCAGTGGGTTCGACAAAACTTGCTTACTTAGAAGCTGTCGTTAACTCCCCATGCCAGAACCGGCGCGCATGCAGCAACACATGCTAGCGCAACACGCGGTCATGGACATCAGGAAGTTCATCGCTCTACTCTAGCCGACTCTATCGGAGTCCGCAAGTCCGAAGTTCAGAAGCAGGTCAGATACGCATCGGCATGACGACGTAGCGATACTTGTAATCCTCAACGCCCGCGGGACGAAGCTGGCCAGCCGATTGGGAGTCCTTGAACTCGATGTGGACATTGTCGCTGTCGGCTGCCTTTAGGAATTCGAGCAGGTACTGCGAATTGAAACCAATGGCGAGAGCTTCACCACTGTAGTCGGTCTCAATTGAGTCCTCCGATTCACCAGTCTCGGTGGACGAGGAAGACACGCGAAGCTCGTTCTTCTCAAAACGCATTTTTATGGCGCCGGAACGTTCGTCGGCGAATTGCGCAACGCGCTGGATGGCTGCCTGGAGATCCGTGGTGCGCACGGTAACGCTCTTGTTGTGCTCCTTGGGGAGCACAGCCTCGTAATTGGGGAACTGGCCAGTCAACTGGCGCGAGGTAAGCAGACGGGAGCCGAGGCGAAAGAACAGTGTGGATTCATCCTTGGCAAATTCTACAAATTCGATCTCAGGCGCGCCAAGCAGCGAGAGCAACTCTACCATTGCCTTGCGTGGAATCAGGGTCTTCAGCTCGCCTGTAATGTCGAAGGAGAGACCTTCCTTGACGATGTGGGCTAGACGGTGTCCGTCGGTGGCGACCATGGTAATGGATTCGGGCTTCAAGACCAGGAGCGCTCCATTGAGGGTGTAGCGCGACTCCTCATTGGAGATTGCAAAGACAGTCTTTGCAATCAGGGTGCGGAAAGTATGCGCGGGAATCTTTACCACGCTGCTGGTAGGGAATACTGGCACGCTTGGAAAATTCGAACGGGCCATGCCCACCATCTTGGTGATGGAGCGGCCAGCGCGGATATTGACCCAGTGATTCTCCAGCAACTTGATGCTGACATCCCCTTCGCCCAACAGCTTCACATAGTCGTAAAGCTTGCGGGCAGGAATCGTACAGGCACCGTCTTTCCTGACCGTAGCGCCACAACTAGTACGCAGACTGAGATCGAGGTCGGTGGCAGTGATGGTCAATTCGCCATCGGCAGCTTCAAAAAGAAAATTGGACAGGATGGGGATGGTCGTCTTGCGCTCGACCACGCCCTGGGTCGCAGTGAGTTCTTTCAAAAGGTCAGACTTGCTGACCGTGATCTCCATAGCGGTTCCTTGAGCGATCGCTGTCTCTGGCATATATCTCCCCAAAACCCTTCGCTGGGTACAACTTGCACTTATATCAAACTAAAGCTAACAGAAACCAGCCTAAATAGTAGCGACTTCGGAAAAGTGAAAAATCCAAGGAAAATCTATCACTGTTCGGCACTTAGAGCGAGGAGGGGCTAGGAAAAAAATATTTTCAGGAAATAGAGCCATCGCCAAGGGGAGTTGCGAAGCGCTCGCGAGTCGGGTTGTGCACAGCTTTCACAGGGATTCCACAGAGCTGGTCTCATGCTGAGACAATTGCGCGTCTTCCGTAAACCGCTATGACAAATGCATTTAACTCGCGAAGTAGTGATGTAGAGAATCGCAGACCATTGTTAGCGAAGGTTTTGAAGACGCTTCAGACTAGCCCGCAAAATGAAGCCTGACGAAGTGAAAACACAAAAGTCGGGAGCCCACGAAAACGAGCCCCCGGCTTGGAGTTAATTGCTCAACTGCTCCGTGAGTTTGTTGAGCATCCTGTTCAAATCTTTGTCGTCCTTGCGCTGGATATTGATCTTCTCAATCGAGTGCAGGACGGTGGTGTGATGCTTTCCGCCAAACTGCCGGCCGATCTCGGGCAGCGATGCCTCCGTGAGGTGCTTGCAGAGATACATGGCAATCTGGCGCGGAAAGACGATCTGGCGTGAGTTGTTCTTAGCCTTGATCTCAGGCAGGCGCAGGCCGAACTGCTCACTTACCGCCTTCTGGATCGCTTCGATGGTTACCTTGCGGCTCTGCTGGTCAATGATGTTCTTGAGGACCTGCTGTGCCGTTGCAAGGTTAATTTCCGCACCGGTCAACGAGCCATAGGCGACGAGGCGGATCAGCGCGCCTTCAAGCTCACGCACGTTGCTGCGAATGTTGCTGGCGATAAATTGGGAGACGTCATCAGGCAGAACGACGTGCTCACTTTCCGCTTTCTTCTGCAGAATCGCAATTTTAGTCTCTAGATCGGGCGGCTGAATATCGGCGATTAATCCCCATTCAAAGCGCGAGCGAAGCCGATCCTCGATCTCAGCCAGATCCTTGGGAGGACGATCACTGGCGATTACGATTTGACGGTTAGTGTCATGCAGCGCATTAAAGGTGTGGAAAAACTCCTCCTGCGTGCGCTCCTTACCGGCCAGGAATTGGATGTCGTCGATCAGCAGCACATCTACACCGCGAAAACGATCGCGAAAACTGACCATCTTGTCGTGCTTGATGGAGTTGATCATTTCATTGGTGAACTTCTCAGTGGAGAGATAGACGATGGATCTGTCAGGCTGGCGAAGCTTCACCTCGTGGCCAATGGCCTGCATCAGGTGAGTCTTTCCCATACCCACACCGCCGTAAAGAAAGAGCGGATTGTACGCCTTGCCAGGTGCAGTGGCGACGGCCAGGGCAGCGGCGTGAGCGAACTGGTTTCCGCTGCCGATGACAAAACCATTGAAGGTGTAGCGAGGGTTCAACTGCGCTGCGCCATCGAAGTCAAATCGCGATTGGGCCGGTGGACGCGAGTTGGAACCGTTCAGCCCGCCATTGTGGCGAAGCACTGGAGGTGCGGGCGCCGGTTCAGGCTCAGGCGGCGTAGTGACGAATTCGACGTCGTCGTAGGTGAGCCCAAGATTCTCGATGGCCTCGAGAATCAGGTCATTGTACCGCTCCCCAATGGTGCAGAACTCAGGCGAGGGGACAGCGACAAAGAGCTTGCCATCCGCGTCGTGGCTGAAGCGTGTGGGCTTGAACCACGTATCGTACGAGTGGCGGTTGACTTTCTTTTCGAGCGCATCCAGGATCTGCATCCAGGGATTCGGAGATGACGTTACCAAAACTGACATGAGTCGACCATTGTCCTAAAAACCAAGCCCGCGAGCTTCCCTGCCTTACACATTGTGGAAATGCTAAGGTGAGGGCCCTGCTGGGGCTTGGCTGGACGGATTTTTAAATGTCGTCGCTGAACAGACTCAACAACCCAGGCACAACGAACATACCCGTGAAGCTGAGGGATACGGAGCCTGAACTGCCACTCTTGCTCGTGGCTGGGCTAGTTCCAGAAAAACAGCAACTGCAAACGGATACTAGCACGAATACAAGCCCTCAAAAACGCTGCTCCAAACATTTCTTGCGACGGAGTGTTCTCACTTTTGCGCCTTTTGATAGCACTTCGTCAAGGAAGAAATAGGCCAATGCAACAGAGAAGGTGCAGAGTTGAAGGAGAAAAGTGGGGATATGTCCGAGCAATGATGGACAGAGATCGGCGGGAGTTTGGCCGAAGTGGCTTCCTTCATTTATACTTGGCCTTTGCTTATCGATATTTCTGGAAGCAGGAGCAGTTAAGTCAAATGCCTAAACGGACATTCCAACCCAATCGCCGCCACCGTGCCAAAGTGCACGGATTCCGGCAGCGCATGAAGACCAAAAGCGGCCAGGCCGTATTGTCGCGCCGACGCGCAAAGGGGCGCAAGCGCGTCTCAGTTAGCCCCAGTTACCGCGATTAACCAACACTGGACCACGCCCGTTCCTGGCCCACTCACCAACGCAGAAGCGGCCATTCCGGCGGAGCAGGCGAGTTGAACGATGGCGATGCTGAGAGCGGAACGCTCAGAGAGCGCAAGAATCAGAAACGCGAACGCCGTGGATGGCAGCGTGAGCGACACACCGAGAGGGAGTTTCCCGAAAACCGCGCACCTTCTGAAACACTCGGACTTTCAACGGGTGTATCAGCAGGGGCGGCGCCACTTTTCCGGGAACATGACCGTATTTTATTTGCGGACACAGGCTGGAGCTGCTCCCGAGTCGAATAAGGCCGGAGCACCTAAGGCGTTGCGTGCCCGGGGTGATGGTGTTCGCATCGGATTTACCGTCTCCAAGGCACTAGGTGGATCGGTAGAGCGCAACCGTATGCGCAGACGCACGCGGGAAGCGGTCCGGCACTCTCTTCGAATGCTTGAGGGGATGAGCGGCACGGTGGATGTGGTGATCAATCCGAAGAAAAGTCTGCTGCTTGCAGAGTTCTCACAGATCTCTTTGGAGATTGAGCGGGCATTTCGCGTAATCCGGCAGAATTACGACTCGGCCGTGAGGAATGCAAAGCAGGGAGCGCGTTAGAAATGGGAAAACTCATTCTGCTACTGCTGCGGGCCTATAAGCGCTGGATGTCGCCGCAGTTGCGGGTCTCCTGCCGCTTTACGCCGACGTGCTCGGAGTATGTGGCGGAAGCGATTACAAGGCATGGCGCGCTGGGTGGAATGCTGCTCGGGCTGTGGCGCTTGTTGCGCTGTCATCCCCTGGGCGGGCGCGGGTTGGATCTGGTTCCCGAACATTTTAGCTTCCGCCGCACTGGGAGTGTCGCGGAAGGCCACACGCATTAGAACCAAGGCGCGCGTACTGGCGCAAGGCCGGACGCGCAAGGTCAGGACTGTGAAATATTAACTGGCGGCCGCGGCCGCGCAGATCGGCATACTACCTTGAGCGAGTTCCAGAATCCGCAGAACAACCAGCCCGGCATGGACAAGCGCGTCATTTTTATTTTTGTCATCGCAATGGCGCTGTTGTTGTTAGCCCAGCAGTTCCTGATCAAACCACAGCAGTCGAATCCGCAACAGGCTGCTAAGAGCGGGCCGGTTTCTGCAACCACGCCCGTTCCGGCCGTGGCTGCTGCGCCGGCTGTGCCCTTGGCAACTCAGCCAGTGGCTTCGGTACAGGCGGCCGCTGAAAGCACAACGGTCGTGGAAAACGATCTTTATCGCATCACTTTCACCAATCGCGGTGGACTGGTGAAGAGCTGGATTCTGAAGAAGTACAGGGACGAAAAAGACCAGCCCCTCGAATTGGTGCACGAGCAGGCCGCCTCACAGTATGGTTTTCCGCTTTCACTGTGGAGCTGGGATGAGCCGTTACGGGAAAAGCTGAACAGCGCGCTGTACGTTGCCAATGAAACAGGCACTGTGGGTACACCGAAGGATCTGTCCTTTGAGTATGCCGATGGCGACTTGGTAGTAAAGAAAGAGTTCCACTTTGACCAGAGCTATGTGGTCGGAGTGAAGACGAGCGTGCGCCGCGGTGGAAGCTATCTGACCGCGCTGCCCGCATGGCCAGCGGGATTCGGCGACGCCATCGCATTACCTAGCTACGCGGAGCAACTCCTGGATTACGTCCCGACCGGCGAAGACGTGAAGCGGCTGAAGCTGGACAAGAAGGGCTCCTCCATCAGCGGTGGGCGTGTGCAGACGGGCAGCTTCCAATGGGTTGGTGTCTCCGATGCATATTTTGGCGCCATCTTCCTTCCCGAACAGCCGCAGAATGCGGCGTTTGCCGAGCTGCGCAATGCTATTCAGATCGCAAAGGATCCGGCAAACCCGCAGGGCGAGAAAGTGAAAGCGGAAGTAATCGGCGTTGCCACTGGAACGTTGAACGCTCCCTCAAGCGTTCGATTGTTTGCCGGGCCCAAGGCCGTTAATGTGCTTGAGACCGTGCACAGCGCCAATGGCGTGGATCTGCACAGCACGCTGGACTTCGGTTTCTTTGGGTTCATCGGACGCCCATTGTTCGCTTGGGTTCTCTGGACACAGCAACACTGGACCTCGAACTGGGGCTGGACGATTATTCTGGTCACGGTGCTGATCAATTTGGCGCTACTGCCGCTGCGAATATCACAGATCAAGTCGTCGATGAAGATGCAGAAGGTCGCGCCGCAGATGAAGTCGATCCAGGACAAGTACAAAAAGTACAAGCTGGATGATCCGCGCCGCTCGGAAATGCAGAAGGAGATCTCCGCGCTTTACAAGGAGCACAACGTGAACCCGGTGGGCGGATGCCTCCCGGTGATCATCCAAATGCCCTTCCTGTTTGCCTTCTACACCATGCTGAGAAATGCAATTGAGCTGCGGCATGCAGGTTGGCTCTACCTGAGTGACCTCTCGGCGCCGGACCACTTCCACATTATTCCGATTGCAACGATTGTGCTGATGTTTGCGATGCAGCGTATGATGCCGGCCACGGGCATGAGCAAAGAGCAGCAGAAAATGATGAATATGATGACCCCGGTGATGATCGGCTTATTTACTTGGTCGGTGGCATCCGGACTGGGGCTGTATATTATTACGGGCACGGTGGTGCAGATCGTTCAGCAGATGATTATGAATCAGACGTCGATAGGCCGCGAGATGCGCGCCATGACCGAGAAGCGGGCTCTGAAAGCGGCGGAAAAGAAGCGGTAATCGGCGAGGGAGCAGCGATGGCAATTGAAGAGAAGATTGCGGCGGCGAAACAAATTAACGAATTGCTGAACAACATTGTCCGGCTCGGCGGTTTCCGGGTGAAGTATCGCATTGCGGTAGATCCGCCGGTGAACCAGGGGACGGAATGGGATAGGCCTGCGATACTGGTAGATTTTTCCGGACCAGACAGTTCATTGCTGGTGGCTCGCGGCGGGGAACTGCTGCATGCGCTTGAAATGGTCACCGTTGAATCAGTGGGCGACATGCTCGACGAACACGATAGGATCAGCTTCGACTCGATGGGCTTCCGCCAGGCAAGGACCGACGAACTAATTGCGTCTGCCAAGGTTGCGGCCGAGAAAGTTCAGAAGACTGGTACGCCTTATGCGTTCAGTCCGATGAACAGCCGCGAGCGGCGGGTAGTGCATCTTGCTCTGCGCGACGTGGATGACCTGCGAACGGAAAGCGAGGGGGAAGGTCCGGCGCGCCACTTGGTAGTGTATCCAAAGAACTATAAGGGTAAAGCTCCGGCCATACCCGGCGGAGCCGGACGGCCTGGGGCACGCCGCAGAAGATAAAGCACCACTGGCAAGCAAACGATTTGAGCCCCGTTGTGATTCGATGAGAATATCGCAGCGGGGCTCTTGCGTTGCCCGGATCGAACCAAACATGAACTTGGACGACACCATTGTTGCCATTGCCACGCCGCCTGGACGAGGCGGAATCGGAGTGGTGCGGCTTGCTGGGCCGGAATCGAAGGCGATTGCCGGACAGATGCTGCGTTTTTCCGGAGGCCGGGAGCTCGAGGCAAGCAGGGCGCACTTTGGTGAGCTAGTGGAGTGCGCGAGTGGCGAGCATATCGACGAAGTGGTAGCGACCTGGTTCGCCGCTCCGCACTCCTACACCACCGATGAAATTGTTGAGATCAGTTGCCACGGCTCGCCCGTGGTGCTACGCCGTGTGGTGGAAATGGCAATTGAGCAGGGCGCCCGCCTAGCCGAGCCAGGCGAGTTTACTCAGCGCGCGTTCCTGAACGGAAGACTTGACTTGACTCAGGCCGAGGCGGTCCGCGACCTGATCGACGCGCAAACGCTGTACCAGGCGAAGGTGGCAGCGCGTCAATTGAAGGGATCGCTGTCGCGAATCGTGCAGCCGATTAAGGAAACGCTGATCGCTCTGATTGCAAAGCTGGAGGCGGGAATCGACTTTGCGGAAGATGATGTCGCGGTCCTGCCAGGGGATGCGATACTCGGGGCGATCGGCGAGATAAGCGTACAGTTGCGCGGCCTTGAGGCCAGTTTCGCGTTTGGCAAAGTGGTGCATGAGGGATTGACGCTGGCCATTGTTGGCCGTCCGAATGTTGGCAAATCGAGCCTATTTAATCACCTGGTGGAAGATGAACGCGCGATTGTGACCGCGCTTCCCGGGACGACGCGCGACCTGGTGACCGAGACCGTGGCACTGGGAGGAATTCCTGTGCGGCTGGTGGATACGGCGGGTATTCGCGAGGCGCTGGATGAAGCGGAGAGCCTTGGTATTCGCAAATCTACGGAAGCGCTGGCAGACGCCGACCTTGTGCTAGTGGTTCTTGACGCGAGCACCGGGCTGGGCAAAGTGGATTGCGAACTGCTCTCTGATGTGGCCGGCCGTGCGGCGATTGTGGTGCGCAACAAGGCCGACCTAGGGAAGACAGGCGAGCTGTTGCCAGTGGCAAATCTGACGGAGGTTCGGACGTCGGCGCTCACTGGCGAAGGGATTCCCGAATTGCGCTCCGAGATTCTGCGCACTCTGCGCGGGAGCGCCGCCGAGGATGGAGGCGCGATGCTGACCAACCTGCGGCAGCAGGGCCAAGTGCAATCGGCTTTGAACGACCTAGCCGCCGCTCTATCCTCGGTGCAGAACGCGGTGCCTCACGAGATGATTCTGCTGGATCTTTACAGTGCGCTGCACGCCCTCGATGAACTAACGGGCGCAACTACTGCAGACGACATTCTCAACCTAATCTTCTCCACCTTCTGCATCGGAAAATAACTCCACTTCCAGCAAGGTCCAGCACCATCCAGCTCATTACGACGGTAATCAGTGTAATCAACTATTTGCATGTCCAATGATGTTCACCGGAGTACTCCGACCTTCACCAGGTTCGCAATGAGTGGAGCGGCGTGATGCCCACTGTTTACCCTTGCGTGCCCGGACACGAGATTGTTGGCCGCGTCACCAAGACTGGCTCTGCCGTAACCAAATTCAAATCCGGCGACCTTGCCGCAGTCGGCTGCATGGTAGATTCAGACCGCACTTGCCCCGAGTGCCAAGCAGGCCTCGAGCAGTTCTGCAAAAATCCGACTTTCACGTACAACTTTCCCGACAAGCATCTCGGAGGCGTCACCTATGGTGGCTATTCGGATAGCATCGTCGTCGATGAGAGCTTTGTCCTCCGCGTTCCCTCGAACCTCGACCTCGCCGGGGCCGCCCCTTTGCTGTGCGCTGGAATCACAACGTACTCACCGATGCGCCACTGGAATGTCACCAAGGACAAGAAAGTTGGCGTTGTCGGTCTCGGTGGACTCGGCCACATGGGCGTGAAATTTGCCCACGCGCTTGGAGCCCACGTCGTTGTATTCACCACTTCACCCAGCAAGAAGGAAGACGCGCTTCGCCTCGGCGCAGATGAAGTTGCGATTTCGAAGAATGCGGACGAGCTCCTAAGACATACTGGCAGCTTCGACTTTATCCTCGACGCGGTTGCCGCAGATCACGACATCGGAGCATACATCAATCTGCTGCGCCGCGATGGCAACATTACGCTGGTCGGAGCGCCGGAAAAGCCGCTCGCCGTTTCGGCCTTCGGTCTCATCATGGGCCGTCGCAGCCTCTCTGGTTCTCCTATTGGCGGTATCGCCGAAACCCAGGAGATGCTCGACTTTTGCAGCACACATAACATCACCTCCGATGTTGAGGTCATTCCTATTCAGAAGGTCAACGAAGCTTACGAGCGACTGCTGAAGTCCGATATGAAGTACCGCTTCTCAATCGACATGGCTTCTCTCAAGTCTGAGTAAATCGATGAACAAACATTTTCGTGTTTCTGGCCACCTTCGGGACAAGTTGGAAGAAGCGGGAGTCCGTGTCTCTGCAGTCCTGAGCAGAGCTGGGCTCCCCCAGGATTTCTTCGCGCAGCCGCGGGTGCTCGTCACCACAGAGGAACTGTTTGCCCTCTGGCGTGCGATGGGCGAGGTGAGCGGTGATCCGGCCATTGGTCTTCTGCTCGGCACCGAGGCGAAGACTGAACACTTCAGCCCCAGTGCGCTTGCTGCCCTCTCAACCGAGAACCTTGGGACGGCCGTCCAACAGATTGCACGCTACAAGCAGCTCACCTGTCCCGAGGAGATTCTGCAGGAGACGGACGAGCACGAGTGGAGTATTCAGTTCCGCTGGACACTCAGCACCGGCATTGCGCCCCGAGTTCTCATCGATTGCTGCTTTGCCTGGATGCTCACAATCGCACACCATGGTACCGGAACCCGCATCTCGCCATTGCGGCTGGAATTTGCGCAAGAGCGTGCATACAGAAAGGCCATGGAGCGTCACTTCCGCTGCCCCGTGGTTTGCGGCACGCCCCGGAATGCGATTGTATTTCGTGCGGCCGACGCGCTGCTCCCGTTCGTTACCCGCAATGCTGAGCTTCTTGCCGTGCTTGCGCCGCAGCTCGACGAAGAGCTGAGGAAGCAAAGCGGGGAAGAAAACTTCATCGAGACGGTCCGCCGAGAAATACAACAAAAACTCACTGGCCGCCGTCCCACCATCGAGGACATCGCTCGCGCGCTGCACATAAGCTCCCGTACTCTCCAGCGGAGATTGCAGGAGGAGGCATCCAGCTTCCAGCACGTTTTGGAAGAGGCGCGGCACCAGCTCGCACGCCACTATCTCAACAACTCCGTCCTCGAGTTGAATGAAGCCGCTTATCTCCTCGGATACGAGGACTCGAACTCATTCGTTCGCGCCTTCCGCACGTGGGAGGGGATTCCACCCGCTCGCTGGCGCGAGGAGCATCGTGCACAGGCAGCGTCTTAACGGGTTCCATTTATAGAAGGAGAAATAATGCAAAAACGCAAACTTGGAGAAAGCAATTTGGAAGTCTCCTCTCTCGGTCTCGGCTGCATGGGAATGAGCTTCTCCTACGGCCCGCCCAAAGATAAGCAGGAGATGATTTCTCTTTTGCGTACAGCTGTGGATCGGGGCATCACGTTCTTTGATACCGCCGAGGTCTACGGCCCGTTCACGAACGAAGAACTTGTCGGTGAAGCGCTCTCTCCCATTCGCAACCAGGTGGCCATTGCCACCAAGTTCGGTTTCAAACTCAAGCCCAACGGAGATCCTGGGTGGCTCGGGCTGGATAGCCGGCCAGAGCATATCAAGCAGGTTGCTGAGGCTTCGCTCAAGCGCCTTAAAATCGATACGATTGATCTGTTCTATCAGCATCGCGTTGATCCGGAGGTGCCGATTGAAGACGTTGCGGGAGCGGTGAAGGATCTAATTCGAGAAGGCAAGGTGAAGCACTTTGGCCTCTCTGAAGCGGGTGTGCAGACGATCCGTCGCGCACACGCAGTTCAGCCTGTGACTGCACTCCAAAGCGAATACTCGCTATGGTGGAGAAAGCCTGAAGCCGAAGTCCTGCCCGCCATCGCTGAGCTCGGAATTGGGTTGGTTCCTTATAGCCCGCTCGGCAAGGGCTTCCTTACCGGAATGATGGACGAAAACACCAAGCTTGGCAGCTCCGATTTTCGAAGCACTCTCCCTCGTTTTACGCCAGAAGCGCTAAAGGCGAACCGGGCTGTTGTCGATCTGCTCGCTAACATCGGTAAGCAGAAAGGAGCGACGCCGGCGCAAATCGCGCTTGCCTGGCTGCTTGCGCAGGCGCCGTGGATTGTTCCGATCCCAGGTACGACAAAGCTGGCGCGTTTGGAGGAGAATATCGGCTCGGTGGCAATCGAACTCACGTCCGACGACTTGCGCAAAATCGACAATGCCGCCTCGAAAATCACCATTCAGGGTGACCGGTATCCGGAGCACCTGGAACAGATGACAGGCCGCTAAACCAGCGCTAGCAAGGGGGCCCACAGAGTCTTGTCTCACTTGCTAGCGCAAACTCAGCTGAAGGACTTAAGAAATGGAAATCACTAGAAGTGGATCGAAGCATTCGGGCAAAGGACCGGCCGAGTATTTCACTGGCACAGTTCGGGTTGAGATGCTGTTTGAGCCTGCAGACCCGGCGCGTGTTGTTGGAGCCAATGTCACGTTCGAACCAGGTGCCCGCACCGCATGGCACACGCATCCGCTGGGACAGACTTTAATCGTCACATACGGGCGCGGGTGGGCACAGCGCTGGGGTGGGCCAGTCGAGGAAATACGGCCAGGCGACGTGATTTGGTTCGGACCAAGTGAGAAGCATTGGCACGGTGCGACTGCAACCTCCGCAATGACGCATATCGCCATTCAGGAAAAACTCAACGGCAAGACTGTCGATTGGATGGAACATGTCAGCGACGAACAGTATCAGCCGGTGACCCAATGAGCAATCATGTCTGGTGACGAGCCATCCTTGAAGTCGTGAAGATCAGTATTGGACGTTCGTGACGTGCTCCCATGCGTGTTGCGTCTTCTTTGGCGTTGGGTGGCGCTGCTGCTCTTCAGCGGAATATCATCATGGACCGAACGAACATCTCCATTGCGTCCTAGCGAAGCAGATGGATCCTTTCGGAGAGGAATGGACCTACCGCCGCCAAGAACTTTTCGGGCGATTGCAGTTGGGGTACATGGGCGCATCCCGGCAACAGTGCAAACCTTGCCCCAGGAACCATAGCCACCAGTTCTCGCGACATCGCTGGCGGCGTAGCTTCGTCCTGCTCACCCACAAGAGCAAATACGGGGATCGTTATCCCCTTGAGTTCAGAGCGGAGATCCAGCGCTACCAGCGCTTCGCACGCAGCAGTGAAAACGGTCTTGTTAACCGCCAGGAAACGTTCCCGCCGGTCGGCGACCATCTCCGGATTAGCCGCATGGAAGTCGGATGCAAACAACCTGCGCATCGCGATATCCGCAACCGACTCCAATCCCCCGCTTTCGGTGAGTCTGACCATGGTACGAAAGGCTTCGCGGCCAGGTTCGGAAAAAGCGGCTCCTGAGTCGCATAATATCAAGCGCGATACGAGGCCCGGATGGCGGATCACCAGTGAGAGCGCCACAAATCCGCCGTATCCGTTACCGAGAAGCAGGGGCCGTTCATCCGGAGCAACTTCTCGCACAGCTTCCGCCATTCGGTCGGCGACGGCCTCAATGCCTCCACTGACGGCTTCGGATCCCAAGAAACCCGGAAGGCTGGGAACAACAACCCTGAAATGCTCGGCCAACGCGCCTGTGATTCGGCCAAAGCTACTAGCGTCGGCGAGCAGCGAATGAAAGAGAACCAGCGTTGGACCTCTGCCAATGATTTGCGTATCGACTTTACCCGCTGCCAACTTCATTTTGATCAACGTCCGCCTCCGCTATGATCTGGGTGTCCCAGCAGGCCACCCGCGCGGGAAAGGTACCCTTTCCATTTCAGCCAGGAAGCTATTGCTCACTACAGACGGACAGATCCCTGAGGGTTGCCGCTGCAGGTTGCTTGCTGCGCATCGTAAGCACTATACCAAGCATGATTAGCGCGATGCTGAGAAGAGACAGCCTGGTAAGTTTTTCGCCCGACCACATAACACTCATCGTCACAGCCACCACCGGTACCAGCGATACAATTTGACCGGCGCGTGAGACAGGCAACACCGTCAGCGCCTTGCTCCAAGCCCAGTAGCAGTACGCAGTACCCATAAAAACGTTATAAGCAAAAATAGCCACCAGAGGCCTTGTCCAGATAATCGGCCGATGCTGCGGAAAGATCAGGGCGACAGCGATCATGGCCACCGTGCTCCAGGACACTTGCCAGAAAACCTGGGTCCAGAACGGACTCTGCCACTTGTCCCGGCGATAGAAGCAAGCACCCAATGCCCAAACAAACCCGGAAGCCAGTGCAAACCCATTGCCGAGAATTACCCGGTGGTCATGCCAATTCACCAGTTTTGGGTTCAGAAACAGGATCATACCCGCAAAGCCGATCAGGCCTCCGGCTATCGCTTGCGGACGAACGCGTTCACCTATAATGAGCCGGCCTAGCACGATGGCCCATAGCTGCATGGTGTAGATTAGGACGGCGGTGCGGCCCGGCCCCACAAATTGCAATGCTAACGTGCCAAAGCCGAGCATGCCCCCCACCTGCAAGGTTCCAGCGATACCCAACCACAACCGTTCCCCAGGCAAGGGCAACAAGGGTTCCTTCACCAAGAGAACGATCCCCACCAGTACGGGCACGGAAAGGATGAAGCGTACGGTGGTGAAGCCGACCGCAGAAATATCACCAAGTATGGTTTTGGTCAGGGGCCAATTCGACGCCCAAATGAATATGAGTACGGCCAGTTGAAGATAGATGGTTCGGTGCGTGGTCCGATGGGGCAGTGCTTCGGTCTTCGTTGTCATATGCAAAAACGGTAACTTCCTGGAAACTTTAAGAGGCTGTAGCTTAAGTATAACTTGCCGCATGGCCTGGCTGAACAGATCGAGTTGAAGCTAGTGTTTCGCTTCGACAGTAATGAGAGAGTCACAGATGAGATGACAAGTGATAAAGAGGCAAATCAGGCTTTGCGCCGCTTGTTTCTGCCAATCAGTCCAAGACAAAGGAAGTAGACGCCAAAAGACAAACCCAGCGTTAGAAAGTAAATCCTGATGTCAAATGTGATGGTGAACACGAGCAACGCCAGCGCCAACCCCCAGAAGAACATCTCGCCCAGCAATCCAGAACCCCAATTCGGCTCGCGCTCCGAGGCCACGGCACGCGGCACCAGCGATGGCCACAGCCGTGGCACCGCACGTCGAAAGCGCAAGTAGTTTTCACCCTGGGCCAGCGTCAACTCCCGCTCCTCGCGCAGGATAATTCGGTAGTTGAAAAGAAATATCCCCGCAATAAGCAACACCGCACCGAGGCGGCTCGCCATGACCGCGTAGCCCAAAGCCATAAGATTCGTACCCAAGTACAAGGGATTGCGCACGTAACGATAGGGGCCTTCTGCGATCACCGTGTGAGTGTGCAGCTCGGCATCCACCATCACATCGGGACGAATGTATGCAGTGGCCCAGGTGCGCAGCCAAGCCGCGAGCACCGTCAGGATTACACCCACCAGATATACCAGGCGCACCGCGCTCAGCGTCGCATCACGATGTGCCAAGCCGCACAAGGCCTCGGCTATCGATTGGCCAAAGTTTCGAGGATCAATCCGGTATGCCGAGAATGCGATCCAGAACCATGCTCCGAAGATCCAGAAGCGATGCCGGAATTCCCATGCGCTAGCTGCAAAGTTCATTCGTCTCTCGATTTTGTCTGTCCACCGCGATACCGCTCGCAAATGCGGCAACTTCGGTGTGATCACAAACATCATTAGAGGAGTTGCTACTGCGCCGCGCCGCCTTGTGATTCCGGCAGCTGCGCCCCGGCTCTGAGCGGAACCACCTGAGCACGCAGCCGTTCCATCAGCTGCCAATCCTTGCGGAAGTATCCCAGCATCTCCCGATTCTTCGGCTTCCTTCGCAACTCGGCATCCACGCGAGCCATAACCAGCAGGTAACTGATCGTCGCCTCCGATGGCGCTTGCATCACTGTACCTTCACTCAGTCCGATCCGCGGGCGAGTTTGCCCGTTTCGCGGACTCAACCAAAGCCCTCCGCTTGCATCCATCGTGATCCAGCTGCTGGCAATCGCCTCTTGCGCTGTTTTGCGCAGACTATCGAGACTGCTGGCGTAGCCCTGCTCCACCGCCTCGTCCTCGTACCGGCGAAGGCTTGAGTCATACTCGGACCATTCTTCTGTGGTACCCAGCCGAGCTGCTCGCACGGAGTGGATCTTCTGCTTGTACTCTCTTATCAGGTTTTGATTTCCTTCGGTTCTTGCCGCGCGCATGCCTGCTTCTAACGAAGGCACTTCGCCTGCCGGATAGCGCCGAAGTTCCAACTCTGGGTTGAACCTTCCGCTGATTGTGTAGCTGGTTGCGAAGAACGCCAACCCGTAGGGACACAGCACCGCCAGAGGCACGCGCCACCGATTTGCGCGATAGAGTTGTTCGGTTCCCTTGCGGTTGTCTTTGCTCGGCGGGTACTCGCCGGGTATCTGCGAGAAACGGACCACGTGGAAGTTAAGCTCAGGGTGCTTGGCCCCATAGTGTGCAAAGGACTTTGCAATCGCCTTTGGGCTGGTAATCCAGAAATCGTTGATGTGGTCAGCCTTTGCTGCCCCCGGGAAGTATGTATTCACAACGTAGCGGACAAAATCTGCGCAGTTATTAGTGAGTCCATTGTAATGACCCACGTTCCCTGCCCGGTTGAACGTCTCGATCAGGGCAGCGTCCTGCTCTGACGTCGTCTTCGCTGTGAACATGTAGATGTCGCGTTCAAAATTCACGGCTATACTTTTTCGCCAGAAAGCATTCGGATCTGTCGCGCATTTCCCCGTGCACAGCTCTCCTAGATATTTCTTGCGGTAACGTTCCTGCAGCATCCAGCGCACGGTAGAGCTGGCATAGAGCGACCGCTCCGATTCGTCTTCCACGCCGTAGAGATACACATTCAGCGGCACCGCGTTCCACTCATAGGCGCGATTTTCTTCAAAGGTCGGGTAGTTCGTGAGAACGATCCCGTTCTCACCCGGTCCGCATACCTTCAATTCCACCGGCGAAACCATGCATACCCCGGACAGATATACCACCGTATGTCCCGCACCCGTCCACTTTGAGGCGCCCACTCTTAGCGATTCATTCAGCATCAAGCCGACATCGGCCTGCGCTGCGCTACCCAGGGCCATCAGCAGTACGGCAGTTCCAGCCAGCCGGATCAAGAATTGAGTCAGTCTGTTCATCCTTTATTCGCGCTATTCGCTTGCGGCCTCGCATCCCGTCCGTGTGTGACGCTGCTCACACACGCTCTTTCCGCGTTTTTGCTATGTTGAAGGGTTGCAAGTCGCGTTTTGCAGAGCTGCTTCTATTTTAAAGCAGCTCTGCCCCGGTTGGTTCAATGTCAAGAAAACTTACTCTCTCGCATTCCCTGCAGCAGCGTGCCGAGGCCTTCTTCCCCGGCGGCGTCAATTCTCCTGTGCGCGCCTTCCGTGCCGTGGGCGGCGAGCCACCAATCGTCGTTAGTGGCAGCGGTGCGCACATGACCGACGCTGATGGTAACCGCTACATTGACTATGTACTCTCCTGGGGCCCGTTGATATTGGGCCACTGCCCACCCTCGGTGGTTGAAGCCGTCATAGAAGCTACTCGCAAAGGCACTAGCTTCGGCGCCTCCACGCCGGCAGAGGCCGATCTTGCCGAAGAGGTGATCCTCGCATTCCCCTCCATCGAAAAGCTTCGCTTCGTCTCCAGTGGCACGGAAGCCACCATGTCAGCCATCCGCCTAGCTCGTGCCGCAACCAACCGTAAGTACATCGTGAAATTTGAAGGCTGCTATCACGGCCATAGCGACGCGCTGCTGGTAAAAGCTGGTTCCGGAGTGGCGACCTTTGGCATTCCAGGTTCGGCCGGGGTTCCGGAAGAGTTCGTAAAGTACACCCTTGCCCTGCCCTACAATAACGTTGCGGTATTGGAAGAGGCTTTTGACAAATTCAAAGGCGAGATCGCAGGTGTCATCATTGAGCCGGTTGTCGGCAATATGGGCTGCGTGCCACCCACACGCGGTTATCTCGAAACGATCCGTTCGCTGACTCAGCGCGAAGGAAGTCTCCTGATCTTCGACGAGGTAATGACAGGCTTCCGCGTCAGCTACGGCGGTGCACAGGAGCTTTATTCCATCCGGCCGGACTTGACAGCGTTGGGCAAGGTGATCGGTGGGGGACTCCCTGTGGGCGCTTACGGCGGTCCTGCTGCGTTGATGAACCAGATCTCGCCACTAGGCCCCGTATATCAGGCGGGAACGCTCAGCGGAAATCCCTTGGCAATGGCTGCTGGACTCGCCATGCTTAAAATTCTACGCACGGGCCGCGAAACAATTTATCCCCGCCTTGAAGACTTGGCGTCGAAGCTGGTCACCGGTATAGAGGAGGCTGCTCGCGAGGCCGGAGTCTCAGTCACGACCAATCGAGTGGGCAGCATGTTCACTTGGTTCTTTACTGATCAACAGGTGATTGACTGGGAAACCGCGGTACGCTGCGACACTCAACTGTTCGGACGCTTTCACCGCGGAATGTTGGATGCAGGCGTCTGGCTTCCTCCCTCGCAGTTCGAAGCCGCCTTCCTCAGCACTGCGCACACTCCAGCAGAAGTCGATGCGACGATCGCGGCAGCCCGCAACGTGTTTGCTGAGATCAGAAACTAATCTTGTGGAGGGCTATGCAGCCCGCCCGAGAGTGCCGCTGTCGCTCGGCGAATCATTCCTGTTTGCCTGGCGCTCCGCCAGCGGACCAATGATTGGCAGGACCGGCATTTCGCCTTGATAGCTCTTCCACATTACGTATAGCCAAACAAGAAAGAATCCCAGGCTCACGAGCAGGTGAAGCGAACCAACCATCAGCCCGAGCGAAAAGCTGACGGCGTGGAACATGATCGACATCATCGTCACTCCAGCTTGGACCGCGATCACCACAACGTTCAGAAAGATGGATTGGAAAGCGTGGAATCGCACCTGTCGGTTCTGGTTGTACGGAGGGAGAACAAGAAAGACAATCCCTGTGACGAAGCCAAAAACATAGCACAGGGCGGATGCGACGTTAATGCTGAGCCCTGGCGGTGCGCTGGCCACCGGACCGGCCTGCGAGCGTGTCGCGCCAAAGGTCCCGGTCGCCTGCGTCCCGCACTTCGGACAGAACTGCCCTTCCATTTGGGTGCCGCAATTTGAACAATACGCCACTCTGCTCTCCTTTGGGAGCCCGTAACCACCGACTCTTACTTCCGACATTGGAGGCCGACACTTAGCACGGGGTTGCACGATCAGAGCCTCTCATGGCAAGACCTCAAAAGCGCCAAAACGGAAAAGGCCCCACGCTTGAGGCGTGAGGCCTTTATTTAATCCGGCAACGACCTACTCTCCCACACACTTT
>CAZLJQ010000042.1:0-40710 GCA_964559875.1 uncultured Acidobacteriaceae bacterium
GCTTCTCGGCGCGAACTCTCGCCATCAATCCAGCTGCCGCGCCTGCCATGTCAGCTACAACCATGGACTCCACTCCTTGAGAAAATCATCGCAGAGAAGGATTGTATCGCCTGCGACCACCTGAAAGACGACCCGTTGAACTCAAGATTCAGAACCGCTGTGCGTAATTTCAGCGCCGCCCGTCAGGGCAACGCGCGCCGAAAACCCATTTTTCGTGTGGAAACAGGTTTATCTTTCTAAGTTCTCATCTAATTGATACGCTAAGGATGCAGCATCTGCGGTGTGCACCGGGGATTTCCGGGAGGCTCAGAGGTGGAGCTGTATCGATTCGACGAAAACTATGTGAAGCGGCTGCAGGCAGGAGACGCGACGGTTGAACTGCACTTTGTCTCCTACTTTGGAGAGTTGCTGCGAATTAAGCTTCACTCGAGGTTTCTGCCTCACCACCTGGTTGAAGACATGACCCAGGAGACTTTCGCTCGCGTTCTGGCCACCCTCAAGCGAGGCAGCGCGTTGAGAAGCCCTGAATCCCTGGGTGCCTTCGTAAACTCCGTTTGCAATAATGTTCTGCTGGAGCACTACCGCCGCTCTGGGCGGGAACGCAGTCTTGAGGACGCTCAGGAGCCAGAGGACACTAAGATTGACCTTAATCGTGCTCTGGTTTCCGAAGAAGCGAAACGTCTGGTTTCGGAAATTCTGGATCAGATGTCTGACCGCGACCAGAGGGTTCTTCGGGCTCTCTTTATCGAAGAGAAGAGCAAAGATCAAATTTGCCGCCAAATGTCGGTGGATCGTGACTATCTGCGGGTACTGTTACATCGGGCCAAGATTCAGTTTCGAGAACGGATCGGGTCGAGATCCATTACCAATGTGGAATAAAAAGTGCCTCTCGATGAAACGTTTGTGATCGTGGGTTCACTCTGGTAGTGGAGAGAAGTTAGACCTGATTATTTGGATGCGGACAAGCGTTGGCTGTTCATAACCCAGATTCTCCCTAAGGCATCAGGTCTAGGTGCACATGGATCATTCCGAAGCAGTGAGAACTCGAGTCGCTGAGCGCTATCTCCTGAATGAGCTTACGGGCGACGAGCGTGATGCTTTTGAGGAGCATTATTTCAGCTGTCAGGAGTGCGCTGAAGAGATTCGGTGCGGCGCGATTCTGATGGAAAATCTGCGCGAAATTGTACTGGATACTCCATCCACCACGTTTCCCGCGCCTCGCATTTTTGGCGGGCGCAGTTTTCGGTTTCAATCGTCTTATCAAGTGTTTGCCTCGGCTGCCATAGTTCTGCTGGCAACCGTCGTTGGATACCAGAGTCTGGTGTTAATTCCCCGGCTCCGGCGCGGAGTGGGTGGCGCGGTGCCGCAGGCACTGACGTCCGTGTCGTTATTGGCTTCTGCCTCGCGTGGCAGCCAATTGCCTGTTGTCCAGGTTGGAATGAATCAGCCTTTCGGGTTGTATCTGGACATTCCGCCGCAATCGGGTTTTGACGCCTTCCTCTGCGAAGTTCGTACGGACTCAAAGGTGGAGTTCACAGTGCGGATTCCAAAGGATCAGGCAATCGAAACCGTTCACCTGCTGGTTCCGGGCGACAAGTTGAAGCCGGGCCGGTACAATCTCGTGGTCCGCGGCATAGCCTCGAACAGTGCACCCAACGCGGGCCCGGAAGTCGTTCGCTACTCGTTTCAAGTCGAGAACAAACAGTAGAAAGAAGTAGTTGTTCCTTTGCAGTCAAATCGCAATTGGAGGCGACCGCTTTATGAGCACCTCAAGTCCTGCTGAATTCTTCTACCATGCACATGGCACGGCAATTTCTGGAGCCATTACTCGCCCGGTCAGCCATGTGATTGATACCACCGCCAGCACGGCCCTTCCGATCATTGGAGGCGCGGCTTCGGCTGCGGCTGGTAACACGGTCTTCAACCACCCGCAGCTTGGGAATATCCTTTCGTTCAAGAGTGCTTCTACGCAGTTGGCGGGCAGTTTTAACGATTCCGACCGCACTCATAACACTCTGATCACGGTCACCGTAGAAGGTCTCAACGTGCTCGATACGGTTACCGCCGACCGAATCGTCTTGAAACTCTCGGCACAGCATAATTCGTCGGAGGAGGAAGGTCACATCATCCCTCTGGGAAGCAGTTTTGAGAATCTCAAGATTGCCGGGCATCCGGTAGAGGTCGAACTTGACCACGAACTGTTTGCCGGGTGCGACACGTACGCGGGCTTCAAAGCGCGCTATAAAAAGGACAAGGTTTTCCGCGGGCGTGTACGCAAGCAGTTTTTGTGGGGGGACTACGACCCTGACACGCCGCAGTTTCTGACAGATCGCTTCAAGTGGCATACTGGAGAGGACACTCCCCCCGAGTCCAAAGGACTTGTGCCATGCACGCTGGTGAAGTCGGTCAAGCACAATCAACCCAAAGTGCTCAAAACCTACGGCAACGTCATCATCGTGCCACAGTTTGGGAAGGTCTTCCTGGGCGAAATGATTGTCAAGAACAGCGCCCGATATGTGACGATGATCCGTCTGGAACTGGGATCACCTATAGCGGGCAACATGGCCATTGCCATGCTCCAAGGCAACGGGGCCGACTGGCCATAGCCGTCTGTTTCACTGGGCTGCTCGCCAGCTTACTCATCGTGTCTGGATGCCGGCAACGCGAGCGCCCGGAAGTTCTGTACCAGCATGCAACCGCTGATTTTGAAGGCGGCAATCTGCCCCGCGCGCTGGACGAAGCCAGAGCCGGAGTCTTGAGCTTCAACTCGCAGGCGAATTGGGCCGCAAAGTTCACGCTGCTCAGTGCGGAAGTATTGATCTGGCAGGGACAATACAAGGATGCTCTGGCGCTCCTGGATCAAGGAGCGCCACCCTCCGATGAAATGATCGTCAAGCAGAAATCCCTTCAGTGCCTTGCCAACACCTACCTTCAACAAGTTCAACTGGCCGAGCGTCAGGCTTCAGAAGCGGAACAATTGGCCATCGCTAAGGCTCCTGATCGCCTAGCTGACGTTTACCTGAGCTGGGGTCTTCTGAAGGCGAAAACAGGTGATTACCCGAGTGCTGAGCAATACTACCTGCGTATGCTCCAGATCGCCCGTTCGCAGAATCGCTCTTTTCTTGTGCTCGCCGGCCTGGGCAATCTGGGCAGGTTGAATGTGAGACAACTGCACTATGACAAGGCGATCGATCTGTTCAACGAGGTCGCAGAGATCGGCAAGAAGGAGCACAACTTGCTTCAACTTGCCAAGGCCAGCGGCAATCTTGGATGGTGCTACCTCAGGCTGGGTAACTATGAAAAGTCCCTCGAGCTATATACCCAAGCTGAATCACTTGCCAACCAATTAGGCATGGCGAAGGATGAACTCAATTGGCTGGATCCCATTGGCTCCATTCATCTGGAACAACATGATCCAGTCGGTGCGGAACCGTATTTTCAGCAGGCATTGGCTCTTGCCCGCAAGTTGGAGGACAGGGCCGAACTTGAAATGGTGCTCAACGATCTTGCTCTCGACTACATTGCGCAGGGCAAGCTGGATATGGCCGAGCAGTTCAACCATGAAGCTCTGGAACTGGAGAAGACGACCCACAATTCCGTCTGGCTAGGTCCGTCACGGAAGACAGAGGCTTCCATCCTGCTGACACGCGGCAATTTCATCGAAGCCGAACGCCTGCTGCGCCGAGTCATCGATGATTCCGGCGAGGACGTCTCTCTGCGCTGGGAGTCCGAGGCCAAACTTGCCGAAGTTTATGCGGCGCAGGGTCGTGACGCTAAGGCAGAAGCGCAGTACCGCCGCGCTTTGGCGACGGTGGACGCGGCCCGCGCTGCACTTGGCAATGAGGAGTTCCGGATCTCATTCCTGACTACGGCAGAGGATTTCTATAACTCCTACATTGATTTCCTGATATCACACGGCCGGACCAAAGATGCTCTGCAGGTAGCCGAGCACAGTCGCGCTCGCACCCTGGCCGAGGGGCTTGGGCTGACGGCGAAAATGAGGAAGGCATCTTTCAATCCGGAGTTGACTGCAAGGCGCGCGCATGGGGTGGTGCTGGCATACTGGCTCAAGCCTAGGCGCTCATATCTTTGGGTGGTTACGCCACAGAGGGTGGAGGTATTCATCTTGCCTCCTGCCGAGCAGATCGAGACTGAGGTACGCGCCTACAACAAAGCGCTGTTGGGGCCAAGAGATGTTCTGCAGACGGCGAACACCGGTGGGCAGCAGTTGTACTCCATGTTGGTGGCTCCGGCGCAAAAGCGGATTGCTAGCGGCTCACGGGCGGTTGTAGTGGCCGACGGCGTTCTCCATACGCTGAATTTTGAAACCCTGCTTGTGCCCGGGCCCCGGCTCCATTATTGGATTGAAGATGCGATCGTGACCAACACGCCCTCACTGGAATTGCTGGCGGCTTCGGAAACTGGACACAGGGCAGGAGACGAGAGGGTATTGCTGATCGGAAACCCGTTGGCGTCCAACGCCGAGTTTCCGCTGCTGGCCCAAGCGAAGGCGGAGATACAGACGGTGGAGAATCACTTTGCGCCGGCACAGTGTACTGTGTTGGAAGGGAAGCAGGCTACCGCCCGGGCCTATTTGTCGAGCAACTCCGAGAATTTTTCCTACATTCACTTTGTAACCCACGGCACCGCCAGCCGGATTGCCCCGCTGGAATCGAGCATCATCCTCTCGCCAGATGGTGAGGATTACAAGCTCTACGCGAGGGACATTACTTCCCGGCATCTCCACGCCGAGTTGGTCACGATCTCTGCCTGCTACGGTGCTGGGACACGTGCCTATACCGGGGAAGGGCTAGTTGGCCTGTCGTGGGCGTTCTTGCGTGCAGGAGCCCACAACGTAGTAGCTGCGCTCTGGGAAGTGAACGATGCATCGACACCCCAATTAATGGACGCCATGTACAGCCGTCTCCGGAATGGTGCCGATCCTGCCGAGGCTCTGCATTCAGCAAAGCTCGTAATGTTGCATTCACAAGGTGTCTACCGCCGCCCCTTCTACTGGGGGGCCTTCCAATGCTATACGGGCTATTAGAAGCAAAACAACTTCCTTAAAATCTCGCAATAATTTCATGGAATGCTGAAACGATCTGCCAGGCATGAGCACCACTTGTAGGGTCTTTCCGGAATATCGGAGGGGCCTCTGCGAGAAAGGTAGAACCTGGTCGCTTCGGGGGAAAGCGATTGGGTTCTATTATCACCGTCCGGCACGGTCGACGGCTCATTGGTCGCCAGCATACTGCCAGGAATCGGCATCGAGGCAAACAGAATGCAAACTGGCAATCCATGCCGGAATGTGACAGGAATCCTTTCCGCGAATCCCGCGTGCGTTCGGTCAGGTGCGCTCACGGAAGATTCAATGCTGAGGAACGAAAGAATGAGTGTCGGGTCACAAGGGAAGTTTGACGAACAGTACCGCTTGCTGATCGATAAGGTCAGTGATGGTCTCGTCGTGACAGACATGCACGGTATTGTCCAGTTTGCGAATCTTGCAGCCGCGATGCTTCTGGGCCGCGAGCAGCGCGAGTTGCTTGGACGGCCTATAGGATTGCCCCTCATCAGCGCCGACGTCGCGGAGATTGACCCTGGTCGCAAGGATGGTAAAGCCGCCTTTGCCGAACTCCGAGTCGCTCACATCGATTGGCAGGGAGAACCTGCGTATCTTCTCTCTTTAAGGGACATTACACTTCGGCGCGAGACCGCAACAGAGCTTCTGCCGCATCTGAAGGAACTGATTCAATCGGAGCAGGCCGACCGTCACCAGACGCGAATTCTGAAACTCATACTCAATAGCATGACCGACGGAGTGGTTGCATGTGACCGGGACGGAAGATTCGTAATGATCAATCCAGCGGTTCAGCGGCTACTGGGAAGCACACCGGTTGGTATCGCGCCCGAAATGTGGGCAAAGCACTTTGGTCTCTTCCAGAAGGACGGAACTACGCCGGAACCGGTAGGCGAGTCACCGTTGGCACGGGCCATCCGGGGAGAGAGTGTTGAAGAAGTTGAACTTCCCAACCACAATCAGCAACACGGAGAAGGCCGAGTCGTGACCGAAACAGCAAGGCCAATCTGGGATTCAAAGGGTGGACTGCACGGAGGCGTCGTGTTTCTGCGCGATATCACAGACCGCAAACATGCGGAGACAGGGCTATTGAAGACCGAGAAGTTAGCTACCGCAGGCAGAATCGCAGCGACCATCGCTCACGAGATCAACAACCCGCTCGCAGCTGCCATGAACTCCGTGTTTCTGGTTCTACAGGATCAGTCGCTGTCGGAGACCTCGCGCCAGACATTGAACGGCGTCGAAAGAGAGTTGAAGCGGATTGCTCACTTCACCAAACAGGCCCTTGGTTTTTACCGGGAGCCGGGCCAACCCACTTCGGTACACGTTCCGGAACTCGTCGACGAAATACTGGATTTATTTGCCTCCAAACTCAAAGACAAATCAATGTGTGTAGTCCGCAGATATCATGGGGTCTCGCGCGTTCAGGCAATCGAGGGAGAGTTACGCCAGATCATTTCAAATCTGGTTGCAAACAGTATTGACGCGACCTCGCGCAACGGAACTATGCATGTGCGCATGTCTTGTCCCGTCCAATTCAACGGCGCCCACCCGATGATGCGGTTGACAATTGCAGACAGCGGTAAGGGCATATGTGCTGAAGACCTGGGGCGAATCTTTGAACCATTCTTTACCACCAAGGAGTCAATCGGCACGGGCCTGGGGCTCTGGGTCACCGGGGAATTGGTAAGAAAGTACGACGGGAAAATTCGCGTCCGAAGCCGACTGGGCAAGGGAAGCGTATTTACCGTCTGGATTCCTACTGGGCACTGTGAATAGACCGAAATGAAATGCGCAGGGTGGTAACTTCAGCGTTTCCCGCGCCAGTTGAAGATAACGACGAAGCAGATTTTGCCTGTGCAACCTTCGCAGCCTGCTCCTTGTGTCAAGTATCACCACCGTCCATCCCTTCTTGGGAGTTTACCGAAGCCCGCGCCTGAATTAAGTTCAACTCAAAACCCTAAGTGGGTTATCCTTAGTTGCTACCCCAATGCCTAGAATTGGTTTCGCGGACACTCCTGCCCTCCTGCAGTAGAGTGCTCGAGAAGCAAAGGAATAGTGATGTATTCCGATCTCATCTTCTTAACTCATAAGAATTACAAAAGTTTGAGCGGTCGTTTCGGCTTGCTGCGCGACGACACGTGGCGCTTCGATTGCCCGCTTGGGTTGGGACGCTTTTCCCTTGCTGCCTTGCTGCTGTTGGTCACGGCGACAGCTTGCAGCAGAGGGAACCTGCAAGCTGCGCCGACTCCAGTTCCCGAAGTGCGAGTCGCGCCTGTCATCCAGCGGGATGTTCCTGTGCACAGCGAATGGGTGGCGACGTTGGACGGCTACGTGAACGCGCAGATCCGTCCTCAAGTCTCGGGCTACATCATCAAGCAGGACTACAAAGAAGGTTCGCTCGTCCGCAAAGGCCAAGTGTTGTTCGAAATTGATCCGAGGGTTTTCAAGGCAACTCTCGACCGGGCCAGGGGAGACCTTGCGCAGGCGCAAGCACAACTTGGCAAGAGCACGCTTGATGTGGAGCGCGACACTCCGCTCGCAGAAGCCAAGGCCATCGCCAAGAGCCAAATAGACAACGAAATTCAAGCCAAACTTGGCGCCCAGGCCGCTGTTGAATCAGGCCGGGCGGTTGTGGAGCAGGCGGAACTCAACCTTGAGTTTACGAAAGTCACATCGCTGGTGGATGGGATTGCAGGAGTCGCGCAGGTCCAGATGGGTAACTTGGTGGGACCTAGCTTTATCTTGACTTCAGTTTCACAAGTTGACCCCATTAAAGCTTATTTTCCAATTAGCGAACAGGAGTATCTCCACGCACAACGAAAGAGCAGCGCGGCTTCCGGCGGCCATGCCATAAGCTTTTTCGGAAACTCGCTTGAGCTGGTCCTGAGTGACGGCAGCGTCTTTCCTCAAAAAGGCAAAATCTTGTTGGCCGACCGGCAAGTGGATCCAAACACGGGCACAATTCGCATTGTGGCAGCCTTTCCCAATCCCGGGAATGTTCTGCGTCCTGGCCAATATGGACGAGTGCGGGTCGAGACCAGCATAAGAAAAGGCGCTCTGCTGCTGCCTCAGGTCGCCGTCGCCCAACTCCAGGGGAGCTACCAGGTTGCGGTTGTGGGCGGCGATCACAAGGTGAGTATGCGCACGGTGAAGCCTAGTGAGAAGGTTGGGACAATGTGGGTGATTGACGAGGGCCTCAAACTGGGTGAGCAAGTCGTGGTCGAAGGGCAGCAAAAGCTCAGAGAGGGAACCCTCGTCGATCCCAAGCCCGCAAGTGTTTCGGCGGAAGGAAACTGAGTTATGTCCAGCTTCTTCATCAACCGCCCAATCGTGGCAATGGTGATCTCCATCCTTATGGTGATTGTTGGAGCGGTCACCATCGCGACTTTGCCCATAGCGCAGTTTCCTAACATTGCTCCGCCTGAGATCAAATTGCAAGCCACGTATATAGGCGCGGACGCGAACACCTTGGAGCAGTCTGTGGCCACGCCGATCGAGCAGCAAATCAATGGCGTTGACAACATGGACTACATGTATTCGTTAAACGCCACGGCCAACTCGCAGACCACGATGATGGTCGATTTTGATCTGAAGACGGACCCCAACATAGACCTGATCCTCACCCAGTCGCGCGAGAATCTGGCTGCCACTCAGCTTCCGCCCGAAGTGAACAACTACGGTATCACCATCAAGAAGTCGACGACCGCACCGCTTATGCTCGTCGCGTTACTCTCGCCGCACGGCACTCGCGATTCAAAGTTCCTGGCCAATTATGCCTATATCAATCTAAACGATCCTGTCGGGCGCGCGTATGGCGTTGGTCTGACGCAGGTTTTCGGAGCAGGCCAGTATGCCATGCGGCTGTGGGTAAAACCTGACCAATTGGCGAAGCTTGGCATTACCGTCAATGAGATCGTCAATGCCATTCAGGATCAGAACAAGGTGAATCCGGCTGGTCAAGCTGGCGGCGAACCGGCCCCGGCAGGGCAGCAATTCACGTATTCCGTTCTGGCTCAAGGCCGTCTGACGTCACCGGAACAATTTGAAGACATCGTCATCCGTGAATCTCCAGATGGCGGAATCGTCCGCGTGAAAGACGTTGCACGGGTCGAACTGGGCGCACAGGATTACAGCATCGTCAGCCGCATGAACGGGCAGCCTGCCGCAGTCATCGCAATTTATCAGTTACCCGGCTCCAATGCGGTGCAAACGTCCGCGGGCGTCCGAAAGCTGATGTCCGAGATGAAGCAGCGCTTCCCGCAAGACATGGATTATGTCATATCGCTTGACCAGACGAGTGCCGTCACAGAAGGCATAAAGGAGATTGTAGAGACCCTTTTGATCGCAATCGTGCTGGTGATCCTTGTGGTCTATCTCTTCCTGCAAGACTGGCGCGCCACCCTGATTCCGATGCTTGCCGTGCCGGTCTCATTGGTGGGTACGTTCATCTTTTTTCCGCTGTTCGGATTCTCCATCAATATACTTACGCTCTTCGGAATCGTTCTCGCCATAGGCTTGGTGGTAGATGATGCCATCGTCGTTGTTGAAGGCGTCCAACGCCACATTGAGGAAGGGTTTGCTCCCAAGGATGCGGCTCGAAGAGCGATGGAAGAGCTTTCCGGGCCGGTCATCGGCATCGCTCTGGTTCTTTCGGCAGTTTTTGTGCCGACAATCTTTATCCCGGGCATCACGGGAAGGCTCTACCAGCAATTTGCCTTGACGATCGCAATCTCGGTGATCCTCTCGGCGTTCAACGCCCTTACACTGAGCCCTGCGCTCGCCGCGCTATTGCTCCGGCCAAAAAAGAAAGGCCGAGGTCTGCTCACAAAATTCTTCGCCTGGTTCAATCGTATGTTCGGGAGCGGCAGGGAAATCTATTTGCGGCTCTCCGGCTCGCTGATACGGAAAGGAGCCTTGGCACTGGTGCTGCTGGTGGCGTTCGGGCTCGGTGGCATACTCTTCGGACATCTCCTGCCTTCGAGCTTCTTGCCCGATGAAGACCAAGGCCAATTTTTCGTAAATATGCAGCTTCCGAATGCAGCCTCGCTGGAGAGGACAGCAGCAGCATCGAGAAGCGTTGAAAAAATTCTGAGCGAGACACCTGGGGTTCAGTACTACAGCAGCGTTGTTGGCTTCAGCTTGCTCAGCTATGTGCGGACCAGTTACAACGCCTTCTATTTCGTCACGCTCAAACCCTGGGGCGCCCGCGAAACAAGAGCGGAGCAGTATCAGGAAATCAAGGCGCGCTTGAACCAGCAGCTCAGCAATCTTCCGGAAGGAACTGTTTTCAGCTTCTCTCCACCGTCAATTCCAGGGGTTGGCACCGTCGGCGGATTCCAGTTCGTTTTGGAAGACCGTTCGGGAGGAGACGTTCAGTTTCTTTCAGACAACTTGGCCAAGTTTCTGGCGGCCGCTCGCAAGCGTCCCGAAATTGGCGCGATCAGCACCACGTTTCTGCCGAGCGTGCCGCAACAATTCGTGCAGGTTGACCAGGAAAAGGTACTGAAGCAAGGTGTGCAGATCAACGATGTTTACCAGACGATTCAGGCTTACATGGGCGGGCTGTTCGTCAACTACTTCAACGAATTCGGACGTACCTGGCAGGTCTATGTGGAAGCCGAAGCTCCTTACCGCTCGGATGTGGCGAACGTAGGGCAGTACTACGTGCGTAATAACAGAGGGGAAATGGTGCCGCTGTCCGCACTCACCAAGTCCGAATCGCGTAACGGCCCCGAATTTACCATGCGATATAACGAGTACAGGTCAGCGCAGATCAACGGCAGCGCCGCGCCCGGCTATAGCTCAGACCAGGCAACGGCGGCGCTGGAAGACGTCTTCAGGCAGACGATGCCAAACGAAATGGGCTTTGATTATATGGGCATGTCCCGCCAGGAGCAGAAGGCGCGGCAAGGGATTTCGGCTTCGGTGATCTTCGGCTTCTCGCTGTTGTTCGTGTTTCTAATTCTGGCGGCTCTCTATGAAAGCTGGTCATTGCCTTTCAGCGTGTTGCTCAGCACGCCGGTCGCAGTGTTCGGTGCCTTTGGCGTGTTGTGGTTGCGCCGGGCGGTGCTGAGTGTCTTTTATCCAGCTTATATGGTGCAGATTGAAAACGATGTCTACTCCCAGATCGGGCTGGTGATGCTGATCGGCTTAGCGGCCAAGAACGCCATCCTGATCGTGGAGTTTGCCAAGCATGAATATGAACAAGGAAAACCCCTGGCTGAAGCTGCGTTAGCAGGAGCCCGGCTTCGTCTGCGGCCCATTCTCATGACGTCTTTAGCGTTCATTCTCGGGTGCATTCCTCTTTGGACAGCATCCGGCGCCGGCTCAGTGGCCCGTCAGATCATGGGCACAACCGTAATCGGCGGCATGGTTGCTGCCACGGCGATTGCCATCTTCATCATTCCAGCGCTTTACGTCTTGGTGGAGCGATTGAAGGCTCGCCGTGGGGGCAAAGTGCTCGACCCTGATGCCGTTCCGCAGCCGAGCCTATCCGAGGGAGACTAAAGTGCCAAAACTAACAGCACTATTGCTGATCATGCTCCTGAGTGCGGGCTGCGCAGTGGGGCCAAACTATAAGAGAGCTAGCGCAAACATCCCTGGAACCTACCGTGGAGTTACTCCTCAAGATGCAGCAGCACAGCTTGGTCCTGAATCACTCGGAGACGAGAAATGGTGGGAGGTGTTTCAGGACAAACAGCTTCAGGAACTGATACACACCGCTCTCCGGCAGAATTACGACGTTCGTATCGCGGCAACACGAATCCTCGAAGCTCAAGCGCAAGTCGGGATTACGCGCGCCGACCAGTTGCCTGCGATCAACGGCGGCGCCCAGGCTTTGAATGAAAACTATGCGCGTACCAAGCCTTACCCTGCATATGACACGGATCTAAACCAGGTGGGTCTCTCTCTGGTTTGGAACCCGGATTTTTGGGGAAGGTATCGCCGTGCTGCTGAAGCGGCGCGGGCAGACCTCCTGGCAACAGAATGGGCACACAAAACAGTTGTAAGTACACTGGTCAGCGATGTCGCCACAGCTTACTTCCAGCTTCGCGCGCTCGACTTGGAGTTGGAGATCTCGCGGCGAACTCTGGCATCGCGCCAGGACTCGTTGCGGCTCACCCAAGCGTTGGCCAACGGTGGGGCCACATCCATGCTCGATGTCCGGCAGGCGGAGCAATTGGTGTCCGCTGCGGCTGAAACCATTCCCGATCTGGAGCGGCGGATCGAGCAGCAGGAAAATCTTCTCAGCGCGCTTCTGGGAAACAATCCTGGCCCTATCGCGCGGGGAATGAAGTTAATCGAGCAACCGCATCTGCCCGATGTTCCGGCGGGCCTTCCCTCCAGCCTGCTGGAGCGGAGGCCTGACATTTGCGAGGCGGAAGCACAATTGATCGCTGCCAACGCTCAAATCGGAGTGGCAAGGGCAGCGTATTTCCCAAACGTTTCCTTGACTGCGACAGCGGGATATCAGAGTACAGCACTTACCAACCTCTTTACCGGCCCGGCCGGGATGTGGAATTTCGGAGGGTCACTCGTTCAGCCCATTTTTACCGCAGGCAGAATTCGTTCCAATATCAAGCTTACAGAGGCGCGTCAACAGGAAGCAGTGCTGACCTATCAGAAGACGATCCAGCAAGCTTTTCGTGGCGTCTCGGACTCGCTCGTTGAATACCACAAGAACCGGGAGTTCCGTCAGTACCAGCAGCAATTGGCGACCTCTGCTCAAGAGGCCGCGCGGCTTTCTGAAATACGCTATAGAGGCGGAGCTGCCAGTTACCTGGAGGTGCTGACCAATGAAAGTAACTCCTTCGCCGCTGAGCTCGGACTCGCTCAGGCTCAGTCGAACGAGCTTTTAGCCCTAGTCAGCATTTACAGAAACCTGGGTGGAGGTTGGCAGCAGTAAGTCTTTCAACCACCTCGGTTCCACAGCGTCACCGCTCCCCGGAGTTACGTTAGCGCCTCCCTGCCACAGCCGCCGCTTTGAGTTCTTCTGATGCAGGAGCTAGTGTAACCTTGCGGTTCTGCACGGCAAAGAGGGTAACCAGCGCTCCCGCGAACGCAACAATCGCAAGCGCATACAGTCCACTCGAGAAACTCCCGAAGTGGTCACTCGCTAAACCAATGATATACGGCCCAAAGAATCCACCAAGGCTGCCGACCGAATTAATAAATGCGATGCCAGCGGCAGCCGCAGTTCCGCTCAGATAAGCCGATGGCAGAGGCCAGAACGGTCCCTTGCTGCCCTGAATGCCGAAATTGGCAATGCAAAGCAGAGCGAGGGCAGCGACGGTTTTACCTAGGAACCCTGCGGCCACAAAGCCAACCGTGACAATCAGCAGCGTCGCGATGAAATGCCATTTGCGTTCTTTGAAGTGATCCGACAGCCAGCCGACAGCCAGCATACCAATGCAGCCGATCAGGTACGGGATGGTCATAATCAGCCCGGTCTGCATTGTGGTGAAGCCAACCTGTTTGATGATCTGCGGCATGAAAAGCGTGAGGCCGTAACTGGAACTCGTGCTGGCAAAGTACATTAGGCAGAACGCCCACACCAGGGGGCTGGTGAAAACGCGCGCCGCACCAGTCTCGGTCTTCTGCACTGCGACATGCTCGCGATCTGACGTCAACTGCAGTTGCAGCCACTCCTTCTCCGCTTTGTTAAGCCATTTTGCCGAGCCCGGATTATCCGACAGAACGGTTAGCACCAGTATCGTCGCTAGCAGCGCCGGAATCCCTTCCAGGAAGAATAGCCATTGCCAGCCCTTAAACCCGAATGTTCCGTTAAGTTGCATGATCCACGTTGAAAGCGGTGCACCCACACCAACAGAAAGCGGGATCGCCAACATGAACCTGGAAATGATGCGTGCCCGGTACCGTGCCGGAAACCAATAAGTCAGGTAGAGAATTACTCCAGGGAAAAAACCTGCCTCGGCGACACCAAGGATAAATCGAGTGATTAAGAAGCTTTTCGGCCCATGGACCCAGGCCATGGCGCTGGCAACAAATCCCCAGGTGAAGAGAATTCTGGCAATCCACGTTCTTGCGCCGACCTTGGCTAGAATGATGTTGCTGGGAACCTCAAAGAGCAGGTATCCCAAGAAGAAAATGCCCGCACCCAATCCATAGATGTGGGAGCTGAGTCCGATATCCTTGTTCATCGTCAGGGCGGCGAAGCCAACATTGACTCGGTCAACATATGCGATCGTGAACAGAAACATTAGTAGGGGAGTCAGTCGCCAGAAGATTTTCCGCATCACCTGCTGTTCGTTAACTTGCTCCAATGAGTGCCTCCTTAACAGTTCAACCGGCCCATAAATTGCACTACTTAAAATTGGGTTATAGCTCTTATGAAATAGGCTCTAATGCTTTACCCGATTGATCATGTTGTCGAAGTCACCAGCCAAATATCGGCGAACGTTCTCCTCGAAGATTGGCATGGCGCGTTTCGGGTATTCGTCGAAGACGCCCCCTAAATGCGGAGTGATGATTACATTCGGCAATGTCCAAAACGGACTATCGGATGGAAGTGGCTCCGGCCGGAATACATCCAGTGCCGCGCCGGCAATCTTCTTCTGACGTAGTGCATCGAGTAACGCACAATCATCCACGACATCACCCCGTCCAAGATTGACGAAAAAGCTCGTAGGTTTCATCGCTGCAAAAAAGCTTGCGTTGAGGACACCCCGAGTCTGCGGCGCCGACGGTACAAACGAAACGATATAGTCCATCTCCGGGACTTTAGCCATGCCTTCATCCCAGCCAAGCACACAATCTGCCTCTGGAACGCTCGGCTTGAGCGGATCCACGCCGATTACTTTCATGCCCATTGTCTTGCACTTAGGCACAAGAGCAGTGCCAATCAGGCCAAGGCTGAAGATTCCGACTGTCTTGCCATCGAGCAAGGTCACGGCCGGCCTCTCCCACAGATGTCGCTCCTGGTTACGGATGGTTGTCGGAAAGTTTCGGCTCAACGCCAACATCGCCATCAACGCGGCTTCCGACATAGCGGGGCCGTGGATTCCGCGCGTGCTTGTCAGCAGTACCTCGGGGCGCAAGGACGGCAGGCTGTCAATTCCGTCGGTGCCCGTCGTTAGGGCGTGGATCCACTTTAGATTGGGACCCTCCTGGAGTACATGGTCCGCCATCATATTGGCATAGGTTAGCAGCACGTCCGCAGAGCCGATATATGGCCCAACCTTGCTGTGATGTTCTGCTATGTTCACCGCAAACTCGGGAAAGTTGGCTCGAACAAAATCGTAGTACTGTCTTCGAACATGCTCGGGATGGGTCATCATAATAAGCAAATTGATCATTCTTCACCTCTATTCATCTATCGCGAAGACTACGATGAAGACACACGCGACGAACCTTTACTGTCAGTACAAAATCCACTTGTAATCTTTCGTGCCGATTACGCTGACGCACCCTTCGCTAATGCCGATCCTAGGGTATGGTCCAAGTTCTTAACGATTAGCCCGAATCCGCCGCAGCCAAATACCAGCACAATGGCGGCAGTGACCAGAAGAGGAATCTGGAAATTTCCACCGGCAGAGATCAGCAGTCCTGTGACGACCGGCGCGAACGAACCCGCCACGTTGCCCCCAAAGTTCTGCAAAGCCACCAACGAAGACACCATATGCGACGGGGCAATATCCACCGCCATTGACTGAATCGATCCGGTGGCGAAGCTAAAGCCCGCAATCGCAAGCGTCAAAAATGTCACCGCAAGCCACATTCCGCTCGTGTAGGCCGCGAGCAGCGTAAAGACCGCGGCCGCAAACAATCCACCCACGGAGAGCGTCTTCCGCACCACCGTAACCCTCATGCCGCGTATCACCAGCCGGTCGCCGACCCAGCCGCCAAAGATGGTTACCGCGACGCCGATAATAAATGGCAGCATTCCCACAAATCCGCTATTCAACACGGTCATCTTGCGTTGCAAAACCAAGTAACCCGGGAGCCACGAAGCGAACACGTAGTAGGTATACAGATAACCGGCTTGCCCAAGCATCAGGCCCCATGTTGTCCGGTAGCGCAGCAGCGTGCTCCACCGGATGTCGCTCTTGGCCGCAGTGGCCACTTGTCCACTCTCACGATAAGAGCGCCGGAACCATGTAATCCATACAAAGCCGAGCCCGCCAGTAATGTAGAACGCCCACGGCAGGCCCCACGTATGAAGCAGGATCGCTGTAAACGGAATGCCGAGCGCAAGTCCAATCTTGTTTCCGGCGAAGAACATTGAAACTACAGTCGAGCGCTGCGACTTCGGAAAGCTTTCAAAGATGATGCGCTGTCCGGAGGGAATCATCGGTCCTTCACCTACGCCGACTAGTCCCCGATATGCAGCCAGTGGGGCAAATGCCGTCGTGGTTCCGCAAAGCACGGTAGCGAACGACCAAAGAAAGACGCCAAGGGTGTAACCCACCCGCGCGCGGACTTTATCCACAAATGGCCCCGAAAGCACCTGGGAAATCGTATTCACCCAGTTAAAGATTGAGAACAGGAGGCCGAGCGCAACCGGCGTGTAATGAAACTGTTTGATCAGCACCGGCGCAGCCACCGACAAATTAACACGGTCGATGAAGGCGATGGCTTGTGAAAGGGTCAGTAACGTGATCATGTTCCAGCGCCATGCTGTCGAGCGCTCTGGAGCCGTCATCATGACGCGTGCGGGTGCGGCAGATGCCACAAAATACCTCCGGTGGTACAGCAGCCAATGCTTAGAGCTCTTTATGCAGTGAGCGAAAACTCAGACTCGCAGCCTTTCAAGCGTACGTCAGGCTTCACAAAAATCCAGATGATTGCCCCGAGAATGCCAGTTAATGCCGTAACGAATATGGCGCTTTGCCAACCATAATGCACCGCAATCCAAGCGGTACTCAGGGGAGCAATCGCGCCGATGATATTGCCACAGAAATTCATCCAACCGGTTACCGTGCCAGTAAACTGGCCGCCTACATCGATGCAAGTCGACCAAGCCGCATTCAACGTACACCCCAATGACGTAAGCGCAACCGTCAGCCATGCAACGATCAGCCACTTTTCCGTAGCCATTCCGGTGAGATAAAGCGCCAGGCTGCAAACAACCAGGCCCATCGCACCAAACCAGGCGCGAGACTTAGACCCCGTCAGCCTCTTTCCAATCAAGAAATCGCAAGCCACTCCGCAGAAGATGTTGCCAAATGCAAACCCGAGTTCGGGTATCGCGGCGCCAAAGCCCATCTGCTTCAGCGAAAAGTGGTGAGCTTCAATCAGATAAACCGGCAGCCACGCCATGAAGACATACTGGATGTAGTCAGCGACCGCGAATTGTCCGCCGATAGCCCAGAACTGGGATGAGCGGAAGAATGTGCGCCACGGTGCCACGGAACGCTTCTGCACCGATCCACCCGCTTGACCGTCGGCTATATACTCTAGCTCGGCCTGGTTCACAAACCTGCTTTCGCTGGGATGAGTTCTGAGCAGCAGGTAATAAACTAGCGAAAGCACCAGTCCTACCGCTCCGAAGCTTACGAAAACCCATCGCCATCCCCACTTCGACATGATGAAAGCCCCGAGCGGGATTCCAACCGCCGGTGCGAACTTCGCGCCAGAGGACATGAACGCCACAGCCGTGCCTCGCTCACGCTTTGGGAACCAGTTGGAAAATGCGGCATTCAGTCCCGGATATACAGGAGCCTCTCCGATGCCAAACAATCCGCGCACTACCACCCACGAAGAAAACTGACGGCATGCAACTGTCATCGTCGTAAAAACCGACCACCACGCCAGCGATAGCGGAACGATCTTGCGGTGCCCGAAAAACTCTGTCAGTGCACCTGATGGAAGCTGAAACAACGCATAACAAATAAAGAAGACCGTCTGCAGAAGTCCAATTTCAACCTTAGTGAAATGAAATTCTTTGATAATCGCTGGGGTCGTGACCGCTAAATTTACGCGATCCATATACGCCATAAACGTCATAAGCATGGCGAATACGGCCAACACCCATCTGAAGTTCGACCTTCGTCTTCCCGGCGCCACAGACTTCATGCCCGTAACTGCTGTCGCGTTCTCCACAGAAGTAGAGCTCATAGAGATTGCCTCTCGACGTCAACTCCAATTATTACTGCGTTTGACCGACTCCCTCTCCGCGCCCAGTGCGGAAACGATCCACCACATCTATTACTTCCCTGTAACTGCGCTCATCTTCCGAACTTCTCTTCGAAGCGCGGGATCTAAAACCAGTCGAGCATCCACGACCGTACAGCCTTCCGGATAGCAAAAAGCGGGGTTGAAATCGATCTCCGAAATCTCGGGCACGGTGGAGATCATCTGCCCGGCGCTGACAATAAGTGCGCAAAGCGCATCGATATCACAAGGCTTTTCGCCCCGAACTCCTTGCAGAAGCCTATATACCTTCGTCTCTTTCAGTTGCCTCAGCGCTTCTTCTTTATCCAGAGGCGCCAGCCTGAAAGACACATCCTTGAATACCTCCACATAAATGCCGCCCAAGCCAACCATCACCACCGGACCAAACTGCGCGTTTCGCAAGGCTCCAACAACCACTTCCACGCCTTTCGTTGCCTGCCTCTGAACCAGCACCCCCTGGATATCGGCATTGGGTTGACGGCTCTCGACGTTCTCGAGCAAACGGCGGTAAGCGTTGCGCAGTTGGTCGGAGTTCCCGATCCCAGTAATAACGCCACCTACATCGGACTTATGGATGATTTGTCGCGAAACAATCTTTATAACAACAGGAAAACCGACGGACTCGGCTGCCGCCAAACATTCCTCTTCGTTGGAGGCAGAGACGGTAGCAGGACAACTAATTCCGAATTCTGCGCAAACCTTCTGAGCTTCAATCTCCGGAACAACGATAGCTCCATCGGAAACGCATGGGTTGATCAGTTCACCACATTGCGTCGGCAAAGCGTCACTTTCCCGCGGCTGAATCTTCCTTTGCCGATACGAGCTGTATCGTACAAGGTTGCTCATCACCCTTGCCGCATCGTCTGGATACTCGAAAGTTGGAACCCCCCCCGCTTCCAAAAGCACTCTGCACTGGCGGACGGCGTTGCCAGCCATCATTACGGAAAGCAAGGGTTTCCTGTTCTCGGCAGGAATCGACCTGTAGCCTTCCAAAATCGCCTCGGCCAGTTCTTCATCTCCAATAAAGCCCGGAGGAGTTGTCATGAATATGATTCCGTCGATGTCGTCATCCTGCATCAATAGCTTCAGAACTTCGCTGTGCATTCGGGGAGTAACAGAGGCAGTCATATCGATAAAGCCATCAGGGCTGCCAACATTAGCGCTGTCAACCAAAAGCAACCGTAACCGCTGCTTGATCTCATCGCTCAGGTGGGCGAGGACAACCTCTCCTGTAGATGTAAGTTCATCCACGCAGATTGTGCTCGGTCCGCCGACTACAGTAAGTAGGCAAATCCGGTTTCCCCTGGGCAAAGGGGCCATGTCAAAAACTCTGGACGTATGATAAAACTCAGCTACAGTCTGAGCTCGGATGATTCCCGCCTGACGAAATGCCCCTTCATAAATATCGTTGTTGCCAGCTATGGAAGCCGTGTGGCTCTGTGCTACGTTAGATCCCGCTGTCGTTTTACCAGCCTTGATCGCTACAATTGGTTTCTTTGCCGTTACCTTGCTGGCCACATCAAACATGGCTCGTGGATCATTCATACCATCCAAGTACATTGAAATAACTCTGGTGCTAGTGTCATCTGCTAGGTAAGCTAGAAGCTCTTTGAAGTCCACATCGCCCATGTTGCCAAGTGAAACGAACTTATTAATGCCCACCAGGTTCAAATCTCTTGCCCAGCGCAAGAACGACGTGGCGAACGCCCCACTCTGGCTAACAATCGTAACTCCACCCTTAGAAGTATCGGGTGGAACGCTGAAGGTAGTATTTACGCCCGCGTATGTGTCCACCACTCCCTGGCAATTTGGACCAATCAGTCGCGCCCCACTTATCGCGATTGTCGAAATCAGATCGCGTTGTATCTGTTCGCCCTTTGCAGTGCCAGTTTCTTTAAAACCGGCTGAAATCACGGTAACTGCGCCCGCATCGCCTCTCTGCTCCCGGCGCTGCCTAATCTCATTAGCGGCATTCAAAATAAATTGTGAGCTAACCGCAAGGACGATCAAATCAACTGACCCAGCGATCGAGAGTAGATTCGGATAACACTTCAAGCCGGCGATTTCATCTCTTGTCGGGTTTACGGGATAAATCTGCATCTCCGCGTTCCCGCGCATCTGCTGTGCAAACTGAACGATCTGATTGCCTGGGCTGCCTGGCTTCGCCGAAGCGCCAACGATCGCTATGCCTCTTGGCCGAAAAAAGCAATCCATGCCGGTTTTACAAGGTTCGTCCACTGTTTCTCCTGTTTTCCTTCCGGGCCTTAACGAATCTTCAGTTTCTCTGCCCATTCCTGTAGATTTGTCCATGTTCCCAGCCCGATCTTGGCCCCGTGCTGTTTCCGTTGTCTCAGCGTATTTGCTTCGATCTCACCTGGCAGGAAGATTTCCGTAAACCCCTTAGCGGGCTTAGAACTCTTCAACTGGCACTTACTTTCCCCCATCTTGGCAATGAACTCAGTCGCAGGTAAGAAATCCTCAATGTTGATGATTACTGCGCAATGTCCGATATTCTGAACATGGTTAATATCGCCATGTAACGAGGGAATGTTTTGTCCAAAGTTAGACCCAGTCATGATTCCACCCATAACGTCGGCCATCAGGGCCAGTCCGTATCCTTTAGGCCCGCACATCGGCAGGAGTATCCCTTCCAGAGCCTCTCTGGGGTCAATCGTCGGTTCGCCGTCTTTATTGAGCGCCACACCGTCAGGTAGCTTGGTGCCTTTTTGAAGAGCAACAAATACCTTGCCGCGTGCGCTGGCGCTGGTGGCCATGTCGATGATTACCGGAAAACCGTCTCCAGGAAACCCGTAACAAATAGGGTTGGTCCCCAGCGATAACGTCATTCCTCCCCAAGGTGCCATCATCGAGGCAGCGTTACTCGTGAGCATGATGGCCATGTTCGACTTCGTGGCGATCTCTGCATAGTACCCAAGGGCTCCGCAATGATTCGAATTACGAACTCCGACAACGCAGCTCCCCGCATCCTTCGCCTTGGCAATCCCCATTTCAACTGCTTTACTGAAAGCCACCTGACCCAAGCCGTTCTGGGCGTCAAGCAGCAGTATGGCTGCCTTCTCTCGTACGATCTTCAGGTCGGTCACGGGATTAACACTGCCGGCACGAAGACGCTTCAGATAAATGTCAAGCCAGCGAACTCCGTGAGACTCCATACCCTTGAGGTCGCAGGTCACCATCACATCAGCAACTTTTAAGGCATCTTCCTTGGGTACTCCAACTTTCTCAAGAAGCTTGCAGGCAAGTGCCTTGAGATCGTCAGAGGCAATCGTTACGGTATCCCTCTCAATAACAGCCTTTACGCCAGTATTCATGTTCGTACTCTCCCCAAGAGTGAGTAAGCTGTGCGACTTCTAAAGAGCTGATAGCCTGTCGTAGCAGTTATCCCACCCACCAATGTTTGGATCGCCTGCTCAGCGCGTCGATGCGATGCGTCTAATTTGCTCGTAGGACCCATCAACGTGTTTTTGAAGCTTCGCAATCTCCATCTCGGTAAGATGAGCGAAACGTTCCATGTACTTGGTAAAATGCTCGATCGGAGCTGTTTTCTGCACTACATGCGTAAACTTTATATCGCCCTTTTCCGCCTCCCACAGCGGAAAATAGTTAGTTTCAACAGCAGCCTTCGTTACTGCCACCGTGTCAGCCGTTTTACTTTTCCAACCTGTGGGGCATGGGCTTAGCACGTGAATGTAAGCCATACCTTCCGCAACGGCTTCGCGTGCCTTAAGTAACTTCCGCATGTAATCTTCCGGATAGGCCAGGGTTGCAGTTGCGACATATTGAATATTATGGAACGCCATCAGGAGCGCCACGTTTTTGGCGTTCCCTTGTTTACCGCGCCCAGTCGACCCCACCTGGGTTGTGTTCGTACAGCTCCCGAACGGCGTGGTGCTGCTCCGCTGAATTCCGGTATTCATGTAAGCTTCGTTGTCATAGCAGATGTAAAGGATTCTCTCGCCTCTCTCTGCTGCTGCAGAGAGAGCCCCGAAGCCAATGTCCGCGGTTGCCCCATCTCCGATAATAGCCACGCAAATCGTATCTCGCTGAATGTGCTTGAAGTATCTGGAAACACCGGTAGCGCTCGATACCGCGTTCGTCATTAATGATCCGTAGTAGGGAATCTTCGCCTTAGCGCCGAGTACGTTACATCCAGGTGCGCCGAACAGAACAATATTCTGGCCCAAAACGCGCAGCGTAAACCGGTCGATTAACTCCATTCCGCAACCCGCGCAGTATGGCAAGCCCGGTGACACTACGTCTTCATTTAGGTGTTCCGCAATAACTTCAGCCTTCTTGTATTCCAGAATGCCATTCGGACAGGCTTTTACACACTGTGGGGCATCGCCACAAAAGTCGCATTTAGAGGATTTGTGCTCCTTCGCCTGCAGGTGCACTCCACCGTAGGGACACGCTAAAGAGCAAATGCCGCAACCTACGCAGCGTGCCCTATCTAAAACCGTGGGGCCGGATGCAGGGTGACTCAACGCTCCTGTGGGACAGACGGCGGCGCACTCCGGTTGACTGCACTGGTTACAGAGTAGTAGAGAGTGATAGCCGATCTCGGGAAGATCAAGCTTCTCAATGACCGCCTGCCCGTTGCCTCCGTTCCTCCCACTGCATGCCTCCACGCAAAGGGTGCATGAGGGCGGACAGTTACTCTGCTGGACTACTAGGGTGTTATTCATTGTCATCGCTATTCCTCCTTGTAGCCAACGTTAAACGGTCTGTGCGCTGCGTTGCTTTTGCATGAGCCAAGATGCAACTTCCCGAGGCTTTGTAAACAGTAGGTCTCGTTGCTTGGCGACTGAGGTTTGCTGCCTAATGAGACTAAGAAGGACCCCGGGATGAATCGCCGTCATGTTCAGGCCTTCCGCGCCAATGATGCGTTCGTTTTTAAGCAGAATTCGCAGGAAACCGTGATCGTCCGTATATTCAAGGGCACTACATTCTGGCTCCGCGCTAATGTCGGTGATTCCCATGCTGAACAAATTGCTTTCAAAACAGCGAAGGTAGTTGCAGCGGATCCAGCCTTTATATTCCAGGTTGCCTCCCGCCATGTTTGTCCCTGCCACTTTCCCCTGTGCTACTGCCTCCGGCAGGATTGGACAGGGGGCATTGTGCCCGTCCAGAAACGAAAATGCAGCAGCGACGTCGCCTGCCGCATAGATGTCTGGCAGAGCGGTTTCCATGTGTCTTCCGACTATCAGTCCTCCGCCCGTCATCGGAGCGCTGAGTCCCTTTACCAAGTTCGGTGTCACGCCAATTGCGAAAAGAAGATGGTCAACCCTGAGTGTGTCTCCAGTACTTAGCGTAAGGTCGAGCTTGTGCCCCGCCTCAGCGACGGCGATGAGCGTGCTATTAGTAAGCACCGTGACACCATGGTTGCGAAAAGCATCTTCTATCGTCGCGATGCCCTTGGCGCTGAATAACTGCGGGAGCAAGCAGCTCTTGAGTTCAATTAGAGTGACCGCATGGCCCGCGCGACAGAGCTTTTCGGCGACTTCCACGGCTACCAGGCCGCCACCACAGATCGCAATATTCTGCTTTGTCTTGCCAATGGTCTGTTGAAGGCGCTCGCAATCCTGGTAAGTTCTGAAGTGATGAATGTTGTTTGCGGAATACGCAATCGGAAGGGTAAGCGGGCGAGCTCCCATGGCGATTAACAACTTATCGAACGACTCACTCTCCCCGTTGGAGTAAGTCACCTGGTGCGCCGCAGAGTCAATACCAGCGACCTCTTTGTGAAGGGACAGGCTCACGTTCATCCGGTCCAGCATTTCGCGGCCCTTTACAAACAGGTCGGCGTCAAGGAGTTCGCCGCTGAGCACATACGGTAACATCGCCGGTGAATACGGTGGCACTTCCTCTTTTGAGACCAGAGTTATCTTAGCGGTTTTATCAACTTCGCGGATAGCCTGAACAGCCGACAGTCCCGCTGGGCCGGCGCCGATAATCAAGTGTTTAAAGTTCCCCATAGCGTCCTCGATCACTCCCAAATCAGCCAGTTCGTTTCGGCTGTTTCTTTACCGCCCAATGCGGCCGCGGTGACAGCAATAGCTTGTTCAATATGGTCTGAAGTAATGTCCGCGTTGGCAATGCCATCAATAAAATCGATCATTCTTGGTGGATTCGACATATCAGGAAGAACCGCCCTCGCTTCCATAAAGAGATGTCCGCAGTTCCATCCCAGGCAGATGCTGCGATCGATCACCGCAACTGCCTTCTTGCCATTCAAAACCCTGCGCATTTCCTGACGCGGATAGGGCCGGAACATTCTGATTCGGGCTAGGCCAACTTTCATTCCCTGATCGCGCAGCTGGTCGATCACGACGCGGACAGTCCCTGCACAACTACCAGCAGTAAGAACCAGAATCTCGGCATCTTCATCCCGGTAAGTGTCAACCATCCCTCCATAACTGCGTCCAAAGTGCTGTTGAAACTCTCGTTCCACTTCCACTATCTTGTCTTTCACTCGCTCGAGCGCCTGCATGGTCTTGTAGCGATACTCTGCGAACGGCTTACCATCGATACTTGGGCTGAAGTGCAGCGTAGCCTCTGATTTAAAGTTGGGGCGAGTGCCTCTAGTGACTGGCGCGAGGAACTTATCGACCTCGTCTTGTCCGGGTATGTCCACGCGTTCCGAGGAATGCGAAAGGTAATACCCGTCGTATGCCACCACCACGGGCAACAGAACTTCTGGGTCTTCGGCAAGTCGGTACGCCATGATCACCGAGTCCAGGATTTCCTGGCAGGTCTCGGGTTCAATCTGGATCCAACCGCTGTCTCTTATGCTCATGATGTCCTGGCGCCCGCCACTTACTCCGCGCAAGGATGGCGATTCGCGAGTAACATCGACCATTACGGCCGGGACCCTCATACCGGCGCAATACATAAGGGGCTCGTTCATGTAGGCAAGGCCCCATGACGAAGTGGCAGTGAATACCCGGCCGCCTGCGACGCACGCACCCATCAGCACGCTGATCGCGCTGTGTTCGCCTTCCACTTCCACCATTTCACAATCCAGCCGTCCATCTGCGTGGAAATGCGCCAGTTCCTCGGCCAGAGGAGTTTGAGGGGTAATTGGATACATAGCGATTAGGTCTGGTCGCGAGAGAAGCACGCCATTTGCCGCGGCCTTATTGCCAGTCAGAACCGTTATCATTTACTTGCCCTCCTCCGGACACATCCTGATCGCCTCTGCTGGACACTCACTGGCACAGACTCCGCAACCCTTGCAGTAATCCAGATTCGGGTGATAGTAACGATCCTCCCCTGTGGTCAGGCAGCCCACGGGGCAGTAAATGCTGCACCATCCGCATAGTCTGCAGGCTGCCTTATTAAGTTCCGGCCGCTCATATCGCCATTCTCCGGTGCGAACCGTAAGAAGTTTCTTGTCGACGTCTACCCATGGAGAATTGAAGGAGCTGAGCATGGGTGGTGCTTTCACCGTGGTAGAAGGTTTTCTTGCGGCACGTTCGTCTGCTGCCTCTGGGCCTTGCGGGAAAGACAAGATCTCTACCGCTTCGTAGCCTCTCTCCAGACTCAACAGGTTCTTAGCCAGCACGTTTCCCTTAAAGTACAAGCTTAGGGACTCTTTCAGATCCGCCAACTGCACAAGCTGTGTAACTTTCGCAAAGGCGCCTAGCATGCAGGTATTAGTAATTGGCGTGCCGGTTTCTTCCATCGCGATACGTACGCCGTCAACCGTGGCTAGAACGCGCTGCTTTAGGTTCAGGTCCAGTATGTTTTGCTGATGTGTTGAGTTGGCAATCACTGTGCCGCCGCCCTTGAACCCGTCGTAGCACGATGCGTTTAGTGCCAGGGACTGGTCCAGAATCAGCACTACATCCGGGCGGTAAACGCGGGTATGCTCTCGAACTGGCTGGTCGCCAAATCGTGCAAAGGCCGTTACCGCCGAGCCTCTTCTCTCAACACCGAAAGACGGAAAGACGGACGCATATTTGCCGCTGCGCACAAAAGCGTTGGCCAGCATCTCTGCAGCAATTACCGTTCCCTGTCCTCCCCGCCCGTGAATCCTTAACTCACCCATAAACCTCGCCTCCGCTTTCCACTAACATGCTTCTCCTGATTTTCAGGAGTGCCGCGAGCGTTATTTCTTCGACTTACCGCCGCCCATCCTTCGGGAGAAGCTCTGAATGTTACTAACAGCCTCCGCTCCTGACCCGAAGTCCACCGAACTGCTGATCCCCTTGGCGACCGCTCCCATGGTTGCTGCCGCAGATGGACCGTATGCCTGTGAGCTGTTGACGCCCCGCAGAGGCTTAAGGCTATGCGTTGCCTCGACTGCGGCTTCCATCACGACCGGCTTCATCAACTCCAGCCAATCCCGGTCGTGGCGGGAGCAGGGCGCAGACAAAAGCAGCGCGCCAACGAAGCGCCCATCCGGACCCATAACAGGAGCAGCGACGGCACAGACTTCCGGGTCGGCTTCGCCCCATGCGGCACACACACGCTCCGCGCGAATAACATCGTCCTCTCGATAAGAGAAATCCGTGAAGGCGCGAACCACTCGCCCGCCAGCGCCTTGATCCAGCGGAAGCCGATTGCCGACGTAATACATATTCACCACGCGGCGCGGTGCCGACACGCGCAGCAGGCAGATACGCGTTGGCCGGGCCACGCCTTCCAGCCGCACATAGAATGCAACGCTCTCCCTGGTTTTAGCGGCCAGCTGTTCCATGATCGGAAGGAGAATCTTTTCTAACGAGAGGTCGAGCGTGAACAGAGAGCCGACTCGCCACGCCTGCGAGCCAATTCGATAGGTACCGTCATCGCGTCGCTCGATAAAGCCGGTCCTTACCAGTGAAACAAGCAATCGCAACAGCGTGCTCTTACCCATGCCCGTGCGCGCGGCCAGCTTGGCGAGGGTCAATACAGATGCATCTTCGTCAAATGCTGCCAACACCGCCAGCGCACGTTCCGCCGCGGCTACACCACTTTCGGTCTCACGGTTATAGGCAACCACGGTAGCCTCAAATCGCGCTCTGCGGCAGCGAACGCAGTAAATTTCCTGTCGTTTCGGCTACCGAAATAGCATTTCGTTTTTTGGTAATGTGTAAGTTATCCGCGTTTCTCTGGGACTGTCAACACAATTCTTTGCTCGTCGTTAGTGTCGAATCATCATGCGGCACTCGCGGGCATCAGGAAATGAGGTCGATTCTCCTTGGGGCTCCCGTTTAGTATCGGGTTGGGATGCATCTTCACGCAGGTGCCGGCAGAATTTGCGTCAGACACATACCTTAGAAGGAACGAGTGAATGCCCGAGAAGTTTCTGAAGCCGATTGAACAGCTGCAACCCGCAATCAATGAAGCTGAAATTCCAATTGCTACGCCCGTTTTTCCTGTGCCTGCGCCGCCGGGCCCTGGGCAAGCTATCGAGATAGTTCCTGGAGTGTATTGGCTGTCGACCTTTCTTCCTTTTCGTCTGCGTGCGGTCAATCTTTGGCTACTCCGCGACGGAGACGCTTGGACTATGGTCGATTGCGGATTCCCGCTTCCCGAGGTACGGCAGCAGATTGAAGCCGCCTGGGATGCCGTGCTCGATGGCAGGCCGATTCATCGGCTGTTTGTAACGCATTTTCATCCCGACCATGCCGGCAACTGTCGCTGGATCTGCGAACGCTGGGGCATTGTGCCAACCATGACCTCGCGCGAGCACGCTCAGTCGGAGTTTCTGCTAGGTAAACGCTGGCAGGAGAGCTCATCAGCGCGCGTCGATTTTTGGCGTAAGCATGGGTTGCCCCGCGAGGAGGCTGCAGAAGTCGAACGGAGCTGGAGCCTCCACCGGGGGCTTTTCGCGCCGCCTCCAGAACGATGGCAACCAGTTGCAGACGGAGATCTGCTTCAAACTGGGGATTCCGAATGGAAGGTGATCGTTGCCGGCGGACACGCCCCCGAGCAGGCACTTCTTTACTCCAAGCAGCGAAACCTCCTGATCTCAGGCGATCAGGTGTTGCCTCAAATCACGCCGAACATTAGCGTGCGTTTCGAGGACCCCTCCGCCGAGCCGCTCACGCAGTTTCTCGAAAGCAACCGGCGAATTGCGCAACTCTGCGGAGACGCCATGGTTCTACCCTCCCACAAACTGCCGTTCTCAGGTTTGCAAGCGCGCATCAAGAAAATCGAGCGCCACCACGAAGAGCGCTGCGAACTCATCGAGCGCGCACTCAAAAGCGGACGGCACTCAGCCGCCTCTCTGATTCCGGTGCTCTTCGGCGATACCATGGGCCTCACCGGCCACGACATTGGTTTTGCCCTCGGCGAGTCGCTCTCACATCTGCATTATCTTGTAGCGCAAGGACGAGCCACAGCCCAGGAGGAAGCCGGTGCGATTACGTTCGGGCGCGCGGAACCCGGTCAAAGATGAAGCCGGTTCCGATCTGAGGGCGAACACCAATCCGTTGTGCATCCGAACAGTATTCCGGAATCAGTGTTCACCTTCGACGCATACACCGGTATTCCTTGTGCGCGATGCTCTGCGCGAAACTACGCAAAAAAATGTGTCGCAACCATCGTGCTGGATGTAGGGTTGAATGTTCCGGACCACAGGAGACGGTTGACGGACATGGTTGTTGACGATGAACCTGATAGCCGCACAAAAGGCGAGTTAACGGTCCCAGCCTTTACTGCAGAGAGTTCTTTTGACGGTTTACCCGTCCCTCAGAGGTACTGGGCGATGCTCACCATTGCCATCTCGGTGGGCATGACGGTGGTGGACGGTACAGTCGCCAATATTGCGCTGCCGACAATCGCCCGGGAAGTGGGGGCCAGTCCGGCGGCCTCGATTTGGGTAGTCAATGCTTACCAGCTCGCACTTGTCATGTTGCTGCTGCCGCTTTCTTCGCTGGGGGACATCGTTGGCTATCGAAAAGTCTATCGCGCAGGACTGGTGGTCTTCACCGCGGCTTCGCTCTGTTGTGCGCTGTCCCATTCGCTCCTTTCTCTGACGTTCGCCCGGTTTATCCAAGGTATAGGTGCTGCCGGAATCGTGAGCGTGAACACGGCGTTGGTTCGCGTCATTTTTCCTTCCAAGATGCTGGGGCGGGGGTTGGGTATCAACGCCATGGCGGTTGCGGTTGCAGCCGGTTTAGGGCCGACTCTTGCGGCCGGCATCCTGTCGCTCGCACCATGGCCTTGGTTGTTTGCCGTGAATGTTCCCGTGGGAATCCTAGCTCTGGCGATCTCCATGAATACTTTGCCCCAAACCAATAGGGCGCGGCGTCTTTTTGACCTGAAGGGAGCACTACTCAGCGCATTGACCTTCGGTCTTCTCTTTAGCGGCGTTGATGCCTTCGGACACGGTCAAGAAGCGTGGGTGGCGGCAGCAGAGATCATCGCGGCTGTCCTCATTGGTATCACCTTCGTGCGGCGCCAGTTATCCCAATCTGCCCCGTTGTTTGCTGTCGATCTATTACAGCGTCCCATCTTTGCCTTGTCGGTAGCGACTTCAATCTGTTCCTTCACGGCACAAATGCTGGCTTATGTCTCCTTGCCTTTCTATTTGCAAAATGTTTTGGGCCGCACTCAGATCGAGAGTGGGTTGCTCATCTCACCATGGCCGCTGGGGACTCTGGTTGCAGCTCCGCTCGCAGGCTACTTGGCTGATCGCTATTCGGCTGGTCTTTTGGGAGGGCTGGGGCTGGGCGCGTTTACTGTTGGTCTGCTGTCTCTGGCACTGCTGCCGTCGCACGCCACCACTGCGTCCATCGTCTGGAGGATGGCTGTCTGCGGTATCGGTTTCGGATTTTTTCAAGCCCCAAACAACCGGGAAATCATTTCCTCTGTCCCAAAGGAGAGAAGCGGTGGGGCAAGTGGCATGCTGGGCACTGCTCGCCTAACTGGACAGACGCTCGGAGCGGCATTGGTCGCCTTGATTTTTCATCGGTTCTCCGGCTCGAACAACACGATTTCACTCGTCGTTGCCGCTTGTTTCGCGGCCAGTGCTGCCGTTGTGAGTTGCATGCGGATTGGACAACCGCCCGCGAGAACTTCAACTGTGCCGTCCATTGAGATTGTTACGCATTAACTCCGATTTCAATCAGGCTTCCTGACGGAGCCCATTCAGGGCTGTTGAGGCTGATGCGATCTGCCCGATGGGAAGTCGCAACACTCTTCCAAAAACAAAAACCTGCTCAGAACTTCTCCCAGTGCAACACTTCTGCCAGCGCTCGCTTCGGCTGCTGCGGGGATTCCGCCGGGTGTCCAATCGAAATCAGGCTCACAACCTTGTACCCCTTCGGCGCGCCAACTTCCTTCCGAACCGTCTCGGCATACGCCTTCTTGTCGCCATCCACCCAGCACGCACCGAGTCCATGCGCTGTTGCCGCGAGCAGCATGTTCTGGCTCGCATTGCATCCGTCTTCGAGATAGTATTTCGTCTCTTTGCACAAGACGACCACACAAGCTGCGGCATGAGCGATGAACTTCCCATAGTCGGCCAGATCGGCAATTCTTCGCAGCACCGCACGTTCCGTTACGACCACAAATTCCCATGGCTGTTCGTTCCGGGCCGTCGCCGCCAGACGGCCACAGTCAACAATGTCCTCGATCACATCTCGTGCCACGGGTTCTGCCGTGTACGCCCGAACACACCGCCGCATCTTTAAGGCTTTGATTGCGTCCATGATTGCGTCTCCGTGAATAAAATCCTAAAACTTACAATCGGTGAAAGCAAAGATTCACTTCACGGGCTTTCGCAACACTAGAGAACCCACCTTCTTTGAAATTGCGCTAGCGCTTTTTGCCTTGGCAGTTGCTTCAATAGCACAGGTAACATCTCAGGGCGTGGTGGAAGATGCTCCTTGAACTGCTGGCCGGATGCTGAGTACGGGGCACGTTGCTGTGCGGACGACTTTTTCGGCAACTGATCCAAATGCCAAATGTCGCCACCCGGTCTTTCCGCAGGTAGCGATCACAATAATGTCAACCGCCTTCTGCTTTGCAATCCTCACGATCTCGCTTGCCGGATCGCCACGAGTTATCACAGTCTCGACCTTCAAGCCCTTTGCGAGCAGTGGCTCAGCTAGTTTCTCCAGCCGCTGTTGGGGGTGCAGCATGCGCTCACACTCGGGCAACTGCATCATCACGTCCCCGTCTGTGTACGCCAATACCGGCAGCACATGGACAAGATAAATCCTAGCTTGGTTGTGGAGAGCAATTTCTGCTGCGTTTGAAAACGCCTGAATCGAGGTTTCGCTAAAGTCAGTGGGACAAAGAATCTTTTTCGCGGGGAACATTGGCTCACCTCGGAAAATCATACACCGGCAATGCTAACTGCTGAAGAGCTTGCGATCTGCGTAGCAAAGACACGGGTTGGCCACTGCAACAGGCACACGTTCTGCTCAAGGTTGGTAGCCGCTGGGGTTAGCTTGGAGACCGTTCCAGTACTGGCAGCTATGGCCACCACCTTGCACCCTACGCCATGCCGTGGAACGCTTGACGGTGAATACCTAAATTTTCAGACAGCCACCAAAACGCCACCAACCGAAAAAACCTCGAAGTTGACTGGCTTTAAATCTTATAAAGCCTTTGTTTTATGGTGCCAGGAGGAAGACTTGAATCCATTTCGGTATGTACATTCAACAACTTACAGAGCTTGGACGGTTGAATAACGCAGGTGAGACGGTTTGAACGGAGCGTTTGGACTACAGGCGGACTACACAAAGATGCCTCTCGGCGCAGACACACACATATGGTCTTGAAGACCGGTCCAGCCTGTCTTCTACCTTATCTCCCCGGTAGAGATCGAAGCGTGCCTTGGATCGGCTCATCAAGAGTCGGTAAAATACTTTGCATCATGACGCGAAACGATGCCTGGAATCTGTTGACGGAATTTACGCAATCAGAGAGCTTACGGAAGCATGCGCTCGCCGTGGAGGCCTGCATGAGAGCCTATTCCCGCAAGTTCGGCGAGGACGAAGACAAGTGGGCCGTCACCGGCCTCATTCACGACTTCGATTACGAGAAATATCCGACGGCGGAGGAGCATCCGTTGAAGGGCAGCCAGATTCTGGCAGAGCGCGGCTATCCGGAGGACATTCGTCGGACCATCATGGGACACGCTACGTACAGCGGTGTGCCGCGCGATACGCGCATGGCGCAAACGCTTTTCGCCTGCGACGAACTCTCCGGCTTCATCACGGCTGTCGCGCTGGTGAAGCCTTCGAAATCGCTCCAGGAGGTGGACGCCAGAAGCGTACGCAAGCGGATGAAGGACAAGGCATTCGCGCGCTCCGTGAATCGCGCGGACATTGTGAACGGCGCGGAGGAAATGGGACTCGATCTGGATGAGCACATCGCTTTCTGCGTAGAGGCGATGAGGAGCGTGGCGGGCGAACTTGGGCTAGCGGGAGTCGCTGCGGTGGCCGATGCGCGGGGCGAGACTCTAAATGCTCCCAATGAACAAGGACAGGAAGACGCGGCTGATTCATAGTCACCTCTGGTGGGCGGCGGCACGTTCTGGCACGCCTGCATTGCCGGATTAGGAATACTTCCGTTCGGCCGAATGACTTGTGACGGGAAGTCGACAATCCGGTGAATGCTGGAGTCCTAGCAGTCCTCGCGTGTTTGCGCGCTGGATTAGTAATGGTTACGCCCATTGCTGGAGCGCGTCGGGCGGCTTGCCGATGGGGGCTACACCTTTGTATTCACATCTCCATCATCCGGAGCACGCCTTGGCGATTGCGGACCGAGTGGTAATGATGCAACGCGGCGCGATTGTCCACGATGGCGCACCGATGGCGACCGTCACGCCGGAGACCCTTGTCAACCTTCACGGCGCGTGGTCGGGCGCAATTCTCTGGAAAGCCATCCTCAACCCGCGAGGCCGCTTAGTTGGCAAGCTGAGTGGCTGCTTTCATTGCAGGAATTCTAACCATGCGGGAACCGCAGCTGAAGATTGCAAGATCGCCGCCTTCCTGCACAGCCCGCCACACTTCGTCTGGATCCTCGACTACCAGACCGGCAAGTAAATCTACGCCGTGCGGGTACATGAGAGGCATGAGAGGGGTACTGGGGCCGCAGACAATTACGTGGGCATTGCGGCTCAGTTGCAGCAAGCGCGGCATGGTTTTATTGATCAGCGTGGTCGCGGTCATGACCACGATATCCTGCTCAGGGAGCACATATTCACAGGCCGAGTCAGGCAGGTCTCCCGGAACAGGACGCCGCTCCAGAATTGTCAATTGGCAAACTTCGGCTAGGCGCTCCAACCTTGCAAAGTGACCGACCACCGCGACCTTCTTCCCCTTAGCTTCATCTATCAGCGCCGTGAAAGCATTTTCGCCGGGCATCTGTCCAAGAGAAATACCAAAGCGCTGCTCGACAAGCGCGGGAGCGTTCAGCGCGGAGTTGATCGCAGCCAAGCCGACGGCGGCCTCGGCGAAATTCCATGATTTCACCCATTCGGCAATCTCTCGCGTCTTCCGTCCTGAGATTCGCCCGGCGTCCAACTTGAAACCGTTGTTCTCCACCGGCGCCATAGTGACTCCAACCCCTTCCGCGCGCACCAGAAACCAGTGCAGGCTGAGTTGACAAGCCGAAATTACCGAGTCCTCGGGAACCGCAGAGATCAATTCGTCATAGATGCCCCACATGCCGGCCCCTTTCACCGCCCCCTGGCGGTTTTCGTTCCTGCAGCTATTGTCAAGATAGATTTTGGTTGTATTGTGCGCAAGACAGAAGTGCTTATAGGTGTCATTACTAGAAACAATGGGCAGAATTCGGGATTTTTCCTTGACGTGGCTCCGCAAGGCTGGATAAGCTCATTTTCAAAATGTAATGCTAACAATCTTACGTCTCGTATACGAGACATTTCTTCGTTTACTCGAGGAGGAGAATACTGTGCGCTGCTCCCTTTCAACCGTTTCTCGATGGATGCACTCCGGCCATAAGGGTCTGAAGCATCTGGTCCAGGCATCCCTGCTCGTCGGGTTGTTGCTGGCGACACTGCCAACCTTCGAAGCGCCGATTTCACGCCCCAACATTGTGCATAGGATTGAGCAAACCTCACCCCGCAGTGGACTTATTCCGAAGATCGGTCAGGTTGCAAGGCAGTCAAGAAAGACTCTCAAACACAGTCGCGCGTGCTATAGAAGGTCCAGGGGGTAAGATCCCTTATCATACTTGGGCTCATTCCTTTCCCCATAAAAACTATAAAGACAGTGCAGCCCTCCGGTAAGAATATGGTCCGTGTTCCGTATCCCATTCGAACACGTAATCCCCGGGGCGAAGTTCTTTTCCCGCAACATACATCTTTCCTTCGAGGACGCAAATGCTGTGAGCAGATGCATGCGTATGACGAGGCTCAACATAGCCTGGGAAAAATTTAACCATCACATCCTGGCGTTCTAGCTTAGGGTCCTCGAACAAGACTTTGATCCGAACTCCCGTAGGAAGGTCGAGACGGCAATCATCCTCCCATGGAATTCCTTGGTATAGAGAGCAATAAAATCTCGCTTCGGTGACATAAATTACTCCTTTCGTTCGTTTAGCTCGTATGCTCTCTGGTGACACATGGTTTGACGGTCTTATAACAATACGATAGTGTGATCACTGTCGTACACCAATCTCCTTTGGAGTGGCTTTGGAGTCAAAAATCTCGACACTGGAATTACAGGAAATGGGGCCACACAAAAAGTGAGAAGAATAACAAAAGCCGCCATCGGAGGCCGATTTGCGCATGAGCGAACTCAAGCATTCTGCCACCAAGAGATGTAATCCATTGCCGTTGAGAATGAACAGTAGGTAATGCCAAGGAAGAATATGAAGATGAAGGCAATGATGCTGAAGGCTTCGCGCAAGCTTCAGCTTGAAGAAGTAAAGCAGCCAGCGCTGATGGGAGATCGCGCTTTAGTCCGGGTGACTCATAGCGGCATCTGCGGGACGGACCTGAAGATTTACAGCGGTGGAATTCCGGTTCAGTATCCGTTGATCATGGGCCACGAAATGTGTGGCGAACTGGCGGAAGGTGGCGACGGTCGTTATCGCCCCGGAACCCGGGTCATAATCGACCCGTGTCTCTTCTGTGCTACGTGTTATTGCTGCCATGCGGGCGGCACCGGTTTGTGCCCGCATGGCGGTCTTATTGGACGGGATGCAAACGGCGGTTTTGCCGACTATTTGATCTCTCCGTCCAATGCAATCTTTCCTTTGCCTGACACCATTAACAGCCGTCAAGCACCACTGATTCAGGTGGCAACCACCTGCCTGCACGCTCAGCGTCGCGCTGAAATCTTCCCTGGTCAATCCGTCGTTGTGTTGGGGCTGGGAGTAGCTGGCCAGATCCATGTGCAGATGGCCAAAGCGCGCGGCGCTTATCCGGTCATCGGCATAACCCGCAGTGCGTGGAAGCGGAGCCTCGCGGAAAAACTTGGAGCAGACGCCACCCTCCCCGGCGGCCCGGCGGCTGAGAAAGCTGTACTCGAAGCCACCCACGGTCAAGGGGCTGACGTCGTCATCGAATCGACCGGCAAACTGCCCGTCATGGCCAGTGCGTTAAACATGGCTCGCCCGGGCGGGAAAATACTTCTCTTCGGCATTACTACTGCAACCGAGGGTGCGTTGCCCTTCTACCAGTTCTATTTCAAAGAACTCACGCTGATCAACGCACGCGCAGCCAAGAATGAAGACTTCCCCGCGACTATCGACCTGGTTGCAAGAGGCCTTCTCAACCTCGATGCGCTGATCACCCACGTTCTGCCGCTCTCGGAACTGGATTCGGCGCTTGGCCTGCTTGACTCCGATGCAGACGAACGCATGAAGATCATTATCGACAACTCACTGTGAGGAGGTTAAGGTAAAGCCGCATGAGAGCATGAGACTGGCGAATAGCCTGGAAGCCTCACAAGTAGCGCTCTTTTTGCGGTATGTTGAGCGGGTACCGCTTTTGGTATCGGACTGTACCTAACAGCATCACGAATCCGGTGTAGACGTTGGACGGGTACATGCCTTCAGCAGTGTGCTGAGATACCAGCCGCGTATATGCGCCCGATGTATTGACGGCTCTGTTTTAGCCTGACGGTGTACAGTCTCCCAAAGCGTTTATTGGAATTGTCGGCGCGCCGTGTTCAAATTAAGGAAAGAAATTGCAGACTACGTTATTATGGACATATGGACAGTAAGACGTTTCTTCGCGTGGCTAAGGCTCTCGGTGACGGAAGAAGGCTAGAAATTCTCGATCGGATTGCGGCCGCTAAAGGTGAGATCTCGTGCGTTGATGTGAGAGAGGCGATCAACATCTCCAAGACAATGATGTCGCACCACATCAAGGAACTGGTAGCTGCTGGCCTCATTGAGGCACGACGGGAGTCCAGGTATCAGTACTTGCGCATGCAAAAAGAAGTTTGGCGCGAATATCTCAGGCGTCTGCGAAACATCGGTTCCGCAAGATGAAGCCAATCTCGAAGCCGAAGTCTCCGAAGTCAGTGGCCAACACGAATCACCTCTAAGATGTGAACGTGGCGGACAACTGTGGATGTGAACCCTATCACGTCCAACTTTCTTCACCCATTCTTCGGCAATCTGTCCTAGCTGCCCTCTACCACTCGAATACAAACAAGCGTACAAGAGCGGAGTTGCGAAGCACACGATTCTAAATCTGCTCCGCGGTATGCCCCGTCCCGGCCACCATCATGCGTGAGTGCGCACTCTCTGAATTCGCTGTTTTGAATCGCAAAAACGTCATAGCGCAGGAAGTGCGTTTGAGCAATGGAAGCCGGAATCTAAGGTTCGGGCAATGAAAACTGGTCCATACTCCGCAAACCATCGACTTTGAAATGGTGACGAGCAAAATCTACAACGCTTTCGTATTTTTTTGTTTCTCAGCTCGTCCTCTGGTGATACATTGTTTGACATTCTCACAACTATCGTACAGTGTGAGCACTATCACACAATGGGGAGCACTATCATGGTAAGCATTCCTAAGCATGTCCAGGACTTCCTGCCGGGAAAGATGGCATGGGTGGCAACCGCCTCACTTGACGGAGAGCCCAACGTCACACCTAAGGGCTCTCTCAAGCTCCTAGACGAACATCACGTGATTTTCGCTGACCTGTTTTCTCTGAAGACCAGGAAAAACTTAGAGGAGAATACCAAGGTTGCGGTTACCGTAATGGATGCAGCAACGGGCACTGCATTCCAGCTCAAGGGAACAGCCGAGATTGTAGGTCCCGGTCGGTTGTTCGACGACACAGTCAATCAGCTCAAGAAATCCCCCAAGCAGTTACCGCCGCTGCGCCATGTCGTGAAGATTACAGTGCAGGCTGTTTTTGACCAGTCGGTCGGCCCTGGCGCGGGCAAGCAAATTGCCTAAGCGTCAGCGCTAACAAAAAAACGGCGCCGAGGTCTTTACAGATGTGCGTCGCGCCCCCGATTACTGTGTTCCAGGGGTAACTGCCCTCACAATTCAGGAAGGAAAGAAACGATGAACTCGACTACCCCAATGTTTGATCGCAGGCTGGCGTACGGGATATTCCGGCTCACCATGGGAGTTAACATGCTGATCCACGGAGCGGGCAGAATCTTTGGCCCGGGCGTGGGAGCATTTGCCACGGGAACGGAGAAGGCATTTACGACTACGTCGCTGCCTTATGGCATGGTTCACAGCTTCCTGGTGTTTCTGCCATACGCGGAGCTGATTCTGGGCGTGCTGATTACGGTCGGATTGCTGACGCGGTGGGGATTGGCACTGGGCGGATTGTTGATGACCGCGCTCGTCTTTGGTACCTCATTGCGCAGTGACTGGGCGACGGTGGGCCTGCAGATGGTGTACGTGCTGCTGTATTACTTGCTCCTGGTGAATATCGGTGACAACTACTTCTCGCTCGACAGACTGTTTGGGAATAAGGGCGACGCTTGAAACGACGAATGGTGCAAGCGACTTGCCAACGAGATGGTGGGAGCTTGGACACCTCGCGAGGTTTCAACAGATTCCACCTAGCCTGCTAAAAGAGACAAGCTAAAGTGGGTGATGCTAGCACCATAGGAATCTGGTGCAGGTTCGTCAGAAGAAGCTTTCATGGCTTTTCCAAAGATTAGAGTTTATAGGAGCAATTCTCATGATTGGAAAGTTGTTGGCCGAAGGCACAGCTAAGTTGAAAGAGATTGGTCTTGGCAATTACGCGGATAAAGGAGCCGAAACCGGAAGTACGCTCAGGATTACCCGTCAATACATGGACTCGCTGACCATTGAGGCTCGAGTCATTGATTCGGTGGAGGCTTCTACCAAATGGGAGCTTTTTGGCGGTGCTTTTGACACTCCGGTGATGACTGGCGCGCTTTCAGGTCTGGGAGCAATCTGCCCAAATCCTATGGTGGAAATTGCTAAAGGTGCGAAAGCCGCCGGTGCGGTCATGTGGGTCGGCATCGGAAAGGGAGAAGAACTCCAGTCAATCATTGAAACAGGCGCCAAGACGATCAAGATAGTCAAACCCTACCGAGACGAAGAATTGATCTTCGCGAAGCTTGCCGAGGCTGAGAAGTATGGAGCCTTCGCCGTGGGGATGGATACGATTTTCGTCTTCGGAGGCAAACGGGAAGATACTTTAATCCGGCCTGACCTGATGGGTCCGAAAACTCTGGCAGAGATTCGGGAGTTTGTTGCGGCAACAAAACTACCCTTCGTCCTGAAGGGAATCTTAAGCGAACAGGATGCAGGTAAAGCACTGGAGGCAGGAGCGGCGGCGATCGTAGTGTCCCATCACGGAGGAGCAATTTTCGATTATGCCGTGCCGCCGCTGAAGATATTGCCGCGCATCGCAAAAGTTATTGATGGGAAGATTCCTATTTTCGTTGATAGCGGGATCACCAGGGGAACGGATGTTTTCAAAGCTCTGGCGTTGGGAGCCGATGGCGTCTTGATCGGCAGATCAGTGATGGCCGGCTTGGCGGTTGCAGGAGCCGAGGGCGTAACAAAACTGATCGCAGGCACCAACGAAGAGCTGCGGCGAGTTATGAGTCTGACTGGTTGCCGCGAACTCGGGGACATCAATTCTGAAATGATCTGGGCTTAGTTTGTTGCCGGATGGGGGCGGATACCCACTCCTGTCCGGCTCATCTTTAACTGGCGGGAGTGAATTATGGTCGTAGGTACCGCACCACTACCTGGCACGCAGACCGAAAGACGAAACTTATCGATGCTGGTATCGCTAGCGTGTCTGGGAATTCTCGCTGTCGCTTACATCACCAACGCGATGGACCGCAACGTGTTTCCGGCGCTGCTTCCCTGGATCAGCAAGAGCTATGGCTTTGCGCTCAAAGATGCCGGGCTGCTGTCGACGGTCTTTACTTTAGGCATTGGCCTTGCCTCCTGGCCGACCGGCTACCTTCTGGATCGTCATCCGCGCAAATTTGTCCTTGTGTTGGGAATGGTGATCTATTCCTTCTTCACGCTAGCGACAATCTGGTCCCGGGGCTTTGCGGACATGCTGATCTACCGCACGATGACTGGCGTCGGCGAGGCAATGCAGATTGCAGCCCTCTTTGCATCCGCGGGAAGTTTCTTCTACAAGAACAAGGCCCTGGTGATTGGAACCATCAACGTCGGATACGGCCTAGGCGGATTCCTGGCGCCATATTATGGCACCCGCATGACGGTGGCAGCCAATAGTTGGCATGTGCCCATGATCGTCTTCGCAGGGCTGGGAATCGTGATGGCGGCAGTGATCTGGTTTGGGGTCCCTGATGAATTCACCGAGAGCAAGGGGCCGGTCTCGAAGAGCGCTGTCGACGAAACTCTGGTGGCTAATGTGCCAAAGCATTTCTGGAACAGAAATCTGATCGCGGCCGGATTTGCGGCAGTGATGTGGGGATTCTGTTATTTCGGCTTTCTAAGCCTGTACTCCACCTTCTTGATAAGGCAACTCCACTTTGCTCCGATGGTCGCCGGTACAGCCTTCGGCCTCTTCGGCCTGGGTGCCATGTTCGGGATGCCGGCTGGCTGGCTTGGCGATCGCTACTCGAATCGCTGGGTCGCCATTGGCTCGTGGTGTGCGGTAGCGGTGGTGTGGTACCTGATGTACAACGTGATGACGGGGCCGGGAGAGCAAAAGATTCTGAGCTTTCTGGTGGGCCTCTTTGCCAGCAGCTCCCTGCATCCGAATGGCCTCTCGCTGGCGCAGCGGTGCGTACGGCCAGAGTGGGTTGGAGGAGCGACGGGCGTCTTTTTATCCTGCGGCTTCCTGGCTGCGGCGGCTTCCGGCTACGCATTCGGCTGGCTGGTTCAGCTATTCGGCTGGAGTGGTGCAGACAGGATACAACTCGTCATTGGCCCAATTATCGCGATTTCCGCACTGCTTCTGATTAAAGACAAGGAGCTGTTTCTGGCGCCAAAGAGATCGCTTGAGGCTTAAGGCTGCCCGGTTGAAACTGAAAAGGAATGATTATGAGTAAAGAATTGAAGATTCTGGGAACCAAAACACCTGCCGCCGGCTATTCGGTAAACGATCAGTATCAGCGGT